>CANJGB010000003.1 GCA_947473805.1 Alphaproteobacteria bacterium
CGTCCGGCCCTTTGCCAGCTCCACCTCGGCCTGCCGCAGCAGCCCGATGATCTGCTCCGCCGTATATCGCTTCCTTGGCATCGTACCTCCTCCATGTGGAGGCCGAATTCTCCCTCAAATCTTGGAGCCCTTTAAGGGATGCAGACCAGCAGGGATGCGGGTCCCGCTGCCGAATCTACCTTTTTAGCGGATTCGACTACGTGGAAGTCGATGTCAGCGAACCAGATTATCGCTTTCAGTCTGTGAGCCCTGGTCTTCACAAATTCACGATCAAACCTGCGGGGGACACGTCGTGCATCAATAAGGAGGCACAGATAGCATCGCCGGCCGGGCTTCAGGGCTCGCCGAAAGTGGGAGAAAGGTGCATCGGCACTGAGCGAATCCGCGTTGAGATTGCTCCAGTTCGCCTCGAGAGAAAAGAAATCTTCCGCGATACTTCGGACGGAACGTTCAAGGAGCAAAGGGAGACTTTGATCGACGCCGCCACACAAAAAGTATTGGTGGAAGCGACTCTCTTCTCGTTCCTAGCTCGTGAAGCGGTTGGGGGGCGCGCTCCGCGGGACTATTGCGGTGATATTATCGACACACGGAAATACGTCATCCCCGCAAGCAAGGGGTAGCCTTCGCTCAATCCACGCTGAGCGGGGCCGCCTCACGCTTCGACAAGCTCAGCATGAGGCTAGCGAGAGAGCGGTGTTTGAGTAGACCTCATCCTGAGCGTCGTCGAAGGGTGAGGGCGATGCGCTGAAGTACCCCTCACCCTCCCGCTTCGCGGGCCCCTCCCTCTCCCGCAAGGGGCGAGGGGTTAAGCTTGAATGCCTCCGTTGCTAGAGGGCGAGGCGTAAAGAAAGGAAGTGGGCATGGCCAAGCTTGTGTTCGGCATGAACCAGTCGTTGGACGGCTATGTCGATCACACGGAGTTTACGCCCGACCCGACGCTGTACCGCCACTTCATCGCGGAGGCGCAAGGGCAGGTGGGCAGCTTATACGGGCGCAAGATATATGGGATCATGTGCTGCTGGGACGATGAGCATCCTGAATGGGATGCGGACAGGCGCGCCTTCGCGGCGGCGTGGCGTAAGCAGACGAAATGGGTCGTCTCGCGCTCGCCGCGATCGGTCGGCCCCAACGCCAAACTTGTCGAGGGCGATCTCGAGGGCGCGATCCGCGCGTTGAAAGCTGCGCACGATGGCGAAATCGAGGTCGCCGGGCCGGACCTCGCGCACAGCCTGACCCAGCTTGGCCTGATCGACGAGTATCGCATCTACCTGCACCCCGTCGTGCTGGGCCGCGGCACGCCCTATTTCGCCGGACCGCGGCCGCGGCTCCGCCTCGTGGCGCATGACCGGATCGGCGAGGACGTGGTGCGGCTGACCTACGTTCCGGCGTGATCGCTAGACGGAAGCGTTGGCCGCAAGGGTCAGATTCCTACCTTGCCGATGGCTGGGCCTGGGGCAGATTGAGCGCCGCCGCCGCTCCCTAGGTCGAATCGACTAGGGACTATCCCGGGCTATTGGCACACACTCGACCCAATAGATTGCCTCGCAACGAGCCAGAGTCTGTTGCGACGGTTGCGTGATGAGTTCGAATCTCGACGTTCTGGTTTTCGTCAGCACCGCTGTCCGGAAAATGAGCGACGCCGACATCGCCGAACTCCTGGAAAAGTGTTGCCGGAACAACAAGGCGTGCGACGTCACAGGCATCATGCTCTACGCGGATGGCAATTTCATGCAGGCGCTTGAAGGACCGCGAGCCGAACTGGATCGGCTCGAGCGGAAGATCGCGATAGATCCCCGGCATCGTGACATGACGACGCTGCTTCGCCTTCGCATTGCCCACCGCCTGTTCGCCACCGGGTCCACGGAGCTCCGGCATCTGGTCGAGCTTCCTGAATCGGCGCAGCCGGTCGTGCGGGCGCTGATCGATCCGAAGCACCGGCAGGACGGACCTACGCCGGCGGCGATCATGGATCTACTGAAATCGTTCAAGCGGCGGAATGACCTGCGCGGAAGCCAGGTCGGTCTGCTTTCCTGAGAAATGAGAACGTTCGGCAGCCACAGGCGCGGCGTTCGGGAACGGGGGCAATGGAAACCTTCATACAAAAGGCAAAAGCCTACCTGATCGAGCAGCATGGCGACCTGGCGCGGGAAATTGCCGCGCGGCGGGTCGAGATGTTGAAGGCAAGCGGGGATTCCTCGGCCGCGTCCTGGTGGCAGCAGATCATCGAATCGATGGACAAGGACAAGGCGACCGACAAAACCGACGCCTAGGCGCCGGAGACACGTGAACGCGACGGGATCACGCCCGCGGCTTCAGAGCCGCTCGGCGCCGAACGTGTCGCAGGCCTTCATGTCGCCGGTCTCGAGGCCGCGCTTGAACCAGCGCACCCGCTGCTCGGAACTGCCATGGGTGAAGGAGTCCGGCACCACGCGCCCCTGCGCCTGTTTCTGCAGGCGGTCGTCGCCGATGGCGCTGGCGGCGTTCAGTGCCTCTTCCACGTCGCCGCTTTCGAGAATCTGCCGCGCCTGGTCGGCATGGTTGGCCCACAGGCCGGCGAAGCAGTCGGCCTGCAGTTCCTGGCGCACGGACAGCGCATTGGCCTGGCCCGGATTGGTTTCGGCGCGCCGGCGCACCTGGTCGGATATGCCCAGCAGCGTCTGCACATGGTGGCCCACTTCGTGGGCGATGACATAGGCCTGGGCGAAGTCACCCGGCGCCGCGAAGCGGCGCGACAATTCGTCGAAGAACGCGGTGTCGAGATAGACCTTGCGGTCGAGTGGGCAATAGAACGGCCCCATGGCCGATTGCGCCGTGCCGCAGGCGGAGCGCACGGCATCGCCGAACAGGACCAGTCGCGGCTGCTCGTAGGTGCGGCCCGCGTCGCGGAATTCCTGGCCCCACACTTCTTCCGTCGAGCCCAGCACCGCTGAAACGAAATCGCGCGCCTCGGGCGTGGCGGACTCGCCCGTGCCACGGGGCTCCGCCGTCTCGTACGGGTCGCCGCCCTGCAGCAGGATCGTGGGGTCGAAACCGAAGAAGATGCTGGCGACCAGCACGATGACGATGCCGACGCCCCCCAGGCCGCCGGCCCGGCCCAGCGGAATGCCGCCGCCGCGCATGCCGAACCCGCCGCCGGCGCGGCCACGGTCCTCGACATTCGAACTCCGGTTCAGGTCCTGCCAGCGCATCGCGATCCCTCCTGTGCGTGAGGTAAGACGACCGGGGAGAGCAGTCGTTCCGTGGGCCCGAACTTATGGACCGCCTCACGCTTCGACGGGCTCTGCATGCGGCTAATGAGGTCAAAAAGTGGCCCTCATCCTGAGCCCGTCGAAGGGTGAGGGCGGCGCACTACAGCTTCACGAGCGAGGTGAAGCCACCATAGGCCATGCGCTTCATGTCGAAGGGCATCGGGCCTTCCATGCCGGTCAGGCGGAGGTCGGCCATGACCTTGGCGTTCACCTTGTCGCGATGGGCGCGCGACTTGAAGGTGATCCACGAAAAGGCGACCAGTTCGCTCGGCTTCGCCTTGATGAGGCGCGGATAGGGGATGCCGTACTTGGGCTTCATGTCCTCGCCGATGTTCTCCTGGAAGCTCAGCGCGCCATGCTCGATCCAGATCTTGCCGGCCTTGCGCGCCATGACGCGGTAGGCGGCCAGGTTCTTCTTCGGAATGACGAGCACGAAACCATCGACGTAGGACATGGGGCCTCCTTGGCGAAAATGAGAGGGAGAAATAGACCTCATCCTGAGCGAAGTCGAAGGGCGAGGGCGGTGACAAGTTGGAGACAGTCGCCTCAGCAGATGGCGATGTGGAAGGCGCGCTCGTCCGGCACTTGGCCGGCGAGCAGCTTGATCGCGCGCTCGGCATGGTCAAGCGTCAGCGTATGGGTGTGGAGGTCGCGCAGGGGGTACTTGCCACTGGCGATCAGCGCCATGGCGGGCCGGTAGGAATCGGAATCCACCGACAGCACACCGCGCAGGGTGACGGCCTTGAACGTCATGTCATCAAGGCGGAAGTCGCTGAGGCCGCGATACTTCAGCGCCGCGACCACCACGGTGCCGCCGGGGCGCACCATCTTGATCGCATCGACGACCGGCTTCTGGTGCGTGCCAGACACATCCAGCACGACATCGGCGCCGAGGCCGCCGGTAATGTCATGCACCGCCTTGACGGGATCTTCCTTGTCGGCGGCGATGGCGTGGCTGGCGCCGAACTGCAGCGCCAGGTCCAGCTTCCAGCGCGCCGCCGCGAGGTCGGTCACGATGATCTTCGCCGCCCCCGCTTCGCGCGCCGCGATCAGGCACATCAGGCCGCGCTGGCCGGCGCCCTGGATGACGACGGTGTCCCCAGGCTTTGTCTCCGCCGCCTTCGCGGTCCACGAGAAGCCGGCGCCCAGCGGGTTGTAGAACGAGGCCATGACAGGGTCGGTATTCGGCGCGAACTTGTGCAGCACCGTGTCGGGATGCAAATACATGTACTCGGCATAGCCGCCGAGCAGATAGGGCGGCGTGTCGAGCGGGAAGAATCCGTACGAGGTGACGCCGTACTTGCGGCAGGTCTTCAGGCCGCGCCTGCAGGTGTCGCACTCCCCGCAGGCGATCATCGGCTCGATGGCGACCATGTCGCCGACATCGACGCCCCATTTGCGCGCCGCCTTGTCGCCGATGCGTTCGATAATGCCGACCGGCTCGTGCCCCGGGATAACGGGATAGTTCTGGAACTTGCCGGCATATTGCTCGACGTCAGTGCCGCAAATGCCGCAGGCGGTGACGCGGATCAGGCCGGAATCGTCGGCGATGTCGGGCACTGGATAGGTCCGCACCTCGAACCGCTGGTCGCCATGCAGAACCGCCGCGCGCGCCGTCTTCGCCATGTATTTCCTCCTGCCGCGGGCAGATTAACCCGGATGCCGTGCTGTCGCCTCACGCTTCGACGGGCTCAGCATGAGGCTGATGAGAGAGTGTGCTTCGTAAATTACCCTCATCCTGAGCCCGTCGAAGGGCGAGGGTGGCGCCCAGTCGACTCCGCCTACCGCAATTCGCGCGCGGGGCCGAGGCCGATGTCGGGCGGCGGACGTGTCGCATTGCGCTGGACCGGGCTGGCGCTTGTCGCCACCGCCACGGTCTCGCCGGCGCCGACCGTTTCCGGTGCGCCATTCAGCGGCTGCACCTCGATCTGGCCCTGGGTGACCCAGATGGTGGTGCGTCCGTCGGGCTCAACCCAGACCGAGAAGTCGGTGCCGCGCACGCCGATCAGCGACACCGGCGTGACGATGCGGATGCGGTCGGCCTGCATACGGCCGGTAATGAAGCGCGCCACGCCCTTGGCGACCGAGACGGCCAGCCGGTCGGCGCTGTCGCGGCGATAGACGAAATCGTCCAGCTGGACGACCGCGTTCTCGCCGAGGCGCAACTCGGTGCTGTCGTTGAACTGCAGGTGCAGGGCGGCCCGGTCTGCCGTCGCGACGGTGTCGCGGGCGAAGACGCGCTGGCGCTCGTACAGGGCCTGGCCGCGGGTTTCGCCGTCCGCCTGCCGGCTGGCCCAGAACAGCACCAGTTCGCTGGTGCCAATGACTTCGGGCCGCGGTTGCGCCGTGGCAGTGGCGGCAAACCCCAAAACAAAATTCATCGCCAAGACCACCAAGACTCCAAGAGTTTCGAGTTGCGGCGCCTCGGTGTCCTGGTGGTGAATAACTTTTTCTTCTCTATTGGGCTGGGTACGAATATCCTTTACTCCGCGATCACGGGCCGCAGGCGGGCGACCGGGACGGGGCCGATCGTCAGGCGGCCGTCCTGGGCGGAGATCGACGTCTTTATGAACGGCGGGTTCTTGCCTTCCTTCTGGCTGAGCGCGGCAAGGGCGAACTTCGCGAGGCCCGCATCACCGGTGCGCAACTGGCCCGACGCCGCCAGCGCATCGACGATGCGGTCATAGCCGCGAACCGTGGCGCTGAGCGCGGCCAGCGGGCGGAATTCGCGGTCGACGGTCAGCGTGCCGTCGCCGGCAATGTCGATGCCGCCCCACAGCAGCGTGACCTTCGACAGGTCGAGGATGCCGCCCGACTGGCGCCACGCCTCCAGCGCATCGCGCAGGTTTCCGCGCTGCAACGCGCCGGACAATTGCCCGACGGCGTCGAACCGGTCGATTACCGGCGGGAATCCCGGTGCGGTGGTCGGCGGCACGCTCAGGCGCTCGGCGGTCAGCGCCACGTCGAACGTATCGGCCGGGCGGTCCTTGTCCTCGCCGCTGTTGCGCCTGGTGCTGGCCAGCAGGCGGTCGGCGGTCAGGGTCGCGACCGGGCGGGCAATGGCGGGGTTCTTGGCGTCGATGGTGATGCGCTGCCACTGGCCCTTGTCGGCCACGATGCTGGCGCGCGCCTCGAACGCGGTCGCATCGCCCGGCGCAGTTTCGTCGGCCCGCCAGGTGGCGGCGTGCAGGTTGTGACCCTGCAGGACCATGTGGTTGAACTGCCAGGGCTGGATGTTGAGCGCCAGGTCGCCGGCAACGCGCCAGCCCGGATCGGCCTTGGCCGCGCTGGCCAGGCGGGCGGCCGGCACGTTGACGGTGACGCGGTAGGGAAAGCCGGAAACCGACAGCGGCCCGTGCTGGATGGCGAGGCCTTGGGCCTGTTCGCGGGCGATCCAGCCCCGGGTTTCGGCCAGGGCGCGGTCGGCCACATGGTCCCAGTAGAACCAGTAGCCGAGAATGGCGGCGGCAAGCGCGCCGAGCAGGATGAGGTAGCGCATGGCGGGAGAACATAGCCGATACCGGCCGCGTTCCCTATAAATAGGGCGTGACCCGACCCTTCGAGCCCATTCCGTTCGATGCCGAGTTTCCGCTGGCCGAGCACGAGCGCCATCCGCGCCCGGTGCTGGACCTGGGCGCGGGGGATTTCTGGGTGTTCGCCTACGGCTCGCTGATGTGGGACCCGGGCTTTCCCTATCTCGAAGTCCTGCCGGCGACGGTGCGCGGCTGGCACCGGGCGTTCTGCGTCTGGTCGCAGCACTACCGTGGCACGCGCGAGGCGCCGGGCCTGGTCCTGGGCCTGCAGCCGGGCGGGGCGTGCCGGGGCCGCGCGTTCCGCGTGGCGGCGGCGCAGCGCGAGCCGGTAGTGGACTACCTGTACCGGCGCGAACTGGTGAACGGCATCTACGAGCCGCGCCTGCTGAACGCGAAGCTGAATGATGCGCCGGGCCGCGTCCTGGCGTTCACGGTCAATCCGGATCACCCGGAATATGCCGGCCGCAAGACGCTGGACGAGGTGGCCGCGATCATCGCCGTGGCCAAAGGCAAGCGCGGGCCGAACCGCGACTACCTGGCCAACACGGTGAAGCATCTCGACGAGCTCGGCCTCGGCGACGGGCCGCTGCACGAGCTGAACGCAATGGTCGGGAACCGGTAGCCGTGGGCCGCCGCATCACCGTCATCAACGGCCACCCCGATCCGCGTCCCGAACGCCTGGTTCACGCCCTCGCCGACGCTTATGCAGCCGGCGCGCTTGCGGCGGGGCACGAGGTTCGCCGGATCGACGTGGCGGCCCTCGAGTTTCCGTTGCTGGCGCGCGCGGCCGACTGGGAGACGGGCAGTGTGCCGCCGGGCCTGGCCGCCGCGCAGGCCGATATCGGCTGGGCGGAGCATCTCGTCATCCTGTATCCGCTGTGGCTCGGCGCCATGCCTGCCCTGCTGAAGGGTTTCCTCGAGCAGGTGTTCCGGCCTGGCTTTGCAATCGATCCCGGCGCGCGCAGCCTGAACGGCGGCCGGCTGAAGGGCCGCTCAGCCCGCATCGTGGTCACCATGGGCATGCCGGCGCTGGTTTATCGCTGGTACTTCGGCGCCCATTCGCTGAAGAGCCTCGAGCGCAACATCCTCCGCTTCGTCGGCTTCGCGCCTGTGCGGGCAACGATTGTCGGCATGGTCGGCGCCGCCGGCGAAGGCCGGCAGCGCCGCTGGCTGGACAGGCTCCGCCGGCTCGGCGCCGCGGGCCGCTAGGAAACCGACGCGCCGCCGTCCACCGGGTGGGTCACGCCGGTCGTGACCGGCGATTCGTCGGAGGCCAGATACAGCGCCATGTAGGCGATATCCAGCGGCTTGCCGTAGCCGATGCGATGCTTCTTCGCGAGGTCGTAGGCGCTGGGATCGCCGTTCGAACGCTTGATGACGCGGTCGGTCATGGTCACGCCCGGAGCGATGGCGTTGACCTTGATGTTCTGGTGGCCGTACTCGACCGCGAGAGAGCGTGTCAGCGAAACGATGCCGCCCTTGGCCGCCGTGTAGCAGTCCTGCTTGGGCACGCCCATGATCGCGAAGCTGGACGCCATGTTGATGATCGAGCCGCCGCCGGCCTTGACCATTTCCGGAATGGCGAAGCGGCAGCCCAGGAACGTGCCGAACAGGTTCAGCTTGATGGCGTACCAGAACTCCTCCAGCGGCACCTCGGTGATGATGTTGTCGCGCGTGGTCGAGCCGCCGGCATTGTTGTGCAGGATGTTCAGCTTGCCATAGGTATCGACGGCGAACTTCACCATCGCCTGCACACTGTCGGGCTCCGTCACATCGGCGTGGACGAAGCTCGCTCTGCCGCCTGATGCAGTGATTTCCTTTACCGCGTCCTTGCCGGCTGCCGCGTCGAACTCGGCGATGACGACGCTGGCGCCCTCCTTGGCAAACAGGCCCGCTGTCGTGCGGCCGATGCCGTTGCCGCCGCCGGTGACGATGGCAACCTTGTTGTCGAGACGACCCATTTTACTCATCCTCTGCTTCAAGAAAAAATCAGGTGGCGGCGGCGCCTGCATCGACCGGCACGAGGGTGCCGGTGACCATGCGCGCGTCGTCGGAGGCGAGATACAAAGCGGTGGCCGCGATATCCTCCGGCTGCACCATGCCCAGCAGGTGCTTCTTGGCGAGGTCGAAATTGCTGACGTCGCCGCCCGACACGCGCAGGATGCGCTCGGTCAGCGTGACGCCGGGCGCCACCGCGTTGACGCGGATCTTGTAGGGCGCGTATTCGACCGCCAGCGAGCGGGTCAGCGCCTCGACGCCACCCTTCGCCGCCGTGTAGCAGTCGAGCCGGGGCAGGCCCATCAAAGCGACGGCCGAGGCGGTGTTCACCACCGCGCCGCCGCCGCCCGCCATCAGGTGCTTCAGGCCGAAGCGGCACGACAGGAAGGTGCCGTACAGGTCCAGCTTGATGGTGCGCCAGAACTCGTCCAGCGACACATCGACCACGGTGCCGTCGCGTCCCTGCGCGCCGCCGGCATTGTTGTACAGGATGTCGAGCCGGCCGAATGTCTGCACGGCCTTGGCCAGAGCGCCCTCGATGCTGTCCGGTTCGGTGACATCGGTATGAATGGCGATGGCGCCATGGCCCGCGGCATGGGCCGCCGCCTCGGCGGCCATTACATCGATGTCGGCGATCACAACCTTCGCGCCTTCTTGTGCGAACCGCAGCGCGGCGGCGCGGCCGATGCCGTTGCCCGCGCCCGTGATGAAGGCGGTCTTTCCTGCCAGGCGAGCCATGTGCAGTCTCCTCCCGGCGCGGACCCTATCCGCCCCATGGAGACGGGGCAATCCTGCTTGGCGCAATTGTCCACGAGCCGGTACCTTGGGGGCGGATGAGGGAGGACGGCCGTGCGGATCGGGGTAATCGGGGTGGGCGAAATGGGGCGGCCAGTGGTCGATCGACTATTGGCGGCGGGGCACAGCGTCGCGGTATTGGTCCGCCGACCCGCGCTCAGGGATGAACTGGCCGCCCTCGGCATGGAGATCGCGCCCTCCGTTCAGGCGCTCGCGGCCGGCCGTGCGTTCGTTATCCTGTATGTCTACACGGACGACCAGGTCAGGGAACTGGCATTGGCGGGTGGCCTTGTCGATGCGATGGACGCCGGGGCGACCCTCATCATCCACACGACCGGCAGCCCGAAGACCGCAGAGGCGATCGCGGCGCGGGCGAATCTGCGGGGCGTGCACGTCGTTGACGCGGCAGGGAGCGGTGGCCCCGCCAAGGTCGCCGCCGGCAACGTGACGATGATGGTCGGCGGCACCGCCGAAGATTTCGCCAGGTGCCGCGCCGTGCTGGGCGCCTATGCAAATCCCGTGTTTCACATCGGCCCGCTGGGATCCGGGCAACGGATGAAGCTGATCAACAACATCATGCTGGGCGCGCACGCGCAGCTGGCGCTGGAAGCGTGTCGGCTGGGCGGTGAGTTCGGACTGGATCCGGGCGAGCTGGCGCGCGTGCTGGGCTACTGCTCGGGCGATAGCGCGGCGATGCAGATGCTTGCCGCAAGCGGCTCTCCGGAAGCGTTCATCCAGGGGGTGGGGCGGTTCATCTACAAGGACGTCGCGGTCGTGACAAAGGTTGCAGCCGAGCTTGGCGCAGACCTGGGCCTGTTGCGGACCGTCACCGATCCGCTCATGACGGCCTTAAAGGATGTCGATGCGGACGGCTGAGCGCTCGGCGCCTGGCAATGGAAGCAAAAAGCCGCGCCGGATGCGCTGCCGGTGACCGTCATCGACGGGCCTCCATCGCCACTGTCGCGGACGCCAATCCTGCTTGGCTAAACCGCCTGTAAACCGGTACTTTCAGATTTGGGCAAGGAGGAAACCATGCTGGACAAAGCCAAAGCGCGGCAGCAAAGGGTCGTCGTCAGCCACGCAGGTGCGGATGATTTCCGGCGGACCCAGCCGCCTTCGTATCTTGAGTTGCGCGACCTCGGCGTATCGGCGGCGACGGACGGAATGGTCGGCGCCATGGTGCTACGCGCGGCCTATCCCTGCCGGCCTGGCGAAACCGGCGGGGCGCACCGGCACATGGCGCAGTTCCAGTGGCTCTACGTCCTCAAGGGCTGGGTGAAAATGGGCCTGGCCGGCAAGGGCGAGGTTGTCATGAAGGCCGGCTCCTGCTGGACCCAGCCCCATGGTCTGGCGCACGACGTGCTGGCCTATTCCGACGACTATGAGGTGCTGCTGCTGAACCTGCCGGCGGACTACGAAACCAGCGCCGCGCAACTGCCGGAGGCGGCGCGCGAGATGCCGATCGTCAGCCAGCCTGGCCCGGACGATTTCAAGCCGATCGAGAAGCGGACACATATCGTGGCGCGCGATCTCGGCCTAATGGCGGGCACCGGCGGGAAGGTGAACGCCTTTATCGCCAAGGCGGCGCACGAGTTCCGCACCGGCCAGGCCGGCGGACGCCACCTGCACCGGCTGGATTTCCAGCTGATGTACGTGCTGAAAGGCTACCAGACCATGGATCTGGGCCCGCTCGGCACCATCAAAATGGATGCCGGGACGTGCTGGACCCAGCCCCCCGATTTCGTGCATGAAGTGGTCGACTATTCCGACGATTTCGAGTGCATCGTCATCGACCTGCCGGCGGAATACGAAACCGCCGAAGTGTAAGAGGATTTCCACAACCATGGATTTTTCACTGTCGCCGCGCATCGAGGATTATCGCGCGCGGGTCGCTGCCTTTGTCGAACAGCACATCCTGCCGGCCGAGGCCGACAAGTCGTCGTGGGACGAACACGACAACATCAGCCTGGGCCGGCTGGAGGAACTGCGAGTCAAGGCGCGGGCGGCGGGGCTGTGGAACCTGCAGCTGCCGGAGAGGTTCGGCGGCCAGAACCTGGGCCATGTCGGCATGGCGGCCTGCTACGAGGAGATGAACCGCTCGATCTTCGGGCCCGTGGTGTTCAACTCGGCCGCCCCGGATGATGGCACGATGATGCTGCTGGCCAAGGTGGCGACGCCGGCCCAGCAGGAAAAGTGGCTGATGCCGATTGCGCAGGGCAAGGTGCGCTCGGCCTTCGCGATGACGGAGCCGCATCCCGGCTCCGGCTCCGACCCGACCATGATGCTGACCCGCGCCGAGAAGAAGGGCGGCAAGTGGATCGTCAAGGGCCGCAAGTGGTTCATCACCGGCGCCGGTGTGGCCGAGCATTTCGTGCTGGCCGCGCGCACGTCCGATGACAACCGCCGCGGCATTACCACCTTCCTGTTCCACAAGGACCAGCCGGGCTGGAAGATCGAGCGTCGTATCCCGATCATGGGCCCCGAGGAACATGGCGGCCATTGCGAATTGATTTTCGACGGCCTCGAAATCGCCGAGGAAGACGTTCTGATGCGCGAGGGCGAGGGGCTGAAGGCGGTGCAGATCCGTCTCGGCCCGGCGCGCCTGACGCACTGCATGCGCTGGCTGGGCCTGGCCAGGCGGTCGATGGAGATCGCGACCGAGTATGTGAAGGAGCGCAAGAGTTTCGGCCACACTCTGGCCGACCGCGAGGGCGTGCAATGGCTGCTGGGCGATGCGGCCATGAATATCGAGATCGGCCGCCTGCTGACCATGAAGGCGGCGTGGAAGCTGGACCAGGGCGACCGCGCCGGCAGCGAGATTTCCATGGCGAAGGTGGCCGTGTCGGAAGTGCTGCACAAGGCGGTCGACACGGCGATCCAGCTGTGCGGCGCGCGCGGCTATTCGCGCGACACCGTGCTGGAATGGATCTACCGCTATGCGCGCCAGGCGCGGCTGGTGGATGGCGCGTCCGAGGTGCACAAGATGGTGCTGTCGCGCAACCTGATGGGCGAGGGCCGCAACTTTTGGCACTGGGGCGTCTAGCCTCGGGGTGCGTCCTCACCCTTCGACGGGCTCAGCATGAGGGCGACTTCAGAAGCCTTTCAGTAGCCTCATGCTGAGCCCGTCGAAGCGTGGGGCGTCGTATATCAGCGCCGCAGCACCATCGCGCTCGTCGGCACCAAATCGCTGCCGCTGACGAAGCAGGTGTCGGCGTCCTGCACCTGGGCGGTCGAGGTGCCGCGCATCTGCTTCACGCCTTCGATCACCAGGTTGAAGCCGTGCAGGTAGGCATCGGACAGGCTGCCGCCATTGGTGTTGATGGGAAGCCGGCCACCCAGTTCGATATTGCCGTCATCGGTGAACGGCCCTGCCTCGCCACGGCCGCAGAAGCCGTAGCCTTCCAGCGTGAACAGGATTTCCGGGGTGTAGGCGTCGTACATCTCGGCGACCTTGATGTCCTTTGGCCGTATGTCGCTGTGCTTCCACAGGCCCTCGGCGCAGGCGACGGCCTGCGTGCGCATCATGTCCTCGGCGTACCACTGCACCATGATGCTGCTGTCGCGCGAAATGCCCTGGGCGGCCGCGTGGACATAGACCGGCTTCTGCTTCAGGTCCTTTGCGCGCTCGGCCGAGACCAGGACCAGCGCGCAGGCGCCATCGGTTTCCAGGCAGCAATCGTAGAGCCGCAGCGGATCGGCCACGTAGCGCGACGTGTGATAGCTCTCGCGCGTCATCTTCTTTTCATGCATGACGGCGGTGGGATTCAGATTGGCGTGGCGGCGGAAGGCCAGAGCCACGTTGGCGAAATGGTCCTGGGTCGCGCCGTATTCGTGCATGTAGCGCCGCGCCATGAAGGCGATCTCGTCGGCGGTGCGGACGACGCCGTGCGGGCGCAGCCACATCTGCCGGTCGCGGACGATCGAGGGCTGGTTCATCCACCAGCGGCTTTCCTTTGAACTGCGCTTGCGCGAGCGCCACGCCACGACGACGTCAGCCTGACCGGTGACGATGGCCATGGCGCCAAGGCCGACACCGGCGCACGATCCGCCGCCGCCGCAACTGGTATGGGCGATGAAGCGCAGGTCGCCGAGGCCCATGTTCGAGGCCATTTCCTCGAGCGCCGTCACCTCCATGTCATACGAGACGAGGCCATCGACCTCAGCGGCGTCGATGCCGGCATCGTCCAGCGCCTGTTTCACCGCCATGCCGGCGAGATGTTCCTCGCTGGACTCGATGCCCCGGCCATACGGCGCCATGCCGATGCCGGCAATGGCGGTGCGGTCCTTGATAAGGGTCGTAACGGACATCAGCGCGCCCCTTCCGGCTGAAGCAACCAGCGCGGCAGGGTGACACCGTCGGTCAGCACCTCGAAATGCACCCGCACCGGTTGGCCGATGTAGAGCGAATCAGGATTGATGGCGTTGATCGTATCGCCCGGCTTCGCGATGACGTTGCCGAACATGCGCAGGTGCTTGCCCTCGGCCAGTTCGACCAGCACGGCGGGGAACGGCGCATACTTCGCAAATGCCGGCAGGACCGGCGGATAGACCACGATGTGGGAAAAGATCTTCGCGAATCCCGACACTTCGGGCCATGACAGCTTGTCACTGCGGCACGCGCCGCAATGCGGGCGCGGCGGAAAGCGCGTCTTGCCGCAGGAGTCGCAGCGCTGCACGACCAGGCGCTTTTCGCGCGTCGCCTGCCAGAAGGGGGCGGTATCGGCCTTGTCTGTGGCGGGCAGGATGAATTCGGCCTGGCCCATGGGCGGCGCGACGCCGCTTGGCGCGGCGGCATTGACCAGCATTGCTTCCCCCCTGTCCGCGATGCGGGCGCCGTCTTCGCGACCCGCTGTCAGGCTGGACAGCATGGCGCGGCCCCTTTATTTGTCAAACGAAGTCCGGGGAGTTGAGCAATGTCACAGCAGCGCGAAGTCGCCATTGTCGGCGTGCACGCCACCAAGCAGCAGCGCAATTCCGGCCGCAGCGCCCTGGCGCTGATCCAGGAGGCGACCAACGCCGCGCTGGACGATGCCGGCCTGAAGATGAAGGACGTCGACGGCTACATCGCCTTCACCTTCGAGGGCGGCAATGGCAGCGGCGTGAACGAAGGCAATATTGCCCACCAGTTCGGCCAGCCCATCGCCTTCACGGCGCAGATCTCGGGCGCCTATGCGGTGCAGATGGCGGCCGGCGCGATCAAGCAGGGCTATGCAGACGTGGTCGTCATCCCGGCGGCGGGTTCCACCACGCTGGGCGGCGGCAAGGCCGCGTCCTACACCCGGCCGGAATACGAGTTCACCGAATGGACGGGTTCGATGACGCCGGCGCAGTTCGCCATCATCGCGCGTCGCCACATGCACGAATACGGCACCACCATCGAGCAGATGGCCGAGGTCGCCTCGCGCATCCAGCACAACGGCAACATCAATCCGGAGGCGGTCTTGTTCGGCCGCGCCGCCGACACGCCGGAAAAGGTGCTGAACGCGCCGATGATCGCCGAGCCCTTTACCCGCGCCATGTGCTCGCTGGTGAACGACGGCGCCAGCTGCATCGTCGTCACCAGCGCCGAGCGCGCGAAGGATTGCCGCCACGATCCCATCTGGGTCCTGGGCGGTGCCATGGAGAACCGCGCGACCAGCTATTTTGAGGCGCCGACGCTGGACATGATGAACAGCCGCGACAAGATGCTGCGCGGCTTCCAGCGCGCCGGCATCCGCCACGAGGATACCGACATCGTCATGTGCTACGACCATTTCGCCCATGGCCCCATCGTGCAGATGGAGACGCTGGGCTTCTGCAAGCCGGGCGAGGGCGGCCACTACGTACCCGAGGTGATGGGGCTGGATTCCAAGCACCCGATCTGCCCCGATGGGGGCAACCTGTCCTACAGCCACAACATGATCCCGTACAATTTCAAGCAGATCGAGATCGTGCGGCAGTTCCGCAACGACGTGCCCGACCTCTGCCCCGAGGGGCACAAGGGCATCCACACCTACGACCGGCGCATCTGCCGCAAGGTGCGCGACCCCAAGCTCGCGGTTGGCGCCGGGCCGATGACCGAGGGCCGGCACGGCTTCGTTCTGCTGGCGAAGGATTGATCCGATGGAAGCGCCGATGCTGATCCCGCCCTATCCGGTCCCCAGCAACCTGTCGCAGCCGTTCTGGGACGGCACGCGGCGGGGCAAGTTCCTGTTGCAGAAGTGCGGCGCCTGCGGCGCCTATCGCTGGACGCCGCAATGGCTGTGCACCAAGTGCCACTCGCTGGATTTCGCCTGGGTCGAGGCCAGCGGTGACGCCAAGGTTTACAGCTTCTCGGTCGTGCACCGCCCGCCGCTGCCCGGCTTCAAGGCCCCGTACGTGGTGGCGACGGTGGAACTGGCCGAGGGACCGATGATGCTGACCAACATCGTCGATTGCGACCCGAAGGACGTGAAGATCGACATGAAGGTGAAGGTCACCTTCGACAAGGTCAGCGACGAGATCTCCCTGTACAAGTTCCGGCCGGCCTGACGGCGCGAAACACCCTTTGACCGGGGTTCCGAACTGTCGCACCCTTGCGCCCATTCAACCGGAGGCAATGAAGATGCGTGTGCGGACAATAACGGCGGCGATGTCGGTTGGTTTTCTCCTGCTGGCAGGCAGCGCCTTGGCGCAGACGGCCGCCTCGCCACAGCCCGAGGACGCGCAGCTGCAGCCCGGCCTCAACGCAACTTTCCTGTATGACGACTTTCAGGTCATCGACAAGATGCCGACGGCGCCCGAGAAGATTGCCAAGGGCAAGCACGGCAAGCCGGTGGCGAACCTCGACGCCTCGTCGCAGAGCGGTGAATTGTGGGATGCGGGTGCGAAGACCCGCTACGGCGCCTATTTCACCGGGCTGGTCAAGCTGCCTGCCGGCAAGGTCGTCCTCTCGGCCATCTCGAACGACGGCGTGCGGGTCATGGTCGGCGGTGTGCGCGTGCTCAACGATCCGGAGCCGCACCCCGACCGTCGCACGGAATCGGCGCCGCTGAACATCGCGACCGCCGGCTGGTATCCGATTCTGGTGCAGTACTTCCAGCGCAACGGCAAGGCGCGCCTTACCGTGTCGTGGCAGGTCGATGGCGGCAGCGAGACGGTCATTCCGCCCGAGGCCTTCGCGCGCCTCAATAAATAACTCATATTTCCAGCGGCCGGGATCGCGTTCCATCCGGTTCCTGCCGCTGGCACAAATCGCCAACGGGAGGAATCAATGGCGGGACTGATCGAGGGCCTCAAGGTCGTTGAGCTCAGCTGGGGCATGCCCGGGCCGATTGCGGCCATGCTGCTGGCCGACAATGGTGCCGACGTCATCAAGGTCGAGCCGCCGGGCGGCGATCCGTTCCGCTACTACAAGCCCTATCATGTGTGGAACCGCGGCAAACGCTCGGTCATCGCCGACCTGAAGACAGCCGAGGGCAGGGCCTTCCTGTTCGACCTGCTGGCAGATGCCGACATCATGATCGAGAGCTTCCAGCCGGGCGAAATGGAAAAGCTCGGCCTCGGCTACAAGGACCTCGAGGCGCGCTTCCCGCGCCTGATACACGTTTCGATTACCGGCTACGGTCCGGACCACGAGCGCCGCGACGAACCTGGCTACGAGGCGCTGGTCGACGCCTGGCTCGGCCTGCACAACGAGCAGCCGGGCAAGCGGCCCGGGCCCCGCTACATCTCGTTCCCCATCGCTCCTACGGCACCGCCTTCATGGCGACCGTCGGCGCGCTGGCCGCGTTGCGCGCGCGCGGCGTCGAGGGCCGTGGCCAGCACGTCGATACGACAATGGTCGATGGCGCGGTGGCGCTGATGAACATGAGCTGGTTCTGGTCCGAGAAGAACTGCGACAAGTCGAAGTCGCGGCCGCTCGACGGCCAGCTGCACATGCGTCACCTGATGCTGCTTGGCGCGATGAAGTGCGGCGACGGCCAGTACATCCAGTTCCACAGCGAACCGGCGGGCCGGTTCCAGAAGGGGCTCGATATCCTGGGCCTAGGCGACAAGGTCTCCTACGCCGAGCCGACGAAGGAAAAGGCCACGCCGCTGACGCCCGAGGAAAAAACCTTCCTTGAAATCAACATCCGCAAGGTGCTGCAGACGCAGCCGCGCGACCACTGGATCAAGGCTTTCGAGGACGCCGACATCTGCACCATGCCGGTCGATCCGCCAGGCGTCGCGTTTGGCGACCCGCAGATCGTGCACGACCAGGTGGTGATCGACCTGGACGATCCGGAACTTGGCCCGATCAAGGTCGTCGGCCCGGTGCTGAAATGCGCCGACGCGCCGCCCCGCGTGCGCGGCCCGGCGCCGCGCGCCGGCGAGCATACCGAAGCGGTGAAGGCCGAACTGAAGGCGCGCGGCACCGTGCCGGCGCAGGCAAAGCCGGCCGGCAAACCGCTGCGCCACGCGATGGAAGGCATTCGCATCCTCGACTTCGGCGCCTATTTCGCCGGTCCTTACGCGGCCAAGCTGCTCGGCGACCTCGGCGCCGAGGTGATCAAGATCGAGCCGCTGATCGGCGACCCGATGCGCGGTGTCGAGGGGCCGCTGCGCATGGCGCAGCGCGGCAAGCGTTCCATCGCGCTGGACATGAAGTCGCCCAGGGGACAGGAGATCGCCCACCGGTTGATCGCCGGCGCCGACATCGTCGGCCACAACATGCGGCCCGGCGCGGCCGAGCGGCTCGGCATCGGCTATGAGGCCGCGCGCAAGTCAAAGCCCGACGTCGTCTATCTCCACTCGCCGGGTTTCGGCCGCATCGGCCCGCGCGCCCACCAGCAGGCGTTCGCCACCATGATCTCGGCGATGTGCGGCTATTACATGCAGGCCGCCGGCCACGGCAATGAACCGGTGCAGTCGCTCGCCAACGAGGACTACCTGAACGGCTGCCTGGGCGCGATCGCCATGCTGATGGGCCTCGACTATCGCGACCGCACCGGCAAATCGATCCTGCTGGAAAGCTCGCTGCTCGCCTCAACCCTGTTCTGTGCCTCGGAGGTGATCCTCAAGCCCGACGGCTCACGGCTGTTCGGCTACGAGATTGACGCCGACCAGCTGGGGCTCGGCCCGTTGTGCCGGCTGTACCGCACAGGCGGCGACGGCTGGGCCTGCCTTGTCATCGCGCTGGAGCACGAGTGGCGTGCGCTGACCAGGGTGCCAGGTCTCGAGGGCCTCGCCGCGGATGCGCGCTTCGCCAGCCGCGCCGGCCGCGAGCAGAATGGCGCGGCCCTTGCGCAGGTGCTGGAGGCATGGTTCGCCGGCCGGCCTGCTGATGCAGCGGTTGCGGCGTTGAAGGCTGCGGGCGTGCCGGCCGAGCAGGAAATGCCGAGCCAGACCGACAGCTTCTTCAACGACGCCTTCAACATCAGGTCCGGCCGGGTGGCGGAATACCAGAATCCGCGCTTCGGCCTCATGCGCGAACAGGGCAATCCGGTGCGCCTGTCGCGTCTGCCCGGCAACATCCGCGGCGGCGTGCCGCTGCTCGGCGGCTCCAGCCGCGACATCCTGGGCGAGCTGGGCTATTCCGCGGCGGAGATCGCGGCGCTTGAGTCCGAGGGCGTGGTGACCGGGCCCGAGGTGATTGCCGCGCGACAGAAGAAGGCCGCGAACGGGTAGGTCGAAAGAATCCCACCTCCCATCGCATCCACACCCGTCATGCCCGGACTTGTTCCGGGCATCTCGGGCCGCATACTGCGTCAAATGGGCGGTTGGGTATATATCGTCACCAACAAACCGGATGGCACGCTGTACATCGGCGTCACCGCCGATCTGCCTCGTCGCTTGGCAGAGCACCGCAGCAGAAGCGTGGCCGGGTTTACCAAGCGGTACAATCTCACGCGGCTCGTGTATGCCGAGCCTTTCGACGATATTCGTCTCGCCATTCAGCGTGAGAAGACGATGAAAGGCTGGTCGCGTGAATGGAAGATCAACGCCATTGTCGAGCGTAACCCGGATCGGGCTGATCTTTCCGCGGACGTTTAACTTGTCGGCCTGAGATGCCCGGAACAAGTCCGGGCATGACGATGGGCGCGTAAGGTGCTTACTCCGGCAGCTTCCAGACCGCGGGCGCGGCGGCGACGCGGGCGGCGAGGCCCTGGCGCTGCTGCTCCATTTCCTCGGGCAGGCGGGCACCCAGCTTGGCGAACATGTTCTTCTGGTCCTCGGCCTCGGCCTCGGCCTCGCTGCGGTCGATCTGCATGATCGAGTCGAACTTGCCCTTGGCGAAGTCGAGACCGTTCCAGGTCAGGTCATCGTAGCGCGGCATCGGGCCGAACGGGCTGTCGACCGCCTTGGCGCGGCCGTGCACGCGATCGACGATCCACTTCAGCACGCGCATGTTCTCGCCGAAGCCCGGCCAGACGAACTTGCCGTTGGCGTCCTTGCGGAACCAGTTCACGCGGAAAATCGCCGGCGCCTTTGAAACCGACTGGCCAAGCTTCAGCCAGTGGTTCCAGTAATCGCCCATGTGGTAACCGCAGAACGGCAGCATCGCCATCGGGTCGCGGCGGATCGCCGCCTGGCCGACGGCGGCAGCGGTGGCTTCCGAGCCCATCGTGGCGGCGAGGTAAACGCCGTGCTGCCAGTCGAACGACTGGAACACCAGCGGGAAGGTCTTGCTGAGGCGGCCGCCGAAGATGAAGGCCGAGATCGGCACGCCCGCCGGGTCTTCCCAGGCCGAATCGAGGCTGGGGCAGTTGATCGCCGGCGCCGTGAAGCGCGCATTGGGGTGCGCCGCCTTGGTGGGGGTCTCGGGCGTCCAGTCCTTGCCCTGCCAGTCGATGGCGTGCGCCGGCGGCGCGCCGTCCATGCCTTCCCACCAGACGTCACCGTCGTCGGTCAGAGCGACGTTGGTGAAGATGCAATTTTTGTCGAGGGTGTGCATCGCGTTGGGATTGGAGTGCATCGAGGTGCCGGGGGCGACGCCGAAATACCCGGCCTCGGGATTGATGGCCCGGAGCTGGCCATCCTTGCCCGGTTTTATCCAGGCGATGTCGTCGCCGATGGTGGTCACCTTCCAGCCATCGAAACCCTGCGGCGGAATCAGCATCGCGAAGTTGGTCTTGCCGCAGGCCGAGGGGAAGGCGGCGGCGACGTAGGTTTTCTCGCCGGCCGGGCTTTCCACGCCGAGAATCAGCATGTGTTCGGCCAGCCAGCCTTCCTCGTGCGCCATCGACGAGGCGATGCGCAGCGCGAAGCACTTCTTGCCGAGCAGGGCGTTGCCGCCATAGCCCGAGCCGTACGACCAGATGCTGCGCTCTTCGGGGAAGTGGACGATGTACTTGGTGTCGTTGCAGGGCCAGGCGGTGTCCTTCTGCCCCGGCGCCAGCGGCGCGCCGACGGAATGGATGCAGGGCACAAACTCGCCGTCGCCCAGCACGTCGAGCACCGCGCTGCCCATGCGGGTCATGATGCGCATGTTCACGACGGCGTAGGCCGAGTCGGTAATCTGCACGCCGATATGGGCGATGGGCGAGCCGAGCGGGCCCATGCTGTACGGCACCACATACATGGTGCGGCCGCGCATGCAGCCGGCGAACAGGCCGTTCAGCGTGCGCTTCATCTCGCTGGGCTCGGTCCAGTTGTTGGTCGGGCCGGCATCCTCGCGCGTCTTGGTGCAGACGAAGGTGCGCTCCTCGACACGGGCGACGTCGGACGCAACCGAGCGGGCGAGGAACGAATTGGGGCGCTTCTTCGGGTTCAGGCGGATCAGCGTGCCGGCGCGGACCATCTCCTCGCACAGCCGGTCATATTCCTCCTGCGAGCCGTCACACCAGTAGATGTCCTTCGGCTGGCAGAGCAAAGCCATCTCATCGACCCAGGCCTGCAAGGCGGTGCTGCTGGGACGGGTCTTGGCATTGACGGAGGATTTCATCGAGCTTCCTTGGAACACACGATCACCGGTCAAATTTTCGGCCCTGCCGGTGGTCGCCACGGGCCCCCTCGAAACGACTCCGCCCCGCGGCTGGGACGAATGTTTCAGGCGCGTGAAACTATCCAGAGTCGGTTCCGAAATCCAGCGGTTCCTCTCTATCCGATTTGCTCCAGTACCGCTCAGGCAGTGGGCTTTGACCGCAGTGCAGCATCGCGAATGCCGCCGAGAGTTGAGCGCGTGCCAATGGCTTCGGGATCGATCCGGAGGTCGAGCAAAGCCGGGCGATTTGCCGCCTTTGCGCGGGCAAAAGCGTCGGCAAACTGCCCGGTTTCGGTAACTGTCTCGCCAAACGCGCCGAAAGACCGCGCATAAGCGGCAAAATCCGGGTTGTTCAGCGTGGTTGCCGGGTAACGGTGGGGGTAATTGCGTTCCTGATGCATGCGGATCGTCCCATACAGGCCGTTATTGACCACAAGAACGATGATGTTCGCCTCATGTTGCACCGCGGTAGCGAGGTCGTTTCCTGACATCATGAAGCCGCCATCGCCCGAAAAGTTCACAACGGTGACATGCGGCATGGCCAATTTTGCGGCAATCGCCGCCGGAACGCCGTACCCCATGGCGCCCGAGGTGGGGGCCAGCAGGGTGCGGAATTTGCGGAATCGCCAGAACCGGTTGACCCAGCCGGAGAAATTTCCCGCGTCGGTCGTGACGATGGTGTCCGGGGGCAATTCCTTTTGCAGGTGCAGCACGCAGGCGGCGAGGTCGAGCGTACCGGGCATCGTGCCGGGCACGAGTGACGCCTCGTAACCGGCGCGCGCCTTCGCGGTCCAGCTGGTCCACGACCCGGCGACTGGTTCCAGCCGGCGGGCGGCGGCGCAGAACGCCGTCATGCCGCTGTTGATGTACAAAGCCGCCTGGTAGACGCGACCCAGTTCATTGGTGTCGGCGTGGATGTGGATAAGCTTCTGCTTCGGCAGCGGCGGCTCGATCAGCGTGTAACCCTGCGTCGTGCTTTCGCCGAGACGCGCACCGACGACCAGCAACAGGTCGCTGGCGCGAATCGCCGCCGACAGTTCGGGATTGATCGCCAGGTTGCAGTCGCCGACATAGCGCGGGTCGTCGCTGTTCATGATGTCCTGGCAGCGCAACGAGGCGGCGGCCGGCAGGTTGTTGGCAGCGCAGAACGCGGCGAGGTCGGTGGCCGCGCGTTCGGTCCAGCCGCCGCCGCCGAACAGCACCAGCGGCCGTTCGGCCTGGGCCAGCAGGTCACGCAGCCGGTCCATGTCGGCGGGTAGCGGCGCCGGCTGCACCGGCTGGTAGGGCGCAAGGTCACGCACCTCCACCTGGTCCAGCAGCATGTCTTCCGGCAGTCCCAGCACGACCGGGCCGGGGCGGCCGCTGGTCGCGGTCTGGTAGGCGCGGGCGATGAACTCGGGCAGGCGCTTCGCATCCATCACTTCCGCCGCCCATTTGCACTGGCCGCGGAACATGTCTTTCACGCTGATTTCCTGGAAAGCCTCGCGCTCGAACGTGTCGCGCGCCACTTGGCCGACGAACAGGATCATCGGCGAGGAGTCCTGGAAGGCGGTGTGTACGCCGGTCCAGGCATGACCGGCGCCGGGGCCGCGGGTGACCAGGCAGATGCCCGGCTTGCCGGTCAGCTTGCCATAGGCCTCGGCCATATTGGCGGCATTGGCCTCGTGCCGGCAGGTGACCAGGCGCAGGCGGTGCGCTGCGTCATGCAGCGCGTCCAGCACGGCCAGGTAGCTTTCGCCCGGAATGCAAAAGGCCAGGTCCGTGCCGTGCACCAGCAACTGGTCCACCAGCACCTGTCCGCCGGTCCGTAATGTCATGCTGAAACTCCCCGCGCCGTGTCGCGTTCGCGCAATACGCGCTTCAAAACCTTGCCGCTGGAATTCAGCGGCAGTTCATCGACGAAGGCGACGCTGCGCGGCACCTTGTAATTGGCCATGGCGCCGCGCGCCCAGGCGATCAGTTCGGCTTCGTCCGGCTTCTGTCCCGCCTTCGCCACCACATAGGCCCGGCCGACCTCGCCCATGCGCTCATCAGGCACGCCAACGACCGCCACCTGCGCCACGGCGGGGTGGCGCGCGAGATAGCGCTCGATCTCGGCCGGATAGCAGTTGAAGCCGCCGTTGATGTACATGTCCTTCAGGCGGTCGACGATCTTCAGGTAGCCGCGCTCGTCCAGCATGCCGATGTCGCCGGTGTGCAGCCAGCCATCGGCATCGATGGCCTCCCGCGTCGCCGCCTCGTCGTTGAAATAGCCCCGCATGACCAGATAGCCGCGGATGACGATCTCGCCCGGCTGGTTTGGCGGCACCGGCTGGTTGTTCTCGTCGACACACCGGAGTTCGATGCCGGGCAGCGCGCGGCCCGACGTGGTGGCGACGGTTTCGGCATCATCATCGATCTGCGTCACCGTGCCATGGCCGCAGCTTTCCGTCAGGCCATACCCGGTGAGGACGACCTTGAAGCCAAGGGTGCCGCGCATGCGTTCGATCAGCACAGGCGGAATGGATGCCGAGCCGGTGATCGCCGCGCGCAGGTGCGACAGGTCGAACTCCTTCAGGCGCGGATGCGCCAAGAGGCTCTGGTAGACGCTGGGGGGCCCTGGGAAGATGCTGATCTTCTCGCGCGCCAGGCGCTCGAGGATGACGTCGGTGTCGAACACCTGGTGCGGCAGCAGGGTGGCGCCGCGCATCAGGTCGGCAACCCAGCCCGACTTGTAACCGAACGAATGGAAGAACGGCGGAATCACCAGGTGGCGGTCGCCGGGACGGATGCCCAGATTCCCCGACCACAACTCGGTCGAGCGCCAGCTCTGTTCATGCGTGCACATGACGCCCTTGGCATGGCCGGTGGTGCCCGATGTGAACAGGATGTCGCAGATGTCGTCGGGCGTGACCGCGTTGGCACGGGCGGCGCCCTCTGCTGCCGGGATGCCGTCGGCCTTGGCCATGAACGCGGGCCAGTCCATGTCGCCGGCCTTCGCCTCGCCAAGGACGATGATGTGGCGCAGGCTGGCGCGGGTCGCGGCGTCCAGCATGTCGGGATAATAATCGCCGAGGAACCGGCCGATGGTGAACAGCACCCGGGTTCCGCTGCGGGCCAGCAGTTCGCCGGCCTCGGCCTCCTTCATGCGGGTGTTGAGCGGCACCAATATGCCGCCGACACTGTGAATGCCCAGCGCTGCGATCACCCACTCGTAGACATTTGGCGCCCAGATCGCCACCCGGTCGCCATGGGCGACGCCCAGCGCAATCAGCGCCCGGGCGGCCTGGCGCCGCAGGCGGTCGACATCGTGGAAGGTCAGGCGGGTCTCGCCGTCCTCGATGGCCGAGGCGGTGCCATAGGCAAGGGCCGCGCGGCGGCACAGCTCGGGCGAGGTTCTGGCGCTGGTCGGCATTGTGCCCATATCCTGTTCACTGGCTGGCGGAGCATAGGCAAGCCGCCCGCCGGGCGTAAGGGCGATTCCGCGCCTGGATTTGAGCCGGAATGATTGACGGCACGGGGCCGCCAGACTAGGACGGCGGCAGGAGGACTTTCCATGGCGCGTGGCGCCTTCAGACGGCGGATTATGGCCTGGACCGAGCCCGGTCGCGCGTTCGCGGCGATCGAGGACGACCTGCACCATTTCCGCATCGACCTGCGGCACGATGGCGAGAAGGTCGTCGCCATTGGCGGCACGCCGGTGCGCGTGCCATGGACCTCGTGTCCCGGCGCGGTCGACATGCTGTCCTCTTTTGTGGGCGAGGCGCTGGCGCCATCGCCCGGCCTGCGCAAGTCAGGCGTGGTGGCCAGCCACCAGTGCACCCACATGTTCGACATCGTGAAGATCGCCATGGCCCAGGCGCTGCGCGGTGGCAGGCGGCAGTACGATATCGAGGTGCTGGACCGCATCGACACCGAGACCCGCGCGACGATCCGCCGCGATGGCGAGCTGGTCTTTTCCTGGGATGTGCGCGGCAATCTGGTAACCGGCCCCGCCACCTTTGCCGGCCACGACATTACCGGCCGGGCAATCTGGCCCGAGGGGTCGGTGCCCGATGCCGATGCCCTGGAGACGGCCCTGGTGCTGCGCCGCGGGCTGCTGGTTGCCTATTATCGCATCCTGCGGCCGACCGCCCTGGTCGCCTCCGACATGCCGCCGCGCTTCCAGGGCCTGTGCCACAGCTTCCAGCCAGGCATCGCCCCGACCGGCCTGAAGGTTGCAGGGCATGAGCAGTATTTCGACGAACGCCCAAACGATCTATTGATTGACCTCGCGCCGGTTCCGGTACCGGCCTAGCCACAGGTGACCGCCATGCTGAAGCTCAAGGATCCGTCGCTGCTGAAGTCGCTCTGCTACATCGACGGCAAGTGGGTGGGCGCCGACGGCGGCGAGACCATCAACGTCGACAATCCGGCGAGCGGCGAGACGATCACCACCATCCCCAAGATGGGCACCATGGAAACCCGCCGCGCCATCGAGGCGGCCGACCGCGCGCTGCCCGGCTGGCGGGCGATGACCGCGAAGGAGCGTGCAAGCATCCTGCGCAGGTGGTTCGATCTGATGCTGGCGAACCAGGACGACCTCGCCATCATCATGACCGCCGAACAGGGCAAGCCGCTGGCCGAGGCCAAGGGCGAGATCGCCTATGCCGCCAGCTTCATCGAATGGTTCGCCGAGGAGGGCAAGCGCGTCTACGGCGATGTCATCCCGAGCTTCCGCCGCGACGCGCGCATCGTGGTGCTGAAAGAACCGATCGGCGTCTGCGCCGCAATCACGCCGTGGAATTTCCCCTCGGCCATGATCGCGCGCAAGGCCGGCCCGGCGCTGGCCGCCGGCTGCACCATGGTGGTGAAGCCCGCGACGCAGACGCCGCTGTCGGCCCTGGCCATGGCCGAACTCGCGGCGCGTGCAGGCGTGCCGGCCGGCGTGTTCTCGGTCGTCACCGGTTCGGCGGCGCAGATCGGCGACGAGATGTGCGCCAACCCCATCGTGCGCAAGCTGACCTTCACCGGCTCGACCGAGATCGGCAAGAAGCTGATTGCCAAGTGCGCCGCGACGGTAAAGAAGACCTCGATGGAGCTGGGCGGCAATGCGCCGTTCATCGTGTTTGACGACGCCGACCTCGACGCTGCAGTGGAGGGCGCCATCGCGTCCAAGTTCCGCAACACCGGGCAAACCTGCGTCTGTGCCAACCGCCTGCTGGTGCAGGACGGGGTGTATGAGGCCTTCGCGGCCAAGCTGGCGACGCGGGTGAAGGCGCTCCGCATCGGCGACGGGCTCAAGGGCGAAACCGACCAGGGTCCGCTGATCGACATGAAGGCGGTGGCCAAGGTCGAGCAGCACATCGCCAACGCCCTATCGATGGGCGCGAAGGTGGCGGTTGGCGGCCATCGCCACGCGCTGGGCGGCTCTTTCTTCGAGCCCACCGTGCTGACCAACGTGACGCCCGCCATGGCGGTCGCGAAGGAGGAGACGTTCGGGCCACTGGCGCCCCTGTTCCGCTTCACCGACGAGGCTGACGCCGTTCGCCTGGCCAATGACACCGAGTTCGGCCTCGCCGCCTATTTCTACAGCCGCGACATCGGCCGCATCTGGCGCGTGGCCGAGAAGATGGAATACGGCATCGTCGGGATCAATTCCGGCATCATCTCCACCGAAGTGGCGCCGTTCGGCGGCATGAAGGAAAGCGGCACGGGTCGCGAAGGCTCGAAGTACGGCATCGAGGACTTCCTCGAGATCAAGTACCTGCTGATGGCCGGGCTGGACAAGTAACGCCCGCACCGGCGTGGAAGACCTCTTCTTTCTCCTGTCGAAGGTCTTCTGGACGGCAGCGCGACCGGGCAATTTCCTGATCCTGGTTGCGGTCCTCGGCCTGCTGCTGGTCTGGTGGCGCCGGCGCCGGATCGGCATGGTTCTGGTCAGCTGCGGCATTGGCGGCCTGGTTGCGGTCGCGCTGCTGCCGCTGGACCAGGCGCCACTGTGGCTGCTGGAACAGCGCTTTCCAACCGTTCGAACTTTTCCCGAACGTGTCGATGGCATCATCGTGCTGGGCGGCGCGGTCAGTCCTTTGCTGACAGCCGATCATGACATGCCGTCGCTGAACGAGGCCGCCGAGCGGATGACGACCTTCGTTGCGTTGGCCCGCCGCTATCCCGACGCCCGGCTCATTTTCACTGGTGGCAACGGCAATCTGCGGCCGGGCGTTCTGACCGAGGCGCGCGCGGCACGGCAGCTGTTCGACCAGCTGGGTCTGGCCGGCCGGGAAATTGCGTACGAGGAAGCGTCGCGCAATACCTACGAAAACGCGGTCTTCAGCCGCGCGATGATGAAGCCGCAGCCCGGTGAAACCTGGTTGCTGGTCACCTCGGCCTATCACATGCCACGCTCGGTCGGCATTTTCCGGCAGCTGGGCTGGGCCGTGGTGCCGGTGCCGGTGGGGTACAAGTCCGGCAGGCTGAACAGCGCCACGTTCGCATTCGATCTGGCTAGCAAGCTGGGATATCTCGACACGGCGCTGCACGAATGGGCGGGCCTTGTTGCCTACCGGCTGATGGGCCGCACGGACAGCCTGTTCCCGGCGCCCTAGTCCTGCTGCTGCGTTGCTTCGTTCGCCCGCTCCTTCCGGCCCGATACCCGACTCACCAGCCGTTCCAGTGGCCTGCCAAGGGCGAGCAGCGTCAGCGTCAGGCCAATGCCCATCAGCACAATTGGCCATTGCGACAGGCCACAGGGGATGCCGAGGGTGGCGGTAACCCAGACGGTCGCCGCCGTCGTCAGCCCCTCGACTTCGCCGGCCTTGTGATTGCGCAGCACCGCGCCGGCACCGACGAATCCAATACCAGTTAGAACGCCTGGAATAATGCCTTGGATCACGCGGCTCATGGCTTCGGCATCGCCATGGATGATGTCGAGATTGACGGTCGCCACCGATACCAGAGCTGCGCCGAGGCCGACCAGTCCCAGCGTGCGCATGCCGGTCGGTTTACCGCGCAGGTCGCGGTCCAGGCCCAGGACCATGCCGGCAAGGGTGGCGGCGCAGAGGCGGGCGAAGATGTCGAGCGGGTCGATCGCGGAGTCCATGGCGTCCATGCCGTCCTAACGTGCGCGTTCTCGGTTTGCGAAGGATCGAGAGGGTGCGGTGGCGGAAATTCGCGTGGTGTTCAACGGCCGGGCGGGGGATTCCTCGATCACGCCGGACGAGCTGATGGGCCTGCTGCGTCGCGCGGGCCATGACGCGGTGCTGCACGATCCCGGACAGATGAAGCTGGGCGAATTTCTACGCGGTCCGATGAAGATGGTCGTGGCGGCAGGCGGCGACGGCACGGTCGGCAAGATCGCGCTGGCCCTCACGGGACGTAAGATTCCGCTGGGCATCATTCCGCTGGGGACGGCGAACAATATCGCCGGCTCGCTGGGCGTTTCGTTCGAGGCGGAAAAGGCCATCCACGCCTGGGCGGTGTCCGATGCCATTGCCTATGATACCGGCCTCGCCGTTGGTCCCTGGCGCGCGAACGTCTGGCCCAGGCAGTGGCTGAGGCGCCCGACCAAGTGGTCCGCCTTGACGTAAACGGCGAGTCTTTCAGCCTGCACGCCCTCATGGCGGAGATTCTGAATATCGGGCTGCTGGGGCCGCGCCTGCGCCTGGCGCCCGAGGCGGATGCCCATGACGGTCGGTTCGAACTGGTCGTGGTGCGGCCCGGCGACCGCCAGGCCATGGTCGACTGGCTGCGGCATCAAAGCCCGCAGCACGAGCCGCCGCCCTTGTTGCGGCAGCAATTCGACCGCCTCCAGCTGCGCTGGCCCGGCAGCCCCGCGCGGTTCGACGGCAAGGCCTGGCAGCCGCCGCCGCCGCGCGAGAAGGAAGCGTCGGTCGCCACCGTAACGGCCGCGCCCGGCAGCGTTCACTTTCTGGTGCCGCGCGTCCGCGCCGGCACGTGACTCGGCCCGCCCCGGCGATGCTATAACCCGCCCGCAAACGGTGCGGAGCAGAGGACATGGCGGCAGGACAGGACATCCCCTCGGGCTTCACGCCGCTGCAGGTGCTGAGCGCCTTTCCGCAAGCGGTCGGCGCGTTTTATTTCCGCGAGGAGAATGGGCGCGAGGTCATCGCGGTGCGTGCCGAGGCGCGGCATGCCAATGCCTATGGCGGCGTGCATGGCGGTTTCCTGCTGACCCTGGTCGATATCGCGCTGACCTATAAGCGCGGCGTTACCCTGTCGCTTACCACCGACTTTGCCGGCGCGGCCCAGGTCGGCGACTGGATCGAGGCGCATGTGGATGTGCAGAAGACCGGCAAGTCGACGATTTTTGCCAATTGCTTCGTCTTCGCGCACGGTGAGCGCATCATGCACGCGAGCGGCGTGTTCCGCCTGCCGAAGGTTGCGCCCGCGCGGCCGACCGACGCTTAGCCTTTCTTTTTGCCCATCACCTTCGCGACGCGTGCGGAATTGTCGCGCAGCATCAGTGGCGTGTTGACGATGCGCTCGACATTGCGGGCGCCCTGCCGGTCCAGGTCGTAGCAGAGTTCGATGGCCAGTTTCGCCGCGCCCTGCACCTCGGCGGGGCGGGTGGTCAGGCGGCGGCAGAAGTCCCAGACCTTCGCGTCGAACACGTCGTCTGGCCACACCGCCTGGACGAAGCCGGCAATCTGCGCCGTGCGGGCATCGAGCTGTTCGCCGGCCATGCTGAGCCATTTCGACCAGCCGATGCCGCACAGCCGGGTAAGGCGACTGGTGCCGCCGCTGCCGGCGATGACGCCGAGGTCGATTTCCGGCAGGCCGAACACGGCGCTCTCCGATGCCAGGCGGAAGTCGCACGAGCCCGCCAGTTCGACGCCGAGGCCGAGGCACGGCCCCTGGATCGCGATGACGACGGGTTTCTCCACCGCCTCGATCTCGTCGTTCAGCAGATGGTCGCGGCGGTAGTCGCGCCGCAGGTCGGTCATCGACATGTCGCCCTTTCCGCCCGCCTTGCCCATGCCGGTTTCGACGATATCGACGCCCGACGTGAAGTACTTGCCCTCGGCGCGGATCAGCAGGACGCGCAGGTCGGCCCGGTCGCGCAGGTCCGCGACGGCGGCCTCGATCACCGCCCGCATCTCGCGATTGACCGCATTCAGCTTTTTCGGCCGGTCGAGGGTGACGATGGCAATGCCATCGCGGTCCTCGCGCCGCGCAAACTCGCTCATGGTTTTCAATCTCCTGCCTGATTTTCGGCCCGGCCGGGCGGCGTTGACCGCACGCCCGGGACGCGCGAGACTAATCCGGACAAGTGCCGGCGTCTTGCGCAAGAAGCACATCGGGAGCGAAGCCAGGGGGCGGTGGTCCAGGCCATGCTGCAGATCGAACGGTTGAGCCGCGGCGAATGGGCGAGCGTGCGCAGTGGCGACGAGCGGCGCGAGATCAGCCTGGTAAAGTCAGGCTCGCGCGTCCTCGAAGTGCTCGAATACTTCAAACGCGCGCAGCGACCGGCCCGCGCCATTGAAATCGGCGAAACACTTAAACTTCCAAAATCGAGCGCGAACGTTCTGCTCAAGACGCTGGTCGAGACGGGCTACCTGACCTTCGACGCGCGGTCTAAATGCTATTTCCCGTCGCTCCGGGTGCTTCGGCTCGGCAACTGGCTGCAGCCCGATCCTCACGGCGCGCCGCGCTTTTTCGGCCTGATGCAGGAATTGTCGCAGGCGACCGGTGCAGGCTGCGGCGTGTCGGTGCAGAACGGGTCGTACGTCCAGTTCGTCGCCATCGTCGATGGGCCCGGCTACATGCCGGCCGAGCGCGTCGAGGGCGGCAAGATTCCCATTATCGGCTCCGCCTCGGGCGGCGCGCTGCTGACCGTGAAGTCCGATGCCGAGATCGCGGCCATCGTCCGGATGTCGACCGGTCATAAATCGACGCAGGAATATCGTGCCGTATTCGAACAGGTGCGTCGCCAGGCCGAGAAGTTCCGCGCCCAGGGCTTTGCGGCGACGTTCGGCGGTATCGACCGCGAGATTGCCTCGATCGCGGTTATGCTGCCGCGGATCGTGGGCAATGTGCCGATGACCCTGGGCTGTGGCGGCGAAAGCCTGTTCGCCTATCGCGGTCGCGAGAACGAGGTGGCCGACGTCATGCGCCGCATCATTCGGAATCATTTCGCCTAAACACCAATCCGCCGCACCGGTTCACAGGTATGAATTCAGGCCAGGTGAAGCTGTCGCCGCGTTGACTCGCGCGAGGCGGTCTTACTAGCTGTTCTCCTGCCGGCGGCGAGGGCCGCTCTCCCGCCGGGAAGCCATAACCAAAAACAAGCCGCGGACCGGCAAACCTCGGGAGAAACGAATATGCGCGCAGTCGCCATGGCTGGGCTCCTTGCCCTCAGTGTCGCGTCCTTGCCCATGCTCGGCGCACGGGCCGACGAACTCGACAACCACGTCATCAAGATTGGCGTCCTGACCGACTTCTCCAGCCAGTTTGCCTTCTACACCGGCAAGTACGCGCTGCAGGCGGTCCAGATGGCGGCCGACGACTTCAAGAAGCTGAAGCCGAATCGCAAGGTCGAGGTCGTCTCCGCCGATCACCAGAACAAGGGCGACATCGGCTCGACCATTGCGCGGCAGTGGTTCGACGTGGACAAGGTCGACGTCATCGCCGACCTCGCAAACAGCAGCATCGCGCTGGCGGCGCTGCCGATCGCGACCGAGCGCAAGAAGATCTTGCTGGCGACCACGCCGAACAACATGCGCATCACCAACGAACTGTGCAACGGCATGACGGCGCGGTTCGGCGCCGACTCCTACGTGAACAACACCGCGGTCCGGGCGCTGCTGAACCAGGGCGTCAGTACCTTGTTTCTCATGTCATGGGACAACGCCTCGGGCGCCGATGCGGAACGGATCGCCACAGAGATGATCAACTCGAACGGCGGCAAAGTGAACGGGACCGTGCGCTTCCCGTTCGGCGCCGCCGACATGTCGTCGTTCATCCTCCAGGCCAAGGCATCGGGCGCCAAGGGCATCACCATCGGTGCCGGCGGCGGCGACCTGGTCAATGCGATCAAATCGGCGGCCGAGTTCGGCGTGCTGGGGCCGCAGACCGTGGTTGGTCTCAACATGTCGCTCAGCGACGTGCATGGCCTCGGCCTGCCGACGGCCAAGGGCATGTACTACTCCGACGGCTTCTACTGGGACCGCACGCCGGAAACCCGCGCGTTCGCGACGCGCTACTTCGAGGCCAACGGCAAGACCAAGATGCCCGACAACGTTGCTGCCTCGAACTACTCGGCCACGCTGCACTACCTCAGGGCCGCCGACGCGGTCGGCACGGTCGATGCGGCAAAGGTGATCGAGCAGATGCAGAAGACCCCCGTCCGCGACCTGTACACCCAGACCGGCACGCTGCGCCCCGACGGGCAGATGGTGCACGAGACCTATTTGCTGCAGGTCAAGACGCCGGCGGAATCGAAGGGTCCTTGGGATTACCTGAAAATCATCGCCACCATCCCGGCCGAGCAGGCCTACCTGCCGCTTTCGGTCAGCACCTGCCCGCTGGTCAAGAAGTCCTGAACCTGTCGTAACCGCGGCCGCGTTCCAAAAGGGACGCGGCCGTCATTTTGTCCAGGGGAGGTCGCACGATGACCGAGCAGGAACGAATGGCGATCGAACATGCCTGTTCGCGCCTCGTGGTGGAGTTCTACGTCCGCAACGACGACTTCGACAATGCGGCGATCATCAACCAGTTCACCGACGACGCGGTGTGGGACCATATCGCCGCCGGCCGGCTGAGCGGCAAGAAGGCGATCACCGACTACCTGAATTCCAAGAACACCAGCGCCGTCATCACCCATGGGGCCACGAATATCCTGATCGACGTGATCGACAAGGACCATGCGAAGGGGAAGTGCTACTGGACCTTCTATGCCGGCGCGCCCGGCGTGCCCGCCCCGGTCGAACTGAAGGGCGTCATGGCGGTCGGCGCCTATGACGACGAGTTCGTCCGCACCGACAAGGGCTGGAAGTTCAAGTACCGCAGGACATCGATCCGATTCGAGGCCAAGCACCGCAGCGACTACGTCATCTTCAAAAAGGACGTGGCCGCGCCAAAGACCTAGGTGACTGGTTGCGCCGCAGAGGCCAGCGTCCTAGCGTCTCGGCAGGGGAGGAGACGCGTTGAGCGAACTCAAGGGCAGGATCGCCGCCGTGACCGGCGCGGCGAACGGCATCGGCCGGGCGGTGGCGCGCCAGCTTGCGGCGAACGGCGCCACGGTGGCGCTGCTGGACATCGACGCAACGGCGCTGGTCGCCGCCTGCGGAGAAATCCGCCAGGCCAGCGGTCAGGCCATGCCGTTCCCGGTCGACCTGCTGAAGCTCGACGCCATCGAGGCGGTGTTCGCCAAGGTGGCAGCCGACCTCGGCCCCGTCGATATCCTGGTCAACAATGTCGGCGGATCGGCGCGCAAGAAGAGCAGCGAGTTCTGGTGTGCCGCGCCCGAGACCATCGAGTTTATCGTCACGCTCAACCTGTTCGCGACACTGCGCTGCACCCGCCAGGTAGTGGCCGGCATGCGCGAACGCAAATGGGGCAAGATCGTCAACATCTCGTCCGACGCCGCCTTCCACGGCGACCCCAACATTGTCGATTACGCGACCGCCAAGGCCGGGATTCTGGGCTTTACCCGCTCGCTGGCCAGCGAAATGGCGAAGCACAAGGTGAACGTGAATGCCGTTTGCCCCGGCTCGACGAACACCAAGGCGGCCGAGGAGTGGACGCCCGAGGTGCGCGCCTTCGCCGCCTCCGCGCCGCTCGGCGCCATGTGCGAGCCCGACGACATCGCCAATGCGGTTTCCCACCTCGTCAGCGAGAAGGCCCGGTTCGTTACCGGCGACGTCATGGTAGTGAATGGCGGGCGCGCCTACCGCTAATCGGATTTTCCGGAGGACAGTCAGTGAGCAAGTTCAGCGACTACGAGAAGCAGTACGAATTCATCCGGTTCGAGCGCGACAAGGACGGCATCCTGCTGATGCAGATGCACACCAATGGCGGCTCGCTGGTCTGGGGCGGCGGCCCGCAGGAGGAGCTGTCGCGCGCGTTCGACCAGGTCGGCGCCGACCGCGAAAACCATGTCATCATCTTCACCGGCACCGGCGACGAATATTCCGGCCCGCGCCCGCCCTACGAGACGCGCCACTTCAAAGGCGTGCCCAAGCCCAGCGAATGGGACAACGGCCTGTGGCGCGGCAAGCGCATGGAAATGGGCATGCTCAACATCGAGATGCCGATGATCGCCGCCGTCAACGGCCCGGCCAAGCGGCACTGCGAATTGCCGCTGCTCTGCGACATCGTCCTGGCGACCGAGGACACGACGTTCGAGGACACCGCGCACTACTATCTCGGCAACCTCGTGCCGGGCGACGGCGTCAACATCGTGCTGAACATGCTGCTGGGCCCGAACCGCGCCCGCTACATGATGTTTACCGGCCAGAAGCTGTCGGCGCAGGAGGCGAAGACCCTCGGCCTCGTCGGCGAGGTGCTGCCGCGCGACAAGCTGCTGCCGCGCGCCTACGAACTGGCGCGCCAGATCCGCCAGCGCCCGGTCATGCAGAACCGCTACACCCGCGTCATCAACACCCAGCGCCTGAAGGAAGAGTTCCTGAGGCTGCAGGGCTACGGCATGGCGCTCGAGGCCCTGGCCGACATCGACCGCGCGATGACCGAGCAGGAGAAGTAGGCGCCGCTGATCGGACTCTCACGCCGCCGTCGGCATTTTTCTTGTGGCCCACCAAAATAAAGCCGGTGCGAGAAATGCCGGGGCGACCACAACGACAATGATCGTGAGGATTGTTCCTTCGTGCAGCAGTCCGACCAGCAGCACGCCGAGCGCGTTCATGATCGAGTGAAGCGTGGTGACAACCCCGGACGCAGAGCCTGCCAGCCGCGGGTTTAACGACAATACACTCGCGATGGACATCGGCAGAACGAACGCGTTGGCGATGTTGAATATGACAAGCCACGACATGAATACGGGCACCGAGAGCAGGCCGGCGTGAAACGAGCCTAGCGCCCAGAGAGAGCCAAGAACGCCAAGTCCGACGCCGATGCGCAGGATGGCGAGCGAAGAAAAATATCGGGACAACACCGATATGCCGAGGCCCGCAGTGGCGTAGCTCATCGGCATGATGCTGAAGATGAGGCCGAAACCGGTCGGCGAGAGGCCGAGCAGGCTCGTCAATACGAACGGCGCTTCGATGATAACGGACTGGAAGGCGGACATGTAAAGGCCGCCCACCAGGGCGAGTCCCATAAAAGAGCGCGAGCGCAACAACCACTTCAGTCCTGTCCATACGGACGCGGACCGGGTTTCGACGCGTTCACGCTCTTTGAAGCCAAACTGGATGGCGAAGAAAAGCATCACGCCGTATATGGCGAGGAAGAAAAGGCCGGATCGCCAACCGAAGAAATCCACCATCAGGCCGCCGATAATCGGCCCGATTGCCGTGAGCATGGCCATCAGGCTGGTGACCAGCGTAATCGTCGATGGTGCCTTGGGGCCAAGCTGCCGCTGCACGATGGCGCGCGGAATGACAACCCCGGCGCACGATCCCACGGCCTGGAGTATGCGGCCCAGGTACATCAGTGGCAGGGAAGTCGCGAAGCCGACAATGGTGCTGCCAATGGCGAAAAGCCCGATTCCGAAAAGCAGGATGCGCCGGCTGCCCAACCGGTCTGACATGGACCCGACCACCGGCCCAATCACGGCGAGCACCGCCAGATAGGCTGCCATCGTCAGCTGAATGGTCGGAACCGGCACTTGCATGTCAGCGGCGGCGGCTGTCAGCGCCGGCATGAACAGTGAATAGGTGAGGGTGTACGCGGCGCTGCACGCCGCTGCCAACACCACCAATTTGGTGACTGCGCCCCTGCCGACCTCGGTCACTGCTCTTGTCTCTTTTCAGGCAGACGCATGCATCGACTCTAGCATGCGGACGGTCATCCCCCAAATCGTGGGGCCAGGCGCCGCATGCGAGCGCGCATACTTTAAGGCGGGAATTTTCGTGATTTGGTGCCCGAGGTCGGACTCGAACCGACACTCCTTGCGGAACCGGATTTTGAGTCCGGCGCGTCTACCAATTCCACCACTCGGGCAACGGCGTTTCGATAGACGATTCCCCGTCGCGTTTCAACAAGGGCGGATTTCCGGCGCCCCAACACCCCCGTGGCGCGAGGCGCAAAAACGTGGAACCTTGCGGTCCGGAGGCCGTTTCCATCGCCGGATCAGCCGGCACGTTCCCCTTCGGGACGGAGGTTAGGCCCGTCCCTGGAGCCGCTATGCGCCGCCTGAATGTTCGCCACATCACCACCTATCGCTACAGCGAGCCGATCACCCCGGGCGACCACCGGATGATGTTCCGGCCGCGCGACAGCCACGACCTGCGGCTTATCTCGGCCACGCTGGCGATCTCGCCGCAGCCCATCGCCATCCGCTGGCTGTACGACGTGTTCGGCAATTCCGTTGCCATTGCCAGTTTCGAAGGCACCGCGACCGAGCTGCATTTCGAGAGTCTGGTGTCGCTGGAGCATTACGAGGCCGGCGCGCCGGACTTCGCGCTGGACGGGGCGGCGAAGGACTATCCGTTCTCGTATCTGGACACCGAACTGCCCGACCTGATCGGCCCGATGACGCGGCGGCACAACGAGCCGGAAATCGCCCAGTGGGCGCGCAGCTTCCTGCACAATGCGGGCGAGGCGACGGGTTCGATGGAAATGCTGACCGCCATGACGGTGGGCATCAAGGAGAAGTTCATCTACGCCGCCCGCGACGAAATGGGTGTGCAGACACCGCTCGAAACGCTGAACCTCGGTACCGGCTCATGCCGCGACTTCGCTTTCCTGATGATGGAGGCGGTGCGCTCGCTCGGCCTCGCGGCCCGTTTCGTCACCGGCTACATCTACAGCCCGGCTGGTTCCAGCGGCAATGTCGGCGGCGGCGCCACCCATGCCTGGCTGCAGGTCTATCTGCCGGGCGCCGGCTGGGTGGAGTTCGACCCGACCAACGGCATTATCGGCAACCGCGACCTGATCCGCGTCGCCGTGGCGCGCGATCCGTCGCAGGCCCAGCCGCTGTCGGGGACCTGGACCGGCACGCCGTCCTCCTATCTCGGCATGTCAGTCGATGTCACGGTCACCGCCGGCGATCCCGACCAGCCGGTGCAGATATCGACCCCTGCCGCCGCGGCCTGACCAGCGACTGACATCCGCGGTATGGGCCGGGGCGGCAAATCGGCGGGTGGACGCCGCCGGGCTTCCGTGACAAAAGCCGGGAGATGCTGAAGCGCCTGTACAACTGGATCATGGCCTTGGCGGCCGGCCCCCGCGCCGAGCCGGCGCTGGCGCTGGTGTCGTTCGCCGAAAGCTCGTTCTTCCCCCTGCCGCCCGACATCATGCTGGTGCCGATGTGCCTGGCGCAGCGGTCGCGCGCCTTCCGCTTTGCCGCGGTGTGCACCATTGCCTCGGTCCTCGGCGGCATTCTCGGCTATGCCATCGGCTATTCCCTGATCGAGACGGTCGGTAAGCAGATCCTGGAATTCTATGGCCAGTCCGGCGCATTCCATGAATTCCAGGCCAAGTTCGCCCAGTACGGCTTGTGGATCATCCTGATCAAGGGGCTGACGCCGATCCCCTACAAGGTCGTTACCATCGCCAGCGGTGCGGCGGCATTCGACCCGCTCACCTTCATCGCCGCGTCCATTGTGACCCGCGGCGTGCGCTTCTTCGCCGAGGCCGCGTTGCTCTGGTACTTCGGCGAGCCGATCCGCGAGTTCCTCGAAAAGCGGCTGAACATCCTCACCTGGATTTTCCTCATCGTGTTCGTGCTAGGCTTTGCCGCCGTCCACTACCTGTTCTGAAGACGTGATCATGGAACCCGTCTGGCAACGCTTCGCGCCCCAGATCGTCGTCGTCCTGGCGGTCGCAACGCTTGGCACCGCGCTCGTTTCGCAATACGGCTTCGGCCTGCAGCCCTGCGAATTGTGCCTGATGCAGCGCTGGCCCTATGTGGCGGCAATTGTGCTGGGGCTCCTGGGTTCGCTTGTGTTTGGCCGCGCGCGCGCCGTCTTTGTCGCGCTGGCCGGCCTTGCGTTTCTCGTGACCGCCGGCATCGGAGTCTTTCATGTGGGCGTCGAGCAGCACTGGTGGCCCGGTCTTGCCAGTTGCAGCGGCGGCTCGACCGCTGCCTCCGTCGATGAACTGCGCGCCCAGCTGATGGGCAAGCCCATCGTGCGCTGCGACGACATCGCCTTCCAGTTCCTCGGTGTCTCGATGGCTGGCTGGAACGTCGTCGCCGGCGTCGCCTGGGCGGTGTTCAGTTTCATCGCCGCCAAGCGGCTGTGGCGCGTATGAGCCGCCTGCCGGGCGATCCTGAACCCGGTGAGGCGATGCGGCGCATGATCCGCGTCGATCAGGCCGGCGAATATGGCGCGCGGCGCATCTATGCCGGACAACTGGCTGTCCTGCGCGGCACGCCCGCCGAGGCCAAGATCCGCCACATGGCGGACCAGGAAAACCGCCATCTCGACATGTTCGAGAAGCTGATGGTCGAACGCCGCGTGCGGCCGACCCTGCTGGGGCCGCTGTGGCACGTGGCTGGCTTCGCGCTGGGTGCGGCGACGGCGCTGATGGGCGAAAAGGCCGCCATGGCCTGTACCGAGGCGGTCGAGGAAGTGATCGACGAGCATTACGGCCGGCAGTCGGCGGTGCTTGACGGCGACACGGCGCTGAAAAGCGCGGTAGATGAATCGCGTGCCGACGAAATCCAGCACCGCGACACGGCACGCGCCTCGGGCGCGCACGAGGCGCCGGGTTACGAGGTGCTCACCACCGTCGTGAAGCGCGCCTCGAAACTGGCGATCTGGCTCAGCGAGCGGGTCTGACCGCTCAAACCTTGGGCTGATGCGTCTGGGTCTGCGGCGCGCCCTGTTCCATGCGCCGGACTTCCTCAACCTTTTCAGGCTGGGAGGCGGGCGTCTCGGGCTCTTCCTTCATGCCGGCCTTGAACGACTTGATGCCCTTGGCGAGGTCGCCCATGAAGCCGGAAATCTTGCCGCGGCCGCCGAACAGAATGACGGCGACAACCAGAACGATAATCCAGTGCCACGCGCTGAAACCACCCATGACCGTACTCCCCTGAACGCTGGCCGCATTAAACACAAAATGGGGACGCGGGGCAAAACCTGCAAGCGCGGCGGGGCCGAATTTAAAGGACTATTTTCCAGCCTTTAATGCCGCGTCATCCCCATCAGGGCGCGCGCTTCGGCCGGCGTGGCGATGTCGCGCCCCGCCGCGCGGGCCTGCGCGACGGTCCGTTCCACCAGTTGCGCGTTGCTCAGCGGGCCGCCGGCCTCGGGCGCCATGTCACCAATGCCGATCCGCGGATGGCCTCCCATCCTGATCGCCAGGTCATTCATGCGGTGATGGGCCGCACCTGGCGCCTGTGCGAACCAGTGCACCTTCAGGCCCGGCGGCAGCATGTCGAGATAGGCGCGCAGGCCCGTCTCGTTCGGCAGCGGGCCATAGGCCTGGTTTTCGCTGAAGTTGAACTGGATCACCAGCGGCCCGGGCAGCAGCCCAGCCGCGCGCAGCATCAGGATCGAGCGCACATGGCCCAGTTCGTGCGCCATCATGACGATCTTCAGCGTGTTGGCGCGGGCGAATTCCAGAAACGGTGTCAGCGCGGTGTGCGACACCACGAAGGTGCTGTCGCGGCCGAAGTTCTTGGCAACCGGGTCCCAGGCGGCCAGGCTCCAGGCGCCGATCCCCTGCATGTACATGTCCGCCCGCCCGTCAGGGGCGATTGCCAGTTCACGCACATGGGCCAGGTCGGCATTCACGTCATCGCTGTAGCCGGCGGTGGGATAGAAGATCGCGTCCGTCTCTGCGCGGATCTTGCGCAGGGCTTCGCGATAGAGCCCGACATCGCTCGGCAGGTTGGCGCCTGTCTTCGGATCGCGCGGATGGAAATGCACGATCGATGCGCCAGCCTTGCAGCAGCCGATGGCGTCGCGGGCGATCTCGTCGGGCGTCAGCGGTACATGCGGATTCTGCGCCTTGGTGACGCGTTCGTTCATCGCCACCTGGATGATCAGCTTGTCCATGGCGTCGCTCCCAGGGGCGCGGGCCGTATTTCCTACGGCTCCAGTTCGGTGTCCCAGTACAGATAGTCGCGCCAGGTCTCGTGCAGGAAGCGCGGCGGGAAGGCGCGGCCATTGTCCTGCAGTTCGTGCACGCTGGGCCTGGCCGGCCGGCGGCGCGGATACATGTGGCACTCGCGCACCAGGCGGCCGCCCTTGTGCAGGTTGCACGGCGCGCAGGCGGTGACGACATTGTCCCACGACGTCACACCGCCGCGCGACTTCGGCAGGACGTGATCGAAGGTCAGGTCCTCGTGGCTGCCGCAATACTGGCATTCGAAGCGGTCGCGCAGGAACACGTTGAACCGGGTGAAGGCGGGGCGGCGCGCGGGCGCGATGTATTTCTTCAGCGCCACGACGCTGGGCAGCCGCATCACGAAGCCGGGCGAGCGGACCTCGCGGTCATATTCAGACAGGATGCTGACCCGTTCCATGAAGACGGCCTTGACTGTCTCCTGCCAGGGCCAGAGCGACAGCGGGTAATAGCTCAGCGGCCGAAAGTCGGCGTTCAGCACCAGCGCGGGACAAGACTCGGGGGACATGTACACCCTCGGTTGGAACCCCTTGGGAAGCAATTGCCGCAACAATCTTGGCGGCAAGTCCGCTCAAACGCCAGTGCAATTTACCATTAGCGGTATGACGCAATTATTGCGGTACATGTTCTAGATGTCGCCGTGAAAGGCATCCCGCAGGAACCGGCCGCCACGCTCCAGCCCGGTCGGATCGATGCCATGGCCCAGCCCCGGCACCAGATGTGATTCCACGGTAAATCCGGCCGCACCCAGCGGCCCCAGCGCCGCCTGCAGGCGTTCCGGCGGGACGACGGGGTCGGAATCGCCATGGATCAGCAGGATCGGCGGCTTGCACTTCGCTTCCTTTGGCAGCGACTCGCCCGCGATCAGCGAGCCGGAATATCCGACAATGGCGGTGATGTCGCTGCGCCGCGGTCCGGCATATAGGCTCATCATCGTGCCCTGGCTGAAACCGACCAGCGCCAGCGGCTGGCCCTTGAGGTTCAGCCGCGCCACCTCGTCGTCGATGAATGCGTTCAGCGCCGGGGCCGCCTTGGCCACGGCGTCGCGCATGGCGGCGAAGACCTGCCCGGCCAGGACCGGGTCGCGGCGCATCGCCTCGGGGTCGTAGCGGTTGAGTGCGAACCACTGGAAGCCGAACGAACCAGGCACCGGCTCGGGTGCATTGGGCGCGACGAACGCGGCATCGGGCAGCAGGCCCTGCCAGTGCGGCGCCAGGCCGATCAGGTCGTTGCCGTCGGCGCCATAGCCATGCAGCAGGACGACGAGCTGGCGCGCGGTGCCGGAGGCGGGGGGAAGGCGGGGGCCGTCGAGTTTCACGGTCATGCTTTTTTCTGCTGCTCCTTGATGGCGCGATAATAGCCCCAAAGCATCCGCGCCGCCGTGCCGCGATGCGGCCGCCAGGGTTCGGCCAGTGCATCCATCTCGCGCGCACTGGGCCGTTCAGGCAGGTTCTTCAGGTGGGCGACTGCCGCCTGCAGCGCCAGGTCGTGCGCCGGCCAGATGTCGCTGCGGCCCAGCGCGAACAGCAGGTAGATCTCCGCCGTCCAGCGGCCGATGCCCTTCACCTGGGTCAGATGTTCCAGCGCCGATGCGTCGTCCAGCGTGTCGAGCCGGGCGAAGTCGAGCCGTCCGGTTGCTGCCGCCTGCGCCAGTTCACGGCAGTACAGCGCCTTGGGCCGGCTCAGGCCGCAGGCGCGCAAGGCATCCGGATGCAGGGCCAGGAACGCCTCGGCGGTGAACGGCGTCGCGGCGGCAAAGACGCGGGCCCAGATTGCATTGGCCGAAGCGACCGACAGCTGCTGCTCGACGACGATCCGCATCAGCGTGGCGAGGCCTGGCTCGCGCCGCCGGTCGGGCAGGGGACCGGCCATCTTGCGCGCCCGCGCCATGTCGGGATCGCGCCGCGACAGATGCCGGAATGCCTTGGTCAGGTGCGGATCGGCCATGCCCTTTGCTTAGCTGCGCATTTGGCTATTGTCACGGCGCATGACCATCGTCACCCGCTTCGCGCCGTCACCCACGGGCCTGCTGCATCTGGGCCACGCCTGTTCAGCCTTGCTGGCATGGCAGGCCGCGCAGCCCGATGGCCGCTTCCTGCTGCGCATCGAGGACATCGACACGGGCCGCAGCCGCGAGGAATTTGTCGCGGCGGCCGAACGCGACCTCGCCTGGCTGGGCCTGACCTGGGAACAGCCGGTGCGTCGCCAGTCGCGGCACTTCGGCGACTACCGCGCGGCGCTGGCGCGGCTCGACGCGATGAACGTTCTCTATCCCTGTTTTTGCACCCGCGCCGATATCGCCGCCGAAATCGCGCGCAGTCCCACAGCGCCGCACGGGCCGGACGGCGTGCTGTACCCCGGCACCTGCCGCACCCTGTCGCCGGCCGAGCGCGCGCAGCGTATCGCGACGGGTGCACCGTATGCCGTGCGCCTCGACGTGGCGCGGGCTCAGTCCCACAGCGCCGCATTGACCTGGCGCGACCTCGACCGCGGCGAACAGACGGCGCAACCGGAAACGCTCGGTGACGTGGTGCTGGCGCGCAAGGACGTGCCGACCAGCTATCACCTGGCAGTCACGGTGGATGACGCGCTGCAGGGCGTTACCCTCGTCACGCGCGGCGACGACCTGTTCCATGCCACGCACATCCATCGGCTGTTGCAGGCGCTGCTGGATCTGCCGGTGCCGGTGTGGCGGCACCACCGCCTGCTGACCGATGCCGCGGGCCGCCGCTACGCGAAGCGCGACAAGGCGCTGACACTGCAGGCACTGCGCGAGTCAGGCCGCACGCCCGCCGAGGTGCGCGCTTTGGCCGGGGTGCCCTGAGGGAACTTCGCTTCGCGTCGTCCCGTTTCCGGGCGACACCTTGAACGGAGGACGTCATGCCCCGCGGCGACAAATCCAGATACACCGACAAGCAGAAGCGTCAGGCCGTGCATATCGAGAAGGGCTACGAGAAGCGTGGCATGGGCGAGAACGAGGCCGAGCGCCGCGCCTGGGCCACCGTCAACAAGATGACCGGCGGCGGCAAGAAGAGCGGCTCGGGCGTCGGCAAGAAGGTGAACAAGGCGCCGGCCAAGAAAGGCGGCAAGCTGGGCGGCAAGGCCGCTGCCGCACGGCCCAAGGCCGCCTGATCAGTTCGGCGGCGTGACCTCGGCACTGGGGTACGTCTGGCGCGCCTGGGCAATCACCTCGTCGGCGATATAGAACTTCTCGGTCGAATCGTTGCGCAGGTCGACGGTCAACGTGACGGTCGCCTGTAGCGTGCTGTAGTCATTCTCGACGCCGCCAAAGCCGGTGCCGAATCCGATGCCGGAGCCGACCGAACCGCGCGACGCGCCGATATCGACACCGGTAAACGGCCCGTCGTAATAGCCCGGCTCGTCGCGGCCTCGCAGGTCGGTCCTTGTATCGACGACGACGAAACCGCGCATATTGCGGCTTTGGGCGATTTGCGCGGCGCGCCACAGCGCGAAGTCATAGGCCTGGTTGGTTGCCTCGGTCTGGGTCTTGCTGGTCCGCCCATAGCGTCCGAAGCCATAGCGGTTCGGGCCGGTGTAGCGCACCTCGACGCGGTTCGGCGCCACTTCGCGGTCGACATAGCCATAGCGACCGCCTGCCTCCAGCGATGACATCAGCGGCGGACGCGGCCCGGTGGAACAGGCGGCGAGGAGAGCAACGAGGGCGGCGGCGATAAGGCTGATTCGGGCGTTCATTGGGTGTGCTCCGGGGGCCCCCTCCGGCAACTGGGGTCCTAGGGTGAAACTTTCCATGCCTCGTCGCGTTCCTTGCACGCGACGAGGGGTACGAAATGAGAGAAATAGCGATTTGGCTGGTGGCGCTGCCCTGTTGGGTGGCGACGCTTCACTGGCTGTTCTGAATTAAGGCACGGCGGATCGTCTCGCGCACGTCGGGCCAGACGATGCGGGCCAGCGCCTCGTCGTGCGGCACCCATTCTGCGCGGTCGGCGTCATCGCCCGCCACCGGCTCGCCCGACACCCAGGCCGCCAGAAATCCCACCAAGACGAAGTGATAGCGGACGCGGCCGTCCGCGGCCCGTTCGATCACGTCGTAAGCATAGACCAGCTCGCCCACAGTGCAGGTTATGCCCGTCTCTTCCAGCACCTCGCGCCGGGCGGTATCGCGCAGGTCTTCGCCCAGTTCCTGGGTGCCGCTGGGCAGCGACCACTTGCCGGCGCCAGGCTCGTTGCGCCGGCGGACCAGAAGCACCTTGCCATCCCGGATGACCACGGCCGTCGCGCCGGTGATTGGCACGTCTGGATATTCGCGGCCCATTTGTGCGCTCCGTCACACTTCGTCACAGCGGGAATGGAAACATACCCGCTCGCTTGCTACTCCATCCTGCATCGAGTCGGTTTTTCAAGGGATGCGATTATGCGTTTAGGGGTTGCGATCATGGCCGCCGGGCTTGCCGGCGGCTTTGCTTTGTCGGCGGGGGCCCAGACAGTGGGCAAGATCGAGGGCGTCTCGGTCTATGCCTACGGCCAGCCGCCGGGCGCGGCGCGCCGGGCGACATTCGAGAACTTTCCCGTCGCCTCGAACGAGGTGCTGGAGACGGTCAAGGACGGCGGGCTGAAGGTCCGCTTTCTCGACGATACGGAACTGGTAATGGGTGCGGAGTCGCTTCTCACCGTCGACAATTCCGTGTTCAACCCCGACCGGGCCAGCGGCAAGCTGGCACTGTCGTTCACCAAGGGCGCATTTCGCTTCGTAACCGGCAAGGTGCGCAAGGACGATGTGGTCCTGACCACCCGCAGCGCCACCATTGGCATTCGCGGTACTGACTGGACCATGTCGATCAACGCGCGCGGCGACACCACCGTGAACCTGCGCGAAGGCGGCGCCCTGGTGACGTCCACGGCCAACGGGTCGCAGGTCACCCTCGGCCCCCGGACCAGTGTCACGGTGCCGTTCGGCGGCGGCGTCGGCCCGGCAGCGCCGTTCCCGGCCTTGTACGACGGCGCGGTAGGCGACCGGACAGTCGATGCATCGCTGATTTCGGGGCGGAATTTCGCTCCCGATCCCAGCAACGATGCGCAGGCGGGGTCGCAGCGGTCGTCTTCCTCGCAATAGAATTTGCGGGCGGCGGGTCACAGCCCGCCGCCCGTCCAAATCCTGCCGCAATCGGTTCCCATCATCACCTCCGACGGCGCGGATTGGCGCGCCCAAGATGAGGGTCTTCGGGCCATGTTCGGTAAATTTGCGGCGGTCGCCGGCCTGTCGGCGGTTCTGGTTGTGGGGGCCCAGATGGCACCGGCCCAGGCGCAGAACAAGGATCTGTTTGGCGCCCTTCTGGGCGGTGTCGGCGGCGCGGTCGCCGGCGCCCAGTTCGGCAAGGGTACCGGCCAGCTGGTCGGCACGGCGGCGGGTGCGCTGCTGGGCGCGGCCGTCGGCCACTCCGTCGGTTCGTCGCTGAACCGGGCCGATTCGGCCTATGACGGCAGCAGCGGTTACGCGCCCGCCTACAGCGGCGGCTACGACAACGGCTATGCGCCGGCTTATGCCCCCGCCTATTACGCGCCGCCGCCCCGGCACTACTACCGGCCGCGTCAGGTGGTGTACGCACCCCCGCCGCCGCCGGCCTATTACCCCCCGCAGCAGCGCTATTACGGCGCGCCGGTCAGTTACGAGACGGCAGCGCCGCAGCAGCCCCAGCAGCAGGGCTATTGCCGCGAGTACCAGTCGACGATCACGGTTGGCGGCCGCAACGTGCCGGCCTTCGGCCAGGCCTGTATGCAGCCCGACGGCAGCTGGCAGATGGGCCCGCTGCAGCCCGAGCAGTGATCGGGCCCCGGTGGGGGCACACATGAAGAAACTTATCGTATCGCTCGGCGCGGGCGCGGCTCTGGCAGCGCTCGTCGCCTGCGGCCCGCTGCCGACGCGCGAGGCCTATTACGGCCAGTTGCAGACGTGGGTCGGCCTGCACTCCGACTTGCTGGCCCGCAACTGGGGGCCGCCGGACAAGAGCTACAAGCTGTCCGATGGCTCGACCATGCTGCAGTACGAGCGCGTGAAGCAGCGTTACGTGCCGGGCATGAGTGTGCCGGACCACGAGCCTGTCGTGGTGCGCGGCAATGACGGCAAGCTGTACCGCACCACCGTGACGCGCTGGCGGCAGGAGCCGGGCTACTACGACATCGACCGTTGCTCGACCCGCTTCACCGCGGCGCCCGACGGCATCATCACGACCTTCCAGTTCGAGGGCGACGATTGCGTCGCCTATCCTCCGCCGCCGCAGAAGGTCGGCTAGCTTCCACGCCGGCCTGCCGTCCCGCTATTCTGCCCGTCAAAGCGGGAGGAGCGGAAATGACGGCGCAATTTGCGAACAAGGTGGCCGTGGTGACCGGTGGCGCTTCCGGCCTCGGCCGCACGGCCGCCTTGGCCTTTGCGCGGGCAGGTGCCGCCGTGGCGGTCGCCGATATCACCGCCGACGCCGCGGCCGAGACGGTGAAGCTGATCGAACGTGACGGTGGCAGGGCGTTGGCCGTTGTCGCCGACATGGGTGACGGCAAGCAGGTCGAGAACCTGGTGCGGCAGACGACCGCCGCGTATGGCCGCCTCGACTTCCTGTTCAACAACGCCGGCATTTCCGGCTTCACCGAAAAGCTGCTCGCCGACCTGGACGAGGAATTGTTCGACGCGGTCATCCGCGTCAACCTCAAGGGCGTCTGGCTGGGCATGAAGCACGCCATTCCGGCCATGCTGAAAAACGGCGGCGGCTGCATCGTGAACACCGCGTCCACGCTGGGCTGGGTCGGGCTGAAGAATGTCGGGCCCTATGTCGCCTCGAAACACGCGGTCATCGGCCTGACCAAGACGGCGGCCATCGAATACGGCCAGCAAGGCATCCGTGTGAACGCGGTCTGCCCAGGTGCGGTCGAGACACCGATCCAGAACAAGATTCGCGCGACGATGAGTGCGGATGCCTGGAAGCAGCGCATCGAGCGCCTGTATCCGGCAACCGGTCAGTTGGGCCGGTCCGAGGATATTGCCGGCATCGTGCTGTTCCTGTGCTCGGACGCCGCTTCGAACATCCACGGTACGGCGATCCTCGCCGATGGCGGCTACATCGCGCAGTAATCAATCGCCCTGATGATGCATCACACCGAAATCAATTTGTCGCGAGCTAGGCTGCAGGCCTAAGCTCGCCGCCAACGCGCAATGGAGGCTCAAGTGCCGAATAATACGGACAGCTACAAGAAAATCGGCGTGCAGCCTATTGCCGGCGCGCTGGGTGCCGAAGTTACCGGCGTGAACCTCCGCCACTTTGATGACGCCACCTTTGCCGAGGTGCGCCGCGCCTTTGCCGACAATGTCGTGCTGGTGTTCCGCGACCAGAACCTGTCGGGCGTCGAGATGGAGACGTTTGCGCGCCGCTTGGGCGACCTCTCTATCGTCGCCTACATCAACCCGATCGAGGGCGCGACCTACACCGCGCGTCTGCTGCGCCTGGCCGAGGCCAAGTCCGGTGCGCGCAATTACGGCGACCGCTGGCACAACGACCAGTCGATCCGCCTCGTGCCGCCCAAGGCCTTCCTGCTGCAGAACGTCGACTGTCCGCCTTACGGCGGCGGTACGATGTTTTCCAGCTTGTACAAGGCCTATGACGGCCTTTCCGACGGCATGAAGAAACTGTGTGAAAGCCTGATCGTCGTGCACAGTGGCTCGGGCGTGTTCGGCAAGACCGCCAAGGGCGGCGCCGGCGCGAAGAAGCCGATCCAGGCCGAAGGGTCGGTCACCAGCTTCCGCTTCGACGATCTTGATTTCGAGAAGTACATGTCGGCCGAGGTCGAGCACCCGCTGGTCGTCGTGCATCCCGAGACGGGCCGCAAGTTCCTGTACGTCACCGGCGACTACTGCGTGCGCTTCAAGGACATGACCGAGATCGAGAGCAAGCCGCTGCTCGACTACCTGCACGCCCAGGCGGCGCGGCCGGAATATACCTGCCGCGTGCGCTGGTCGCCGGGCGCGCTGGTCCTCGCCGACAACCTGTGCGCCCAGCACTTTGCCGTCAATGACTATGCCGGCTATCGCCGCGAGATGTACCGGCTCGAGATTGCCGGCGACGCGCCACCGGTCGGTCCGGCCATGCCGGTACGCGACCCGGTCAGGGCTGCGGCGGAGTGAGGTGGTCTAACGCGCTTTAGCCAGCGACGCGCAGCGCGCGCAGGCCGTACCTCTTTACCCGGTTGCGCCCGCTGCGCTTCGCCTCGTACAGCGCCTGGTCGGCGTGATCGATGGCGACCTGGATATCGGCTTCGCCGGGCTGTACCTGCGCGCAGCCGACGCTGACGGTGACAACACCGGCAAGCTCGCGCAGCACGTCGTCCTTCTGAACCATCGTGCGCACGCGTTCGCCGAAGGCGAAGGCCGCGTCCAGGTCGCCTTCGCGCAGCAGGACGACGAATTCTTCGCCACCGAAGCGCGCGACCCGGTCGGTTTCACGCGCGGCCGCCTGCGCCAGGGTCGCCACGGCACGGATCGCCTCATCGCCCTTGGCATGGCCCAGGCGGTCATTAATCTGCTTGAAATGATCGATGTCGATGGCCGCGACCGCCAGCGTATGTTCGTAGCGCCGGGCATAGGCCAGGTCGTCGGCGGCATTTTCGAGGAAGGCGCGGCGGTTCAGTACGCCGGTCAGCGGGTCGGTGCTGGCCTCGCGCTTCAGGCGTTCTATGTCCTCGGTCATGCCGCGGGTGCGGTCGGTAATCTCTTCCTCGATATGGCGATTGGCTTCGGCGAGTTTCTGCTCGGCGCCGCCGATCCGGCGCACCAGCGAGCGCAACGCCATCGACAGGTCGATGGTTTCGGACGAGCCGCCGACGACCGAGACCATGGTGACATACGGGTCGCGGCCCAGCGCGCGCGCGTTCTTCGCCAGCTCATGAATCGGCCGGGTCAGGCGGCTGGCCGTCCACCACAGTATTGCGAGGCCGAACAGGCTGATAATCAGCCCCATGATGCTGATCAGCAGGGCCAGGCGCTGTGAGGGTGCGTAGGCGATCGAGGTCGACTGGTAGGCGAAGACCTTCCAGCCCAGGCCGGGATAGCTGCGGTGGCCGCGGGTCTGGGCAAAGCCGAAAACGGCTCTGTCCGTCCGGTCGGGCGACGGGGCCTCGAAATGCGTGCGCGCTTTGCCATCGACAAGCTGCAGGTACGGGCGCCACTGGCTGGTGAACGCACCGTCGCCCAGGAGGACCGAGCCGTCCTCGCGCAGGACGGCGGCCTTCACCCCAGCGTCGCGTTCCGCGGGGCCGATGACCGCCTCGCGCACGTCCTGCGCCCAGGTCCAGCTGAGCTGCGCACCGAGGACGGCGATGGTCTTGCCGGACTCGTCGAGGATGGGAAACGCCACGTCGACAAACCGCAGCGGCTCCCTGCCACTGGGCGCCAGGAGCGCCTGCAGCAGCACCGTGCCGTGGACATCACCGACGAAGGGCCCCTTCAGGCCACCGCCGAACCATGGCCGTTCGGCCACCGAATTGCGTTCCAGCAATCCGCCGGTTGCGGCTATCACATTGCCATCGGGCTTGGCGATGCCGATCCAGGCATATTCCGGCAGCGTCTGCTGCAGCCGTTCCAGTTGCGGACGCAGGGAGGCATGGTTGCCGGCGACGCCATCGCGCATGGTATCGAGCCCGGCCAGCAGGGCGATCTCGCGATAGCGCTCGAACATGCCGTAGTCGAGCCGGATGACCATGGACTGCGCCAGCTGCCCCAGATTGTCGCCAACCAGCTTGCGCGTGTTGTCGCGGCCCAGCAGAGTCGAACCCAGGGTCATCGCCCCGACCAGCGCCAGCAGAACGCCGGCCGCCAGCAGCGTAACTTGCAGTCTTAGTGACAGGCGGCGCGGGCCGCCCGGCGCTATGCCGCGTTCAGCAGGCGCCACAGGCGTTCCGGCGTGGCGGGCATGTCGACGTGCCGCACCTTCTTGTGCTTCAGCGCATCGACCACGGCGTTGATCACCGCGGGGCACGAGCCGATCGAACCGGCCTCGCCCGCACCCTTGACGCCCAGCGGATTGGTCAGGCAGGGAATCTCGCAGAACACCACGTCGATGCCCGGCAGGTTGTCCGCGCGCGGCAGCGTGTAGTCGGTGAATGAACCGCTGAGCGGCTGGCCGGTATCACTCCACACCACGTGCTCATACAGGGCCTGGCCGATGCCCTGCACCACGCCGCCCTGCACCTGGCCGCGGGCGATCTTCGGATTCAGGATCTTGCCGAAATCGTCGGCCACGGTATAGCGCACCACTTCCGGCACGCCGGTCAGTTCGTCCACATCGACCTCGCACACATGGCAGCCGTTCGGGAACGTGCCGTTGGTGATCGTGGCGTCAATCGCGGTATCCAGCAGGACCGTCGCCTCGGGCGCCTTCTGGCGCAGGCGGTCGGCCAGTTCCAAAAGGCCGATGGTGCGGTTGGTGTTGCGCCGGCGGAAAATGCCCTCGGCGAAATCGATCTCGCCGACCTCGGCGTCCAGCGCCTCGGCCGCCGCCGTCTTGCCCTTGTCGATGACGCCGTCAGACGCCTGCAGCAGCGGAATGCCCTCGGAGTAGAGCGAGCGCGCGCCGCCGGTGCCGCCGCCGCGCGGGATGATGTCGCTGTCGCCCTGGATGATCTTCACGCTTTCCGGCGGCACGCCCAGCTTCTCGACCACGATCTGGGTATAGGCGGTCTCGTGGCCCTGGCCGTTCGACATCGTGCCGACCAGCACCTCGACCGTGCCGTCCTTGGCGAAGCGGATGGCCGCATGCTCCTTGCCGGCCGCGGCCGTCGCCTCGAGGTAATAGGCCATGCCGCGGCCACGTAGCTTGCCGCGCTTCTTCGACTCAAGCCGGCGGGCCTCGAAGTCGGTCCAGTCTGCCGCCTTCAGGCCGGCATTCATCACCGTTTCGAACTCGCCGGAATCGTAGGTTACGCCGATGGCGCTGGTCCACGGCATGGCGCTGGGCGGCACCATGTTGCGGCGGCGCAGTTCGACCGGGTCGATGCCCAGTTCAAACGCGGCGGCATCGACGATGCGCTCGACCAGGTAGTTCGACTCAGGCCGGCCGGCGCCGCGATAGGCATCGACCGGGACCGAGTTGGTGAAGAAGCCCTCGACGCGGATTGCGATGGCCTGGAAGCGGTAGACCGAGCCGACCACCTTGCTGGCCGCAAGCGTCGGGATCATCGGCGCGAACGTCGACAGGTACGCGCCCATGTCGGCATAGGTGTGGTGGCGGATGGCGAGGAAGATGCCGTCCTTGTCCAGCGCCAGTTCGGCGAAGTTCACCTGGTCGCGGCCTTGCGTGTCGCACAGGAACGCCTCGCTGCGGTCCGCACTCCAGCGCACCGGGCGGCCCAGGTCGCGCGCCGCGAACAGGCACATCAGCGGTTCCGGGAAGACGAAGATCTTCATGCCGAAGCCGCCGCCGACATCGCCTGTCACGACGCGGAACTTCTCCTCCGGCACCTTGAAGATCATCTTCGCATAAGTGCTTTTCAGCGAGTGCGTGCCTTGCGACGGCGTGTACAGCGTGAACCGTTCGTCCGCCTTGTCGAACTGGGCGACGGCGCAGCGGGTTTCCATGCTGGCCACGACGACGCGGTTGTTGACCATCTTCAGCTTGGTGACATGCGCGGCCTGCTTGAACAGGGCCTCGGCCTTGGCGTGGTCACCGGCCTCCCAGTCGAAGGCGCGGTTGCCGGGGATGTGAGCCCAGATCTGCGGGGCGTCCTTGGCGGCGGCATTTTCCGACCCGGTCACTGCCGGCAGGTCCTCGTAATCGACGAGGATCGCCTCGGCCGCATCGCGCGCCAGGTTCAGGCTGTCGGCCACCACGAAGGCGACCGGGTCGCCGACATAGCGCACCACGCCATCGGCCAGGGCCGGCCGGCTCGTCTCGGCGCGTCCGCTGCCATCGCGGTTCTTGAGCGGCATCATGCAGGGCAGGTCGCCGATGCCGGCGGCCTTCAGGTCGGCGACGGTATATACGGCGTGGACGCCCGGCATGGTCCTGGCCGGGGCGGTGTCGAGCGCGGTGATCCGGGCATGGGCATAGGGCGAGCGCAGCATGTAGCCGTACAGCTGCCCGGGCAGGGCCATGTCATCGGTATAGCGGCCCTGGCCGGTGATCAGGCGCTGGTCCTCGACACGGTTGACCGACTGCGCGATACCGAACTTCATGGCGTACGACCCCAACCCGTGCTGCTGCCGCGCAGTGTGCACAGGCGAGGTGTCCGCCACAAGGCCGGCTGGTTCAGGAAATGATCGAGAGGGCGATCAGCACGGCAACGGCAAAGCCGACTGCTATGGCGATGCAGGCCAGGGCGGGGCCGGAGAGGGAGCCAAGACGGTGTGCCATGGATATGGAACGCCCTCTGGTCGACGCGGTTCCCCGGTATGCCCCCCGGCCGAAAGGGCGTACGGTCCGAACCGTGGAACCCCCCATCACGAAGATTTCCGATCCGGTCCGGTTCATCCTGGCCGAAACCCGAATCCTGCCCGTCCCGCATGCACCCGAACTGAGGCTGCATCTGGCGGACGAGGCGGTCGAGCTGTGGCAGCGAACCGAGACCGAACTGGAAGTGCTGGGCCTGCCGCCGCCCTACTGGGCCTTTGCCTGGGCCGGTGGCCAGGCCCTGGCGCGCTACCTGCTCGACAATCCCGCGGTGGTGCGCGGGCGGACCGTGCTGGACTTCGGCAGCGGCTCGGGCGTGGTGGCGATTGCCGCGGCAAAGGCTGGCGCCGCCCGGGTCGTCGCGGCCGAGATCGACACCTTCGCCCGCACCGCCATCGGCCTGAACGCGCTGCTTAACGGCGTCATCGTCGATCTCGCCGAGGGCGACGTGCTGATGACACCCGCGCCGGGCTTCGACGTCATCCTGGCGGGCGACATGTGTTATGAGCGCCCGCTGGCCGGCCAGGTCATTACCTGGTTGCGCGCCTGTATGGCCGGTGGCGCCACGGTATTCTTGGGCGATCCGGGCCGGGCCTACCTGCCGAAGGGCGAGCTGAAGGCGCTTGCCACCTACACGATCCCCACCACCCGCGCGCTGGAGGATGCGGAAACCAAGCGCACCTCGGTTTGGACGTTCGTCTGACCTTCTAGGTCCGGCGGAACAGCAGGCCGGCGGCCCAGCCGGTGCCGAGTGCGATGGCGACCGCCGCCAGGCCGTACAGCAGCGGCTGCTGGTGGGCGAAGTCATAGACTTCCTGCTCGACGCCCTGCTTGTCGACGAACAGCGGCGTCGCCTGGGCGGCAATCACCCGGTCGTCACGGATCAGATATACCTCGGCCCGATACGTTCCGACGGGCACATTGGCCGGCAGCTCGATACCGGTGCGGAACAGCTTGCCGCCCAGCATGGTGACCGTGCCGGCGCCGGGCAGGTATAGCCCGTCACGCTCCTTGTTCCGCACGATGGCGTCGCGAAACTCCACGACCTGGTCGGTCGCGCCGGCCTCGGCGACCAGGCGCAGGTTGCCGGCGCCGATCTGCAGCCGCGACAACAGGCTGGAACTGGCGATCTGGCTCAGCGGGCGATTGGCCGCGACCGCATAGAAAGTCGGGACGTTGTCGAACCGCAGCGACCGCCGGTTCAGCCAGATGCCGGCCACCTGCTCCTTCTTGCGGATGTTGACCGGGCCCGCCGGGCCGCGAACGGCAACGATGACGTCGCCCTCGGCATCCAGCGCCCCGAACACCAGCAATTCGGTGCCGCTAAAACTCGACGTGATGGCGATCAGGTGGGTCGAGAGGTCGGTGACCAGCGGAGTGTCGACGGCGATCTGCCGTGCGCCGGTCTGCCCGCTGGCCGGGGTGGACAGCAAGGTGCCGAGAGCAAGGGCGGCAAGCAGCCGAGAAATCCGGTAGCGCAGGGTATGGTTTCCGGTCGCGACATTGGCGCTACCCGCTTTTACCACACTGAATTTGCTTGTCGATTTTTTGGCCTGCCGAGCCGTACCGGGGGTACGTGCCCGACCTGCCATCTCAGCCGCCGAACAGCCGGCCCAGGAAGCCACGGCGGCGCTCGGACTGTGCCATCGGCTCATCGACGGGGTTCATCCGCTCCGACAGGCGTACCACCGTGCGCTCCAGTGGTCCCACCGCCAGCGCCGCCTTGTTGGCCTTGGCCTCGGCCTCGGCCAGACGCTGCGGCAGATCACCCATGCTGCCGATTCTCTCGGCGGCTTGCTCGATCCGCGCCAGCGCGGGGTCGAGCTTGGCCAGGGCCGGGTCCAGCCGGGCCAGTGCGGGGTCCAGTTTTTCGATCTTGGCGGCGGCTTCGCGCACGGCCCTCTTGATGTCGTCGCCTTGCAGTTTGATGGCGTCGAGCAGCGCGTCGATTGGCAGCGCGGGCAGTTGCGGCGGATCAGATGCGGGCGAGGGCGGGCTGGGCCGGCCACCGGAAAGTTCTTCGGCGGCCGCAGAGCGAATGACCCGGTTGAGCCATGCCCCCAGCGTCATACCGGAACGTCGGGCCGCGAGCTTGGCTGCTTCACGCGCCTCCGGCTCGACCCCTTTTACGCTCCAAGGATGAATCATTTCCATTCCGAACGAGACCGCTACTTCAGACACAGACCGAACGACCGGAGCCGGTCATCCGTCCCCTGTTGTCCCAAGTTCGACCACCACCCTAAGGCGACTCTAGAGTGGCCCAAAACGGTACAGACGTACATTATGCACGCAATTCTTTCCTAAATCGAGAAACAATTACGGGGTAGGCCGCAGGTCAACACCTGAACGGGCGCAGTAATGCCAAGGGCGTGCCACAAACGCAGTGGCCTACCGCGATCCGGCAACGCGCTCCAGCTCATCCAGCAGGGATCGGCTCGGCACGCCATCGGCTGCCATACCCGCCGCCTTTAACGCTCCAGGGTGCGCCAGCCTTCATGCAGCTATCCTCGGGGGCGACTCGGCGACACTAAATAATGGGTGCGCCTATGTAAAGGAGGATAGGGCTAGTGGTAGGGCTAAATTCAGCCGTCGAGTCCCGCCTGCTTGCGGCTGGAGTCCAGGCGGCCCGACAACCACAGGCCATACATGTGGAAGTCCGAGACGATGGACCAGAACGGATAGGTGAAGGTGGCCGGCCGGTTCCGCTCGACAAGGAAGTGGGCGATCCAGGCAAAGCTGTAGCCCGCGACCAGCGGCAGCAGCGGTCTCAGATCCTGCAGGACCGCGGCCTCGAAAATGTAGAGCAGGGCTGCGAACACGAACCCCGCATCGTGCGCCGGCACCACCCGCCACAGCCGGGTGATCAGCCAACCCAGGGCGAAGCCGAGCGGCAGCGGGACGATGGCCGCCGCCGCCCAGCCGCTTGCCAGCAGATAAATGAAGGCGAGGATCGCGGCGGTCGATCCGACATAGTGCAGTGCCCGCGCGCCGGGATTGCTGTGCTCTCGCAGATAAAACGGCCAGAACGCCGCGTAGCTTTGGATTGGACCCGACATTTTCCCACTCTTGACGTTTACGTAAACGTAAAGTAGCGTTATCCTTCACGATGGATGGAAGCGAGCCGTCATGCCCGACACCACGTTTACGATCACCCAGTTGGCGCACGAGTTCAAGATCACATCCCGGGCCATCCGTTTCTACGAGGACAAGGGCCTGCTGAAGCCGCGCCGCCACGGCCTGCAGCGCATCTATTCGCGGCGCGACCGCGCCCGCCTCAGCCTCATCCTGCGCGGCAAGCGCCTTGGCTTCAGCCTGGCCGCAATCCGCGAAATGCTCGACCTTTACGATCTCGGTGATGGCCAGGTACAGCAGCTGCGCGTTACGGTGAAGCGCGCGCGCGAACGGCTGGCCTCGCTCGAGGCCCAGCGTCGCGACATTGACGACGCCATCGCGGAACTCAGGGACAGCTGCGCCCTGATCGACGACTATCTTGAAATAGACAGTCTTAAACGCCCGACCATGGCCGACTTCGTGGCCCAACGGGGTGCGGCGACGAGGGCCGCCGAATAAACCTGCCGTCACGACCCGCTGCCAAGACCCGCCGGAGGAAACAGAGGTAAAAAATGCGCAATGTCGTCATCGCCGCCTATGCCCGCTCCCCGTTCACGCTGGCCCGCAAGGGTGCCCTCGCCAAGGTGCGCCCCGACGACCTGGCCGGCCAGGTGGTGAGGGAGCTTGTCAAGCGCAGCGGCGTCGACCCCAAGGACATCGAGGACGTCATCGTCGGCTGCGCCTTCCCCGAGGGCGAGCAGGGGTTCAACGTCGCGCGCATCATCTCTTTCCTCGCCGGCCTGCCGGTCGAGGTTGCCGGCACCACGGTTAACCGCTTCTGCGGTTCCTCGATGCAGGCCATCCACATGGCGGCTGGCGCGATCCAGATGAACGCTGGCGAGGCGTTCATCTGCGCCGGCGTAGAGAGCATGACGCGCATCCCCATGGGCGGCTTCAACCCGCTGCCCAACCCGACGCTGATGAAGGAATACCCTGACGTCTACATCTCCATGGGCATGACGGCGGAGAACCTGGCGAAGAAATACGGCATCTCGCGCGAAGAGCAGCAGGAGATGGCGGTCGAGAGCCATGCGAAGGCAGCGGCCGCGCAGAAGGCCGGCAAGTTCAAGGACGAGATCGTGCCCATCGTGCAGGGGGCCTTGCGCGTCGAGGAAGACGGCACCATCCGCGCCGGCACCACGCAGGAGACACTCAACGGTCTCGAGCCCGCGTTCCTGAAGGAAGGCACCGTCACCGCCGGCACGTCCAGCCCGCTGACCGATGGCGCGTCGGCGACGCTGATCTGCTCCGAGGACTACGCCAAGGCGCACGGCCTGAAGCCGCTGGCGCGCATCCGCTCCATCGCGGTGGCCGGCTGTCCGCCCGAGATCATGGGCATCGGCCCGGTGCCGGCCACGCAGAAGGCGCTGAGGCGCGCCGGCCTCAAGGCCGAGGACATGGACATCGTCGAGATCAACGAGGCGTTCTCCGCCCAGGCCGCCGCCTGCCTGCGCGACGTCACTTTCCCCAAGAGCAAGGTCAACCTCGATGGCGGCGCGCTGGCGCTGGGCCATCCGCTGGGCGCCACCGGCGCGCGCATCACCGGCAAGGCGGCCTCATTGCTGAAGCGCGAGGGCAAACAGTTCGCCATCGCGACGCAATGCATCGGTGGCGGCCAGGGTATCGCCACTGTCCTCGAAGCCGTCTGAGCGGGGCCGGGCCATGGCGCAGGAAATCAAGAAGGTCGCCGTCATCGGCGCCGGCGTGATGGGCGCGGCCATCGCCGCGCACGTCGCCAATGCGGGCGTGCCGGTGCTGCTGCTCGACATCGTGCCGAAGGGCGCAACCAACCGCAACGCGCTGGCCGAGGGCGCGGTCGAGAAGATGCTGAAGACCAAGCCGGCGCCGTTTATGCACAGCAGCGCGGCGAAGCTGGTGACGACTGGCAATACCGAGGACGACCTGGCGAAGCTCGCCGATGTGGACTGGATCTGCGAGGCGGTGATCGAGAACCTTGAGATCAAGCGCGACCTCTACCAGCGGCTGGAAAAGGTGCGGAAGAAGGGCTCGGTGGTCAGTTCGAACACCTCGACCATTCCGCTGGGGACGCTGATCGACGGCCTGCCGGAAAGCTTTCAGCAGGATTTCGCGATCACCCACTTCTTCAACCCGCCGCGCTACATGCGCCTGCTCGAGATCGTCGGGGGCGTGAAGACGCGCGCCGATGCGCTGGGCGCGCTGCGCGCCTTCGGCGACATCGCGCTGGGCAAGGACGTGGTGTCGGCCAAGGACACGCCGGGATTCATCGCCAACCGTATCGGCATCTACTGGTTCTACATCGCCATGAGCGAGGCGATTGCCGCGGGCCTGACGGTTGAGGAAACAGACGCCATCGTCGGCAAGCCGATGGGCGTGCCCAAGACCGGCATCTTCGGTCTGACCGATCTGACCGGCGTCGACCTGGCGCCGAAGGTGAACGAGTCCATGCTGCGCCTGCTGCCGAAGTCCGATGCCTTCGTGCAGGCCTACGACCCGAACGGCGCGCTGGTGAAGACCATCACCAAGCTGATCGAGCAGGGCTATACCGGCCGCAAGGGCAAGGGCGGCTTCTACCGCGCCCGGGGCAAGGAAGTCCTCGACCTCAAGACCGGCGAGTTCCGTGCGCTACAGGAACCGAACCTCGCCTCCATCAAGGCGGCGCGCAAGGGCCTGCGCGCGCTGGTCGAGCATGAGGACAAGGGCGGCAAGTATGCGCTGTCCATGCTGCTCAAGCTGCTCTCTTATTCCGCCAGCCTTGTCCCCGAAGTGTCGAACGACATTCTCGGCGTCGATCTGGCCATGCGCGCCGGCTATGCGTGGAAATGGGGCCCGTTCGAACTGATCGACCTGCTCGGCACCGGCTGGTTCGCCGACCAGCTGAAGGCCAAGGGCATAAAGGTGCCGAAGCTGGTTGAGCTTGCTGCCGGCCGGCCCTTCTACAAGGAGGAGGATGGCAAGGCGCTGTATCTCGCCACCACCGGCGACTATGTCGAAATCCCCGTCGCGCCCGATGCCTGGCTGCTGGCCGACAAGAAGCGCGGGCAGAAGCCTGTCGCGTCGAACAAGGGCGCCAGCCTGTGGGACGTGGGCGACGGCGTTGCCTGTCTCGAATTCCACACCAAGATGAACGCCATCGACGGCGACATCATCGCCATGGTGAAGGAAGCGGCCAATCTTCATAAGAAGGGCTTCAAGGCGGTCATCATTGGCAACGATGCCGACAACTTCTCGGTCGGCGCCAATATCGGCTACGCGCTGTTCCAGGCCAACCTCGCCATGTGGCCGCTGATCGAACAGGGGTTGAGCGAAGGCCAGAACGCCTACATGGCATTGAAGTACGCACCGCTGCCGGTGGTCGCGGCGCCGGCCGGCATGGCGCTGGGCGGCGGCTGCGAGATCTGCCTGCATTCCGATGCGATCCAGGCCCATGCCGAAAGCTATATGGGCCTGGTCGAGGTCGGCGTCGGCATCATCCCCGGCTGGGGCGGCTGCAAGGAAATGGTGACGCGCGCGCTGACCAACAAGCGCCGGCCCGGCGGCGCCATGCCCGCCATTGCCCAGGTGTTCGAGAACATCTCCACCGCCAAGGTCTCGACCTCGGCGGCCGAGGCGCGCGACCTGATGATCCTGCGCCCCAGCGACGGCATCTCGATGAACCGCCGCCGCGTGCTGGCCGACGCCAAGCGCCGCGCGCTGGAACTGGCCAAGGACTATCAGCCGCCGAAGCCGGTGGAGTTGAACCTGCCGGGCGAGACCGGCCGCTATGCGTTGCAGATGGCGGTCGAGGGCTTCGTGCAGCAGGGCAAGGCCAGCGCGCACGATGGCACGGTGTCCATGGCGGTCGCCCGCGTGCTGACCGGCGGCGACAAGGACATCACCGACGTGGTGACCGAGAAGGAGCTGCTGGCGCTGGAGCGCGAGGGCCTGATGTCCCTCATCCGCACCAACGCCACGCTCGACCGCATGGAACACATGCTGACGACCGGCAAGCCGCTCAGGAACTAGAACGCACGGAGGAAACCATGCCGACCTACAAGGCGCCGCTGCGGGACTTTCGCTTCCTGCTGAACGACCTGCTCAACATCCAGAACTACGGCAATCTGCCCGGCTTTGCCGAGGCGACGCCCGACATGGTCGACGCCGTGCTCGACGGCAGCGCGCAGCTGATGGAAGAGGTCATCGCGCCGCTGAACCAGGTCGGCGACCTCGAAGGCTGCAAGCTGGACAACGGCGTCGTCACCACGCCGACCGGCTTCAAGGCCGCGTACAAGACCTATTGCGAGGGCGGCTGGAACGGCCTCACCGCCGATCCTGAATATGGCGGCCAGGGCCTGCCGCACGTGCTGGGCCTCGCCATGAGCGAGATGATGACGTCCGCCAACATGGCGTTCGGCATGTATCCGGGTCTCAGCCACGGCGCCTACGAGGCGATCCACGCCTGGGGCACCGACGAGCAGAAGAAGCTGTATCTGCCCAGGATCGTGTCGGGCGAATGGTCGGGCACCATGAACCTGACCGAGCCGCATTGCGGCACCGACCTGGGCCTGCTCCGCACCAAGGCGGAGCCGCAGGCCGACGGCAGCTACAAGATCACCGGCACCAAGATCTTCATCTCGGCCGGCGAGCACGACCTGACGTCCAACATCATCCACCTCGTCCTGGCGAAGGTTCCGGGCGGCCCCGCCGGCATCAAGGGCATCAGCCTGTTCATCGTGCCGAAGTTCATGGTCAATGCCGATGGCAGCCTCGGCGCCCGCAACGGCGTCATGTGCGGCTCGCTCGAACACAAGATGGGCATCCACGGCAATGCCACCTGCGTGCTGAACTACGACGGCGCCACGGGCTACCTGATCGGCGAGAAGCACAAGGGCATGCGCGCCATGTTCACCATGATGAACGCGGCGCGCCTCGGCGTCGGCATGCAGGGCCTGGCGGTGGCCGAAATCGCCTACCAGAATGCCGTCTCCTACGCCAAGGACCGCGTGCAGGGCCGTTCGCTGACCGGCACGAAAGACGCCGGCAAGCCCGCCGACCCGATCATCGTCCACCCCGACATTCGCCGCATGCTGCTCACCATCCGCGCCTTCACCGAGGGGGCGCGCGCGCTGGCCTTGTGGACCGGCATCAATATCGATCTGGCCAACAAGCATCCCGATCCGGCGCAGCGCCAGGCGGCGGACGACCTCGTCGCGCTGCTGACGCCGATGGTGAAGTCGTACCTGACCGATGCCGGTTATGAATCCGCCACCATGGCGCAGCAGGTCTGGGGCGGCCACGGCTATATCCGCGAGAATGGCATGGAGCAGTTCGTGCGCGATGCCCGCATCGCCATGATCTACGAGGGTGCCAACGGCATCCAGGCGCTCGACCTCGTGGGGCGCAAGCTGCCGACCGGCATGGGCCGCCTGCTGCGCCGCTTCTTCCACCCGGTCGAACAGTTCATCCAGGAAAATGTCGCGGGTCCCGCGGGCAAGGACTTCGTCATGCCGCTGGCCAAGGCGTTCGCGCGCCTGCAACAGGCCACCGCCTATGTGGCCGAACAGGGGCTGAAGAACCCGGACGAGGCGGGCGCCGCCTCCAGCGACTACCTGCGCCTGTTTGCGCTCGTCGCCCTCGGCCATATGTGGGCGCAGAAGGCGCTGGTCGCGCAGGCCAAGCTGAATGACGGCGCACAGGACCGCGCGTTCTACGAGACCAAGCTGGTCACCGCGCGCTTCTTCATGGAGCGCCTGCTGCCCGACACCGGCAGCCTGCTGGCCAAGGTGCAGGCCGGCGGCAGGACCATGATGGCCCTCGACGCCGCGAACTTCTGACGGAAGGCCAAGTAACTAAAAAATTCTGGGAGGGCCGGCATGTTCCCGCGCACCATCTATACCGAAGAGCACGAACTGTTCCGCGACAACGTGCGCAAGTTCCTCGAGCGCGAGATCGCGCCGCACCATGCGAAATGGGAGGAAGACGGTATCGTGTCGCGCGAGGCGTGGCGCGCGGCCGGTGCGCAGGGCCTGCTCTGCTCCTCGATGCCCGAGGAATATGGCGGCCAGGGCGTGGACCGCAAATATTCGGCCATCGTCATGGAAGAGCAGATGTACATGGGCCTCACCGGCCTCGGCTGGGGTCTGCATTCCGAAATCGTCGCGCCCTATATTCTCAACTACGGCAGCGATGCGCAGAAGCGCGAATGGTTGCCGAAAATGGCGACCGGCGAACTGATCGGCGCCATCGCGATGACGGAACCCGGCGCGGGCTCCGATCTGCAGGGCGTGCGCACGACGGCGGTGCGCGACGGCGACGACTACATCATCAATGGCCAGAAGACCTTCATCACCAACGGCCAGAACGCCGACCTGGTTGTGCTGGTGACCAAGACCGACCCCAAGGCCGGCGCCAAGGGCACGACCCTGTTCGTGGTCGAGGCGACGCGCAAGGGCTTCACCAAGGGCCGCAACCTGCACAAGGTCGGCATGAAGGCGCAGGACACGTCCGAACTGTTCTTCGCCGATGTGCGCGTGCCGGCGGCCAACCGCCTTGGCGCCGAAGGCCAGGGCTTCGTCATGCTGATGCAGGAACTGCCGTGGGAGCGGTTGCAGATCGCGATCAACGCGGTGGCCGCGTGCGAGGCGGCGCTGCAGCAGACGGTCGCCTATACCAAAGACCGCAAGGCCTTTGGCAAGAGCATTGCCGATTTCCAGAACACCCGCTTCACGCTGGCCGAGGTGAAGACCGAGGTGCAGATCGCCCGCGTGTTCGTGGACAAGTGCCTTGAGCTGCTGGTGCAGGGAAAGCTCGACGCCACCGACGCCGCAATGGCCAAGTGGTGGACGACCGACCTGCAGGGCAAGGTGCTGGACCGCTGCGTGCAGATGCACGGCGGCTACGGCTTCATGTGGGAATACCCCGTCGCCCGCGCCTGGGCCGACGCCCGCGTGCAGCGCATCTACGGCGGCACCAACGAGATCATGAAAGAACTGATCGGCCGGTCGCTGTAGGCGCGGCTGTTTCAGTCAGCCTCATCCTGGGTCCGTCGAAGGGTGAGGCTGCCGCCCCAACAGTGCCCCCCTCATGCTTCGACAAGCTCAGCATGAGGAATGACGGGCAGGAAAATAGGAAAAAATACGTTACAATTCTTGCGGGTGATGCTACACGTATACCGCGTTCCCTAATCTGGTGAATCTGTCGATATCGCACTGCCTTTCCTGAAGAAAGGCGGCACTCGTTGCGTGTCTGCTGTCTCCACCGAATGCGGTTTGCCGGCGACAGCGCAAGGCGTGTTCTGTTCTGCGCAAGGGTGCGCAATGGCGTGTCGGTATCGCAAAAATAAGGACCAGTAAGCTCCCATAAGCCCTGATAAGGACCAATAAGGACCCCGTCCCGCCTCGTACTCAACGATTTCAACGGCTTGCGCGCGGGCCGGAAATTTTTTTACGGCGCGAACACAGCCAGCACGGCCGAAACCGTGACCACCGCGCAGATGGTCGAGAACAAAATCGCCGAGGACGTGCGCTCGACATAGACGTCATAGGCACGCGCCATGATGAACACGTTGGTGGCGATGGGCAGGCTGGCCTCGATCACCGCGACGGCGCGGAGCAGCGGGTCGAGGCCGATCAGCGTCGCGATGCCGAACGCCAGCAGCGGATGCAGCAGCAGCTTGCACGCGCTCATCAGCGCCAGTTCGGGGAAGCCCGCCGAGAGCGGCCGCCCCACCAGCGTGGCGCCCAGCGCAAAAAGCGCACAGGGCGCTGCCGCATTGGCCAGCAGATTGCCGAACGCGGCCACCGGCGCGGGCAGCGGCAGGTGGAGGCCGCCCCAGAGTAGGCCCAGCGCGGTCGCGATGATCAGCGGGTTGCGCGCGACCGCGAGGGCCACCGCGCGCAGGATGCCGCTGGCCGAGGCGTGCCGGCCGCCGCCAATCTGGATCATCGCCGTCACCAGCGGCAGCAGCAGCACATGGTCGAACACGATGACCATGACCGCCGGCAGCACGACCTTCTCGCCGAACACCGCCAGGATGATGGGCAGGCCCATATAGCCGACATTGCCGAACGCCGCCGCCATGCCCTGGATGCCGCTGATATCCAGCCTGGAGCGGAACAGCAGGCGGCCCGCGATCACGCAGACGGCAAACGAGATCAGCCCGGCGCCGGAATAGGCCAGCACAAAGCCCCAGTCGAAATCGGCACCGATCGAGGCATCGGCCATTTTCATGAACAGCATGCCGGGCAAGGCGAAGCGGAACACGAAGGCGTTGAGGCCCGCCGCGGCGGCGGGCGGCAATATGCCGTAATGGCCGGCGGCGAAGCCGGTGCCGATCAGGGCGAAGAAGGGCAGCGAGATGTTGAGGAGGGTTTCCACGGACCGGCCGGCACTTGCGATTGACAGCAGCCTGGGCCGCGCCTACCTAAATATCAATACACGAACGACTCAGTCTGGGGATGGAAATGACGCTCGATGAAATCACCGAAGGCATGCGCAAGCGCGTTGGCGCCGATTCCGGCCTGGACGCCACGGTGAAGTTCGATTTCGGCGCCGACGGCATCATCTTCCTCGACGGCAAGTCCGCGCCCAACACGGTCACCAACGAGGACAAGGACGCCGATTGCACCATCGGCATCAAGCTGGCGGATTTCGAGAAGCTGGTCGCCGGCGACCTCGACCCCACCACCGCCTTCATGCTGGGCAAGCTGAAGGTCAGCGGCAGCATGGGTGTGGCGATGAAACTGTCGTCGGTGCTCGGCTAGGCGCTATTTCACGCTGGCGTCGAGTTTCGCCAGCCAGGCCTCGACCCGCCGCATGTTGACGCCGAAATCGCGCCGCCCGTAGCGCGAGCGGCTGTACACCGCCAGCGTCGACCGCGCCGCGTCGAGCGGCAGCGCCTCGACCGTCACCGTGTCGGGAAAGCGGAACAGTTTCGAGCGCTGGATCACCTCGAAGCGCAGGCCGCCATCGGCCTCGCCGCGCCACTCGATGCGCGGCTCGCCCTGGATGGCGGCCCTGAACCGCTGCGCCAGTTCGCCGGCCGGGCGGTCGTACACCGGCGCGATGCGCTGCGGCGTCGCATGGGGCGTGAAGCCCTGCGGCGCGACCAGATACTCGTTCGCTTTCCACTTGCTTAAGGTGACGGTGCGGATGTCGATCATCGGCTCTTCTGTGTGGGTCACGGCATCGACCAGCGGGATCAGCCATAGCGGTGTCGACAGCGCGACGAGCGCGAGCACTGCCATTATCTGGATAAGCCGCCGCCACCAGGCCATCAGCGTCGTCCGTCGGTACTTTCGCCTTTACCCTACACGCATTGGGGCAATAATGGCGACCGCATAAGAAGCGGGGGAAACAAAGTGAGCGACACGATCATCTGGATCACCGGCGCGTCCGAGGGTATCGGCGCCAGCCTGGCGGATAATTGCCCCTATCCCGATGCGCGCATCATCAGCCTGTCGCGGCGCAAGCACCCCAAATATGAAACCGTGCAGATCGACCTCACCGATCCCGCCAGCTGGGACGTTGTGCGCGAGCACGTGACGAAGGAACTCGCCGCCTTCAAGGGCAAGCGGGCTTTGTTCATCCAGAATGCCTATTCGTCCGACGCCCATGGCCCGCTGCGCGGCACTGATCCCGTCGTGCACCAGAAGGCGGTGCTGGCCAATGTTGCCGCGCCCTTGGTGATGGGAGAGATCTTCCTGCGCGCGGTGAAGCCGGATTACGAGGCCGGTCTCGTGCTGATGTCGGCGGGTGCGGCCGTATGGTGCCTGCCGGGCCTCAGCGCCTATGGCCCCGGCAAGATCGCGCTCGAGCACTGGGCGCAGATCATGGACCGCGAGATGCGCGACGAGCCGGCACCCCGTCCCTGGGTGGTGGCGATCCGCGCCGGCGGCACCGCGACGGGCCCGGTGCTGCGCACGGCCGAGAAGGCCGGCAACATGGCCCAGGCCAACCATATCCGCGAGAATTTGAAGAACCGCCTGACGCCCGATGCCGCCGCGAAGCACATCTGGGCCGCCCTGCCGCCGCCGCCGGGCATCTCGCTCATCTCGTTCGGCGACGAGCCGACCGACCCGGAATACCAGTTCGACCATGCGCGCATGAAGCGCGTCGTCGTGCCCGGCTGGCGACTCGTTTACCGCTAGGCGGCGGGCTGCGCCGCCTGGATCGAGTTCAGGGTTTCCTCGATCAGCTCGCGGCCGACATCGCGGGTGATGAACACGATGCGCGAGCGGCGGTCGGCGTCGGGCCAGGCCGGCAGCGTGGCCGGCGGGTGGAACAGGTGCTGCACGCCATGCACCGCCACCGGCTTGTCGAGGCCCTTCACATTCAGGATGCCTTTCACCCGCAGCAGGTCGGCGCCGCGATAGGCGGCCAGCAGGTCCAGCCAGGTGGCGACCGTCTCCCACTCGAAAGGCGCGTCATAGGTCAGGCAGAACGCGCGGATATGGTCGTCATGGCGGTTGACGTCATCGGCTGATTGTTCGTGATGGTGATGGTCATGACCGTGATCGTGATGATGGTCGTGGTCGTGCGGTTCGAAGGCTTCCGCGTTCAGCCAGTTCTGCACGTCGGCGGTCTTGGTCAGCGGGTCGTACAGCTGGGCGCGCAGCAGCACGTCAGGATCGATCTCGCCACCGGCGGCCAGCAGGATCGGCGCACCGGGGTTCAGGCGGTTCAGGCGCTGGCGCAGCATGGTCACGGCCTGCGGCTTCGCCAGGTCGGTCTTGGTCAGGACGATGCGGTCGGCCATGGCGGCCTGCTTCACTGCCTCGATCTGCTTGTCCAGCGTGTTCCAGCCGTTCACCGCATCGACCGTGGTGACGACGCTGTCGAGGCGGAAGCGTGTCGCCAGCAGCGGTTCGGTCATCAGCAGGTGGATGATTGGCGCCGGGTCGGCCAGGCCCGTGGTCTCGATCACCAGCCGCTGGAACGGCGGCACGTCCTTGTGGTCGCGCTTGACCGCCAGGTCCCACATGGTCTGGGTCAGGTCGCTCTTGACCGTGCAGCACAAACAGCCGGAATCGAGCAGCACGGTATTGCCGTCGACCTGTTCGATCAGCACGTTGTCGATGCCGACCTCGCCGAACTCGTTGACGATGACGGCGGTCTCGCCCATCGCCGGATGCTTCAGCAGCCGGTTCAGCAGCGTGGTCTTGCCGGAGCCGAGAAAGCCGGTCAGCAGGGTGACGGGCAGGCGGGGAGTGGGGTCGCTCATGGCCGCATAATGCCTGTTAGCGCGGCAGTTTTTCCACTGCACGTTTGATGGCGGGGTTCACCTTCGGCGGGCTAAGGTCGATGCCCCTGCCGAGAGCGTCGGTAACGATGCGCAGCACCTGCAGGCGCGCCATCCACTTGTGCTCGCCCGAAACCAGGTGCCAGCGTGCGCGGTCGGTGTGGGTTCGCTTGAACATTTCGTCGATGGCTTCGGCGTAGGCCGGGCGCATCTCCCGATTGCGGAAGTCATCCATGGCCAGCTTCCAGCGCTTGTAGGGCACTTCCATCCGTTCGCGCAGCCGTTCGGCCTGGACCTTTGGCGACACGTGGATGAACAGCTTTATGATGCGCACGCCGTCATCGGCCAGGGTGCGCTCGAACTCGTTGATCTCGCGATAGGCCCGCTTCCAGGCTTCCTTCGGGGTCAGATTCTCCACCCGCTCGACCAGCACGCGCCCGTACCACGAGCGGTCGAAGATCGCGATCGATCCGGCCTCGGGCAGGCGGGTCCAGAACCGGTGCAGGTAGTGGATGCTCTTCTCCGCCTCGCTTGGCCGCGCAATTGGCCAGACTTTCACGGCGCGCGGGTCCAGGGCCTCGGTCAGGCGGCGGATCGCGCCGCCCTTGCCGGCGGCATCCCAGCCCTCGAACGCGATGATGGCGCGGCGCCGCTGGAGAAAATAGGCCTGCTGGATGCGCAGCATATCCAGTTGCAGCATGTTCAGTTCACGCTCGTAGTCCGCCTCTGCAGCCAGTTCGCTGCTGAGATCGCAATCCGCCAGTCGCGGCATCTTATGCTTGGCCATGGCATCTCCCCGGTTGAACGCATGGTAACGACCGGTCGGTCCGGCATGCTCATTAATTGTGTTATTGAGAATTACTTGCAATATAGCCGATGCCCATGCTATCCCGGACCGGTGAGGACGGGAGGCACCGATGACGTTCCAGCAACTACTCGCCGCGCCATTGCCGGCTGCCGCCATGATCGACCAACTGCGCTTCGCCGAGCAGTTCCTGATCTGGTCGTACCGGTTCTGGGCCGAACACCCAAGCCGGCCGGCGACATTGTGGCCTGACCTGCGCACCGGCTTCGGCCTGATCGGCGCGGAGGACGCGGTGCTGCCGTTCGTCGATGCCATGGAGTTGATCGCGGCGGCGCACCGCCGTCCGCTGACCATTCACTGCGTCACCTGCCGCCAGCTCGGCGACGACGAAATAAGCCTGAACGCGGTGCTGTTCAGCTTCCAGGCGCGGCAGTTCGACATCGGCGCGGGGCTCCTGGCCGACTTCCTGCCGCCATCGGCCGTGCGGCTGGTGGCCGCCCAGCTGTGCCTCGTGGCCTCGACCATGGTTGAGGCAGATATCCGCCTGCCGCCGCGGCTGATAAAGCCGCCGATCCGGGTGCTGTCATTCGGCCAGGGCCCGGCAATGCTGCATTGAGCAGGCCTATCGCCTAGATTGGCGCGGTGACGAACGCCCCTTCTGCCGACCACGCACAGATCTTTGCCGCCGCGCTGGCCCGCCACGATGCCGGCGATTCCAACGGCGCCGAGAGTGGCTATCGCGCCGTCCTGGCGCTGGACGCGGACCATTTCGATGCACTGATCAATCTGGGCAATGTGCTGGCCGTGACCGGCCGCACGACGGAAGCCGCGGAACTTTATCGCCGCGCGGCCAAGACGATGCCCGGCCATCCGCTACCTGCCTACAACCTCGCCAAGCTCAATTTTGATTCCGGCGACTTCGCGACAGCGATGAAAATTCTCAACGCGGTGCCGGAGGATCGTCATATCGACGACACGCAGCTGCTGCTGGCCACCGCCGCGCTGCGCGCCGGCTATTCCGATGCCACCCGCGAGCTGATCGACACCGTGCTCGCAAGGACGCCTGAGTCCGCGCCGGCGCTGGAACTGCTGGGCCTGCTCGAAGAGGCGCTGGGCAATTACGGCCAGGCTGCCAACCTGTTCCGCCGCGTTCTGGACAGCGATCCAACCCGCCTGTCGGCATTGCGTCACCGCTCGCGCCTGCGCTAGTTCGACCGCGCGGACGATCCCGACATCATGCTGGCCGAGGCGGTACTGGAGGTGCCCGATGTGGATCAGGCGTCACGGCGGCACATGCACTTCATGCTGGCGCGCGCCTATGGCGAGGCCGGCGATGCGCTTCGCGCTGTTGCCGCGGCGGTCGCAGCGGCGGGGTCGGCGAAGAACCAGGACGACTTGGCGTTACGGCTCGAGGCAATGGCCGCCGCAATGAAGCTGAAGACAGGTGATGTCGGTCTCGCGGGCGCGGCGGGCGTGCGCCGGCCGGTCTTCCTGCTGGGCCTCCCCGGCAGCGGGCGACAGGCCGTGGACGCGGTGCTCAACGCCCATCCGCAAGCTGTCTTTGCGGGGGAATTACCGACGCTGGAGGAACTTGCGACACGCGAAGGGATGTACCCCGGCAGTCTTGCGCAGCTCGACCCGGTACGCGCCGCAATCATCCGCGATGCGTACCTGCAGCGCCTGACCGATATCCCCAAGGTTGGCGCCTGCATCATCGACGCCGGCGATAACCTCGTTCATCTGGGCCTTGTCGCGCGGCTATGGCCGAACGCACGGGTGGTGACGGTCGAGCGCGACCCGGCCGATACGGCGGTCGCCTCGTATCTATCTGGTATTGCCGAGCGGTTCGGCTGGGCGGCAGGTCCGGCGGAGCTCGGCCGCTATGTGGCGGCATGGCACGGCCTGCTGCGTCACTGGCGCGAAGTGCTGCCGCTGAATTTCCATACGCTGCACTTCGACGAGATGAACCGGGAGCCGGAACAGGTCTTGCGCGGCCTCTTCAATTTTCTCGGCCTCGCCCCCAGCGACGAGGAGATCGATTTCAGCGACCAGGGCATGGCGGCGGGAACGCTCGAACATATGTTCGGCTACCGGCTGTCGCTGGAATGGCCTTCGGGCCTGGCGCATGGATACCGGGGCTTGTTGGCGCCCCTGTTTGCGACGCTTTAGCGCGGAATGGTCGTGCCGCCGCTGACCGACGTGCCAGCCTGCGACCCGGTCAGCCCAATCTCGATGTTGGCGGCGGCCTGGCCGTTCGCGTTGAGGAATCGGTAGAACCCGTCGTACTGCGACGGGCCGACGGTGCCGGTGGCGGTGAAGCGCGCCTCGCCCACGGAGCTCGCATAATTGCCGCCGCCGGCGATTGATCCGAAGCCATAGCCGCCCGGCGGCGTGCTGATGGTGAACGTGCTGTTGGTAGTTCGGGCGCCATAGTCGATGAACATGTCGAACCGATAGGCGCCAGTACCGCCGGTGCCCGACAACGGGATGCTGAGCACCGTGTAGCTGCCAGTGCCGGTGACGGTGCGCAGATCGTCAAACGAAGTTACCGCGCCCATATTGGTGCCCTCGGTCGCGGCGATCACGCGCGCGACTTCGCCGAAGGTCTGGGTCTTTTCGACCCGCGTGCTGCTCAGGACATCGTCCAGCGCGATGGCGGTGGACTGGCCACTTATGCTCGTCGGGTTTCCGCTCGGTGTCACGGGCACCGTCCCGCCCGAGCGACGCGTCAGCGCGCCAAGCACGCGCTGGGCGGTGGCCGGTGGAATCGGAATGACGCGCGGCGCCTGGCCGCGGATGATCTCGGCGCCGAAGCCCGGTCGGTCGATCTTGACCGTGCCGTTCGGTGTGATGATGTCGATGCCGCCCGGCTTGTCGCCGCTGTTGTTCTCCTTGCCGGGGCCGGCGAGCGCGATGATCGCACGATCTTCGCCGATGTCGCCCCACACCGCCGTGCCGCGGATGCCGATGGTCGCGACCGGCGTGCGCACCACCATGTTGCGCGGTTCGTTCTGCGCGACCTTGCCGGACACGAAACGGAACACGCCCTTGCCGATGCTGGCCGATACCTTGCCGTTGCCGGATCGCGGGTCATAGACGAACTCATCGATGGTCACCTGGCTGTCGGCGCCGACGGTGAAGGTCGTCTCGTCCAGCAGAAGCACCTGCATGCCGGAATCTGGACCCGAGGCGATGCGGTCGCCGAGGAAGATCTGGTCGCCGGATTTGGCCGTCCGTGGACGGACGGCGGCGCCGACCTGGCCGGAAGCCAGCTGCACGTCGCCGCGCACACCGGCGGAGACGCCGGCCTGGTCCTGGGCAAGGGCGGCGAAGGAGGCGAGCGACAGGCCGAAAATCGGCAGGGTCGCCAGATGGCGGGCAAAGGGACTCATGAAATTACATTCCTCGGAGGGGCTGTCGGGCGCAGGCCCGGCGCCCCGGAAATCGTACGAATACTTAAAACCTAGCGCGGCAGCGAACCACTCCCGCTAACAGATGTCCCGGTCGAAGAATCCGTGACGGTAACGCCATGTTGAATAATGGAAGCAGGCGATCCGTTCGCGTTCAGGAACTTGAAAAAGACGTTTGCAGTGGCCGTGGGCCCGCCGTTGATCGTTGTCGATCCGGTGAAGCGCGCCTGGCCGGTCAACGTTGAATAGAAGCTGGGGCCCGCCTGCACGGTCGTCATCGTGCCGTAGGGCGTGAAGAGATCGTACTGCTGACTGGTTATCTGGCGGGTGCCGTAGTTGATGCCCAGCGAGAAATTGTAGCTGCCCGAACCGCCGGTGCCGGACATGGGTACGCCAGTGACGAAATAGCTGCCGGTGCCGGTCACCAGTCGCAGGTCGTCGAACGAGGCTTGCTGTGGCGTGGCGCCTTCGTTCGAAGCGATCTCGCGGGCGACCTCGCCAAAAGTCTGGGCCTTTTCAACCTTGGCGCCGGCCAAGATGTCTTCCAGTGCGACGGCAGTAGATTGGCCGCTCTGCGTGGCGGGATTGCCGTTGGGAGCTGGCGGCGTCGCTCCGCCGCTACGGCGGGTCAGCGCACCTAGCACGCGCTGCGCCGTTTCGGGCGGAATCGGGATGACGCGCGGTGGCAGGCCGCGGATGACCTCCGCGCCAAAGCCCGGGCGATCGGCCTTGACCGTGCCCTCGGGCGAAGTGACGTCGATGCCGCCCGGCTTGTCGCCGCTATTGTTCTCCTTGCCGGGGCCGGCGAGCGCGATGATCGCGCGGTCTTCGCCGATATCGCCCCACACCGCCGTGCCGCGCACACCGATGACGGCGACGGGGGTGCGGACCGTCATGTTGCGCGGTTCGTTCTGAGCGACCTTGCCCGACACGAAGCGGAACACGCCCTTGCCGATGCTGGCAGCCACCTTGCCGTTGCCCGAGCGCGGGTCGTAAACGAACTCGTCGATGGTCACCTGGCTGTCGGCGCCGACGGTGAACGTCGTCTCGTCCAGTAGCAGGACCTGCATGCCGGAATTGCTGCCCGACGCAATGCGGTCGCCGAGGAAGATCTGTTCGCCGGATTTCGCCGGTCGCTGGCGGATGGCGGCGCCAACCTGGCCGGAGGCCAGCTGCACGTCGCCGCGCACGCCGGCGGAGACACCGGCCTGGTCCTGCGCCCACGCCGTGAACGAGGCGAGCGAAAGGCCGAAGATCGGCAGGGTCGCAAGACGGCGGGCAAACGGATTTATGATTCGGCGTTCCCGTCTTTAGCCATACGGCGCATTCCCGAGCGCCGACAGACTATCGTTTCGCGCCTCCGGATCGGCTCCGCAGGCTGATCCTTCATCCTAAAACTCGAGCCGCTTGGTCAGCAGCATCTGTGCCTTGAAGTTGTCGTACGAATAATTGTCGATGTTCGAGAGTGCGCGGAAAGCTTCCAGGGTGCCGGTCAGCGTCAGGTCACCAAACTGCTCCGGCAACCTGATGTCGGCAAAGCCGAACAGGGTATCCAGCGGTGCGCCATAGGTAACGCGGGCGCGCAAGTTGCGGTCGTGCCGCTGCTTGGCCGAGACGAAGGCGTCGGCGGTTTCGTAGATGTCGTTGCCGAACGATGCGCTGGACAGCAGGAACTGGCCCTGGCCGAGCAGCCAGGTGTGGGAGCCGGTGATCTCGTTGCCCTTGTAGTTCTGGAATTCCACCGACGCGCGCTTCAGCGTATGTTCAAAATTGATGCCGACGCGCTGCGTTGGCGTCAGGATGTAGCTCGCGCCGACGTCGAAGTCGTAGCGCGGGCCGGAACGGTCAGACGCGGTCGGCGAGGCGAAGGTACGCTGGAAGTCCTGGTGCTGCGCCCAGACCGAGCCGTACACATCGAGCTTGCCGCTCAGCTTCTTCTCGCCCAGCAACTTGAGGCCGGTCGAGGCGAGGAATGCCTCGTTGTTCAACTGGATGCGCGTGTGCGTGACGGTTGGCGTCAGGTCCACCTGCGGCGAACGCAGGACAGCACCGGCATCCAACGAGATGGCGCGCAGGTCCTGCGCGTCGACCTCGACTTGGTTGTTGTAGTAGACAGTGGCGTTGGCGATCAGTTCATGGCGTTCCTGCATGCCGAGATCGTGGCGGACGCCGACGGTGCCGAGCAGGATGCGGCCGAAATCGTCCTCGCCGCCGCCGCTGGTGCCCAGTTCGGTATCGGCGAACAGGCGCTTCTCGTTGCGCGGCACCGCATCGCGGTTGGAATTGTAGTCGACGCCGACGCCAAGGGATGCGGTGAAGCGGGTCACCTTCTGGCGCTGCGATATCTGGCCCAGATAGCCATCGACCTCGGCCTTGACGGCCGGCGAGACCGGCTGTTCGAGGACGGTGCGGAACTCGCGCTCGGATTCCTGCAGGTTGTCGAGGCGGAACAGGACGATCGCGTACAGCAGCCGGACCTGGCTGAGCGTCGGGGCAACGAGAAGGATGCGCTCCAGCGAGGTGGCGGCGCCGCGCAGATCGCCTTCCTGCACCTTCTGCCGGGCGAAACGGAAATTGAGGTCGATATTGTCGGGGTCGCGCATGACCTGGTCGAAGGTCACGGCCGGGCCGGTGCCTTCCTGCAGCGCGCGTGCCTCGGCGGCGGCCTTCGCGGCCTCCTGCTGCTGCTGAGTGACTGTCTGCGGCGTGGTTTCCGGCGTCGCCGTCTGCGCCCCTGCCGAACCAGGCAGAGCCTGTACCAATCCCGCCACCAACGCCGTCGCCAGCGTCAGTCCCCGCCCCATATTCCTCATTCGGCCCCGGTCCACAGAATTCAGCACCCACCCCCCCCCCGGGAGAATCGCCCGGAAGTCAAAATTAGCCCAATATGCGGTGCAATATAGGGGGTAAAGTGCAGGCCCTTGCACCGGGTGGTCGCGGTAGATGGGGTGGGGCGGACATGCTACAGGCCGCTTCGTTAGATGCAGCTTCCCAGCCCGGTCACGCCCGGGCATCCGTCAACCGCTTGGCCAATGGCAGACATTTCCGATACAGCGCCGCTGATTGAGGCGGAATTGCAACTTGGAGTCGCACCCGCGGCCCTGCGCCGCCTCCTGCGGTTGCCGTTGTTGCGCAAGCTCAAGACGGGCCCGGCACGCACGCGCGAACTGAACGCTACCTATTTCGATACCGAGGATCACCAGTTCGGCCGCCACGGTATGGCTTTGCGGGTTCGGCGCAGCGGTGGTCTGGCGGTCCAGACCCTGAAGGCGGCGCATTCCGGCGAGGCCGGGTTCGGCCGGCTGGAATGGGAATCCCCGACCACGGGAGATGTTCCCGACCTGACACGCCTGGCCGATCTGGACCGCCTGCCATGGCTGGAGGAACTCGATCTTGCCGCGCCGCTGGAAGCGGTGTTCACGACGACAATCCGCCGTACCACCTGGCCATTGCGGTTGGCCGACGGTTCCGTGGTCGAACTGGCGGCCGACCAGGGCGAGATCGCTTGTGAGGCGGGCAGCGAGCCGGTGTCGGAGGTCGAACTGGAGCTGAAGTCCGGCGATCCGGTGGCGCTGTTCGCCCTGGCACTGTCGCTGCACCGTGAGATCCCGGTGCGCCTGTTGCCGCGCAGCAAGTCCGAGCGCGGCTATGCCCTGCTGCGCGATGCGCCCCCATCGCCGCAACGGGCCAAGCCGGTCGCGTTGACATCGGACATGGATGCAGCGGTAGCGTTCAAGGCTATTGCGCGCAATTGCCTGCGCCAGTGGGACGCCAACGAGGATGTGGCCCTGGCCGGCGAGGATGCCGAGGGCGTTCACCAGATGCGGGTGGCGTTGCGCCGCCTGCGCTCGGCGTTCGGGGTGTTCCGCGAGGTGCTGCCGCCGGGCGCAGACGCCCTGAACGGCGAACTGCGCTGGCTCGCAGGCGAACTGGGCGCGGCGCGGGACTGGGACGTCTTCATGGGCGAGGTGCTGGCCCCCATCACACAGCGCATGTCGGGTGAGTCCAGCCTTCGGCGATTTGCCCAGATCGTGGCCGCCCTTCGTACGGACGGCCACGCTCGCGCTCGGGAGGCGATCCTTTCCAGCCGTGCCACCGCGTTGAAGCTGGAACTCGGGCGGTGGCTGCTTGCCCCGTGGCCAGATGACGCGCCCCCGGTCGGGCCGTTCGCCGATGCCGCCCTGGCGCGTCGGGCGCGCAAGCTGCGCCGCCTGGGCCGCGGCCACGCCGCGCTGCCGCCGGAGCATTTGCACGATCTGCGCCTGCGCGCCAAGCGCCTGCGCTATGCCGCCGAATTTTTCCGCGCGCTGTACCGCAAGGGCAGGGTGCGCCGCCATGTCCGCGCGCTGGTCGCGGTGCAGGATGTTCTCGGCGCCATCAACGACGGCGAGGTCGGCGCGCGCCTGCTCGATGCCGTTGCCCAGCAGGCGGGGCCGCAAGCGGACCAGGCATGGTTCAACCGGGCGCGGGCGCTGATCCACGGCTGGTATGCCGCCGGCACGCAAGCGCAGCTGCGTCACCTGCCGGTTGCCTGGGCCGCCCTGGCCGGGCAAAGGCGCTTCTGGCACAAGCCGCCAGAGGATGCGGAGCCGGACAAAGACTAGCCGATTTCGCCGTGTTAGCTTCGCCACCGAACGAAGCCTTCGGGAGGAATATCGGCATGCCGCAACCAGCCGATCTGCGCGGTCTAACTCTCATCGATCTCGCCGGCATGGGGCCATCGGCCCGGTGCGTGCGCCTGCTGGCCGATCTCGGCGCGCGCTGGATCCGGCTGACGCCGCCAGCCAAGGCCGAACGCTGGTCGGTGCCGTGGCATTCCTACGGCGCGATGCGCGGCGCCGAACTGATCGAACTCGACCTCAAGGCGCCGCACGGGCGCGACACGTTCCTGAAGCTGGTCAAACGCGCGGACATCGTCGTCGAAAGCTCACGCCCCGGCGTGGCCGACCGGCTGGGCATTGGCTGGCGCGATGCCAGTGCGGTGAACCCCCGCCTGATCTATGCCTCGCTCAGCGGTTACGGTCAGGACGGCCCCTATGCGCAATGGGCCGGGCACGACATCAACTACCAGGCGCTCGGCGGCGCGCTGTGCACAGCGGGTGTGAGCGAGCGCGGCGCGCCCGCCATACCAGGGCAGACCTTTGCCGACAGCGCCGGCGGCGGCTGGCACGGTGCAATGCTGATCCTCGCCGCGGTGATCGCGCGCCAGTCGACGGGGATGGGCAAGTTTCTCGACGTGTCGGCGGCTGAAGGCATGCTGCACATGGCGCAATTGTCGATCGACGAATATTTCGCGACCGGGGAACAGGCGCGCGCGGGCGTGTCGCTCACCAATGGCGGCTATGCGTTCTACGATACCTACGTGACGGCCGATGGCGGCGCGGTAGCAGTCGGCGCCATCGAGCCGAAATTCTTTCGCACCCTGTGCCTGGCGCTTGAACTCCCGCACTTCGTCGACCGGCAGTATGACGCGAGCGCGCAGGCCGAGATGCGCGCGGCGTTCGTGGCAAAGTTCAACACAAAGACCCGCGATGAATGGGCGAAACTGTTCGGCGGCATGGATGCCTGCGTGACGCCGGTCCTGACGATCGGCGAGGTGACCGAGGATCCGCACTGGAAGGCGCGCGGCATGTTCGTCGACTTCACACATCCGGAGCAGGGCACCAAGGGCCAGCTGCGTCCCATCGGTCGTGGCGACCCGGCGGCGCGCGGCGCGGCACCGGTGAAAGGCGACGCCACGGCGACGCGGGTGTTGGGCGAATTCGGGTTCAGTGCGGACGAGATTGCCGCCCTCAAGGCCGACGGGACAATCGGCTAGCCCAGCCGGCGGCGAAACAACGCGAACATCCGCTCCCACACCTTGTCGGACGCCGCGCGGTCGAACCAGGGACGGCGCGGAAAGGTGAAGCCGTGCTCCGTGCCCGAATGAACCTCCAGTTCGAACGGGGTGCCAGCTTCCCCCAGCGCGGTCCGCAGCTGCGAAATGTCAGTCAGCGGCGCGAAGGAATCGTGTTCAGCCCAGGCGATATAGAGCTCAGCCTTGATCCGCGCGGCAAGACGGTGCGGGCTGTCTGGCTCCGCCGTCACCATGTTGGTGCCATGGATCGATACCGCGGCAGCGAAGCGGTCCGCGTGGGTCGCAGCCACGGCGAGGGCGAACGGGCCGCTCATGCAGAAACCGAAACAGCCGACCGGCCCTGACCGCGCCGCCGGATCGGTGTCGATAAAGGCCAGCAGGCCCGACGTGTCCTCCACCACCGAGGCGCTCTTCAGCCGCAGGTACCGCTCCATCACCCGCAATTGCGCGGGGCTGCCCGGCGTGTCGACCTCGTCGGTGAACTCCGTATCAGCGCCGTCGCGGTAATACAGGTTGGGCAGCAGGACATAGTAGCCAGCGGTAGCCAGCCGCCGCGCCAGGGTGCGCAATTCCTCGCGAATGCCGCCGGCATCCATGAGCAGGAGCACTGCCGGATGGGGCCCGTCGCGTTCCGGATGAGTGATGAAGGTCGGCATGCGGCCGGCGGCGGTGACGATCTCTGTTTGCCGTTCGATCATGCGGCACCTGCTCCAATTGACGTTGCCTCTCCCGTTGCCAGACTGCCATGATGGCGGTCGAAGGGGAAACGCCACAATGAAGAACGCCTATAATATCTACGACCTGCGCGAACTGGCGCGGCGCCGCGTGCCCAAGGGCCTGTTCGAATATGTCGATCGCGGCACCGAGGATGAAGTCGGCCTCGGCCATAACATCGAGGCGCTGCGGCGAATCAAGTTGCTGCCGCGCGTGATGAAGGATGTCAGCAAGCGCAGCCTTGAGGTGGAGGTGTTCGGCCAGAAGCTGGCCATGCCGGTCATCGTGTCGCCAACGGGCTCGGCCGCGATGCTTTGGTACGAGGGCGAGAAGTGCCTGCACCTCGCGGCCAACCAGGCCGGCATCCCCTTCACCATGAGCGGCGGCGCTTCGGTGGCGATGGAGCAGGTGGTCGAGCAGATCGGCCGGCGCGCCTGGTTCCAGATCTACCTGCTGAAGGACGAGTCCCTGTCGCACAAGATCGTCGAGCGCGCCAAGGCGGCGAAGATCGAGGTGCTGTTCGTGACGTCCGACTCGGCCGTTCCGCCAAACCGTGAGTTCAACCAGCGCAATGGCTTTACCCAGCCGTTCCGGGTGACGCCAGGCAATGTCGTCGATGTGCTATCGCACCCAAGCTGGTTCGCGCAGGTTGTGCTGCGCTACATGGTGAGCGGCGGTCTGCCGCGCTATCAGAATGTACCGGGCGACCTGCGCGACAAGATCACCGGCAAGCCGGCGCGGATGGAAGTGACCCCGGCATTGGACTGGGCAATGTTCGACCGGCTGCGCAAGATCTGGCCGGGTGCCCTGGTCGTGAAGGGGTTGATGACGGCGGAGGATGCGAAGCTCGCGGCTGATCACGGCGCCGATGGCGTGGTGGTCTCGAACCACGGTGCGCGCAATCTGGACTCGGCGCCGGCGACCATCGAAATGCTGCCTGAAGTGGTGGATGCCGTTGGACATCGCCTGACGGTGCTCTGGGATGGCGGCGTGCGGCGCGGCAGTGATGTCGTCAAGGCCCTGGCGCTGGGCGCCAAGGCGGTGCTGTCCGGCCGGGCGCCGCTGTACGGCACCGGTGCCGGCGGCCAGGTCGGTGCGGCCAAGGCGCTGTCGATCCTGCGCAACGAGATCGACCTGACGCTGGGCTTCATGGGTTGTACCGACATCAGCAAGGTCGATCGCTCGATGGTGCGGCTGCCGAAGGACATGGGCGCATGAGACCGACCATCCTGTGCCTGTTCGGCCCTGACAAGAAGGCGCGCGGGCAACTCGAAAGCCTGTACCGGGTGATCGGCCCCTACAAGGATCCGGTCGCGGAAATACCCGCCGCAGATGCGGCCGAGGTGCGCGCGATCATCACGACCGGCGGGATTGGCGCGAAGAAGGCGATCCTCGACCGGCTGCCGAACCTGCAACTGGTCTGCGCCTATGGCGCGGGATACGAGGGCGTCGATCTCGCCGAGCTGAAGCGGCGCGGCATCCGCCTGACCAACGCGCAAGGTGGCAACGCGCCCTGCGTGGCCGACATGGCCATGGCGCTGCTGCTGGCGATATCGCTGCGTCTCATTCCGGCGGACCGCCTGGTTCGCGACGGCAAATGGGACGCGGTGCCGCCGTCTGGCTGGCCGGCCTCGCCAGGTTTCGGCGGCAAGCGCCTCGGCATTGTCGGCCTGGGCGAGATCGGTTTCCGCATCGCCAAGCGGGCGCAGCCGTTCGACCTGGATATCGCCTATCACAACCGCACCAAGCGCGGTGACGTCGGCTACCGCTACTTCTCCGACCTGCGCACCATGGCCGAATGGTCGGACTACCTGATCATCGCCTGCCCGCTGAACGACAGCACCCGGCACTCGGTGAATGCCACTGTGCTGAAGGCGCTCGGCCCCTCGGGCTACCTGGTCAATATCGGTCGTGGCGGCGTGATCGACCAGCCGGCGCTGATCGCGGCGCTGAAGGCCGGCACCATCGCAGGAGCCGGGCTGGATGTGCTGGACGGTGAGCCGAAAGTCCCGCCGGAACTGGCGGCGCTACCCAATGTCGTGCTGACCCCGCACATCGCCGCAATGACAGTACGATCGGTCGATACCCTCAACCGGCTGGTGCTGGAGAACCTGGCGGCTTTGTTCGAGAACCGGGCGCTGGTTACGCCCGTGCGGGTCGACTGACGATCTCAGCCGGCGCGCCGTCGGCGCGAAACGGCTGCAGGTTGCGGGCGAATTGTTCGGCGCTGGCGCGCCACGAGAAGCCGAGCGCAAATTGGCGGCAGGCGGCGGGATCGATGGTCAGCGCAGTTTCCGCGGCGCGGACCAGGTCTTCGTCCAGGCACGCCACCGCAGTGCCACCGACCACGTCGCGCGGGCCGGTCACGGGATAGGCGGCAACGGGCAGGCCGCAGGCCAAGGCCTCGAGCAGGACCAGCCCGAACGTGTCGGTGCGGCTGGGAAACACGAACACGTCGCTGGCGGCATAGTGGCGGGCCAGGTCGTCGCCGAACTTCGGGCCGACAAATTTCACCTTCGGATATTTCCGCGTGAGTGTGGCCAGTTGCGGCCCTTCGCCGACCACCATCTTGGTGCCTGGCAGGTCGAGGTCGAGGAACGCGCCGATGTTCTTCTCCACCGCGACACGGCCGACATAGAGCCAGAGCGGGCGTGGGAGTGGCAGGAAGTCCTGCTTGCTGTCGCGCGGACGGAACAGGTCGACATCGACACCGCGAGTCCAGGCGACAAGGTTCTGGAAGCCGCGCGCCTCAAGTTCCCGCCGCAGGCTTTCGGTGGCGACCATGACGCGCGTGGCGCCGCCGTGGAACCACCGCATGGCAGCGTAGGAGAGGTCCAGTGGGATGCGCGTGCGCGCGTGCAGGTATTCCGGGAACTTCGTGTGCACGGCAGTGGTGAAGGGCAGGCCCTTCGCCTTGCAATAGCTGCGCGCCGCGAAACCCAGCGGTCCTTCGGTGGCGATGTGGATGGCGCAGGGCTGCGCCGCCTCGATCAGCCGCGCCAGCCGCCGGCGGGGAAACAGAGCCAGGCGGATTTCCGGATAAGTCGGACAGGGGATCGTCGTGAACCGGTCGGGCGTCACGAAGGTGACAAGATGGCCGAGGGCGGCCAGCTCGCGGCCCACGGTTTCGAGCGTGCGGACCACGCCATTGACCTGCGGATGCCAGGCGTCGGTGACAATAACGATGTTCATGCGGATTCCATTTCCGGCGCCATTTTCAGGGCGTCGTCGCGCAGGTCCAGCCAGTGGAGGATTTCCAGTCGGCCATCGAAATGCTCAACCAACGCTGTGCAGCTTTCGACCCAGTCGCCGTCGTTGCAGTACTGGATGCCGTCGATCTCGCGGATTTCCGCGTGATGGATGTGACCGCAGACGACCGCATCAACGTTGCGCCGGCGCGCCTCTTCGGCGATCGCGGTTTCGTAGTTCGAGATATACTGCACCGCATTCTTGACACGGTTCTTCAGGTAGGCTGACAGCGACCAGTAGGGCAGGCCCAGCTTGTGCCGCATGTGGTTGAACCAGGTGTTCAGCGCCAGCACGAATGTGTAGGCATGGTCGCCCAGTACGGCCAGCCAGCGGGCGTAAAGCACGATGCCGTCGAAATGGTCGCCGTGGATCACCAGCATCCGGCGGCCGTCGGCGGTAGTGTGGATCGCCTCCATGGCGACAGTCACGCCGCCGAACTGCATGTCGACATAGTCGCGCGCGGCCTCGTCGTGGTTGCCGGGCACGTAGATCACCTGGGTGCCCTTGCGCGCCTTGCGCAACAGCTTCTGCACGACGTCGTTGTGGTACTGGTTCCAGTACCAGGAGCGCTTCAGGCGCCAGCCGTCGATGATGTCGCCGACGAGATAAAGGGTTTCCGACTCCGCGATGCGGAGAAAATCGAGCAGATATTCCGCCTTGCAGCCGCGCGTGCCGAGATGCACGTCGGATATCCAGATCGTGCGGTAGTGGTGCGGGCGGTGCGCGCCATCCATGCGTCGATAGTCCGTCGCAAGTATCGACTCGGCACACAACCAAGTCTTGCGTCGGGAACATAGTTTCCTGCTACTGCTTGTCCCGTGAATTTTGCGTTACGTTGTCACAGAACGGTAAGGCGCCGGTGCGGGGCTTCTGTTATGTCGGTCGCTTTGGGAGACACATCTACGTGACATCGATTTTGGCGCCCACCGGTCGGCGGCGCGTGCTGGTCATCTTCAACCCGGTGGCGGGCCCGCGCCGCGCGCGCCGCCTGCATGCGGTCGTCGCGCTGCTTAAGGCCGCCGGCTGCACCGTGCTGCTGCGCGAGACCGCTGCGCGGGGCGATGCCGAACGCTTCGCGGCCGAGGCAACGATGGCAGAGCATGACGTGGTGCTAGCCGCTGGCGGCGACGGGACGCTCAACGAGGTCGCCAACGGGCTTGGCCCTGATGCGCCGCTGCTCGCCGTGTGCCCGCTGGGCACCGCCAATGTCGTCGCGGCGGAAGTCGGCCTCGCCATCGATCCGGCGGCCATCGCCGCAACTGTGCTTCACGGCAAGGTGTTCTCTCTGGCCCCTGGTCTCGCGAACGGCCGAAGGTTCTTGATGATGGCGGGCGTCGGCTTCGATGCGCACGTGGTTGCCGGAATACGGCCTGCGATCAAGCGGCGCTTGGGCAAGGGCGCCTATGTCCTCGAGACCCTGCGGCAGCTGTGGCGGTTCAATTTTCCAGGCTACCGGCTGACCATCGACGGCGTGGCCTACCAGTGCGCGTCGGCGATCATCGCCAAGGGGCATTTCTATGCGGGCCGGTTCATCTGCGCGCCCGATGCGCGGCTCGACGATCCGCGTTTCCAGATCTGCGTGTTTCGCTGGAACGGGCCGTTGGCCGTTGTCTATTACGCGCTGGCCATGGGCATGGGATTGGTGCCGCGCGCGCCTGGCGTGACGCTGGTCTGGGGAAGCAGTGTCGAGGTAACCAGCCTCGACGGGGATCCGGTCCAGGGTGACGGCGACACCGTGGCGGTCTTGCCGCTCACGGCCTCGGTGGCGCCGGCGCGGCTGCGGGTTCTCGTTCCCGCCTGACCGCGCCGACGCTGGTGGTCACATGCCGGGGAGGATGGCGATGTCGGTGACATTGCCCTTGATGGCGAGCTTGCCGGCTGACGTCGCCTTGCCGGTGGCCAGATCGACGCTGTACAGGGTGCCGTTCGCGACCAGCCAGCCCTTGTTGCCGCTGGCTCCGTCGGACTCGATGTCGAACGCAACCGGGCCGTAGCTTTCCACGCCCAGCTTGCCGATCGAACCCAGGACGCCATCATTCGGCGGCGCCTGCTTCACCAGTGTGCGCAGATTGCCGTCGATGTCGTAGAGCGTCGTCTCCTTGGTGCCCTTGTACGAATTCGCGTAGGCGCCGGCGGTGACCAGCGCGGCCAGGCCCTTGCTCATGTCTGCATCGGCATATTTCAGCGCGCCATCGGTGGTGACGCTGCCATCATCGACATTGGCGCGCAGGTTCTGCCCGTTGCTGCCGATCACGCGAAGGCGGTCAGCGACCGGATTGAAATCGACGGTCACGATGGCGCCGCGCTCGACCATGGTCTTCAGCTTGGTTTTCTCGGTGGTCTTGCCCGTCGCCGTGTCGATGGTGACGATAGTGCCGTCGGCCGTCAGGCCATACAGCAGGCCGTCGGCCGGGCGAACGTCGATGCCGACCAGGCCGGTAGCGCCGGTGATGTTGACGGTCTTGGTTACCTTCCGGGTCGCCGCGTCGAAAATGGCCAAGCTTTTGCCATCGACCAGGGCGGCGACGGAGCCGGCCCAGGCAGGGGCTGCCGACAAGGTGGTAACGGCCAGCGCGGCCGCGAAAAAGCCGTGGCGTTTCAAGATGTTCATGGGGGCGGGGCTCCGGTTTGGGGCACGCCAAAGGCGGCATGCAACTCCGGTATACGCCCGGCGACAGGCCTTGGTTCAGTCCGAATGCGATATTCTGTCGCGCTTTATTGCGAGGGCTTCGCGAATCACACGCTCGTGTAACGGGCGCGGCTGCCCCGCTCGATGGCGGCGGCGTGCAGGCGTTCCACGTTGAGGCCGTGGCGCAGCATTTCCAGCCAGCGCAGCTCTTCCTGGCCGGCATTGCCGTCCACCGTGACCACGTCGCAGGCCAGCGCATAGGCAGTTTCGTGCAGCTTCACCGGCAGGGCCTCGCGCGCAAGGCCGATGACCGCGTCCAGTCCCTCTTCCTGGTCCAGCAACGAGGTGCAGTCGGCGATGGCCGAGCGCACATGCGACTTCTCGTAGCCGCGGAACACCGGCAGCATCTGCACGAACTCGCCGATGGTGGCGAGTTCGCGGTCCTTCAGTGCGCCGTCGGCGACGGCGGCGATAACCATGACGTAGATGAGCGCGGTGTGGTGGCTGATGGTTGACATGTTTTCCTGCTGTCGGTGGCAACGGGCTTTTCCGCGAGGGGTTCCACGCGACGGCCAGACGTTACCCGGCCCGGTCGCGTTCCTCCATGGGAAAATGCAGGAACTCGCGGGTCGCGGCGACAGCCTCGGCAAGGCCGACGCGCTTTACCTCGACATCGGGCGGAAACGCGGATAGCAGCCGAGATGGCAGCATCGCGTCCAGCATGACGAACACGCCGCGGTCGTCGGCCCGGCGCACGAGACGGCCGAACGCCTGTTTCAGTTTTAGACGCGTCAGCATGTCGTCATAGGCCTGCTTGCCGAAATGCAGGCGCCGCGCCTTGTGCAGCAGGTCGGGCCGTGGCCAGGGCACGCGGTCGAACACGATCAGGCGCAGCGAGCGGCCGGGCACATCGACGCCGTCGCGCACCGCGTCGGTGCCCAGCAGGCAGGAATTTTCCTCGGCGCGGAACATGTCCACCAGTGTTGCAGTATTGATCGGATCCACGTGCTGGGTGAACAGCTCCAGGCCGGCATCGGCAAGCGGCGCGACCAGGCGCTTGTGCACAGCGCGCAGCCGCCAGATCGCGGTGAACAGGCCCAGTGCGCCGCCGCCTGAGGCGAGGAACAATTCACGATAGGCAGCGGCGACCTGGTCCGGCATGTCGCGCCGCACGTCGGTCACGCAGTAGATGCGGGTATGCGCGCCGTAGTCGAACGGCGAGGGCGCGCTGTGGCGTACCGCCGGCAGCGGCAGGTGCGCGGCGCCGGTGCGCGCCTCGGCCGACGCCCAGTCCTCAGCATCGCCGCTGCGGTCACGCAACGTGGCCGAGGTGACCAGCACGCCGTGTGCGGGCCGCAGGACAGTCGCCGCGAATGGCACGGTCGGATCCAGCCAGTGGCGGTGAAAGCCGATATCAAAATCGCGGCCATCGTCGCGTTCCAAAGCGAACCAGTCAACGAAGGTGACAGGCGTCGCCGCGTGCAAGTCGTGCAGCATGGCGCTCCAGCCACCGAGACTTTGCGCCCGGCGCAGCAGGCCGCGCGCCGCGGCGTCGATGCGCACGCGCGTGGCGCTGTCCAGATCGGCGGCCTCGTCGTCCAGCCTGTCGCCCAGCGCCTTGGCCAGTTCGCGCAACGGCACCTGCAGCAGGTTCAACGCCTCGCGCAACCGGTCGGCGGCGTCCAGCAGGCCGGGCACCGGTTCGGTGACCGGGCATTCGATGGCCCATCCGCTTTCGGCGTCCTTGCCCCGCGCCAGTACCTGCTGGCGCACGCGGGCCAGGAATGCCTCAGCGGCGCCATTCGGCGTGCCGCCAGCGATGCGCGCGGCCCAGCCTTCGGTCGGCAGGGCCAAAGCGGCATCGAGGATGCGCCGCAGCAGCCCCGCTTCCTTCTCGCCGGTCAGCAGGTCGCCGACGCGCTTCTCCAGACCGCGCCCGCGCCGGCGGCGGCCGCCCTCGGGCCCGCGCAGCCAGCGGCGCAGGTCGGCGCCCTCGGCAGCGCTGAGATGGGCGGCGAAGGCGCTGTCGGCGGCATCGAAGACGTGATGGCCTTCGTCGAACACGTAGCGCGTCGGCAGGTCACGCGCGTCGGCACCCAGTGCCGCCTGGATCATCACGAGGGCGTGGTTCGCCACCACCACGTCGGCGTGGCGTGCCTTGCGCACGTTCCGCTCGATGAAACATTTGCGGTAGTGCGGGCAGCCGGAATAGACGCATTCGCCGCGCCGGTCGGTCAGGCCCAGGGTACGGTTGCGCCCGTGCAGTTCGACCAGCCAGGCGGGAAAGTCGCCGCCCTGCAGATCGCCGTCGCGCGTGGCGCTGGCCCAGCGGGCGACGAGGCCCAGCCCAATGGCATCGCCCGGGCGCGCCGCACCGCCTTGCGCAGCCTCCTCCATGTTCAGCAGGCACAGATAGTTTTCGCGGCCTTTGCGCACCACGGCGCGCGCGGCCTTCTCGACCGGATCGGGAAACAGCCGGTTCAGCTCGCCGTCGATCTGCCGCTGCAGGTTGCGGGTAAAGGTGGAGAGCCAGACGGCGCCGCCGTTCTTCTCGGCCCACACGCTGGCTGGCGCGATATAGCCCAGCGTCTTGCCGGTGCCGGTGCCGGCCTCGGCCAGGACAAGGTTCGGTGCGTCGGCCATGTCGCGTGGCGCGAAGGCGCGGGCGGCGGCCTCTGCATAGTCGGCCTGCACGCCGCGTGTTTCAGCACCAGGGCCGAGCAGCTGGCGCAGGCGTTCGCGCGCCTCTGCGCCCGAGACCGATTGCTGGCCGGGCGGCGGCGGTGGTGGGGCCTCGCTCCATTCGGGCAGACGGCTCCACACATCGATGCCGCCGAAGCCGCGCTTCGATACTTCTGCTTCGGGTTCGGCGATGAAGCGGCCCCAGGCCCAGCCGGCGCGCGCCATGGTCGCCGCGAGGGCTTTCGCGTGATGATCGAGCCGTGCAGCCTCATCAAGCAGTTGCGCCGCGGCGCGTTGCAGCACGACCGCACCATCAACGGCATCTTTCGGCACAGGCAGATCGAGCGCGGTGGCAATGCCCGCCGGATTGGGCCGGCAGAATCGCGCCGGCCGCACGAAGGCGAACAGGTCGAGCAGGTCGAACGCCGGGAAGGGCTCGGTGTTGAGCCGGGCTGCTGTCGCGATGGCATGGCAAACCAGCGGCTGTTCCGCCATTGCCCGCCGGATCGCCTGCGTGCGCGGCAGTTCCTCGACCTCGCCCTCGGCGGTAATCCACGCGCTGGTGCGCGTGCCGGCAACCAATGCAGGAGCGGCGAAAGAACGGACCGGAACTGACATGCGTCGAAGTATATACGAAGTGATCGAACGGCTGTTGTTCAGCCTGGAAAGGGCTCTCGGGGCGAATTTGCCGGTCTGTAGTCTTCGTTGAGTCGTCGTCGAGGCTCGGCTCGGCACCATTCCATTGCGTCAGTGCCAATTCCGTAATGGCATTTTCCGGTCCATTTTAGTTCCCCACTGACCCTGTCAATACGATCGACGTCGCCCGGAGTCATTTTGTCCAGCAGGCGGAATACCTGCCCGAGGAAGCGTTTGTGCGCTTTATCGTCGAGGTCGTAGCGTGCCCAGAGTCGCCCCCCATAGTAAGACCAACCGGGCGGATCGCCGCACCTGCTTGATTCGAAATAAAAAGATGAATCAGGCTGGTTTGCAATGTAGAAGCGTTTTGGACCTTTATAGTACTTGTCGGATCCACGGGGTAGCCAGAGCGGCTCCCAGTGCTGCGGCTCCAGCCATGCAATCAGCCTCCTTTGTCCTGCCAAGGATGGGCGATAGGGCACTTTCAACTGGTCGCCTGGGCGTGACCGTGACGGTTCGAATTCGTGGTCGCTCCATTCGCCATTATCGACAAAGCGAATGGTGGGAAATTTCTCGACAAGCATTTGCGAGAATTGCTCCGCGTCCTTGTCTGTCAGGATGAACTGTTTCTGCCGTGAAGCAGTCCCGGCGACCCGTTCCGGCATTTCAACCTCCTGGTTTCCAGATCGATTCCACCGGCGAGCCATTGCCTTTGCGGATTTCATCCAACAGTGGCTTGGCAAACTCGGCCAAAGCGTCGCAATTCAATGTCTCTCCGTTTCTCAGCTTCGGAATGAGTAGAAGCGTGTCTTTGCCATCTTTATTTTTCAAGATTCGTATGGCCGCGTTTGCCTCGCGCCTGGTTGGAGAGCCATCGGCGTAGGGATCGTAGGTGTTGACGAGCAGGCGCCCATTGTCATGCTTTATCGCTACATCGAGGTATGAACCATTTTTTCTGGTTCCAGGCGGCGTACCGGAAGGCCTGAGATACAATTCGCTATCGTACTGGACCTTGTCATCGTTTTTGTATCCGCCGCCTGCTCGCGAGAAACCTTCACCGCCCGCGTCCAAAAGGCATTTGAGAACATCTGTATTATAAATTTTCGTCTTCTCGCTGCCGAAGCGGGGAACGACGATGGGGAAAAGCTTCTGTTGAAAGTCGGACTGGTCAGGAAAAATTTCGATCCAGTCTTCCGGCTTCGTATCCTTCGGAAAAGTGAACGGCGGAAGCGGCGGCAGCGGCTCTGCCTTAGGCGTTACGAACGGCTCCGGCTTTTCGTTCTTAATCGGCGCGCCTGGGAAAATTATCGGGCCGGGCGGCACGATGTCACGGCGCTCCTGGACATCTAGGAGACTACGCCGTTCGATTGGAAAGAACGGACTGCGTGCCGTGGGTTGCATTTGGCCGAGGTCTCGGCCTTGCGCAATCTGTTCGTCTATAAAGTCTTGGGCGGCTTTTCCGCCTTTCTTAAGTGCCTCTGCGCCTAAAATGCCAACAACAGCCGATCCAATTGCGGCACCGGCAGCAGGCGCCCAGGACGGGGCTGTCTGAATGACCGGCCCAAGCACTTGCGCGAAAGCAACCTGATTGTCCGGCGCGTGGCGGACGCCGTCCTCGTCGAGCCAGGGTTCGGTATGAGTTTCGGTCTCTTTCTTGGCGGCGGGCGCCGCACCCAGCGCGTTTGCGGTCGGACCGTCTTTCAGCAGGAAGCCATCGTCATCGAGGGCACCGGCTTTCTGGAACGACTTGATCGCCTCGTCCTGCGGCGGCCCGTACCAACCCGTCGGGCCACCAGTACCGTTGACGTCGTAGAAGCCGGCACGGTGCAACGCGAGTTCGACGCGCGCCACGTCGGCGCGCTGATTCGGCTGGTTGCGGCCGACCGGCTGGTCGAGCCTGACGCGGCCGGTGTCATCGAAAATGTCGGGTTCATTGCCGTTGCGAAAGGCGCGGCGCATCGCCGCGACGGCCGGGTCGGAATCATCCTCCTCGGCGGCAAAGGCAGTCGCGCCGGGTTTGCGTCGCCACTCACCGCGGCCCAAGCGGCCTAGCGAATCCGGTTCGTACTCCCAGTCGTTTTTGTTCGGCATAAAGGACATGGCATGGCTCCTCGCAGGATATAGGACAAATAACCTATATCGGGCGAATAGTCAAGAACAAATATAGAACACTCGCAGCGGGCTTGTCCATTGTTTGACCCCGCTGCCCTTGCCGCCTAGAACCGCCGTCCGCGTCCAACCGAACAGCAGTGATCATGACCACCACGGATTCCGCCGCCGAGGCACGCGAACTGGCTTTGGCCAGCAACGCCTGGCCGTTCCAGGAAGCACAGCGCATCCTCGACCGGCTGGCGGGGAAACCGCCGGCCAAGGGCTATGTCCTGTTCGAGACCGGGTACGGCCCCTCGGGCCTGCCGCATATCGGCACGTTCGGCGAGGTGGCGCGCACCTCGATGGTCCGGCGCGCGCTCCAGATGCTGTCCGATGTGCCGACGCGCCTGTTCGCGTTCTCCGATGACATGGACGGATTGCGCAAGGTGCCCGACAACGTGCCGCAGCAGGAGATGCTGAAGCAGCATCTCAACCTGCCGCTGACGCGCGTGCCGGACCCGTTCGGCAAGTTCGAGAGTTTTGGCCACCACAACAATGCGATGCTGCGCCGCTTCCTCGACTCGTTCGGCTTCGAGTACGAGTTCCAGTCGGCGACCGACTGGTACACGTCGGGCCGGTTCGATGGCGTGCTGCGCCAGGTGCTGGAAAACTACGACGCCATCATGGCGATCATGCTGCCGTCGCTCCGCGCCGATCGTGCCGCGACCTACAGTCCGTTCCTGCCGTTGAGCCTGAAGACCGGCCGCGTGCTGCAGGTGCCGGTGCTGGAGCACAACGCCAAGGCGGGCGCCATCGTCTACCAGGACGAGGACGGGGCGAAGGTCGAGACACTCGTCACCGGCGGCAAGTGCAAACTGCAGTGGAAGGTGGACTGGGCGGCGCGCTGGGTTGCGCTCGGTGTCGATTACGAAATGTCAGGCAAGGACCTGATCGATTCCGTGAAGCTCTCGAGCCGCATTGCCGAGGCGCTCGGGACCCAGCCGCCGATCAACCTGACCTATGAGCTGTTCCTTGACGACAAGGGCCAGAAGATTTCCAAGTCGAAGGGCAATGGCCTGACCATCGACGAGTGGCTGGGCTATGCGTCGCCGGAAAGTCTTGCGCTGTACATGTACCAGAAGCCGAAGCAGGCCAAGCGCCTGTACTTCGACGTAATTCCGCGCGCGGTGGATGATTACCTGACCTTCCTTGAGAAGTTTTCGACCCAGGAAGGCCGCGAGCGCTACGGCAATCCGGTCTGGCACGTCCATCGTGGCCGTCCGCCCGAGGAGCAGGTGCCGCTGACCTTCGGCCTGTTGATGAACCTGGTCGGTGTCGCAAATACCGAAGACCGCAACGTGTTGTGGGGCTTTATCTCGCGCTACGCGCCCGGCGCGTCGCCCGCGCGCAATCCCCTGCTCGACGCCATGGTGCCTTACGCCCTGGCCTATTACCGCGACTTCGTGAAGCCGACCAAGAAGTACCGTGCGGCGACCGAGATGGAGCGCGAGGCGCTGACGGCGCTTGCGGCCGCCTTGCGCGCGCTGCCGGCCGATGCGGATGGCGAGACGGTACAGAACGTCGTCTACGAGATCGGCAAGAAGTACCCGTTCGCATCCCTGCGCGACTGGTTCAAGTCGCTGTACGAAGTGCTGCTCGGTCAGGAGCAGGGGCCGCGCATGGGCACGTTCTTCGCGCTCTACGGCCTCGGCAATTCCATCGCGTTGATCGAGAAGGCGCTGAACGGCGCGGACATGGCGGCCTGATCAGGCAAGTTCACCGATGGTTCTGTCGCGCAGCATCGTGCGCAGGAAGCGGTCGGGCGGAATGCTTTTCAACGGTTCATCTGCGATGCTTGCCCTGGTCCAGAACTTCGCATAGCTCGGGAATGGGGCGTGGAACACGCCTGCGACGGGCGCGCGTCCGGGCCAGCGCACTTTCAGATCGCCGGTCGGCCCCTCGCCCGGCGCGGCGGCGTACCAGCGCCCTAGAAAGCGCTGCTTGCCGAAGTGCCAGGTGCCGTTCCGCCGCTCATAGGCGTCGAGATAAAGCATCTGCATGGCGACCCACGCGTCGCCGACCTCATGGTCCGACTTGCCGTAGACCAGGCCGATGGCGTGGTCGGCGTCCTCGAACTCGATGACGTGGTTGCCGATCTGATGGCAGGCGCCGGTAAAGTTGCGCAAGGTGCGGTCGAAGTGGCGCTTCATCGCGGCGCGACCGCGGCCGATGCCGGTAACATCCACATTATCGACATAGAGTGAGACGAGCGCGTCGAGATCGCGCATATCGACGGCCAGCGCATACTTGCCGGCGAGCTGTCTGATTTGCTCGTAGGATTCCAGACGGTCGATTTTTTCCGCCAGCGTCTGCGTGCCGTTCATGGCCTGCTCCCTTGGACAAGTCTTCTTGTCCCACAAGGCGCAGGAGCGGTGAAGGGCTAGGGGGTGCGCTTGATCGGCTCGAACGCGACGACGGTCGTGGCAACCGGCACCTGTGTCTCGGAGGCGCTCGGCAGAACCTCGATCAATCCGACCGTCGCCATTGCATAGACAAGGAGCGCAATCGCGGCGTGATCGGCCCGGCCGCCGAAAACGTAAGCTGGCGCTGCCACCAGAATGGCGCCGCTTAGAAACAACACTGTCAATACGAGGGCCGAGATCGCCATGGAAGGTTCCTTCCGGAAAGCTCGCCACGTCAACGCCGCAAGGGGCCTTGAGGTTTCGCGGGTAGATTATCCCGTTTCAGGGAAATACGCCTAGGCGCCTATTGGCTGGCCCAGACGATGCGCGCCATCCACGCGATCTGGTCGATATCCAGTTCACGCGCGGGATAGGCCGGATTGAGCGAGGTGAGCTCGATCTTGCGGGCGGTCTTGCGGCTCAATTGCTTGGCCATGACCTCGCCTTTGGAGGTCTTGACCACTACGCGGTCGCCGCGGCGGATCTGCGCGGCTGGCGAGACGACGACCAGGTCGCCGTCTCGATAGACCGGCAGCATGGATTCGCCAGAAATCTCCAACGCATAGGCATTGGGGTCGCCGATTTCGGGAAACGGTACCTCATCCCAGCCGTGGCCCACGGGATGGCCGGAATCGTCGAAAAAGCCGCCAACGCCGGCCTCGGTCAGGCCGACAACGGGAATACGATAGGGGCCGGCGCTGCCGGTTTCGTCGCCGATCAGGCCCATGAATTCGCCGATCGAGGCGCCGGTCGCTTCCAGCACCTTGGAGACGCTTTCGGTGGACGGCCAGCGGGGCTTGCCCTCACGCGAAATGCGCTTGGACTTGTTGAACGTCGTCGGGTCGAGGCCGGCGCGTTTCGCCAGTCCCGAAGCCGAGAAACTGTATTTTGCAGCAAGGCGATCAATCGCCTGCCAGACACCCTTGTGCGACAGCATGGGAACATCGTCATGCGAACCGGCATTTTTGGCTATAGGTACGTCTGCCTAATTAAATTTTACTCTAATCCGGATATAGGTTATTATTCTTTTATCAAGACCAAAACCCTGTCCGGAGTTTCCCATGTCGCGTCCGAAACGTGGCCCGTCGCCGTTGGGCGAGGGGGATGTTCAGCCTTTTTCCAATGTCGCCGAGGCCTGGTTCTGGGGCGTCGCCGGCTATCTGGCCCGTCTCGATGGCGGGCGGCCGATGCCGCGCCGGGGCGCCGTTCCGCGCCCGTGCGAACCTAGCGATGTGGTCCACGCTGCGCTGAAGCTGACCCGGCGCGACCGCATGAGCACGGACCAGTTCCGCACCCTGGTGCGGTTCGGCCGCGAGGGCTTGGCGCCGGACCCGCGCCTGCCGCGCCAGCGGGGCGCCGCAGTGCTGTGGCAGGCGGGCCTCGATGCCTTGTCCCATGCACTGCGCGCCAAAGGTATCGTGGCATGAATCTGGTCGAGGTGGCGGCGCCGATGACTGCGGTGGTGGCATTCAGCGGCCGCGCGCCGTTGTGGTGGCTGCACCTGTTGCGGCCCGGCTTCCGTCATTGTTTCGTCGCGGTGCGCGGCACAGCGGGCTGGCTGCTGCTTGATCCGCTGTCGCATCGCATCGCCCTGGGCCTGCTGCCAGCCGATACCGACCCCGCCGCGCACTACCGGGCGCTGGGCCATATTCTCTTGACGGTCCCGGTAGCGGTGCCGCCGCGCCGGCCGGCGCCGTTCGCACCCTTCACCTGCGTCGAGGCGGTGAAGCGTGTACTGGGCCTGCACGATCGTTTCGTGTGGACGCCATGGCAGCTCTACCGCCGGCTGTTGCCGCTCGCGTGCGATACCGTGGCCGGGCCATAATGCTGCAATGCAAAGCGCGTTCAGTCATGGTGTTCTGGGGTTTCGGGGCACGCTCGAACATCCGGTCGGGTCCATCAATCCGACGGCAGTAACCATTCACGAGCCGGTGCGCGAGGGCGCCACCATGGTCGCCCGTCTCGAATGGCCGCAGATGTTTTCGACCCCGCTGGCCATTCGCGGCCCAACCGCGGTGCACGCCTTCGACCAGGCGCAGCAACTGGTCTGGCCGGGCGCCGGGGGCAAAAAGCTGTGGCTGCACGTGGCGCGCGACGAACACTGGTCCGAGGGCTTTGCCGCGCAACGCACCGAACTTGCCGCGCTGGCGGAAAAGGCCGAGGGCGTGGCGCGCCGCCTGCATTGGGCGCACAGCACCGGCCGCCTTGCATCGGCGGTCATTTCAGCGGCGCGTGAACTGCCGCTGTGCAATTGCTGGGGCGTGCGGATCGAGACGCAGAATCTGCCGGTTCCGCCGCTGGCGATGACCGGTACTGATGCGGCAAACGCGCAGAAGGCGGCGGAGGATTTTCTCGACCGCGTGGCGCACAGTTACGGCTTCCGGAAATAGTTTCGAAGCGTCGAAAGTTTGCGGTTGACTTTTTAACGTTATAGGCTTATATACCTAAATATCGTCGCCACACTTGCGCCCGCCGGGTCCCTCCCGGCGGGCGCTTTGCTTTTGGGAGGTCCTGTATGGGCAACGTCTTCAATCCGCCGTCACCACCGCCCCCGCCCGCGCCGTCCGGCCCGACGCCGGCGGAGCAATCGGCCACAGAGGCGCGCGAGCGGCAGCGGCGCGGGCTGGGTACCATCGCGACATCGTATCGCGGCCTGCTGCCGGCGGACGGCCCGGTCTTCCAGCGCAAGTCGCTGCTGGGGGAATGACGATGGCATTGGAACCTGCGGCCTTGCGCCGCCGCTTCGAAGCCGCGAAGGCGCGCCGCAGCGTCTGGGAGTCGCTGTGGCAGGACTGCTACGACCATGCACTGCCCGGTCGCGCGCCCGGATCGTCCGGCGATCTGCGCCGGGGTGAGCGCCTGTATGACGGCACCGCGCCCGATGCGGTAGATCAGCTGGCCGCCAGCCTGTTGGCCGAACTGACGCCGCCCTGGTCGCGCTGGTTCGGCTTCACGCCCGGGCGCGATGTGCCAGACGACGCGCGCGGCCAGGTGGCGCCGCAGTTGGATCGCGCCGCCGCCAGCCTGCAGACGCATTTCGACCGCAGTAACTTCGCCGTCGAGGTACATCAATGCTATCTCGATCTCGTAACCGCCGGCACCGCGTCGCTGCTGTTCGAAGAAGCGGCACTCGGCGATACGTCGGCATTTCGCTTTACGGCTGTGCCGCTGGAGGAAACCGTGCTGGAAGAGGGGCCTGACGGCCGCCTCGACACCACGTTTCGGCGCAGCGAACCCACGGCCGCGCAACTGGCCGCACGTTTTCCCGCCGCAGTGCTGCCCGACACGATCAAACGCAAGGTCGAGCAGGAGCCTGATACGCGCATCGCGCTGATTGAGGCCGTGGTGCCCGATGGCTTCGGCTACGCCTATGCCGCCATGCTGGAAAGTGGCGACGACGGCGATGCCTTCCTGGCGGAGGGAAAGTTTTCGCGCTCGCCGTTCATCAATTTCCGCTGGCTCAAGGCGCCTGGCGAAAGCTATGGCCGCTCGCCGGTCATGAAGGCGCTGCCCGACATCAAGACCGCCAACAAGGTGGTCGAACTGGTCCTCAAGAACGCGTCGATAGCGGTCACCGGCATCTGGCAGGCGGAAGATGACGGCGTCCTCAATCCTGCCAATGTCCGACTGGTGCCTGGCGCAATCATCGCCAAGGCGCCGGGCTCGGCCGGTCTCACACCGCTCCAGGCACCAGGACGGTTCGACCTGTCGCAGTTGGTGCTCGACGATCTGCGCAGCCGGATTCGCCACGCGCTGCTGGCCGACCGGCTTAGCCAGATCGATACACCGCGAATGACCGCGACCGAAGTGCTGGAGCGGGGTGCGGAGATGAGCCGCCTGCTGGGCGCCACGTTCGGGCGCCTGCAGGGTGAGCTGCTGACGCCGCTGATCCGGCGCGGCCTCGCAATCCTGCAGCGCCGCGGCGAGATCCCGTCCTTTGCACCCGATGGCCGCGACGTCGCGTTGCAGCACCTCTCGCCGCTGGCGCGCGTCCAGGCCCAGGCCAATGTGCAGCCGGTCCTGACCTAGCTTGAACGCATCGGTGCGCTGGGGCCGGAGGCCGCGGCTTGCGTCGATACGGTCGCGGCGGCGCGCTGGCTGGCCACCACCCTTGGCGTGCCGGGCGAACTGGTGCGCGAGACCGGCGAGATACCGGTTCCCACTTCCCCGGTTCAATGAAAGGACGACCCATGACCGAGATGAATATCCCCGAGAAATTCCGCGACCCGCAGACCGGCGAAGTCCGCCTCGACGCGCTGTTGAAATCCTACGGCGAACTGGAAAAGCGCCTGGGCCAGATGATCAGCCTGCCGGGCGATGGCGCCGGCGCAGACGAGCGCCAGCGTTTCCACCGCGCACTGGGCGTGCCCGAGAGTCCGGACGACTACGACATCCGCTTCGACGACGCGCGCTTTGCCGCCGATCCGGATGTGAACCGCCGGCTGCACCAGGCCGGGTTGACGCCGGGCCAGGTGCAGGTGGTGTATGACCTGGCGACCGAGTATCTCGGCCCCGCGGTCGAGCGGATGGGCGCTGAGTTCGAGGCTCAGCGGCAGTCGGACCGGCTGACCGAGCGCTTCGGCGGGCAGGAGAAGTGGCGTGAAATCTCGCGCCAGCTGAAGTCTTGGGGCGAGGCCAATTTGTCGCCCGAAGTGCTGCATGCCCTGTCTTGCACCGAGGAAGGTGTTTGCGCCATGCATGCCATGATGCAGAAGGGCGAGCCTGGTTTCGGTTCCGGTGCCGGCATGAAGGCCGGACTGTCCGAGGCCGACCTGACCCAGATGATGCGCGACCCGCGCTACTGGAAGGGTCGCGATCCCGACTTCGTATCGAAGGTCAGCGCCGGCTTCCGCCGCCTATACCCCGACTGATCAGCGCCGGCCATGGCCGGCACCCCGAACTTGCGCGCCATCGACAACCGCCCCGCATCCAGCGTGGCGGCCGGCGGCGCGTTGCGCGCCTGCGGCCCCTCGGGACAACCGCGTGCCCGCCTTAACGCAACCGCAAGGAGATCAACATGTCGACCTCGGTCGAGAACAGTTTCAGCAAGCAATTCGAAAAGGAAGTTCACCTTGCCTATCAGCGCATGGGCTCGAAGCTGCGCAACACCGTCCGCACCAAGAGCGGCGTCAAGGGATCGTCCACCGTTTTCCAGAAGGTGGGCAAGGGCACGGCCAGCACCAAGGCCCGCCACGGCAAGGTGCCAGTCATGAACGTCGACCATGCCGCGGTCGAATGTACCCTGGCCGACTACTATGCCGGCGACTGGGTCGATGCGCTGGATGAGGTCAAGGTCAACCACGACGAACGCGGGGTGATCGCCAATGCCGGCGCCTACGCGCTCGGCCGCAAGACCGACGACCTGATCATCGCGCGCCTCGACACTTCGACCAACTTTGCGGGCGCCAACAGTGATGGTCTGACCAAGGCCAAGGTGCTGACGGCATTCGAGATGCTGGGCGCTGCCGACGTGCCCGACGACGGCGAACGCTATGCCGTGGTCGGCTGGAAGCAGTGGAGCCAGTTGCTCGACATCGAGGAGTTCGCCAATGCCGACTATGTCGGCGACGACGACCTCCCCTGGCGCGGCACCCAGGCGAAGCGCTGGCTGGGTTCGCTGTGGTTTCCGCATTCGGGCCTCAGCGCGTCGAGCAGCGTGCGCCTGTGTCACTGGTACCACCGCACGGCCCTGGGCCATGCCAGCGGCGCGGACGTGAAGACCGACGTCACCTGGCACGGCGACCGGGCGGCGCACTTCGTCAACAACTCGATGAGCCAGGGCGCCGTCCTGATCGACGCGTCGGGCGTCGTCACCCTGCGCTGCCTCGAAAGCTGAGGAGAAGAGAATGGCCTACAGTTCCAAGAACCTGTCGGTGCTGGGTTATGCCAACGGCTTCACGCTGTGGCATTACACCACCACCGACACGGCGGCGACGACGGACAGCAGCGGCTATCTGAATGCCGCATCCGACCTGCTGCGTGTCGGCGACTTCATCTTCGCCAACACGGATACCGGCGGCACGCCGGCGCACGGCATTTTCGTCGTGCGCGCCAATAGCGGCGGGGTGGTCGATCTCGCCAATCTGACCGCGTTCGGCGGCAGCAACACCGACTGATGCGTCTCCCGCCATCGCCACCGACAGTCGTCGGTGGCGATGGCGGGGCTTTTATGCCGGAGGAAGAAGATGTCGCTCTCCGCTCTCGAACTTTGCGCCCGCGCCCTGATCAAGATTGGCGCGGCGCCGATTGCCGCCTTTACCGAGCCGACCGCCGAGGCCGAGGTTGCCCGCAACCTGTACGGACCCGTGTGCGATGCCCTGCTGACCGCCCATCCGTGGAGCTTCGCTACCGCGCAGGCCAGCCTGCCGCGCCTGGTGGCCGAGCCGGTGGCCGATTTCGCCTTTGCCTTCCAACTGCCGCCCGACTTCCTGCGCGCGCTTTCGGCCGGCGAGGGGGCGGGCTCACGTGGCCTCGTCTACCGCATCGTCGCCAACCGCCTGCATACCGACGCCGAGGAGGTGATGCTGAACTATGTCTTCCGTCCTGCCGAAGGGGGCTTCCCGCCCTTCTTCGACTATGTGCTGATCGCGCGCCTTGCCGCGGAGTTCTGCATGCCGCTGACCGAAAGCACGGCGCGCACCGAGGTGCTGGGGCAGATGGCCGAGATGGAGTTTCGCCGCGCCAAGCTGGTCGATAGCCAGCAGAACACGCCGGCCGCACTGGATGACTTTACGCTGATCGGGGCGCGAAGCTGATGCCGTACGTCCGCCAGGCAAAGACCAGCTTCACCGCCGGTGAGATCGCGCCGGAACTGCTGGGCCGCCACGACCTCAAGAGCTACGAGAACGGCGCCGCGCGCCTGCGCAACGTCGTGGTCAAATCGACCGGCGGTGTTTCGCGCCGGCCAGGCCTCGCCTTTGTCGATACCGTGCCGGGGCCGGCGCGCCTCATCGCCTTCGCCTTCAACACCGAACAGGACTACCTTCTGGCCGTCGTTGACGGCGGAATGCGGGTCTTTCGCGATGATGCGCTTGCGACAACGGCGGTAACGCCCTGGACCGAGGCGCAGCTGGACCAGCTCTCCTGGACCCAGGATGCCGACACCCTGATCGTCTGTCATCCCGAGGTCGCGCCGCGCCGGATTACCCGCACCGGTCATACCAGTTGGACCATCGCGGGCTTTACATTCGATACCGACGCGACGACCGGCGCCTGCAAGCAGCCCTATTTCCGGTTCGCCCCGGCCACAGTGACGCTGACGCCATCGGCCACGACGGGGACGATTACGCTTACTGCTTCCGCCAGTTTGTTCCAGGCCGGGCATGTGGGCGCCCGGTTCCGCCTGGACGGCAAGGAAGTGCAGATCTCGGCGGTGACCAGCGGCACGGTGGCGACGGGCTCGGTGATCCAGACTCTGACGGGTACGGCCGCTACGAAGAACTGGGACGAGCAGGCATTTTCCCCTGTGCGCGGCTGGCCCCTGACCGCCGCCTTTCATCAGAGCCGGCTGGTGTTTGGCGGATCGCGCGACCTGCCGAACCGGATCTGGATGTCGCGGACGGCGGCGCCGGAGAACTTCGATCTCGGCACCGGTCTCGACGATGAGGGTATCGAGTTCGGGTTGCTGGCTGACCAGGTCAATGCCGTTTGCGCCCTGTTTCCAGGCCGTCATCTGCAGGTCTTCACGTCGGGTGCAGAGTGGATGGTCAGTGGAGAGCCGTTGACGCCGGAACGGGTCGAGGTGCGACGCCAGACGCGGGTCGGCAGTCCGCCAGACAGGTTTATTCCGCCGCGCAACGTCGACGGCGCCACGCTATTTGTCGCCCATTCGCGTCGCGCGCTGCACGAGTTCGTCTATACCGACCTCGATCAGGCCTATGCGGCGGCCGACCTGGCGCTGCTTGCGCCGCACCTGTTTGTGCCGCTGATCGTCGATCTCGATTTCGACGCGATGCGGCGACTGGTCTTGGCGATTACCGACGACGGGTATTTGGCTGCCTTGACGATTTATCGCAGCGAACAGGTAGCCGCCTGGACGCGCTTCGACATGGACGGGGCGTTCCGCCGTTGCGCAGTGGTCGGCGACGACACCTATGTCCTTGTCGAGCGAGGTGAATTTTGGTGCATCGAACGCTTCGACGGCGCATTTGGCACCGACTCATGTCTGGCGGGAACAGCGACGCCGGCAACTGCCGCGTGGTCGGGACTCGAACATCTCGAAGGTCGTGAAGTTCGTGTCGTGGCCGACGGCAGCGATCTAGGCACGAAGACTGTCGAGGATGGCGAGCTGGCGATCGATCGCGTCGCCTCAGCAATCGAAATCGGACTGTCATTCCGGCACGAAGTCATGCCCCTGCCTCTGGTGCTTGAGCCCCTCGCGGGTGGCCATGTTGCGCCGATGCGGCTGGTGCGTGCGCGCTTTCGCCTGGAAGCCAGTGCCGCCCTACAGATCGACACCGGGCGCGGACTGCAACCGGTGCCTTTTCAGTCGGTTGGCGGTGGCGGCCTGCTCGATGCTGCGCCGGCCCGCTTTACCGGGGACAAGGAGGTGCGGGCGCTGGGCTGGGTACGCGGGCCGGAACAGCCGCTCTGGCGCATTGAACAGGACAGTCCACTGCCCTGCACCATTCTTTCCGTAATGACCGAAGCCAAGGGAGCCGACTGATGAGTGCTTTTGAGACGGTTATGGCCGGCGCGAACATCGGCATGTCGGTGTTGCAGAGTGCGCAGCAGCGCAAGGCCCAGATGCAGGCCGCTGAGGCGCAGGCGCAGTCGCAGACCGAAGCACTAAACCGCGCCCAGGCCGATGCCACGGCCGAGCGTGCGCAACGCCTGGACCGCGCCCTGGCCGCGCGCCGTGCCGGTTTTGCCGGCGCGGGAGTTTCTGCCGACGGTTCAGGCGCGGCGATCCTGGCCGGCATGACGACGGAAACCGCCGACGCCGCTGCGCGCGAGGCGGCTCGCTTCGATGCCGCTCGGTCCGATGTGCGCCTTGGCCTCGCCACCAAGCAGCGGCTCAGCCTGCTGGACCGCAACGCCAGCTACTGGGACACGGCAAAACGGTCCTACGCCCTCGGCCGCCAATTGTGGCCCAACGTCTGACACGCAACGCCCGTTTCCATACATCCCAAGGAGTTCAGCGATGACCGATGTTACCATCGGCGCGGGTCTGCCGCGCGTCCAATACGAGGCGAGCGGCAGCCAGACTGTCTTTACCTTTCCGTTTCCAATCTTCGCGGCGGGCGACCTTGCTGTCTGGTTCGGCGACGGCGATGCGCCCACGACACATACGATCTCCGGAGTTGCGCAGAGCGCCGGCGGCAGCGTGACCTTTGCCATGGCGCCGCCGGCCGGTACACGCATTACCCTTCTGCGCGCAATGCCGATTGCCCGGGCGACTGACTTCCAGGAGGCGGGAGAGTTCCGCGCCGCGGCGATCAATGAGGAACTGGATCGCCTGGCCATGATGATCCAGCAGATCGATGAGAAGACGGCCAGGGCGGTGAAACTCCGTCCGACATCCGTCTCGGTCGAGGCCAACCTGCCGGACCCGTCACCTGGATACCTGCGCTGGAACGAAGCGGGTGACGGGCTCGTGCTGGACCAAGTGCCGCAGTCGATCGCCGATGCGGCGGCGGCAAGCGCTCTGGCGGCGGCCGGCGCCGCATCCGCCGCTTCTTCGTCCGCAGCAGGGGCGTCAACCAGTGCGAGCGGTGCGGCGGGATCAGCCTCCACCGCCTCCGGTGCGTCATCTTCGGCATCGATGGCTGCGGGAAACGCCGCCGTCTCTGCCACCGCCGCCGCCGCATCAGCGTCTGCCGCCGCGGGATCAGCGGCTAGCGCCGCCGGTTCCGCCGCCACTGTCGATATGCCGACCGAGCGCACGCGAAATGACTTGGCAAACCTCCGTGAGCGCGTGCGTGTGAAGTTCAACTCCAGTTCTGCACCGCAGCCCTCGTTCGGCATGGATTTCATCCAGGGCCTCGGGCTCGATGCGCTGACCTTCGTCCGGGCCAGCGTGGCGACTTGGTATGATGCGGCCGGTGTGCTACGGACCGCGGCGACGAATGTGCCACGGTACGACCACGATCCGAAGACAGGGGCGCCGCTTGGCCTGCTGATCGAGGCACAGCGGACAAACATCCTCTGGCCTTCGAATGATTTCAGCCATTCCAACTGGGACAAGGCCGGCGATCCTGTCAGCGTGACGGCCGGTCAGGCGGCGGGGCCGGACGCCACGGCGTCGCTTGCAAAGATTGCCGCGAATGGAGGCTATGATCGCCATATTGCGACGAACAACGCGTCGGCGGCCTGCAGCGGCGGTACGACCTACACGCTGTCATGCTACGTGAGGAAGGGAACGGCCGACTGGATTTATGTCGGCGATACGGGCGACACAGCCTTTCACGGCGCCTTCTTCAACCTTGCCGCCGGATCCGTCGGCACGACCGACGGCACAGTAATCGCAAAAACGATCAAGGATTGCGGCAGCGGCCTGTACAGGGTGACGGTGACCTTCCAGCGAACAAACGGCGGTTTCATCTATGCTGCAGTTGGGCCCTCGCCCGGGGATGGCGTGACAAGCTTTTCACCTGCCGGGACACCTGAATCTGTTCATGCTGGGTTCGTCCAGGTCGAGGCGGGACTGTTTGCCACGATGCCAATCGCGACGGTGACGGCAGCGGTGACGCGCAGTGGCGACATCGCATCTGTTGCCTCTCTCGGCGCATGGTTCAGTTCGGCTGAATTCACTGTCATGGCAGAGTTCATGTTGCAGGGCGTGGAGACACCAGCAAATCAGTGCGTGTTTAGATACGAGGATGCAGCTGCTTCAAACTATGCAATTCTTCTAGCGAGGTACTTCAATTCAAACAATTCTAGATGCTTTACTAACTCCGCCGGAGTGATTGACGGAGACCTTATCACCGGCACTTTGAGCACTAGCGATGTAGTTCACAAGGCCGCTATGCGCGTCGGCCTGAATGCGTTTTCCGGTTCGCTGAATGGTGGCGGCGTGGTGATGGATGCAGCCTCAAGTTTGCCGTCGGGATTGACGAGGATTTCACTCGGATCGGCCGAACTGGGATATTTCCCCCTCATGGGTTGGCTGCGCTGCTTGGCGCACTTTCCACGCAAACTTAGCGATGCCCAACTCCAGAGTTTGAGTGGATAACGCCTGAGTTCACTGTCGATCCGCGTCGGTACAGTGATGCTCTCTGGATATGGGCAACTATAGGCGCGATCGATGGTTTCGGCGCGATGGCTATCAGGTAGGCAATCTTAAATGAACGAGTGCGTCCCGATGTTCCGTCATTTCCTGCGCGCGTGGAACAATCTGCAGAGCCAGGAGACGCCCCGCCTGCACCGCAATATGGCTGCGTGGCTTGAGCGCATGATCGAGCGAGGTGAGCGCGGGTTGTTGTTGATGGTCTTCCGTGGGGCCGGGAAGTCCACCCTGGTCGGCCTGCTGGCTGCTTGGTTGCTCATCCGCAACCCAGGCTGGCGCATTCTTGTCGTCGCGGCCGATCTTACCTTGGCGGTGAAGATGGTGCGCAGCGTTCGCCGCATCCTCGAGCTTCATCCGGCGTGCGCCGGCCTGAAGCCGAAGCGGCCAGAGCAATGGGCAGTGGAGCAGTTTACCGTCGCGCGCCCGCAGGTGTTGCGCGATCCCTCGATGCTTGCCCGCGGGCTCGCGACCAACGTGACCGGCAGCCGTGCCGACATGATTATCTGTGACGATGTGGAGGTAGCGAGCAACAGTGACTCCCGCAGAAAATCTGTTGCGCTACGAGAGCGGCTGGCCGAACTCGACTATGTCCTGGTGCCGGGCGGCCTGCAACTCTATGTCGGCACACCACATGCCCGTCATTCCATTTATGCCCGCACTTCTGCTTTAGACGAGGACGAAGAGGCCGCGCCATTCCTCGAAGGCTTCGTCCGGTTCGAGGCGGCTATACTGGACAGAAGGGGTGACAGCCGTTGGCCGGAGCGCTTTACGCTAGATCGTATCGAAAGCATTCGGCGCAGGTCCGGCCCCGGAAAATTCTCCAGTCAGTTCATGCTACGTCCGACTGCCACACAAGATGGCCGGTTCGAGCCGGATCGATTGCGCATCTACGACTCCGGTCTCGAAGTTGCAGAGGGCAATGGCGTGCGCACCTTGCGGATCGAGGGGCGGCTAATGGTCTCCGCCGCTGCGGCCTGGGATCCCGCCTATGGCGTCTCGGGTCAGGGCGACCGCAGCGTAGCGGCGGCCGTCTTTGTCGATGACGACGGGCGCTACTATCTGCATGAGCTCAGCTACCACAAGGTCGATCCGCTCCGGCTCGATGACGAGGCCGAGGCAATCCAGTTGTGCCGTCAGGTCGCCGATTTTGCCGAGCGGCTGTTTCTGCCCTCGATCCGCGTCGAGCGGAATGGCATTGGCGCCTTCCTGCCCACGCTGCTGCGCAACGAGTTGAATCGGCGCGGCGTTGCCTGCGCGGTCATCGCATCGTCGTCGAGCACGTCAAAGGACCAGCGTATCCTCGACGCGTTCGATGCCCGACTCGCTGCGGGAAGTCTTTATGCGCATCGCAACGTGCTGACGACGCCGTTTTGCACGGAGTTGGAGGAATGGCGGCCCGGTTGCAAGGGCCCAGACGATGGCATGGACGCGGTGGCGGCCTGCTTGCTGGCCGAACCGGTCCGGCTGCGCGCTGTCGCGCCACCCCGACGGCGTATCGCGTGGCGGCCCGGCGGCGAAACCCATGTTGCGCCGAGCACCTTCGAGCCCTGAACGACGTGTATCGAGTTCTCACAAAGGCCGCCTTCGGGCGGCTTTTTTATTGCCGCCCGCTAGCGGCTGTCTGATGGAGGCTGGAATGACGACTTTATTGTCGACCGATTTGGTGTGGTGGCTTAACGCCGTGCAGGTACCCGCTCTTGGCGGTCTGTTCTGGATGGTGCAGCAATTGCGGGAGCAGGTCTCGGCCTACAAGCTGGAGGTGGCGCGTACCTACGCGTCGCTCAGTCACCTCAAGGACGTCGAGAACCGGCTGACCGAGCACTTGGTGCGCATCGAGGCCAAGCTTGATCGCGTTGCGACCGGAGGCCGGGCATGAACGGCCCTGTCGATATCGAGCCCGTCGTGGATGCCGCTTCAGTCGATACCTTGGCCCGGACCATGTGGGGCGAGGCGCGGGGCGAGGGCGTCGCCGGCATGTCTGCCGTCGCCAACGTGGTGCTGAACCGTTTGGACATGCCTGAGCGCTTTGGCGCGACAGTCGAGGCGGTGTGCCGCGCACCATGGCAGTTCTCGTGCTGGAACCGCAACGACCCGAATCTCGCCAAGCTCGTGGCAGTCACGGCCGCAGATGCACGATTTGCGTCCGCCCTGCGTCTTGCCCGCCGCGCTCTGGCCGGCGCGCTCGACGATGCAACATTCGGCTCAACCCACTACCACGCCCGCGGGATCCTCCCGCGCTGGGCCCACGCCTCGGCGCCGGCGGCGGAGATCGGGCATCACCTTTTCTACAACGACGTGGACTAGGCGATGCTTGCAAAGATCGCGGCCCTGCTGGGCGGGACCCAGCCGATCGAGGCCATTGGCACGCTCCTGGACAAGCTGTTCACGTCCGACGATGAGCGCGCCCAGGCCGAGGCGGTACTGCGCAAACTCGCTGATCACCAGGCGGAACTGCAAGTCGAGCTGAACAAGGTCGAGGCCGCCCATGACAGCCTGTTTGTCGCCGGCTGGCGGCCATTTATCGGCTGGATCTGTGGCGTCGCCCTGGCCTGGACCTTCATCGGCCACCCGCTGTTCGAATGGGCGGCGGCTTTGTGGGGCGCGAAGGGTTTCGTGCCTCCACTGCTTGCCGGCGACAACCTGATGGAGCTGGTCATCGCGATGCTCGGCCTCTCGGGCCTGCGCACCTTCGAAAAGACAAAGCGGAAAAGCTAATGCTAACCTCGTGCCAGTAGGCGCGACGAACTTTGATGGGGGGAGAAAAGCTTTGGATACAGGAGCGCTGGTTCGCCTTCTCGCCTTGGTGTTGGGACTGTTGTGGGCGGGTGCCGCCCAAGCGCAACTGACCGATATTCTAACCGCGCCGAAAACACTATTCGACCGGGCGATCGAGGCGCGTTCGGCCGGCAATATCGCCAAGGACAATGCCGTCGTCCTCAAGATCAACGGCATCATGGCGAACCTCGGCACGGTCAAGGCGTCCACGGAAATCTACGAACAGCGGGTGCTGATCACTGGCCTGTTCGACGACAAGGCCTTGCACGACCGCTTCGAGCGGGAAGTTAGGGCACTCAAGGATGTCAAAAAACTATACTGGCATGCTGCTTATCTCGCCAAGGACGACCCAAAGCGAAAGGGCCTGCTCTCGTGGGACGAGGTTCTGGCCATGAACACCAAGGCCGGCGCACGACTGGTCGGCACGGCTGGCGTCGCCGACGTGAATTACCGCAACGCCACGGACGTCTTCGGTACTGTCTACTTGCTGGGACGTGCGCGCTCAGCCGAAGAGAAGAAGAAGGCCGAGAGTCGGGTACGCGACGGTGCCGGGGTGAAGAAGTTGGTTTCCTACGTCGATATGCGCCCATAGCGCTCGACGACCGTCCATGCCTGACCTAATGTCCGCCCGATGATGCAAACGATCTATCACATGGCCGGTGGGGACGACTGGGCAGATGCCCTGCGGAGTGGCATCTACGAAGGGTCCGCGCATGACAAGCGCGACGGGTTCATCCATTTCTCCACCGACGTTCAGGTTGCCGCCTCGGCGGCGAAGCATCGTGCGGGGCAGGCGGGGTTAAAATTGCTCTTCGTCGATGTTGCTGCCGTCGCGCCGATGCTGCGCTGGGAAGCGGCGCGCGGCGGCGATCTGTTTCCGCATCTGTACGGTGCGTTGCCGGTCAACTTGGTGCGGTTCGTTGCAGACCTCCCGCTTGGCGCCGAGGGCCTGCATGTCTTTCCGGCGCTCGATCCATGAGTCTCGCGGCGCGTCTCGCTTTGCCGGTGTTGCGCCGGCTCGATGCCGAACTGGCGCACCGGCTGACCATTGCCGGCTTGAAGACCGGCCTTGGCGGTGCGGCGCGCGACGCGGACGATCCGGTGCTGCGCACAACCTTGTTCGGCGTGGAAATTTCCAACCCGGTCGGCCTTGCCGCGGGATTCGACAAGAATGCCGAAGTGCCCGACGCGATGCTGGGCCTTGGCTTCGGCTTTGTGGAAATCGGCTCGGTCACACCGCGACCGCAACTTGGCAACCCGCGGCCCAGGCTGTTTCGGCTGCCGGAGGACGGCGCAGTCATCAACCGCATGGGCTTCAACAACGATGGCATGGAGGTCGTCGCCGCACGCCTGGCAAAGCGCAATCGGCGGGCTGGTCTGTTGGGCGTCAATCTGGGCGCCAACAAGGATTCCGCCGACCGTGCCGCCGACTATGTCCTCGGTCTTGAAAGGCTGGGCGTGCAGGCCGGCTATGTCGTCGTCAACGTGTCGTCGCCCAATACGCCGGGCCTGCGCGCGTTGCAGGGGCGAGAGGAGCTGGACGACCTGTTGGCCCGTCTGTTCGCGGCGCGCGACCGCGTGAAATCCCAGGTGCCGCTGGCTCTGAAGATCGCGCCGGACCTAGCCACAGCGGATTTAGAAGCCATTGCCCTGGTTGCGCTCGCGCGCGGGCTCGATGCCCTGATCGTGTCGAACACCACCATCGCGCGACCGGATTTGAAAAGTGCGGCAGCGAAGGAGACTGGCGGTCTCAGCGGCCGGCCGCTGTTTGCGCCATCGACGGCGGTGCTGCGCGAGATGCGCAAGCTGACCAACGGCCGGGTGACGCTGATTGGTGTGGGCGGCATTGCCAGCGGCGTTGATGCGTATGAGAAGATTCGGGCCGGCGCCAGCGCGGTGCAGCTTTATACGGCCTTGGCGTTGCAGGGACCCGGCCTGCTGGAAGAGATCAAGCGCGACCTCTCGGTCCTGCTGAAGCGCGACGGTTTTGCGTCCGTCGCTGACGCAGTGGGCAAAGGCTAGCCCGATAACCGGGTCATCAGCGCCTCGACCGCCTCGTCGGTCAGGTTGTTGACCGAGGCTGCCAGTGTCCGCGCCGTATCCGCATCGCCCACGCGCACCGCCGCAGTGATGCCGCTGGCGCAATGGCGCAAGTGGCGGGCGCCGAACGTCTCTGCCAGGTCGGCCAGGCCTTGGCTCTCGTTGTCCAGCGCGGCAAGGTTGGTTTCCGCCGCGGCGCGGCCGATCTTCATGCTGCGGGCGCGCGCCTCGGCGATGAAACTGCCGATCAGGTCGGGCAGCAGGCCGCCGTCGAGGTCGCCAGTCAGCCGGCGGAACGTATCCTCGTCGATGGGGTCTAGCGCGGCGCTGTCCGCACCTTCGCCGCTGTTCACCGGCTTCGGCCGCGCCGCCAGCCAGCGGCCGATCTGCGACATCAGGCCGGTGCGGTTCACCGGCTTCGCAATATGGTCATCCATGCCGGCGGCGAGGCAGCGCTCGCGGTCGCCCGGCATGGCGTGCGCGGTCATTGCCAGGATTGGCACGCTGCCGGCGCGGCCGGGCAGCTTGCGGATGGCGCGCGTGGCGGTCAGTCCGTCCATCTCGGGCATCGACACGTCCATCAGGATCAGGTCGTAGGCCATGCGCGCGGCGGCATCCAACGCCGTGGCGCCGGTCAACGCCTCGTCCACCAAAAAGCCCTCGTCCACCAGGATGGTGCGGGCAAGCAGGCGGTTGGTGTCATTGTCGTCGGCGAGCAGGATGCGCATCGGCCTATTCTCTAAGTGGTGCGGCCGGCTGTCGAGCCGGCCTCGACCAGTTTACGGTAACTTGCCTGTGCGTAGGTGTCGGTCATGCCGGAAATGTAATCGGTGACGGCCAGCAGCCAATCGTAGCGCGAGGCATCGGCAGGCACATCTTCCGGAAAATCCGGGGGCAGGGGGCCGCCCTGCTCGCGCGCCAGAAAAGCGCTCGTCGTGGTCTCCAGCAGCGCGGTCAGGATCTGTGCACCTTCGCGCTCGCGGGCGATGCGCTCCACGGTCTGGAAGACATTGGCACGGGTCAGGGCGAACACCTGTTCCAGCACCGGCCAGGCGCGCGTTTCCGCCAGCACGCCGCCGGTGAAGGTGCCGGCCATGATCGAAGGTTCGTGGTCGAGAAAGAGCGCCGCGACATCATCGATCAACTGGCCGATGGCCTTGGCGCGCAGATAGGCGATGCGGCGCGGTTCGTCGTCGATCTCGCGATAGCGTGGCGGCCCCCGATGCACCAGTTGCCGCAGCAGCGGTTCGGCCTCGGCGAAGGCAATGCGGCCCAGCTTGTAACCATCCTCGAGATCGACGACGCGATAGCAAATGTCGTCTGCCGCCTCGACCAGCCAGGCCAGGGGATGCCGCTGCCAGCCGCCGCCGGCACGCGGCAGCAGGCCGGTTTCGGCGGCGACCTCCGCGAACAGGTCGGCCTCCGCCGCAAAGAAGCCGAACTTGCGCTTCGTCTGGCCGGCCAGGGAATCGAACGGATATTTGGCGAAGCTGGCGAGGGTCGCGGCCGTCAGTCGCAGGCCGCCCGTGTCGCGCCAGTTCTGCAGCCGCGCCACAATGCGAAACCCTTGGGCATTGCCCTCGAAGCCCAGCAGGTCGGCCCGCTGACGGGGGTCGAGTGGCTCCAGCAGGGAGCGGCCCGGTCCCGCGAACCAGGCGCGGATGGTTTCCTCGCCGAAATGCCCGAACGGCGGGTTGCCGATGTCGTGGGTCAGGCAGGCGGCGGCGAGGATATGACCGAACTCCGCCGCGCTGAGCCCCGGCCGCAGCTTGTGACGCTGAACGATGTTTTCGCCGACCGCCGCCCCCAGCGAGCGGCCGACCGACGAAACCTCGAGCGAATGGGTCAGGCGGGTGCGGACATAATCGCTGGCGGGCAGCGAATGGACCTGGGTCTTGTCCTGCAGCCGGCGGAAAGCGGAGGAAAAGACGATCCTGTCCCAGTCCTTCTGGAACGGGCTGCGGGCAGGCGTAACCTCTTCGGCGCCCACATGGCCCAGCCGCCGGGCTGACAACAGATGGTTCCAGTCCATCATCGCGGACCGGCTATAATCGGATTCGCATACACTCCCGATCTATATCATCGAATCCATGTTTCCAGACCCCAGACTGCGCCCACCGGTCAGCAGCGGCCCATGCGGATAAATCCGGTCTATATCTCGCTGGCGGGCATCGTGGCCGCGGCCTGCGTCTCGACCGCGGCGAACGGCCTGCTGGCGACTTTCCTGCCGGTCCGCATGCGGCTGGAGGGCTTTTCCACGCCGGCCATCGGCGCGGTGGTGGCCTGCTATTCGGTGGGCTTCCTGGGCGCCTGCCTTGTGATGCCACGCATCATCCGGGTGGCTGGCCATGTGCGCTGTGTCACCGGCTGCGCGGTCGCGGCGGCCTTGGCAGTGCTGCTGTTTCCCATGGTGATCAGCGTGGCGGCCTGGATGCCGTTGCGCGTGTTCTCGGGTTTCTGCGTCTCGGGCATGTTCATCTGCATCGAGAGCTGGATCATCGACCGGACGCCGAACGAAATCCGCGGCCAGGTGTTCGGCGCCTATGTGGTGCAGAACAAGCTGGCCTATGGCGCCAGTCAGTTCGCGATCATGGCGATCGATCCCTCGGGCATCGGCCTGTTTCTGATCGCGGCGGGCCTGTTCCTGCTGTGCTTCCTGCCGGTGCGGCGCAGCCGCGCCACGCCGCCGACCATGCCCGACCGGAAGATCCACGGCCTGCGCCAGGTGTGGGCTTTGTCGCCGGTCGCGGTGTGCGCGGCCTATGCGGGCGGGTTCATCAATGCGATCTCGACTGGCATGAGCCCGGTTTACGCCGCCGCAATCGGGTTCGAACCGGCGCTGGTCGCCTGGTTCGTCATCATGATCCAGGGCGGCAACATGCTGTCGCAATATCCTATCGGCCGCCTGTCGGACCGGCTGGACCGGCGCATCATCATCGCCGCGCTCTGTTCCGGCGCGACGGTCAGTGTCATCTGCTTTCTACTTACGCCGCATTCGGCGCGGACGTTGATTATGGCGCTTGGCTTCGTCTATGGCGCCGTCGGCACGACCTTGTATCCGCTGGCCATCGGCCATGTGGCCAGCCGGGTGGAACGGCAGCATCTGGTCGGCGTCAACGGCGCCATGTTGATGGTGTTCGGTATCGGCGGGATTTCCGGACCATTGCTTGCCACCTTCATGATGGAGAATGTCGGGCCTGACGGCATGTTCCTGACGGTGGGCATCCTTACCGCCACCCTGGCCTCGTTTAGCCTGTGGCGCCTGCGCCTGCGCCCGCCACCGGTGGCGCGATGATGTGGCGTGAAGCCCTGCCGGTTTTGGCCTTTGCGCTGACCTATCTCGGCATGGCGCTGGGCCGTCTGCCGGGTCTGGCGCTGGACCGCACGGGCATTGCCTTGTGTGCGGCAGTGGCGCTTCTGGCGGCGGGCGCCTTGCCGGCCAATGCCGTGGCAGGCGCCATCGATGCACCGACGCTCGCTATCCTGTTCGGCCTGATGATCGTGTCGACGATGTTCGCGCTGGCGGGGTTCTACGACTGGTGCGCCGCGCGGATCGGCGCGGCCTCGTCGTCGCCAACCGCGCTGCTGGCGCTGACCGTGGTCAGTGCCGGGCTCCTGTCGGCCCTGCTGGCGAACGATGTGGTGGTGTTCGCCATGACGCCGATGCTGTGCCGCGGCATTGCCGTGCGCGGGCTTGACCCGCGCCCCTTCCTGATCGCGCTGGCCGGCGCCAGCAATGCGGGTTCCGCCGCGACGCTGATCGGCAATCCGCAGAACATCGTGATCGGTGAAATCGGCCATCTCGACTTCGGCGCCTTCGCCTCAATCTGCGCGCCGCCGGCCTTGCTCGCGATGCTTGTCGTGTTTGTCACGGTGCGCCTGGTCTTCCGCGCGGCATTCAGTGCGCGTCCCCTGCCCAACGTGGTGCCCTTGCCACCGCTGGACCGCGGCCTGATGTGGAAAGCCGGCTTGGCAACGGCATTGCTGATCGCGTTGTACCTGGCCGGCGCGCCGCGCGCGTTGACGACGCTGGCGGTTGCGGCGCTGCTGCTGGTCAGCCGGCGCATCCATACCCGCAGCGTGCTGGGTGAAATTGACTGGGCGCTGATCCTGCTGTTCGCGTGCCTCTTCATCGTGAACGCGGCCTTCGGCCTGACCGGTTATCCGGGGCAGGCGGTCACTTGGCTAACCGCGCAGGGTGTGACGCCGGATCGGCTGGGCGTGCTGACGCCGCTGGCCCTGGTGGCAAGCAACACCATCGGCAATGTGCCGGCGGTGGTGATGATTCTGTCGCTGTGGCCGGGACTGGACTCCGGTGCACTCTATGCCCTGGCGCTGCTCTCGACTCTGGCTGGCAACCTGCTCATCGTCGGCAGCCTCGCCAATATCATCGTGGTGCAGCGCGCAGCCGATACCGGCGTCAAGCTCGGCTTCGTTGAACATGCCAGGGCCGGTATCCCCATGACGCTGGCATCGATGGCGGTCGCGGTGCTGTGGCTTTGGGCGACCGGTACGGTACGCTGGTAGACGCCTTATGATCACGGTCTACTTTTCGCTCGCGGCGATTTTTCTAACGGCTGCCGTGGTCTCGGTGGGCAATGGCCTGCTGCAAACCTTCCTGCCGGTCCGTATGCAGATCGAGGGATTTACCACCGCGCAGATCGGCGCCGTGGTCACCGCCCATGCCATTGGCTTCCTGGTTTCGTGCCTGGTCATGCCGCGAATCATTCGTGCGGTCGGCCATACGCGCTGCATGCTGGGCTGCGCTCTGGTGCTGGCGATCGTCATGCCGCTGTTTCCGTTGACCTCGTGGTGGCCGCTATGGTTCGTGCTGCGCCTGCTGGCGGGCTGCTGCCTGGCGGGGTTGTTTGTCGCCATCGAAAGCTGGATCACCGACCGCGCGCCGATGCAGATGCTGGGCGCGGTCTATGGCTCGTACTTCATCATCAGCAAGCTGACCTTCAGCGGCGGCCAGTTGCTGCTCGCGACGTTCGATCCCGCTGGCATCGGACCGTTTCTTGCCATTGCCGCCTGTTTCGTCGTGACTCTGGTGCCAGTCAGCCTCAATCCCGGCCAGCGCCCTACCATGCCCGACCGGCAGAGCTATGGCCTGGACAAGGTCTTCGCCGCCTCGCCGCTGGCGGTGACAGGTGCGTGCACGGCCGGGTTCGTTTATGCCTCGGCCAATGGCGTCGGCCCGGTATTCGCTACAGTGGTTGGCTTCGGCACCGCGGCCATCGCGTGGTTCGCCGCCCTGATCCAGCTGGGCAACGTGGTCTCGCAATATCCGCTGGGCTGGCTGTCCGACCGTGTCGACCGCCGCCGCATGATGCTGGCCATCGGTATTGGCACTGCAATCTTGTGCCTCATCTTCCTGGCCGTGCCGCGCGACGAGGTTGCCTTGCTGCTGCTGCTCGCCGCCCTGCTGGGTGGCATCGGCACATCGATCTACCCGCTGGCGCTCGGCCGTGTCGCGGCGCGCGTGGAGAAGCGCAACCTCGTCGGCCTCAACGGAACATTGCTGCTGTGCTTCGCTGCGGGCGGCATTGCCGGCCCGGCGACCTCGACGGTCGCGATGACCTGGCTCGGCCCCTATGGGCTGTTTGTTGCCATTGGCGCAGCCACCAGCGCTTTCGCCCTGCACTGCCTCTGGCGGCTGTTCCGTCGCTGACGTTTCAGTTGCGGTAGCTGGGGTCCATCCGGTCCAGCTTGCGCAGCAGGGCGGGCCAGGCGAGATCGACGAACAGGTGCTTCGAGCGCGGGTTGGTGCCGGCATCCTCGGTGCGCGCGCGGGACTCATCGCTCGGCATGTGCAGCTTGCCGGCCATGGCGCGCACCTGCGCGGTGCAGCCCTGTTCCAGGAAATACATGCGCATGAACGCCTCGGGCACGGTGGGACCGAGCGACAGCGTGCCATGGTTGCGCAGGATCATGCGGTTCTTGGTGCCGAGATTGGCCTGCATGCGCACGCGCTCCTCGTCGCGCAAAGCCGGGCCCTCGAATTCGTGATAGGCGACATCGCCGGTCGAACACATCGAGCGCTGGTTCAGCGGCAGGAGGCCCTCCTCCATCGACGAGACGGCGACGCCGTCGGCGGTGTGCAGGTGAATGACACACATGGCATCTTCGCGGGCCAGGTGCACCGCGCTGTGCACGACGAAGCCGGCCGGGCTTACCTCGAACGGGGAATCGTCCACCTTGTTGCCGTTGCGGTCGATCTTCACCAGGTTCGAGGCGGTGATTTCCTCGAACATCTGGCCATAGGGATTGATCAGGAACGAATGGTCTGAATCAGGTACGCGGGCGGTGATGTGCGAGAAAATGATGTCGTCCCAGCCATACATGGCGACCAGGCGGTAACAGGCGGCGAGATCGACCCGTACCTGCCACTCGGCATCGCTGATGCGGCTGTTGTGGCGGCTGGGCTTGAGCGTGCTGACGCCGGCCATGGTCATTCCTCCCGGGAACGTCGTTTCCATAAGCGTATACGTAGGCTTTGGACCCGGCAATAAGCGGAAATTTGCCATGGTCAGCGCAGGCCGGAGCGGTTAATCCTGTCGGCGCAAATTCCGGAGTTGCCATGACCCTCGTCCTCTCCCGCATGCCCCTGCCGCCGCACCTGCAAGAGCAGATGAGCTCGCGCTTTCCGTTCTACGACGGAACGAAGCCGGGCTCCTTTGATGCCATGCCGGCCGAGGTCGCGGCCGAGGTGACCGACCTGTTCATGCCGGGCATCATCACGACCAGCGATGCGGTGTTCGACCGCCTGCCGAAACTGCGCCTTATCACCTGCTATGGCTCGGGCTACGAGAAGGTCGATGTCGTCGGCGCGCGCAAGCGCGGCATCGAGGTGGCGAACTGCCCCGGCATCAACCGGGAATGCGTCGCCGACCTCACCTGGGGCCTGATCCTCTCGCTGATCCGCAAGCTCGGCCCGGGCGATGCCTATGTGCGCAGCGGCGAGTTCGCGATCAATGCACCGGGCCGGCCGGGCCTCGTGCGCTCGGTCCACGGCAGTCGCATGGGCATTATCGGCCTCGGCGAAATCGGCATCGCGGTGGCCGAGCGGGCCGCCGGTTTCCGCATCGAGGTGGCGTACACCAACCGCAAGGCCCGTTCCGACGTGCCTTATAAGTTCATCGCCGATCCGATGCAGCTGGCGGAATGGTGCGACATTCTCGTCATCGCGGCGCGCGCCGATGCCAGCAACCGCCACATGGTGGACGAGCGCATGATGCGCGCGCTGGGTAAGGACGGCGTGCTGATCAACATCTCCCGCGGCACCATCGTCGATGAGACGGCCCTGGTGAAGGCACTAAACGAAGGCTGGATCGGCGGCGCCGGGCTTGACGTGTACGAGCACGAGCCGCGTGTGCCGGCGGAACTGATCCGTGCGCCGAACACGGTGCTGACGCCGCATATCGGTGGCATGACAGCCTATGCGTTCCAGAAGTCGCTGGAACTCTGCATGGCCAATATCGAGGCCGTCGCCGCCGGCAAGCCGGCCCTGACGCCGGTCGCTTAAAGGCTTGCGCCGGCCAGGAGCCGGGCCTAGTTTCGAACCGTCACTCGGGAGTAGCCGTCCCTGCCTTCAGGGGAGCTCCGGTCAACACAATTGCATTGGTCCGCTTGACCCGTGCATGGCCGGCGCGGCACAGCTTGGCGAGACGTGTGGCGTCGTGGCTCCATGTCCGGGTTGGGCGGGGCGGCGGCGCTACGCTTATGTCGTCCAGCCCGGCAGGTACAGTTCATGGAAGCGTTTCTCGTATCGACCCTGGCGGTGGCGATTGCCGAGATCGGGGACAAGACCCAGTTGCTCACCTTCGCGCTGACCGCGCGGTTCCGCCGGCCATGGCCGGTTCTGGCCGGCGTGCTGGTGGCGACGCTGGCGAACCATGCGCTGGCCGCGGCGCTCGGCTCGATGGCGGCCTCGTTCTTCGAGGGGCAATGGTTCCGCTGGCTCGTGGGCCTGTCGTTCATCATCATGGCCGGGTTCATCCTGATCCCCGACAAGCTGGATGACGGCGAGGCACGGGTACGCCCCGGCGCCGGACCGTTCCTCACAACAACCGTCCTGTTCTTCATTGCCGAGATGGGCGACAAGACTCAAATCGCGACTATTGCCCTCGCCGCGCAGTATCACGCGATTGTCGTCGTCATGCTGGGCAGTACGCTGGGCCTCATGTTGGCCAACGCGCCGGCGGCGCTCTTGGCTGGTTTTGCTGCCGGGCGCCTGCCGCTGAAGCCGATCCGCTATGCCGCGGCGGCCCTGTTCGCGGCGCTTGGCCTTTATGCATTGCTTGCCTGAGCCATGCTGACGTGGCGCCTGCGGCTGTTCTACACCAGCTACTTCCTGGTGCTGGGCGTGATGCAGCCGTATTGGCCGCTGTGGTTCGCCTACAAGGGGATGGATGCTGCCGCCATCGCCTGGCTGTCGGCATTACCATCGCTGGTGCGTATCGTCTCGGTACCGGCGATTGGCGTGCTGGCCGACCGGCTGGGCGAACGCAAGCGAGTGGTGCTGGCGCTCAACGTGATGGCGATCATCTTCTTTCTCGGTTTCATCGGGGCGGATTCGTTCTGGGCCATCCTGCTAGTCAGCCTGCCCTATGGCGCCATGTGGGCCGGCATCCTGCCGCTGGGCGACAACCTAGCCGTCACCGCCAGCTATCGTGACAAGCTGGATTTCGGCCGCATCCGCCTCTGGGGCTCAATCTCGTACATCTGCGCCGCCGCGCTGGCGGGGTGGTTTCTCGCCGGCCGGTCAGCGGGGCTGATCTACTGGCTGCTGCTCGGCGCATCGCTGCTGCTGGCGTGCGGCAGCTTCGCCCTGCCGGACACGCGCACCACGCCGGCGAAGCGCGACGACGGCCCGTCGCCCTGGCGCAAGCTGCTGGCGACACCGCTGTTCGTGCTGTTCCTGCTCGGGCAGGGCTGCGCCCAGGCCAGCCACGCCATGTATTACGCGTTCGGCTCGCTCTACTGGCGAGGTCTTGGCCACAGCGAGGCGGTGATCGGCATCCTGTGGGGCGAGGGCGTGATTGCCGAGGTGATTGTGTTTGCCTTTGGTGCGCGCCTGCTGGCCCGGCTGGGGCCACAAGGTATGCTGCTGCTGGGGGCGGCGGGCGGGATCGTCCGCTGGACCGGCAGCGCCTTCGCCACCGACCTGTGGCAGCTCGCTTTGCTGCAGGCTCTGCACGGGCTGACTTTCGGCGCGGCCTATCTGGGCGCCATGCACTTCATGGCACGTTTTATCCGCATGGAGGCGTCGGCCACCGCCCAGTCGGTCTATTCGGCGATGTCGCAGGGTCTGGGGCTCGGCCTCGGCTTCATCGCCGTGGGCCCGCTTTACGCGGCCTATGCCGGTCATGCCTATCTGGCCATGACGGTGCTGTCGGCCATCGGCACGCTGGGGGCCTTCTTCCTGCTACGGCGATGGGGCGACAGGGTGGCCGGTTGAACGGGACGGGCTATACTGCCCGCGAAGTACGGAGCGTCCCGTGAACGCCAAAGAACAAGAATGACCTCGCCCCGGCTCCCCGTCCTTATTGCGGGCGCTGGCCATCCTGCCGCGCACGATGGAATGCCTGCATTTTCTTGGCGTCATGGACGCCTTCCTGGCACGGGGCACGAAGCTGCAGGGCTTTGACATGCACCATGCTGGGCGGCGGGTGACCGGCCTCAGCGTTGGCGGCGTCGAAAGCCGGTACAACTACCTGCTGTCGATCGAGCAGAGCGAGACCGAGCGCATTCTGCTCGCTGCGGTCGAGGCGGCGGGGATCACCGTTGAGCGCGGCATCGAGCTGACAGGTTTCGTCGCCGATGACGCCGGTGTGCAGGCCCGCCTGCGCTCCCTGACCGGTCGTGCCGAGACGGTGATGTGCGACTGGCTGGTCGGGTGCGACGGTGCCCACTCGGCCGTGCGCCATGGCCTGGGGCTGCCGTTTGAGGGCGCGGCCTATGAAGACGACCTGCGCCTCGCCGATTGCCGCATCGATTGGGGTCTGGCACCGGACCGGGGGCATGCCTTTCTGCGGGCCGACGGCCCGGTCGCAGCGATTCCCCTGCCGCGCGGGCGCTGGCGGCTGATCGCTTTCGCGCCGCCGGGCACCCCGGTCGAGGATCCGACCCTGGCCTGGTTCGCGGAACGGCTGCACGGCGTTGCCCCCACCGGCACCTTCCTGTCCGATGTTGAGTGGCTGGCGCGGTTCAAGATTCACCGCCGCATGGTGCCGCGCTACCGCGAGGGGCGCGTGTTCGTCGCCGGCGATGCGGCGCACATCCATTCGCCGATCGGCGGGCAGGGCATGAACACCGGCATTATGGATGCGTTTAACCTCGGCTGGAAACTGGCCGATGTCGCGCACGGCGCGCCCACCGCGTTGCTCGATACCTTCAACACCGAGCGTCATGCAGTTGCGGCCAGCGTGCTGCGCCTGACCGACATCGCGACCCGGCGGATGGCCTCGACGGGCGCACTCTCGCTAAGCCTGCGCCTGCTTCTTTTGCCGCTGCTGTTCGCGAGCCGCAGGGTGCAGACGCGCCTGGCCACTGCCTTCAGCCACCTGTCGGTGACCTATCGCAGCGCTGCCGTCGGACCCGGTGGCGGCGGTCGCATCATCGACTCGCCGCTGATCGCGCCCGACGGAACGGCGGTGCAGGTGCACGACCTGCTGCGGGCCGACCGGCGTACCTTATTCCTGCTGGATGGCGCACCGCCCCGTGCGTTGCAGGGCCAGCCGGCCGGCACGAACCTGGTGTGCATCGGGCGCATTCCGGTCGGGCGCATCTATGGCGATCCGGCCGGCACGCTGGCCGACCGCTATTCCGCCGCGGCAATCATGGTCCGCCCCGACGGCGTGATCGAATGGATCCGCCGCCGGCCGTGAGGCTGAAATGAAATGGCCCGCACGAGGCGGGCCATTCCGTAACCGTATCAGTTAGTCGCGCAACTAGGCCTTCGCGCGCTCCAGATACTCGCCGGCCTCGATCGAAACGACGATGCGGGTGCCCGGGCCGATGTGCGGCGGCACCATGACGCGCACGCCGTTCGACAGGATCGCCGGCTTGTACGATGACGAGGCGGTCTGCCCCTTCATCGACGGCTCGGTCTCGGTGATTTCCAGGATGACGGTTTGCGGCAGTTCGCCGGCAACAGCCTTGCCTTCGTAAAGGCTCAGCTTCACTTCCATGTTTTCCTGCAGGAACTTGGCGCCGTCACCGATCACGTCGCTGGACACCTCGATCTGCTCGTAGGTCTCCTTGTCCATGAACGTGTGCATGTCGCCGTTCGAGAACAGGTAGGTGTAGTCGCGGGTGTCGATGTAGACGCGCTCGACCGATTCCTGGGTGCGGAAACGTTCCACCGTCTTGACGCCGTCGGCGATGCCGCGCATTTCCAGCGTGGTGATCGCATTGCCCTTGCCGGGGATGACGTTCTGCGCCTTCATCACGGAGTAGAGCTTGTTGTTCAGCTCGACGACGTTGCCGGCACGAATCTGGTTCGCGTTGACCTTCATGGGATTTTCTTCGTGTTCCTGGGAGAAAAGCGCGCGGAACCTATCACCCCCCGGGCCAATCGACAACCGGGCCGGGGCGGGGCATAACCGGCCCGGATTCGGCAGTTCCGGAGGATGAATGGCGGGCAACGAACCTTGGCGGCCCGGCCCCTATGGCCGTCGGCGGCCGCATTTGCTGGCACGGAACGCGATCCGCCGCCGGTTGGGTGACTGGTTCGCCGGCCAAGACTTTGTCGAGGTCGAGACCCCCATCCTGCAGGTCAGCCCTGGGCTGGAGCCCAACCTGACCGCCTTCGGCACCGAACTGGTCGGCCCGGACAGCGCGGCCAGCCGGCTGTACCTGCACACCTCGCCCGAATTCGCGATGAAGAAACTGCTGGCGGCGGGCGAGCCGCGCCTTTTCCAGTTCGCCAGGACCTTCCGCAACGGCGAGCGCGCGGCGACGCACCATCCTGAATTCACCATGCTGGAATGGTACCGCGCCGGTGCGGACTACCAGGTGCTGATCGACGACACGGCGGCCCTGTTGCGTGCGGCGGGCAAGCTCCTGACGTGGAGCGGCCTTGCCTGTGACACGACGCTGCCCATGCAGCGCGTCAGCGTCGCCGAGGCTTTCGAACGCCATGCCGGCATCGACATCCTGGCCAGTGCGGACGATTCCCAGGCGCTTGCCGCCGAGAGCCATCGCATCGGCGTCCGCGTCGCCGAGGGTGATGGCTGGGACGACCTGTTCTTTCGCATTTTCCTTGAGCGGATCGAGCCGCATCTGGGGCATCCCGCGCCGCTGGCCTTGTACGACTATCCGGCATCCATGGCCGCCCTGGCCCGGCGCCGCGCAGACAACCCGCGCGTGGCGGAGCGGGTGGAGATCTATGTCTGTGGCCTGGAGCTGGCCAACGGATTCAGCGAGCTGACCGATGCGGCCGAGCAGCGCCGCCGCTTCGTGGCCGACAAGGCCGCGCGCGAGGCGCGTCTCGGCAGCAGCTATCCCATCGACGAGGATTTCCTGGCGGCGTTGGCGCAGATGCCGCCCGCCGCCGGCATGGCGCTTGGCTTCGACCGGCTGGTCATGTTGGCCACGGGCGCTACGCGCATCGACGATGTGCTGTGGCTGCCGGTGGCGGAACGCGGCGATTGAGCGCCGCCGGTGCCGCCTTTATGTTGCGACGATAGTCGAGTGGGAGGAATGAAATGACGACCCCGCGCGCCCTCGAGGGCATTCGCGTCCTGGACCTTGGCCGTGTCGTCGCCGGCCCGTTCGCCAGCCAACTCCTGGCCGATTTCGGCGCCGAGGTAATCAAGATCGAACGCCCAGGCCCGGGCGACGATGGCCGTTCGATGAACGGCGTCGCGGTGGTCGACCGCGCCGGCAACCGCATCATGAGCGAGGGGGCGATCTTCGTGTCGGCCAATCGCGGCAAGAAGTCGATCACGCTGGACTTCAACAAGGAGGAGGGGCGCGAGATCCTGCGCCAGCTCGTCGCCGTGTCGGATGTGCTGGTCGAGAATTTCTCGGTCGGCGTAATGGACAAGTTCGGCCTCGGTTACGAGGCGTTGGCAAAGGTGAATCCGCGCCTGGTCTATTGCTCGGTCACTGCCTATGGGGCTGATGGTCCCTATGCACGGATGCCGGGCTACGATCCGCTGATGCAGGCGTTCGGCGGCCTGATGAGCATCAACGGCCAGCCCGATGGTGCACCCGGCGCCGGGCCGGTCAAGGTCGGCTCGGCGGTGACGGACTTCGTCACCGGGCTGGACGCCGCGTTCGGCATTATGGTGGCGCTGCGCTATCGCGACGTGACGGGGCGCGGACAGAAGATCGATACATCGTTGCTGGACGCCTCGACCCTGCTCCAGGCCGACTGCCTGCAGAAATACCTGCTGAACGGTGAGATGCCGGGCCGTTGGGGCACCGAGCATCCGGGCGGCGGGCCGGCCGGCGTCTATCGCGCCGCCGATGGCGATGTGTTCCTCGTCGCCGGCAACCAGCAGCATTTCGCGCCGTTCTGCGCCGTGATCGGCATTCCCGAGGCCGGCATCGATCCGCGCTTCGCCACCTATGCCGCACGGCCCAAGCACCGCGCCGAACTCAACGAACTGGTCGGCAAGACGGTGGCGACATGGAAGGTGCGAGACCTGGTTGAGGCCTGCAACAAGGCGGGCATCCCGGCCACGCCGGTCAACGACTACGAGATGCTGTTCGACGACCCGCAGGTGAAGCACCGCGAACTCAGCGTGCCGGTGGCGCATCCTGAATCCGATACGCTGCGTCTCGTCGCCAATCCGGTGCGCATGTCGGAAACGCCAGCGACCTACCGGCGCATGCCGCGCCTCGGCGAGCATACGGGGAGCGTGCTGGGCGATGTGCTGGGGTACGACGCCGCGAAGATCGAGGCCCTGAAACAGGGCGGCGTCATTTAACTTTTAGCCGCCGTTCAGGGCGATCAGCCGCGCGACATAGGCGTTCTGTTCCGCCAGCAGCGCGGTCATCACGTCGCGGTGCGCCTCGGGCCGTAGGCGGCGGATCGTTACCTCCGCTTGCTTCAACAGCGTCACCGCGCTGACGCCAACCAGCGATACCGTGCCCTCGCTGGCGAAGCGTTTGGAGACCGTGCCCCAGTAGAATCCCTGGTCGTCGGCCTGGATGGCGCCGCGATAGGCCGCCGCCTGTCCGCTGGAACTCAGCGGCAGCGACAACAGGCGACCGTCGGCGGCGAACAGCGACTTGTAGTCGAACTTCGCGGCGTCGCGGTTGATCACGATCACCCGGTCCTTGCGCGTCATGCGGAAGATCGGCGGCTTGCCGCCCTCCATGGTCAGTACCACGTCGCCGCCATCGTACATCGGTCCGCCATTGCCCTGCCGGGCGAGGGCCAGCAGGTCGCAGCGAAAGAAAGCCATCAGCAGCAGGCCAGACTCGCCGACATCCTTCTGGATCGCGCGCATATAGGTCTGGTCGTTCGGTTTGTTGCGGTCGAGCGCGCAATAACCCTGCGGCGGCAACACGCTGATCTGCCGGTCGCCGATATCAAAATTCTCGGCAAGAGCAGCGGATGAAATAAACAGGCTGAAAATAAACGCAGCTAAATAACGCATAAATACAACTTAAGCGGGTTTTCTTCGCCCCGCAAGCCGCGTGGCTACAGAACCCGGCCGTCGAACAGGTGCCGCCCTTCGCGGTCCTCGATCTCGACCACCCACAGGTCGGGATCGCGCCGCAACGACTTTTCGATATAGGCATCGCACTCGGATTCTGGGACAGGTTCGGCACCCGTCGCGCGCATCCAGACCAGTTCGCCATTGAGATCGCGCATCTGGCTCAGCACTGTGCAGCCCTTCGGCCCCTGGTTCAGCTTGAGCAGGAGGGCGCCGGAATCCGGCTCGCCCTTGTGGGCGACGGTGACGGTGATGCCCTGGACGGCGCCGGCGCGAACGGCGGCGCCGACCTGCATATGGGTCTTGAGCCGCGCTTCCATCCGGAGAGCCCGCGGCCCCCGGTCAGCGGGGCAGGTCGGTGCGGCCCATCAGGGACAGGTCGACGGCGCGGGCCGCCTGGCGGCCCTCGCGAATCGCCCAGACAACCAGCGACTGGCCGCGCCGCATATCGCCGGCGGCGAACACCTTCGGGATCGACGTCTGGTAGTCGTTGGTGTTGGCGGCGACATTGCCGCGCGGGTCCAGCTTGACGCCGGCATCGGCGACCGCACCGTCCTTGCGCGGACCGAGGAAGCCCATGGCCAGCAGCACCAGGTCAGCCTTCAGCACAAACTCGCTGCCGGGCATTTCCTGCATGTTGAGGCGGCCGGCACCGTCCTTGACCCACTCGACGCGCACGCCATGCAGTTCAGTAACCTTGCCGTCCTTGCCCACCAGCTTCTTGGTGACGACGCTCCAGTCGCGTGCCGCGCCTTCTTCCTGCGAGGACGAGGTGCGCATCTTCAGCGGCCAGTTCGGCCAGGTCAGCGCCTTGTTTTCCTTCTCCGGCGGCTGCGGCAGGATTTCCAGCTGCGTGACCGACAGCGCACCATGGCGGATCGAGGTGCCGATGCAGTCCGAACCCGTATCGCCGCCGCCGATCACGACGACATGCTTGCCCTTGGCCAGCAGCGGATGCTTGATCGCGCCGGTCTCGGCCACGGCATCGCCGGCGACGCGCCGGTTCTGCTGCTTCAGGAAATCCATGGCGTAGTGCACGCCGTCCAGCTCGCGCCCGGGGACTTCCAGATCGCGCGGCAGTTCGGCGCCGCCGGTCATTACGACGGCGTCATACTCGTCGAGCAGCCCCTTGGCCCGCACATCGATGCCGACATGCACGCCGGTGCGGAACTCCACGCCCTCGGCCGCCATCTGCTGCATGCGGCGATCGATCAGGTGCTTTTCCATCTTGAAATCGGGAATGCCGTAACGCATCAGCCCGCCGATGCGATCCTGCTTCTCGAACAGGGTCACCGCATGGCCGGCGCGCGCCAGTTGCTGCGAGCAGGCGAGACCCGCCGGACCCGAACCGACCACGGCGACGCGCTTGCCGCTGCGCTGCTTCGGCAGTTCCGGCTTGATCCAGCCCTCGGCCCAGCCCTTGTCGACGATGGTGCACTCGATCGACTTGATGGTGACCGGGTTGTCGTTGATGTTCAGTGTGCACGAGGCTTCGCACGGCGCGGGGCAGATGCGGCCGGTGAATTCCGGGAAGTTGTTGGTCGAATGCAGCGAGACCAGCGCCCGCTGCCAGTCCGACTTGTAGACCAGGTTGTTCCAGTCGGGGATCAGGTTATTGACCGGGCAGCCGTTGTGGCAGAACGGAATGCCGCAATCCATGCAGCGCGCACCCTGCTTCGACGCCTCGGCGTCGGCGAACGGATGCACGAACTCCTTCCAGGTTTTGACCCGGCTTTCGACCTTGTCGTAACCGCGGTCGTGGCGCTCGATCTCAAGAAAGCCCGTCGGCTTGCCCATACTCTTCTTCCTTAAACCGGGGCTTAGGCGTGCGCGCCCGCGAGGGCGCGGGCGTTGCTGGCCTGGGCGGCCTGCAGGTCGGCCAGGGCGCGGCGATAGTCGGTCGGCATGACCTTGACGAACTTCGGCAGCACCGTCGACCAGTTGTCCAGCATCCACTTCGCCCGCATCGAGCCGGTGTAGTGCATGTGCCGCACGACCAGCCGGCGCAGGCGCGCGGCGTCGAAGCGCAGCATGTCTGCCAGGTCGGCATCCGGCGCCTCGTGCGCGTCGGGATCGGCGAACTCCTCCGGGGTCACCATGGCCTTGTTCAGCCGGTGCTCGAACGTGCCGTCCTCGTCATAGACATAGGCAATGCCGCCGCTCATGCCGGCCGCGAAGTTGCGCCCGGTCTGGCCCAGCACGGCAACCACGCCGCCGGTCATGTACTCGCAGCCGTGGTCGCCCACGCCCTCGACGACGGCGACGGCGCCCGAATTCCGGACGGCAAACCGCTCGCCGGCGACGCCCGCGAAGTAGCATTCACCGGTGATCGCGCCGTACAGCACCGTGTTGCCGACGATGATGTTCTCCTCGGCCTTCAGGTTGCTCTTCGGGCTGGGATAGATCGCGATGCGACCGCCCGACAGGCCCTTGCCAACATAGTCGTTGGCCTCACCCACCAGTTCCAGCGACACGCCCCGCGCCAGCCAGGCGCCGAAGCTCTGCCCGGCCGTGCCGGTCAGCTTGATGGCGATGGTGTCCTCGGTCAGGCCGATATGGCCGTAGCGCTTGGCCACCTCGCCCGACAGCATGGCGCCGACGGTGCGGTTGACGTTGCCGACCTTGCCCTCGATCTTGACGGCCTTGCGGCTCTCCAGCGCCGGCATCGCCTGGGCGATCAGCTTCTGGTCCAGCGCCTTGTCCAGGCCGTGGTCCTGCCGCTCGACATGGCGAATGGCCACTTCCGGTCCGACCTTGGGCATGAATAGCAGGCGCGAGAGATCGACGCCCTTGGCCTTCCAGTGCGTGAGCGCGCGGTGGAAATCGATCTTGTCGCGCCGGCCGACCATCTCGTCGATGGTGCGGAAGCCGAGGCTGGCCATGATCTCGCGCACCTCTTCGGCCACGAAGAACATGTAGTTGACCACATGCTCCGGCTGGCCGGTAAAGCGGCGACGCAGTTCGGGGTCCTGGGTGGCTACGCCCACCGGGCAGGTGTTCAGGTGGCACTTGCGCATCATGATGCAACCCGCGGCGATCAGCGGCGCCGTGGCGAAGCCGAACTCGTCGGCGCCCAGCAGCGCGCCGATCACGACGTCACGCCCCGTGCGCAGGCCGCCGTCGACCTGTACCGCGATGCGGCCCCGCAGGCGGTTCATGACCAGCGTCTGGTGCGTCTCCGCCAGGCCAATTTCCCACGGACTGCCCGCATGGGTGAGCGAGGTCAGCGGGCTGGCACCCGTGCCGCCCTCGTAGCCCGAGATGGTCACATGGTCGGCGCGCGCCTTGGCGACGCCAGCGGCGACCGTGCCGACGCCGATCTCCGACACCAGCTTGACCGAGATGTCGGCCTTCGGATTGACGTTCTTCAGGTCGTGGATCAGCTGCGCCAGATCCTCGATCGAGTAGATGTCATGGTGCGGCGGGGGCGAAATCAGGCCGACGCCCGGCGTGGAGTGACGCACGGCGGCGATATGCTGGTCGACCTTGTGGCCGGGTAGCTGGCCGCCCTCGCCGGGCTTGGCACCCTGCGCCATCTTGATCTGGATCATGTCGGAATTGACCAGGTATTCGGCGGTGACGCCGAACCGGCCCGACGCGACCTGCTTGATCGCACTCCGCATGGTGTCGCCGTTGGGCATCGGCTTGAAGCGGTCGGCCTCTTCGCCGCCCTCGCCGGTGTTCGACTTGCCGCCGATCCGGTTCATGGCGATGGCGAGCGTGGTATGCGCCTCGCGGCTGATCGACCCGAACGACATGGCGCCGGTCGCGAACCGCTTGACGATATCCTTTGCCGGCTCGACTTCCTCCAGCGGCACCGGACGGTCGGCTGCCTTGAGGTCGAACAGGCTGCGCAGGAACAGCAGGCGCTCGCCCTGCTCGTTCAGCGCCTTCGAGAATTCGCGATACTGGTCCTGGGCGTTGCCGCGCACCGCATGCTGCAGGCGCGACACCGTTTCCGGCGTCCAGACATGGTCTTCGCCGCGCAGGCGGAAGGCATATTCGCCGCCCGCATCCAGCATGTCGCGCAGGATGGGGGAATCGCCGAACGCCAGGCGATGGCGCCGCACGGTTTCCTCGGCGACTTCGGCCAGGCCGGCGCCTTCGACCTGCGTCGGGGTGCCCGTGAAGTACTGCTGGATGAACGCCGTGTTGAGTCCGACGGCGTCGAAAATCTGCGCGCCGCAATAGGACTGGTAGGTCGAGATGCCCATCTTGGCCATGACCTTCAGCAGGCCCTTGCCGATCGACTTGATGTAGTGCTTCTGCACCTTGTCGTACGGCAGGTCCATGCCGCGTTCGACGCGAATCTGTTCCAGCGTGTCGAACGCCAGGTACGGATTCACCGCTTCGGCGCCATAGCCGGCGAGCAGGCAGAAATGGTGCACTTCACGGGCTTCGCCGGTTTCCACGACGATGCCGGTTTCGGTGCGCAGGCCCTCGCGGATCAGGCGGTGGTGCACCGCGCTGGTCGCCAGCAGGGCCGGCACCGCGATGCGCTGGGCCGACACGCCGCGATCTGACAGGATCAGGATGTTGTTACCCGAATTGACCGCGGCGACGGCCTCGTCGCACAGGCGCTCGACTGCGCGCTCCATGCCCGGGGCGCCGAGGTCGGCGGGGAAGCACATGTCCAACGTGACGGTGCGGAACGCCGCACCCGCCAGGTTGTGGATCTCGCGCACCTTCTCCAGGTCCTCGTTGGTGAGGATCGGCTGGCGGGTTTCCAGACGCATCTGGTTGCCGGCGCTGTCATGCGCCAGCAGGTTCGGCCGCGGCCCGATCAGGGAGACCAGCGACATGACCAGTTCCTCGCGGATCGAATCGATCGGCGGGTTGGTGACCTGGGCGAAGCGCTGCTTGAAATACTTGTAGAGCATCGACGGGCGGTTCGACAGCACCGCCAGCGGCGTGTCGGTGCCCATCGAGCCCAGCGGCTCCTCGCCGTTCTTGGCCATCGGCTCGAGGATGAAGTTGATGTCTTCCTGCGTGTAGCCGAACGCCTGCTGGCGATCGAGCAGCGCGGCTTCCTCGCCCGGCACGTTGCGCTGCGACGGCGGCATGCTCTCGAGCTGGATCTGCGTCTTGCCCAGCCACTCCTGGTACGGCTGTTCCGCCGCCAGCGTCGCCTTGAGCTCCGCGTCGTCGATGATGCGGCCCTGTTCCAGGTCGATGAGGAACATCATGCCCGGCTGCAGGCGCCACTTCTTGACGATCTTCTCTTCGGGAATTGGCAGCACGCCCATTTCCGAGGCCATCACCACCATGTCGTCGTCGGTGATCAGATAACGGCACGGGCGCAGGCCGTTGCGGTCCAGCGTGGCGCCGATCTGGCGGCCATCGGTGAAGGCGAGCGCGGCCGGGCCGTCCCACGGTTCCATCAGCGCGGCGTGGAACTCGTAGAAGGCGCGGCGCTTCTCGTCCATCATCGGATTGCCGGCCCAGGCCTCGGGCACCATCATCATCATGGCGTGCGCAAGGCTGTAGCCGCCCTGCACCAGCAGTTCCAATGCGTTGTCGAAACAGGCGGTGTCGGACTGGCCTTCGGCGATCAGCGGCCACAGCTTGGCCATGTCGGTGCCGAACAGTTCCGACTTCATGGAATGGCGGCGCGCCGCCATCCAGTTGACGTTGCCCTGCACCGTGTTGATCTCGCCGTTGTGGCAGACCATGCGGTACGGATGCGCCAGCCGCCACGACGGGAACGTGTTGGTCGAGAACCGCTGGTGCACCATGGCGAGCGCCGAAACAAAGCGTTCGTCCTGCAGGTCGGTGTAATAGGTGCCGACTTGGCCGGCCAGCAGCATGCCCTTGTAGATGATGGTGCGCGACGACATCGACGGGATGTAGAGCTCTGCGATATCAGGCGTCTTGACGGCCAGCTTGCGCGCGGTGTTTTCCACCTGGCGGCGGATCACGAACAGCTTGCGCTCGAAGGCATCCTGGTCGGCAACCTGCTTGCCGCGGCCGATGAAAACCTGGCGAACGACAGGTTCGGAATCCAGCACGGTGCGGCCCAGGCCGTCGCGGCTGACCGGCACGTCGCGCCAGCCGAGCAGGACCTGCCCCTCGGTCGCGATATACTGCTGGATCAGTTCGACAACGACCGCGCGCGCCTCGGCGCCACGGGGCAGGAAGACCATGCCGACCGCATAGGCGCCCGCCTTCGGCAGGGTAACGCCCTTCGCGGCCATGTCGGCGCGGAACAAGACGTCCGGAATCTGGGTGACGATACCCGCGCCGTCGCCGGCCAGGGGGTCAGCGCCGACCGCGCCGCGATGATCCAGGTTGACCAGGATCTGCAGCGCCTGCCGCACCAGATCATGGCTTTTTCGACCCTTGATATTCGCAACAAAGCCGACGCCGCAGGCGTCGCGCTCGAACTTCGGATCGTACAAGCCTTGGGCGGGCGGCAAGGTCATTGTCGCAGGCCTCCATTGGACCGAAACGGAAACCCCACTGGCCAAAAAAGGTCAGTAAGGCTGACTAATATGACTCAGTTCTTCGCAGAACGCGACGAAATTTTTTGTCGCGGTTCCATCCCCGTACGCAAGCAAGATGACGATATGGCGGCCCTAACAGGTCGGCAAGCCTTTCGTGTTGCAATGCAGCGAATCGGCGGGGCGCTGCCTAAGCGCCGCTTTTTACCAGGGCGGCAGAGGCCCGCTCCAACTCTTCGCGGAACCGGGGTTCTGCGATCGCGGCCAAAGCGCGGGCGCGCTGGCCCAGGCTCTTGCCACGCAGGTGGGCGACCCCCCATTCGGTGACCACCACGTCTGCATCGCTACGGGGCGTCGTGACCGTGGCGTCCGGCAGTTTGGCCACGATCCGGTTGACCGCGCCTTTCCGGGCGGTGGCCTGCAGGGCGATGATGCTGCGCCCGCCGGTCGAGGCCATGCCGCCCCGGGAAAAGTCGACCTGGCCGCCCAGGGCGCCGATCTGGGTCCCGGCCATTTCCGAATTGATCTGGCCGGTCAGGTCCACCTCCAGCGCTGCGTTGATGGCCGTGAAGCGAGGCAGGCGGGCCAGCACCTCGATCCCGTGGGTATGAACCGGCGGGCACAGTCTTAGGGCAGCATTCCCATCGGCGAAGTCGAACAGTTTGCGGCTGCCCAGCAGCAGGCCGCCGATGGTGATTCCGGCATCTTCCCGCTTGGCCGAATTGTCGATCGCGCCCGACCGGATCAGGTCGACCATACCGTCACTGACCACGCCGGAATGGACGCCCAGCCGCCGATGCCCCCCCAATGCGCCCAGCACCAGTTCGGGCACCGTGCCGACGCCCAGTTCGATGGTGGCGCCCTCGGGCACCTCAGCGGCGACGTTGGCGGCGAGGCGCCGCTCGATGTCGTTCGGCACGCCGGCCTTCAGCTCCGGCATGGCGCGAGTTGTGCGCACCGCCAGATGGACCCCGATATCGGGGGGCAGTTCGGCGCCCGGGGTGCGCGGCACGTTCTCGTTGATCTCGGCGATCACGAGGCGGGCGCTGCGGGCGGCGTCGAACAGGTAGTCGTGGTTCAGGCCGGTATGGTGGCGGCCCTGCGCATCGGCGGGGCTTAGCAGCAGCAGCGCCACATCTGCCTTCTGCCAGCCTTCAGCGAACATACGCTGCAATTGTGAATAGTGGGTCGGTACCGCATCCAGCACGCCGGCCGCGCCCAGCTTGGAATTGGTGCCGAGGGCGCCATATCCCATGAAGTGGACATGGTCGGCCTGTTCGGGGGCGAAGGTTCCCGCGACGCCCACGCCCAGGAACAGGCGGAACCGGCCACCTATGCGTGACCGCTGCGTCATCAGTCTGGCGGTGAGATCTACCGGCTCGCCGCTGCCCTGGCCGCACACGACCAGATCGCCGGGTTTCACCAGTCCGGCGAAGTCCAGGTCGTCGAGTGTCACGAAGTCGGTCATGCAGTTTTCCCGGGGCCGGTCTTGGGACGGCTTGGCCCTTGGTCTACAATGTCCCGCCCCGCAATTCATCATCGATGGAAACGCCATGTGGTCCCTGAAACGCAAAGCCGAAATGCCCGCCCCCGGCCAGGCGCTGCCCGGCCGCGCCGAGAAGATGCCGGTGCCCGCGCAGCACTTTGTCCTGAAGACGCCGCTGGCTGGCCCCTACCCGGCGGGCATGGAACAGGCGGTGTTCGGCCTCGGCTGCTTCTGGGGCGCGGAGCGCAAGTTCTGGCAGGCGCCGGGCGTGTACACGACCGCCGTCGGCTACACTGCCGGCCAGACGCCGAACCCGACCTATGAGGAGGTCTGCTCGGGCCTGACGGGCCATAACGAAGTGGTGCTGGTCGTGTTCGATCCGGCCAAGACCAGCTATGACGCGCTGCTCAAAGTATTCTGGGAGAATCACAACCCGACCCAGGGCATGCGCCAGGGCAACGACATGGGCACGCAGTACCGCTCGGGCATTTACCTGTTCTCGGACGTGCAGAAGAAGGCGGCCGATGCCTCGCGCAAGGCCTACCAGGACGTGCTGTCCAAGGCGGGCTTCGGGCCCATCACCACCGAAATCCTGCCGGCGCCGGACTTCTATTTTGCCGAGGCCTATCACCAGCAGTACCTGGCCAAGAACCCGGCCGGCTATTGCGGCCTGGGCGGCACCGGCGTGTCATGCCCGATCGGCCTCGTGACCACCTAGACTTTCAAGCGACCAGAAAACACCCCGGGGAGGAAACATGAAGTTCGGCGAAACCGCCAATGCGGAGGCGCGCCCGTTCGGCCTGCCGCTCGAAGGCGTCAAGATCCTCGCGGTCGAGCAGTTGCAGGCCATGCCGGTCGCGACGCTGATTCTGCGCCGCATGGGCGCCGAGGTGGTAAAGGTCGAGCCGCCCGGCACCGGCGAAAGCGGCCGCCTGTCACTGCCCGGCATGAAGAACAAGGCCGGCAAGATGGATGGCGCCACCTACCTGCGCTACGGCCTGGGCAAGAAGAGCATCGCCATCGACCTGAAAAACCCCGAGGGGCGCGACACCTTCATCGAACTCACCAAGCATTTCGACGTGGTGTGCGAGAACCTGGGCAAGGACCGCGCGAACAAGCTGGGCATCGGCTACGACGTGCTGGCCAAGGCCAATCCGAAAATCATCTTCCTGTCGATCTCGGGCTTCGGCAACGAGGGCGGCTCGCCCTATGCCGACTACCCCGCCTTTGCCGGCGTCGCGGAATCGATGTCCGGCGTCTACGAATATGCCCGCCTGCCCAATGCGCCGCCGCAGATCAACCCGACGGGCGGCGTGGGCGACACCGGCACCGGCATGTTCGGCGCCATCGGCATTCTCGGCGCGCTGCACCACCGCAACCGCACCGGCCTGGGCCAGTACATCGACCTGTCGATGCTGGATACGATGCTGTTCATGTGCGACCACGTGACGAACTACTGGTCCATGGGCCTGCGCAAGGTACCCGACGCGCCCATGGCCTTGCCGATGATCGCCAACGGCTTCCGCGCCAAGGATGGCTGGTTCATGGTGCAGATCGTGCGCAAACAGATGTTCGACCGCCTGGCCAACATCCTGGGCAAGCCAGAGTGGATCACCGACGAGCGCTTCCAGACCTCGTTCGGCTGGGGCAAGAACATCGAGACCGAAATCCGCCCGGCGGTCGAGGCCTGGGCGGCGAGCCGCACCAAGCACGAAGCCGCCGCCGCGATGTGCGAGGCCGGCATCGCGTCCGCGCCGTGCAGCACCGCCGAGGATGTCGTCAACGACGAGCATGTGCGCAAGCGCCACATGCTGGTCGAAATCCCGCGCACCGATGGCGGAGAGCAGCCGGTGCTGATCGCCGGCAACCCGCTGAAGATGTCGCGCGTTGTCGATGGCGAGGAAGCCGGCTACGCCACCATCGGCGAGCAGACCGACGAACTGCTGCGCGAGACGCTGGGCCTCGATGCCGCGCGTATCGCAGCCTTGCGCAAGTCGGGAGCAGTAGCATGAGCGCCGTATTCGCCGGCAAGGTGGCCCTGGTCACCGGCGCCGCCAGTGGCATCGGGCGCGCAACCGCGCTCGCCTTTGCGAAGGCCGGCGCGTCGCTCGTGCTGGGCGATCTCGACGCGGTCGACGGCACCGAGGTTGCGGCCGAGGCCGAGACACTGGGCGTGAAGGCGGTGTTCGTTCGCACCGATGTCAGCGTGGCAGCAGATTGCGAACGCCTGGTCGAGGCCGCGCGGCGGAATTTCGGCCGGCTCGACTGCGCCTTCAACAATGCCGGTGTCTCTGGCGGCGGTCCCAACCGGGTGCCGACCGGCGAGTATCCGCTGGACCGCTGGCAGCAGGTAATCGACGTCAACCTGTCCGGCGTGTTCTACTGCCTGCACTACGAGCTTCCGCTGCTGCTGGAATCCGGCGGCGGCACCATCGTCAACACCGCATCGACCGCCGGCTCGACCGGCATGCCGAATATCGTCGCCTATGTGGCCTCGAAGCACGGCGTCATCGGCCTGACGCGCGCGGTGTGCGAGGAATATGCCGCCAAGGGCATCCGCTGCAACGCGGTGGCGCCGGGCATTACCGAAACCGGCATGACGGGCCGCTTCTTCGCCGCGCCCGACGGTGCGGTGGCGCGCGACGCACTGGCGCAAATCCCCGCCGGCCGGTTCGGCCGGCCGATGGATATTGCCGAGGCGGTGCTGTGGCTCAGTTCGCCGGCATCGGCCTATGTCAACGGCCACTGCCTGCCGGTCGACGGCGGCTACCTGGTGCGCTAGGCCGCCTTCGCGGTGGCGGCCTTGGGGTCTGACGCGCGCAGGTTGGTGAGCAGCACGCGCACCAGCGCGCGGATGAACGGGTCGGCGTCTTGCAGCTTCTTCTGGAACACCGGCTGCGGGATGGCGTGCAGGATCGATTCCTCGGCGGCCGTCGCGTGCGCCATGCGCGGCGCGCCGTCGATCAGCGCCATCTCGCCGAAAATGCCACCTGCCGCGATCTCGCCGATCTTGTCCTGGCGGGATTCATCCCCGCGCCCGATGATGACGCGGCCCTTCTCGACGAAGTACATGCAATAGCCGTTGTCACCCTCGCTGAAGATGCGCTGGCCCGGATAGAACACGCGGCGATCGAATACCTTGGCCTCGGACATTTTCGGCTCCCTCTGGCAGCCTTCACCTTTGCCGGGGCCGGTTAATATTCGCTGAACGGCCTAGAGGGTGAGGCCCAGCAGCGCGCCAAGGTCGGCTAAAGCCATGGCGGGATCGCCCACCTTGATGGTGCGCATGCCCATGGCTGCGGCGGGCTTGAGGTTGATGCCCAAGTCGTCGAGGAACACGGCCTCATCCGGCGCAATGGCCAGCAGCTCGCAGGCCTTCTCGTAGAATTTCGGCTCCGGCTTGCGGAAGCCGACCTTGCTGGATTCCACCACGACGTCGAACAAGGCCATGATCCCGGCTATCGCCGCCGCGCGCTCCGGCGTGGACGCCATGCCTGGTCCGTGCCCGCGTTTCACGTTGTTGGTCAGGCAGGCGATCTTGTAGCGCGCCTTCACGGTGCGCAGTGCCGCGACCATGCGCGGGCGGACCTCGCCCGACAGCAGCGGCAGCAAATCGCGCCCGTCCACCGCGTGTCCCAGAGCCGCGCTCTCGACGGCGAAGGCGGCGCCGAAACCGGCTTCGTCCAGTTCGCCACGCTCCATCTTCGCCCAGGCATTGGTCAGCGGGTTGATGGCGTTCACGCTGCGTAGGAAGTCGCGCGGCAGGCCATGGGCCGCCTCGTAGCGGTTGAACGCCTCGAACGGGCTGGACAGGATGACCCCGCCGAAATCCCACAGCACGGCACGGATGGATGTGTTCGTCATGGCCCCGTTATGCCGGGCCAGCTGGCCGCGCGGAGAAAAAAATCGCGGCCATCCAGCCAAGTCTTTGATTTTACTGCGCTGGACGCGCGAGGCGGTCCTTATTGGAGCTTATTGGTCCTTATGGGGCCTTACTGGGGCTTATTTCTTCATATCCGGCGCACTTGGAGCCAGGTCTGCGTGGCTCCGCGCATACCGGCGGCGGCCCCTAAAATCGCCCGACAATGTCAAAGAGCGACGTGCCGGGATTTATACATTAAATAGGAATAAATGTCAATGCCCTCGCTCGTCGTGGTGGGAGATCAGATGATCTCCAGCACCTTCTCAATCGGCCGGGCGAGGCGCACGCCCTTGGCTGTCGCGACGATGGGGCGTTCGATCAGGACCGGGTGCTGTTCGATGGCGTCGAACAATTGCGCGTCGGTCAGCTTCGGATTGTCGAGGTGCAGTTCCTCGTAGGGTAAAGCGCGCTTGCGCAGAATCTCGCGCACCGTGAGGTTGGCGCGCTTCAGCAGGTCCTTCAGCTCGGCGCGCGTCGGCGGCGTCTTCAGATATTCGATAACCGTCGGCTCAATGCCCTTCTCGCGCAGCAGCGCCAGCGTGTTGCGGGACGTGCTGCAAGAGGGGTTGTGATAGATCGTCGCCGTCTTACCCATGTAGCAACCTCACCCGCACTTCGAGTAGCCGCAGCTGGTGCAGGAGTCGCATCCCTCCTGTTTCACCAAAGCGGCCTCGCCGCATTTCGGGCACTGGCGCAGGCCGGCGCGGCGCGGGGCGGGTTCGGCGCCGAGGGTTGCCATGGCATCGGTCGCGCCGACGGCTGCCGGCAGGACCACGGGGTCGTGGGCCGGGCGGTTGCGCGCCGGGTCGGCGATGAAGCCGATATTGATCAGGTGGCGCTCGATCACCTCGCCGATGGCGGCGAGCAGGCTGGGCACATAGCGCCCGCCGACCCACTGGCCGCCGCGCGGATCGAACACGGCCTTCAACTCCTCGACCACGAAGCTGACATCGCCGCCGCGGCGGAACACCGCCGAGATCATGCGGGTCAGCGCGACGGCCCAGGCGAAGTGCTCCATGTTCTTGGAGTTGACGAACATTTCGAACGGCCGGCGGCGGCCGTCCTGCACGATGTCGTTGAGCGTGATGTAGATGGCGTGCTCGCTCTCGGGCCAGTGCACCTTGTAGGTCTGGCCGGGCAGCGCCTCGGGCCGGTCCAGCGGGCGGGTCATGTAGACCACGCCGCCGGCCTCGAACGCGTCGCGCGGCTTGGCGGCCACGGCCTGCACGTCGAGCGGCAGTTCGGCCTGCGGCGCGTCGGCCTTCTTTTCCTTCTTTACCTGCAGGACCGAGCCGGTCACGTCGTTCGGGCGATAGGTGGTGCAGCCCTTGCAGCCGCTGTCGTACGCCATCTGGTAGATGTCGCGGAAGGCGTCGAACGAAATGTCCTCGGGACAGTTGATCGTCTTCGAGATCGAGGAGTCGACGTATTTCTGCACCGCCGCCTGCATGCGCACATGGTCGGCGGGGGCCAGCGTCTGGGCATCGACGAAGGCGTCGGTCAGCGGCGCGTTCTCGCCCCTTAGCCGCTTCCACAGGCGCCAGGCATGATCGCTGACCTCCTCCTCGCGCCTTGTGCCGTCGGGCATCAGCACGTTGCGGGTGTAGGAGAAGCTGAACACCGGCTCCAAACCTGACGAGATGTTGTCGGCGAACAGCGAGATGGTGCCGGTCGGCGCGATGCTGGTGAGCAGCGCGTTGCGGATGCCGTGCTTCGCGATGGCGTCGCGCACGTCGGCGTCGAGTTCGCGGATCGATTCGCCGGCCAGGTAGGCGTCGCGGTCGAACAGCGGGAACGCGCCCTTTTCCTTGGCGATATCGACGGAGGCGAGATAGGCCGCGCGCTGCAGCACTTTCATCCAGCGTTCGGTCAGCTGCACCGCGGCGGCCGAGCCATAGCGCGCGCCGCACATGATCAGCGCATCGGCGAGGCCGGTGACGCCGAGGCCGATGCGGCGCTTGGCCTGCGCCTCATGCGTCTGGGCGGGCAGGGGGAAGTTCGACACGTCGATGGTGTTGTCCATCATGCGCACCGCGACGCGCACCAGGCGGTCGAGCGCGTCGATGTCGAGCTCCGCGTCCTCGTCGAACGGGCGGTTCACCAGCGTCGCCAGGTTGATCGAGCCCAGCAGGCACGCGCCATAGGGCGGCAGCGGCTGCTCGCCGCACGGATTGGTCGCGGCGATGTCTTCGCAGTAGTACAGGTTGTTCCGCTTGTTGATGCGGTCGATGAAGATTACGCCCGGCTCCGCATAGGCGAAGGTGGCGCGCATGATCTTTTCCCACAGGGCGCGGGCCTGAACCGTTTTGTAGACGGTGCCGCCGAACACCAGGTCCCACGGGCCGTTTTCCTTGACCGCCTGCATGAACGGATCGGTCGCGAGCACCGACAGGTTGAACATGCGCAACCGGCCGGGCTGCTGCTTCGCCTCGATGAACGCCTCGATGTCCGGGTGGTCGCAGCGCAACGTCGCCATCATCGCGCCGCGGCGGTTGCCGGCCGACATGATGGTGCGGCACATGGCGTCCCATACGTCCATGAACGACAGCGGGCCGGAGGCGTCGGCGCCGACGCCCTTCACCGGCGCGCCACGCGGGCGCAGCGTCGAGAAATCATACCCGATGCCGCCGCCCTGCTGCATGGTCAGCGCGGCTTCCTTCAGCGCGTCGAAGATGCCGCCCATGTCGTCGGGCACGGTGCCCATGACGAAGCAGTTGAACAGCGTCACCTTCCGGCCGGTGCCGGCGCCGGCCACGATGCGGCCCGCCGGCAGGAACCTGAAATCGGCCAAAGCCTCGGTGAAGGCGCCCTCCCAGGCGGCCGGGTCCTGCTCGACCGAGGCCAGGCTGCAGGCGATGCGCGACCAGGTGTCGGCGATGGTCTGGTCGACCGGCACGCCGTCCGGTGCCTTGAACCGGTATTTCATGTCCCAGATCTGCTGGGAAATGGGTGAAACCGACGCCATCGCAAACTCCTGCAAACCGCGAATATTAGTCACTGTTCCCGGTCCGTTCCAGTGGAATGTCCGGGGCCGGGAGTCCCTATATGGGGGCCCGGAACTGCTTGGCCAAAGCCAGGCCCTGGTTCTGGTAGTTCGACTTGATGTCGCGCCCGTACAGCTTCTCGGGCAGGGCGCTCATGCGCTCGTACTGCAGCCAGCCGACGGTCTGGCCGTGTTCCAGCATGAAGGGCACTTCGTGGCTGCGCACCTCGAGCACGGCGCGCGCCCCGCCGGTATCGGTGTCGCCGAAGCCGGGGTCGAAGAAGCCGGCATAGTGGACGCGAAACTCGCCCACCGCGACGTCATAGGCGACCATCTCGGCGGCGAGGTCGGGCGGGATGCGCACCTTCTCGCGGGTCGCCAGGATATAGAAGTCGTCGGGGTTGAGGATCAGGGCCGGCTCGCGCTGGTGGATCGGCTCCCAGAAGTCGAGCACGCCATACTGGCCGACCTTGTCGACGTCGATGCGGTCGGTGTGCTTGCGGGCGCGGTAGCCGATCAGGCTGCCGGGGCCGGCGCCGTGCAGGTCGATGGTGACGCCGACCAGCTTGTCGCGCGCGACCAGGCGGCCACCCTCGGCCTGGACTAGGCGGCCGTCCTGCAGCAGCTGGTTCAGGTCGGCCTGCGCCAGGAGGCGCGCGGGGCCACGGCGGAAGCGGATCTGGTTCAGGCGAGTGCCGGTGCGCGCCACGATGCTGAAGGTGCGCGGCGCGATCTCGGCGAACAGCGGGCCGGTATAGCCGGGGCTGATCTGGTCGAACGCCTCGCCACGGTCGGTGATGAGGCGGACGAGGATGTCGAGCCGTCCGGTCGAACTTTTCGGATTGGCGATGGCGCCCAGCGCCGCCGGCAGGTCCAGCGATTCCAGCAGCGGCACGACATAGACGCAGCCGCGCTCGAGCACCGCACCGTTCGAGATGTCGATGGCGTAGCCGTCGAGCTGCTTGATCTTCTCGGCCACCGTCGCGGTGGGACCGGGGAGGAAACTGGCGCGCACGCGCCACGCGGTTTCGCCCAGCCGCAGGTCGAGGCTGGCCGGCTGCACCTGGTCGGGCGTGATCGGCCGGCTACCCAGCAATTGCCGGTCGCGGATCATTGAATTGATCGCCTGCCACGGCAGGACGCCCGTGCCGTGCGCCGCTTCAGGCTGGTCAGCCTCGCTCGGAATCAGCGCCATACTTGCGGTCGACGGGGTGCTCATGGACCAAGACAAACCACAACGGGTGGGTCAAAGCCAATTCCATTCCGCACACCGGCAGTCCGCAGGTTTGTGCACGGCTGGTGCATCGCTAAGGCGTCGTTCCGGCACGACGAACAGACTTATCCCCGCTTTTAGGCTGGGGCGGAAAGTTTCACCTGCGCTTCGGCGACCAGGCGGTCGGTGGCGGTTTCGATGCGGTTTTCCAGTTCGGCCATGAAGGCCTCGCGCTTCAGGCCTGGCACGATGGGCGGCAGGAACTCGAGCACCAGGGTTCCCGGTTGTCGGATGAAGCGGTGGCGCGGCCAGAAAACGCCGGAGTTCAGCGCTACCGGCACGACCGGCAGATCCAGCGACCGGTACAGGGCGGCGATGCCGGGCTGGTAGTCGGGCGGGGCGCCGATCGCGCTGCGCGTGCCCTCGGGAAAGATGACGATATGGCGGCCGTCGGCCTTCGCCTTCTGCGCGCCTTTCAACAGGCCGCGCAGCGCCACCGCGCCGGCGTCGCGATCGACCGGGATCATGCCGATCCGGCCCGCATGGGCGCTGTACAGCGGGATGTTCATCAGCTCCTTCTTCATCACCATGGCGGGGTCCGGCAGCAAAGTGTGCCATGTCATGGTGTCCCAGGCGGACTGATGCTTGGAGGCGACGACGCAGGGGGTCAGGGGCAGGTGCTCGCGGCCGCGAATCTCGATCCGCACATTGACGAGGACGCGCAACAGCCAGTCGACCCCGCGCGTCCAGAAGGCCATGGCATGCAGCGTGTTCGACCGGTCGAACAGCAGCAGCGGCAGGGCGCCGAACGCCATGGCGACGGTCCAGACATAGAAGCCAATGTTGAACGCCAGCGAGCGCAGCCACAGCGTCATGACGGCAATCCGTTCAATCGGGCCCGCGCCAGGGCCGCCACGTATTTGGTGAACTCCACCGCCAGCAGCCCGGTCGTCGCCGGCACCCGCCACCAGTGCTCGATCTGGCCGCCGGCGGGGAAGACCGGCCACGGCACGATGTCCGCATCGGGCAGGCGGCGGCGCAGTTCGACCATGGCGCGCGGCATGTGATAGGCGGCGGTCACGAGGATCAGCCTTGTTGCGGAATTGCGCGCCGCCCAGCCGGCAACCTCCACCGCGTTGCCGGCGGTGTCCGCGGCCTGGTAGCCGAGTTCCACGCAGCAATCGAACAGGTCGGCATTGCCGGCATAGGCCGGCATCATCGGCTTGGTCACGTCGGCATTCACGCCGGTCACGAACAGCCGTTTCGACTTCTCGGCCCGCAGCAAAGCGAGGCCGGCGTCAAGCCGCTGGGCGCCGCCGGTCAGCACGACAATGGCATCGGCCTCGGCTTCGATGGCCGGCTCGGTGCGCGGCAGGTTCCACGTGAAATGCAGAAAGCCGCCGAGCCAGAGCAGCGGTAGAACCAGCAGCCAGCGCCAGCCGCGCATCACGCCGGCCCCAGCAGCGCATCGACCGCGGCGGCCAGCGATTCATGCACCGCGACCGGCAGGACATGCGGCGGCAGGCCCGAGGCCTGGGTCTTCTGGCCCTTGCCGGTGCGGACCAGGATGCGGCGGCAGCCGGCGGCGGTCGCGGCCTCAAGGTCGCCAAGGCTGTCGCCGATCATCACCGCATCACCGGGCTCTTGGCGCAGGTCGGCCATGGCCCGGCACAGCATGCCGGGGCGGGGCTTGCGCATCTCGGTCGGCGCCGAGGGGTGATCGGGCGCGAAATAGATGGCGTCCACGTGCGCGCCGGCGCGGGCCAGGTGTTCGCGTAAGTGTTCGTGAATGCGCGCCAGCATCTCGGGCCGCACGATGCCGCGGCCGATGCACGACTGGTTGGTGCAGATGGCAACGCGCCAGCCGGCGCGGTTCAATCGCGCCACCGCCTCGGCCGCGCCGGGGATCATGCGCAGCTCGTCGGGCGTCTTGACGAAATCGGGGCGGTCTTCGTTTAGCACGCCGTCGCGGTCGAGCAGAGCCAGCATGGCCCCCGCCTACAGCATTTCGCGCAAGTAGCCCAGCACCGTGAAGCGTGCGCTGAGGGTGGCGATGACGATGGCGATCACCGGGAGCGCCGCCAGCGCCAGCCAGGCGAGCGGCCCGAAGCCGATGGTCGGCAACAGGCCGCGACCCGCGCCCGCGGCAAGCACGCCCAGCACGATCAGCGAACCCGCCGCCGCGATGCCGGCGGGCAAAGCGCCGGCGAGCGCAAGGCGCAGCGTCTGCCGCTGAAACTGGCCGGCGATATAGCCGTCGCGCGCGCCGATCAGGTGCAACACCTCGATTGCCTCACGGTGCGACGACAGGCCGGCGCGGGTGGCAAAGATAACCATGAACACCGTGGCAAGGCCGATGCCCAGGACCACCGCGCCGGCCAGTATCTGCAACAGGTCGGCAAGGCGCAGCACGCGGTCCAGCCACGGCTTCGGATCATCCACGACGGCGCCGGGCACGGTGCGCGCCAGGCGCGCGCCGATGGCGGCGACATCAATGCCGCCGGGCGCCACTTCGACGTCGATCAGGCCGGGCAGCGGCAGATCGGACGTCAGGTTCTCGCGCCCCAGCCACGGCGCCAGCAGCAGTTCGACCGCCGCGCGGTCAAGTGGCACGGCGCGCACCACTCCGGGCACCAGCTGCAATTCCTTCACGGCGGCGGCGAGGCGCGGGGCCATGGGCTGGCCGGCCTGGTCGGCGATCTGCACCGTCAGGTGGCCTTCGATGCCGCGCTGCCAGCCGGCGGTCGCGCGCTGCAGCACCATGGCGCCGGCCAGCGCCAGCATGGCCATGAACACCATCACCGCGATCACCCACGGCAGGAAGCGGCCCGAGGCATCGCGGTCCAGCGCCAGGTCGGTGCGTGTCGCGAAGAAGGCCATCATGCGCCCTCCACGCTCAGCTCGCCGTCGGCGAGGCGCAGGACCGGGCGGCGAAATTCGCTGATCATCGCCTCGTCGTGGGTGGCGATGACCAATGTCGTGCCGATCTTGTTCAGCTCGACGAACAGGTGCATCAGCCGCCGGCCCATGGCCGGGTCGACGTTGCCGGTCGGTTCGTCCGCCAGCAGCAGGCTGGGCCGCGCGATAACCGCGCGCGCGATGGCAACGCGCTGCTTCTCGCCACCCGACAGCGTCGGCGGCTTGGCGTTCATGCGATCGGACAGGCCGACCCAGGCCAGCAGTTCGCGGACATGATCCTCGGCCTGCTTGCGGTTGGCGCCGGCAATGCGCAGCGGCAGCGCCACATTGTCCAGCGCCGAGAGGTGATCCAGCAGGCGGAACTCCTGGAACACGACGCCGATGCGGCGGCGCAGGCCAGGCAGGCGGTTGCGCGGCACGGCGGCGACATTCTGGTCGAACATGGTGATGAGGCCGCGACTCGGCCGGTGCGCCAGGTAGAGCAGCTTCAGCAGGGTCGACTTGCCGGCGCCGGAGGGGCCGGTCAGGAAGTGGAACGACCCGGCGGGCAGGTCGAACGTCAGGTCCCGGAGGACCTCCGGACCCAGACCATAGCGCATGCCAACGTTCTGGAAACGGACCAACGGGCGATACTCCTGACGGGTCGGCGCGGGCGGCTTGCCTGGCCCCGACCGACCGCCTATAAAAACCGGAGCTTCATCGCGGCGAGAGGCCGCAGGCGCCCGGCCCGCATGATATTAACCTGCCCCAACTGCGCAACCCGCTATTTGATCGATCCGGGCAAGCTCGGCGTCGGCCGCGGCGTGCGTTGCGCGAAATGCCAGCACGAATGGTGGCAGAGTCCGCCGCCCGCGCCGGTTGCCGCCGCGCCGTCACCGGCTGCATTGGCATCTGCTGCTGCACCGGCCGCCCCGCCACCCCCCTCTATTACCCCCGCGCCGCCGCGCCTGCGCGCCATGCCGCCGGGCAGCAACCTGCCCGCGCTGCGCCAGGAGACCAAGAGCAAGGCCGGCATCGGCTGGCTGGCGCTGGCCGTGGTCGTGCTGTTGATCGGCCTTGGCCTGTTCGCGGCACGCGAACAGATCGTCGAACGCCTGCCGCAGACCGCGCCGCTTTACGCTGCCATCGGCCTGGGCGAGCGTGATCCGGCCGTCAACTTCGCCACCCGCGCCCTCAAGACCGAACAGGTGCGCGAGGACGGCAAGGTCATGCTGGTGGTCAGCGGCGAGATCGTGAATGCCGGCAGCAAGCCGATGGCTTCACCGCCGATGCGGATCGCCCTGCGCGACGCCGAGCAGAAGGAAATCGATTCCTGGACCTATGAGAGTGATGCCGGCGTGATCGCACCCGGTGCTGCGGTGCCGTTCTCGTCGAAGCGGCCGCTGCCGGCGGTCGCGGCGCGCGACCTGAAAATCGTCTTCGCCCCGGCCACATCGACACCCGCGCCGGCACAGGCCCCGGCCCATCCGCCGGCGGCGGCGCACTGACGCCGCGCCATGGCACGCATCCTTCTGGCGGACGACGAGGCCGCGGTACGCGAGGTGGTGACCCGTGCGCTGCAATACCACCAGCACGAGGTGACGGCGGTTGCCGACGGCACGCTGGCGCTCGCGGCGCTGGCCCAGGATTCGCATTACGACCTGCTGCTGACCGACATCGTCATGCCGATGATGGACGGCATCGCGCTGGCGCTGAAAGTGGCGAAGGATTATCCCGCGGTGCGCATCCTGATGATGACCGGTTTCGCCGCGGAGAAAGCCCGCGCGCACAACCTCAACCTGCTGGTGCACGACGTGGTGTCGAAGCCGTTCACGATGGACCAGATCTGCGCCAAGGTTGACGCCGCGCTGAAGAAGCCGCCGACGGGCGCCGGCAGCTAGACCGGCGCCTGGCGCCTAGAATCGCCGCAGCAGGCGGTCGATATAGTCGCGTTCCAGCGGCGGGCGGTTGCGCTCGGCGGAGCGGCGATACAGTTCTTCAAGAATTTCGCGGCTGCGCTGCGCCTCGCTCTCGGTCGGCACCTTGGTCGACAAGCCGTCTTCCCACGGACTGTTGAGATCGCGGCCCAGCGGGTCTTCGCGGCGGCCTGAATCGGCGCGATCATTGCGGTCATTGCGCGGATCCCCGTCGGGGCCGCCCTCACCATATTCGCTGCCCATGCCCTGCATCATCGCCTGGGCGCCCTGGCGCATCAGGTCCAGCGCCTGGCCCTGCGGCCCGGTGGCTTGGCCGGGCTCGCCCTGGCGCAACGCATCGCCGGCGCGGCCCATCTGATCCTCGGCCTGCCCCATCTGGTTGTTGTCCTGCCCGAAGCGGCGCATGAACTCGCGCAGGCGCTGGCGCAGCGCTTCCTGCTCGCCGGCATCGCCCTGGCCCTGCCGGCCTTGCTGCTGCTGGCCGTTCTGCCGCTCGCGGTTCTGGCGGAAGCTGCGGTCCATCAGCTCCTGCTGCTTGCGCATCATGTCGCCCAGTTCGCGCATCGCCTCGTTACCGCGGCGCTGGCGTTCCTGGCGTTCCTCGCTGGGAGCCTTGGCGACGCGGCCGTTCTTCATGCTTTCGAGCATCTGGCGCAGTTGCGACAGCATGTCCTTGGCCGCATCCTTCGCGCCCTTCTTGGCCAGGTCGCGCGCGCGATCGATCATCTTCTGCAGATCGTCCGAGGTCATGTACTCCTGGTCGGGGTCCATCTCATCGGCTTCCTGCAGTTCGCCCTTTTCCAGGGCGTCCTGGGCCAAAGCCTGCATGTAGCGGTCCATGGCCTGGCGCAATTCGCGGATCAGCTTCTCGATCTCGGCATCGGACGCATCCCGCGACAGCGCCTCCTGCAAGGCCTGTTCGGCATTGCGCAGCGCCTGTTCTGCCTCGCTCAGATTGCCGTCCTCGATGCGGATCGCGACGTCCCAAAGCAGGTCGAACACGCCTTGGGTGGCGGCCTCGCTCTTGTCGTTCTGCAGCCGGGTGCGCGCCGTGCGCAGACCGAGATGTGCGGTCATGTCGTTGTTGTAGGCCTCGGGCGCCAGCGCCAGCGCCGCCAGCACCGCGGCGACGACGTTGCGCTTCGGCGGTTCGTCGACCAGTAGGCGGCGCTGCTCGATCACGGCGCGCGCGACGGGATGCTGGAACAGACGCTCGGGCAAGGTGAGTTCGACCGGTTCACTGGAACCGATCTGGCCGATGGCATCCTCGGCGACCAGCCGCGCGGTGACGACGCGGCCTGCCCAGCGATGGGCGCGCAGGTCCTGGTCGCTGCTCTCGGCGGCTTCCTTGGCGGTGACGGCGCTTAGCGGCAGGTCGATGACGTGCACGGGCTCATTCCCGCTGCGCGATAATTCCAGCGCGACGCGCTTCAGTCCGTAATCGTCCTTGGCAGTGTAGGCGACGGTCAGCAGCGCCTGGGCGTTGCCCTTGGGCGGCGTGGTGAAAGAGACCTCGGGCAAATGGTCGGGGACCATCGCGACGGTCCAGGTGCCCAGCGTGCGCTGGCCGGCGACGATCTCGATCTTCTTTGCCGCCTCCAGCGGCTTGTTGGCCTGGAAGTTCTGCGGGTCGAGGCTGGAGAACGGAAAGGCGCGCCCGTCGATGCGCAGGGTCGGCGCCCGCCGCGTGCCATGGACGCGCGCCAGCAAAGTGCTGCCGACCGGTACGGCAACAGCCGCCGGGCTTGCCAGCGGCTTGCCGTCGCGGGCGAGAAACAACGGCGGCAACGAGGTATAGGCCGGCGGGCCGATCCACGCGTCCAGCATGACCGAGGCGCGGCGCTCGCCGCCGATGTCCGGGTAGATGCCGTCGTACAGGCGCTGCGGCGCCTCGGCGCCGGCAACACCCAGGCCGACGACGAGCACCAGGCCGATGACGGCGCGCAGGCCCCAGGGGTCATGGCGGGCCAGCCCTGCTTCCGGCCAGCCGATGCGGATCTGGCCGATGCGGGCGGCCATGCGGCGCTGATAGGCCTGCCACAAGTGGCGGGTGCCGGGATCCTGCGGGTCGCCGGCCAGTCGGTCTTCCAGCAGTTCCAGCGGGCGGTGCGTCAGGCCGCTTTTCAGTTCCAGCCGGCGGCGGCCCTCGGCCCGGTCGGGCCAGGCCAGACCGCGCAGGCGGAAATATGACAGTGCGCCGAGCCCGGCGAGCACGACGAGCAGAGCGGCGAGGTGGGCCTGCCAGGGCATGAACGCCCAGAGGTCCAGCAGCGAGGCGGCGAGGAACAGGACGACGATACCCAGCGGCAGGGCCAGGCGGGGCCACAGGCACTCCCAGAACAAAGCCGCACGGGCCAGCGCGATTCGCCGGTCGAGCAGGCGTTCGGGCGGGGCTGTGCGGGTCATCGGCGCTCCGTCATCCGATCAGGGTAATGCCTTTGCCCGGCCGCCAGAAGCGGGTTCGAGCCACGGCGGCAAAGCCTCAAGCCGGGACATTTCCTCGTATGTAGGGCGGCGTCGCACCACGGCGAATTCCTCGCCATTGACCAAGACTTCCGGCACCAGGGGCCGGGCGTTGTAGGTCGATGCCATGACTGCAGCATAGGCCCCGCCGGAGCGAATCGCCAACAGGTCTCCGGCGGCCATGGGCGGCAGGGGGCGGTCGGCGGCCAAAAGATCGCCTGTTTCGCAGACTGGGCCCGCCACATCGACCGGCTTCAGGCCTGCGCCAGCGGCTGGCTGCTTGACCGGTTCCATGGCGTGATAGGCGTCGTACAGCGAGGGACGGATCAGGTCGTTCATCGCCGCGTCGATGATGTAGAAGGTCTTGCCGTCGGCCTCCTTCACGTAGATCACGCTGCCGACCAGCAGGCCGGCATTGCCGACGAGATAGCGCCCCGGCTCGAACATCACCTGCACGTTCAGCGGCGCGAAGATGCGCTTCACCATGGCGGCGTAGCTGGCCGGGTCGGGCGGCGCGCCGTTTGTGCTGTCATAGACGATGCCAAGGCCGCCGCCGAGATCGGCGCGGCGGATGTTCAGGCCCAGCGTGCGCAGCTTGCCAATCAGGCCGGCGACGCGGCGGAACGCGGTTTCAAACGGCTCCAGCTTGGTCAGCTGGCTGCCGATATGGACGTCGACGCCGACGACATCGATACCGGCCAGACCGGCGGCCTTCTTGTACAGGCGCGGCGCATCGGTCCACGGCACGCCGAACTTGGTGCCGCTATAGCCGGTGGAAATCTTGGCGTGCGTCTCGGGATCGACGTCGGGGTTCACGCGGATGGTGATCGGCGCCGTCTTGCCCAGGCCGCTGGCGACCCGCGAGAGTGCTTCCAGTTCCGGTTCGGACTCGACGTTGATCTGGTAGATGCCGGTGTTCAGCGCGAAGGCGAGTTCCGCATCGGTCTTGCCGACGCCCGAGAACACGATGCGCTGGGGCGGCACGCCGGCGGCCAGCGCCAGGCGCAGTTCGCCCTCGCTGACCACATCGGCACCGGCGCCGAGATCGGCCAGCGTCTTCAGCACGGCGATATTGCTGTTCGCCTTCATGGCGTAGTGGATGCGCGCGTCGACGCCGGCAAAGGCAGCGGCAAAGCCGCGGTACTGCTCGACCAGCGCGGCGGTCGAGTAGACGTAGAACGGCGTGCCGACGGATGCGGCGATGCGCGCGACCGGCACGCCCTCGGCGTGCAGCGCGCCGCCGCGATGCTGGAATGGATCGGTCATGGGCCTAGTACGGATAGAGGATCGTGCTGCCGCGGTTGGGCACGCGCGGCGCATCGGCGCGCGTGCCCGGCGGGGCATCGGGATCGCCGACGCGGCCGCAGGCGGCCAGAAGCGAACCGAGGCTGAGGGCGCACAACAGGATGACGAGCCGGCGCATCATGACGTCTTCTCCTTGCCCAACTGGCGGCGCCAGCGGGCGATCTGCTTCTTCACCTCGCGCGGCGCGGTGCCGCCGTAGGACGTGCGGCTGGCGACCGAACGATCAACGCCCAGTACTGACAGCACATCTGCGGTGATGCGCGGTTCGATGGTGCGCAGGTCGGCCAGCGACAATTCCTCCAGGCCGCACTTGCGGCCCTCGGCCAGCTTGACCAGCGCGCCGGTCACGTGGTGCGCGTCGCGGAACGGCAGGTTGAGCTTGCGCACCAGCCAGTCGGCGAGATCGGTCGCGGTGGCGTAGCCGAGGCCGGCGGCGGCATACATGCGCGCGGTATCGGCGGTCATGTCCGCGATCATGCCGGTGGTTGCGGCGACGCAGAGTTCCAGCGTGTCGGCGGCGTCGAACAGCGGCTCCTTGTCCTCCTGCATGTCCTTGCCATAGGCCAGCGGCAGGCCCTTGATCACGACCAGCAGCGTGTTCAGCGAACCGATGACACGGCCGGTCTTGCCGCGCACCAGTTCGGCGGCGTCGGGATTACGCTTCTGCGGCATGATCGACGAGCCGGTCGTGAACTTGTCGGCCAGCCGGACAAAGCCGAACTGCGCCGACGACCACAGCACGATCTCCTCGGCCAGCCGCGACAGGTGGGTGGCGAGGATGGCGCCAGCCGACAGGTATTCCAGCGCGAAGTCGCGGTCGGACACCGCATCCAGCGAATTGGCCATCGGCGCGGTGAAGCCCAAAGCCTTCGCCGTCATGTGGCGGTCGATCGGGAATGACGTGCCGGCAAGTGCGGCGGCGCCCAGCGGGCTTTCGTTCAGGCGCTTGCGCGCGTCGATAAGGCGCGACCGGTCGCGCGCCGTCATCTCCACATAGGCCATCAGGTGGTGGCCGAAGGTCACCGGCTGCGCCGCCTGCAAATGGGTGAAGCCCGGCATGATCGTGCCGGCATGCTTCTCGGCCTGGTCCAGCAGCGCCTGCTGCAGCGCCTTGAGGCCCGCGTCGAGACGGTCGATGGCGTCGCGCACCCACAGGCGGAAATCGACCGCCACCTGGTCGTTGCGCGAGCGCGCGGTGTGCAGCCGGCCGCCGGCGTCGCCGACAATCTGCTTCAGCCGCGTTTCCACATGCATGTGGATGTCTTCCAGCGCCGGGTCCCAGGCCATCTTGCCGGCCTCGATCTCGCCCTCGACCTGCTTCAGGCCGCGGGCAATCGCCGCACCGTCGGCCCTTGTCAGGATGCCGGCCTCGACCAACATGCTGGCATGGGCCAGGCTGCCGGCGATATCCTGCGCATAGAGGCGGCGGTCGAAGTCGATGGAGGCGTTGATCGCCGTCATCAGCGCATCGGGGCCGTCGGAAAAGCGGCCGCCCCACATGGTATTAGTGGCGGCCTTGGTGTTCCCCTTGGTGCCTGTCCGGCGAGAAGACATGAAACGCGCTTTCGTACTGTTCGTGATGGCGATGCTGGCGCTGGGGCCGAATGCGGCCCGCGCCGCGTCCGGTGCCGAGGCCCTGCGTCCCCTGCTGACCGGCGGCATGGCGAAATTTACTTTATCGGACGAGGCCAAGCCAGCGCCGCCCGCGCCCTTCCGCGATGGCGAGGGGCGTGAGCGGACCTTGGCCGATTTTGCCGGCCGGGTCGTGCTGGTCAGCCTGTGGGCCACCTGGTGCGTGCCCTGCCGTGCCGAAATGCCGACACTGGACGCCCTGCAGGGCAAGCTCGGTGGCAAGGATTTCGAGGTGCTGGCGATCAGCCAGGATCGCGCCGGGCCGGTAAAGGCCAAGGCCTTCATGGACGAGATCGGCGTGAAACACCTGCCGTTCTATATCGACGCGACCATGAAATCGGGCCGGTCGCTGGGCGCCTATGGCCTGCCCACGGCGATCCTGTATGGCCGCGATGGCCGCGAGATCGGCCGGATAGCGGGTGAGGCGGACTGGGCAGGCGCGGACGCCATCCGGCTGATCGAGGCGGCGATCAAGGCGAAATAGCTGCCGGCGGGCCGATCCCGCCAATTTGCTGCATTTCCGCGCATTCCGGGCGGCTATACTCCCGCCGTGCTGCCGCCCCGCATTCTTGTCCCCGTCATCGTCGCCTGCGCGCTGTTCATGGAGAACCTCGATTCGACGGTTCTTGCGACCTCGCTGCCGGCCATTGCGGCTGACCTGAATGTCGATCCGATCCACCTGAAACTGGCGGTCACGTCGTACCTGCTGAGCCTGGCCGTGTTCATTCCCATCAGCGGCTGGATGGCGGACCGGTTCGGCGCCCGGCTGGTGTTTCGCGGCGCGATGGTGGTGTTCACCCTGGGGTCGATCCTGTGCGGCCTGGTCGACACGCTGGGCGAGATCATGGCCGGCCGCATGCTGCAGGGCCTGGGCGGGGCAATGATGGTGCCGGTCGGGCGGCTGGTCATCCTGCGCTCGGTGCCGAAATCGGAACTGGTCGGCGCGCTGGCGTGGCTGACCATGCCGGCCTTGATCGGGCCGATCCTGGGCCCGCCGGTCGGCGGGTTCATCACGACCTACCTGTCGTGGCGCTGGATCTTCTGGATCAACGTGCCGATCGGCGTGCTGGGCCTGATCCTCGCCACGCTCTACATCCCCGACATCCGCGGCGAGCAGGACCGCAAGTTCGACTTCCTCGGCTTCCTGCTGGCGGGCCTTGGCCTGGCCAGTTTCGTGTCGGGCGCGACACTGCTGGGCCTGCCGTTCCTGCCGCGACCCGCTGTACTCGCGCTGCTCGCCTTCGGCGCGGTCATGCTGGGGCTGTACGTCTGGCATGCGCTGCGGGCGCCAGCGCCGATCCTGGATCTGCGCCTGTTCCGCATCCCGACCTTCCGCGCCGGCGTGCTGGGCGGCAGCATCTTTCGCATCGGGATCGGCGCATCGCCGTTCCTGCTGCCGCTGCTGTTCCAGATCGGCTTCGGCATGAATGCCTTCCACTCCGGCCTGCTGACCTTCATGTCCGCCTGCGGCGCGCTGGGCTCGAAGGCTGCGTCGGTGGCGTTGATGCGCCGGTTCGGCTTCCGCACCACACTGGTGGCGTGCACCCTGATCGGCGGTGTCCTGGTCGCGGTACCGGCGTTCTTCACCCCGGGCACGTCGCAGGCGCTGATCCTCGGCGTGCTGTTCATCAGCGGCGTATTCCGCGCGTTGCAGTTCACCGCCATCAATGCGCTGGGCTATGCCGACCTGGAGGGCACGCAGATGAGTTCGGCGACCAGCCTGTCCAGCGTGTCGCAGCAATTGTCGCTGTCAGTCGGCGTCAGCGTGGGTGCGTGGATGCTGGAAATGGCGCTCGGCGGACGCGGCGGCGCAAATCTGCGCATGGACGACTTCCTGCCGGCGTTCGTGACCGTCGGCCTGATCTCGGCATCGGCGGTGTTCGTGTTCCTGCGCCTCGACCCCGATGCCGGCACCGAGGTTTCAGGTCACAAGCGGAAGCCGCGGCAGGAGTGATCCGCCGCGCTGTTGCTCCCGTAGGATTCTAGCGGGTGGGGATGGGCGTCTCGCCGCGATAGTCGTAGAAGCCGCGCTCGCTCTTGCGACCCAGCCAGCCGGCCTCGACATACTTCACCAGCAGCGGGCAGGGGCGGTATTTGCTGTCGGCCAGGCCCTCGTACAACACCTGCATGACCGACAGGCAGATATCGAGGCCGATGAAATCGGCCAGCTGCAGCGGCCCCATCGGATGGTTGGCGCCCAGGCGCATGGCGGTGTCGATCGACTCCACCGAGCCCACGCCCTCGTACAGGGTGTAGATCGCCTCGTTGATCATCGGCAGCAGGATGCGGTTGACGATGAAGGCCGGGAAGTCCTCGGCATTGGCGGGGGTCTTGCCCAGCTTCACGGTCAGTTCGCGCACCGACTTGAATGTCGGCTCGTCGGTCGCGATGCCGCGGATCAGTTCGACCAGCTGCATGACCGGCGCCGGGTTCATGAAGTGCATGCCCATGAATTTTTCCGGGCGATCGGTCGCCGCCGCGAGGCGGGTAACCGAGATCGACGAGGTGTTGGTCGCGAGGATCGCGTCCTTCTTCACCACGGTGCAGACACTGGTGAATATCTTGCGCTTGACGGCCTCGTTCTCGGTGGCCGCCTCGATCACCAGATCGACATCGGCCAGCGAGGCCAGTTCGGTGCTGGTGACGATACGGGCGAGGGCGGCGGTCTTTGCCGCCTCGTCCAGCTTGCCCTTGGCGACCAGACGGCCCAGGCCGCCGGAGATGACCTTCTTCGCCTTCTCCAGCTGCTCGGCGCTGACGTCGTAAAGGACCAGATCGTAGCCGCCCGTGGCGCAAACCTGGGCGATTCCGCTGCCCATTTGACCGGAGCCGACGATGCCGATTTTACGGATCATGCGAGGCTCCCGTTGCGCGGCTTGCGGTCGGTCATTTCGACAGTTCGGCCTCGAGTTCCGGCACCAGCTTGAACAGGTCGCCGACCAGGCCGTAATCGGCGACCTGGAAAATCGGCGCTTCCTCGTCCTTGTTGATGGCGACGATGACCTTGCTGTCCTTCATGCCGGCCAGGTGCTGGATGGCGCCCGAAATGCCGACCGCGATGTAGAGGTCGGGGGCGACGATCTTGCCGGTCTGGCC
>CANJGB010000004.1 GCA_947473805.1 Alphaproteobacteria bacterium
CGTCCGGCCCTTCGCCAGCTCCACCTCGGCCTGCCGCAGCAGCCCGATGATCTGCTCCGCCGTATATCGCTTCCTTGGCATCGTACCTCCTCCATGTGGAGGCCGAATTCTCCCTCAAATCTTGGAGCCCTTTAAGGGATGCAGACCAAAGCGCCGCCACCTATATCGATGATGCGCGCGCCTAGCGGAGGATGGCCGATCATGCTTAGCGACGAGGCCGGGCTGGTCTGAAACCAACTGACCTGATCGTCGACCTTGGTAGAATAGACCGTATCCCAGTGCTGTTTGGCTTCCATGGCCGCCCCCTGCGCTAGCGAATAAATAGGGAGGGAAGCGGCCGTGTCTATAGCTGGCCGGCCGGTGGTTGGTTTCCCGCGCGGGATTCCGGATTGTCGAACTATGCCGTCCAATCCCAGACATCCGCCCGGCTCCATAGCTGGCCATGCCATCGCCAAGCTTGCGGCGCGCCTCGACGCCAAGCTGCCCCAACGACGCCAAGGCCCGGCGGCGGCTGCGCTCCATCTTCGACTGTTATCTCAGCGCCTGCGGCGGCTGCTATGCGTGCCGGCCACCCGCCAAATAGGGCGAGGGTAGTGCCTCAAGAAGTGCCTCAGCCGGAGCTGATTCACTAACATCACGGATTTACAGGGCGATTTTCGCGCGCTGGCTCCCAGGGAGGGGTTCGAACCAATCCAGGTACTCAACCCTGGTGCCTGGCTAAACCAATCGCCTAATAGCGGAGCTTCCGAAGAGCGTCTCTTCGCATCTCGATGGTCGTCTTTCCGCTGTAGGTGCTTCCGGTTAGCGTTGAGCGCTCGTGACCCACGATGTCCTGAACCGTACCCTCTGGAACGCCTGCCCGTTCCAAAATGGTAATGACCGTGCTGCGCCAACTATGGAAGGAGTGCCGCTCCGTAAATCCGAGGGATCGCTTAAGCCTGGAAAATCGTTTGCCTATAGCATCCCCGCGATCACCATTGCCATTCGATGCAAGGCCCGGAATTAGATAGCCGTCCGCACTTTCCTTCGTCAGCCGTTTAATGATCGCTGATAGTTTTGAATGAATAGGCACTGTCCGAATGCCCGCTTCAGTTTTCGCATCAACAATCTCAAAGCATCCAGAACGGACGTGCTCAACCTTTAGGCTGCAAATTTCCTCACGACGCGCTCCGCTGTACATGGCGATGCTGACGAGGTCCGCCAAGTTGTTGTCGCCATCAGCCGCTTTGCGTAGGCGGAGCGCTTCGGCTGGCGAATAGGGTAGCCATGACGCAGACTTGACCTTCAGACCCAGCCGATCAAATGGCGCCGCGTCTTCCGATACAACTTCTATTGCGGCTAAATAACTCCAATAGGTGCGACAATCACTTAGCAACCTTTGAACGGTGGCAGGATGCAAATCCGTACCGAGTTCCGTTACCCATCGGCGAACTTCCTTACGGGAAATATCTTGCAGCGTGGAAAACTTCTCGCCGAGTCGATGAATCGTCGAACGGCGCATTTTTGCCGTCTTTTCCTTCACGTCCTGGGACCCGATCCACTCTTCCAAGTGTTCAGTAGTTCCCACCCGAAGACCCGTTGCTTCGGCGTAGAACTTGCGAGCCTCCGGGGATTTCGATGGAGTGTCGCCGACATGCTCAACATTCAAAGCCCCGATATTCCAGGCCATCATGTCTATTCGTTCTAGGATTGCGTTTCTTTGCTCATCGTTTGGCGCCCGGCGGAGCGCTTCTCGCCAGTATTTGGCGTCATTGTGATTTGGCTCCTCGCGTAGCCGCGATATCTCAGATTTCCATTGAGCGATAAGCGGGGCGGCTCGACGCTCGGCCACTGACCGGCTGTCGGTTTTCAGCGTTTGCCGGAAAACACGGCGGTTTAGCTTCAGACGCAGGTCTGCGGGCACGTCGAGATAAGCGAAAAATGTGTTATATCGAAGCTCGATGGGCATCGATTGTTCCCTGGTTCCACCAAGGAATACCACCAATGTTACCTCCAAAACAGCAAGTAAACACTTGCTAGTTAGCTAATTGAGTGCCAAAAGTCCCCTCCCCTTGGGGACGCCAATATTTTCGGCCCTGACGGCCGCGCCATTTTCCCGCAGGAGAGTTCGATGCCGCTCCGGTTCGAGCCGGGCTGGGTTGCCTATGATCCCGTTCGCGATGTGCTGAGCTTCCGCGCCCAGGACGGCGACAAGGCGGTGCCGTGCGCCGTGACCCGCGAGGTCCTGCTGCAGCTCAACCGCTGGCCGAGCGCGACCACGCGGCAGCTGAAGACGCTGTTCCGTCATCACGACGTGATGATCCAGAAGCTGGCCAGCGCCAAATATGCCGCTGGCGAGGTCGAGCCGGCCGGTTATGTCCTGGTCAACTCGACCGCGTTCGACCAGCCGCCGCGCACGTCCAACCTGCTCTAGCTGCCGAACACCTGCTGGTCCTTGTTGTCCTGCATCAGCTTGGTGAACACGAAGCTGTCCAGGCCCAGGCCCTGCGGCACGCCGCCATCCTCGTCGGCGGTGACGGCGGCGTAGGCGGCGCTCGCCACCTTGTCCCACTTGCCGGCCGGGCGCTTCACCTCAAGTGCGACGGTCGTGGTCTTGAACACCAGCTTGACGATGGCTTCTTTCGGGCGCGCCGGCTTGGCCAGGCTCGGATGGCCATCGATCATCCGCCAGCCGTTCTTCAGCGCCCAGGCGGTCAGTTCGTCCTTGTCCATGGCGGATCCTTATCCAACGCGGTGATCCGTCCTATGCACCCGGGCGCGGCCGCTGTCCACCGGGCCTGTCAGGGCAGGTTGCGCACCGCCTGGATGCGGTCGCCGGTATCGGGGTGGGTGGCGAAGAAGCCGCCCGAACCGCCGCCGCCCGCGCTGCCCTCCAGCCAGGTCAGCATGTTGACCATCAGCGCCTTGCCGTTATAGCCCGACCGCTTCATCAGTTCGACGCCGTGCGCGTCGGCCGCACCTTCTTCACCGCGGCTGTACGAACTGGTGATCAGCTGCCCGGCGATCGGCGCCAGCACGCGCGAACCCGGCAGCAGCTGGTCCAGCAGGCTGAAGCCGAGGTCAAGGCCGGTGGCGACCGCCGTCAGCTTCGCCACATGGTGCAGGTCCGCATGGGCGATCTCGTGCGCCATGATCGCGCGGATCTGGTCGTCGGTGCCTTTCTGCAGCAGGCCCGAAGTGATGTAGAAGTCGCCGCCGCCGCCATTCGCCGCGTTGATCTGCGCGTCGTCCAGAACGGTCATCTTGACCTTGGCCGGCGCGATCGGACTATTCATGTGCTGGATCAGCGGACCCATAATTGCCTGCAGGCGCTTTCCCTGCGCCGCGTCCAGCGGCACGGTGCGCTGCGCCTCGGCAGTCTGCTTTGGCTGTGGCGATGGGGCGGGATTGCCTTGGCCCGATCCGCTGGCCCCTTCGGCACAACCCGCGAGTATCAATAGGGCGATGCAGCCCGTTGCCATGCTCGCCTGGAAATTTGCCATCGTGCAGCCCCTGCGTCTGTGTTGACGAGGGGAGCAACGTCACGCCCGGTGAAAGGTTGCCGCCACCCTGCAACCGGAGCGCTATTCGGCGCCGAATGGGATGGTGTGATCCAGGGTTCCGTCAGCCGCCTGCACCTTATACCTGGCAGGGACGCGCCAGGCGGGCTCGCTGGCGCGCGAACTCCACCGCATCATCGCGGTCCCTGAACGTCACCCTGTTGCCGTCGCGCTCGCGGCGGACAACCCAGTTCACATCCTTCTTCTCGACGAAATAGGTGTCCATGATCGACATCGGGCCTCCGATATCGAGCAAACGGCGGGCTGCCAAAAGCATTCCCCTTAGGCTTGCAATATAAGAGTAAAAACCTACATTATTCTTTGTCGCGGCGAAGCCTTGGGCAGATTTGCCGTCGAATCTAAGCGAGAGCCGCTGAATCTAAGCGGGGCAGACGGCGGAAAGCAGCCGTTTCAGTCGCAGGACAAAGAAAAGGCCACCCGGCACTACTGTCGGGTGGCCCCTTGGTGGCAGTCGCTGCCGGTCAGGCGACGACGTAGTCCGAGCCGTTCCAGTCCAGCACCAGGCTGTTGGCGCCGTTGGCCGAGCTGCGCAGTTCGATCTCGCCGATTGCATGCGGGTCGAAGCTGATGGCATCGCCGCCGCTCTTGAACGCGATGGTCCAGATGTCGCCCTTGGTGATCGTCAGGTCGTTCAGGCCGATGCAACGGTTGCCGCTGGTGCCGAACAGGACCAGCGTGTTGTCCGAGCCGTAGTCGACGATGGTGTCCTTGTGCGTGCCGCTGCCGGCCGTCGCCTTGCCGAAGAAATAGGTGTCCGCGCCGTCGCCGCCGTTCAGCGTATTGATGCCGTCGCCGCCGTACAGCGAGTTGTTGCCCGTGTTGCCGTACAGCGCGTCGTTGCCGGCGCCGCCGAACATCGAGTCGTTGCCGTAACCGCCCTGGATGGTGTCGTTGCCGGCGCCGCCCTCGATCCAGTCGTCGCCAACGCCGCCTTCCATGTAGTCGTTGCCGGCGCCGCCATAGATGAAGTCGTTGCCGCTCATGCCGTACAGCAGGTCGTCGCCCGCGTCGCCCGACAGCGTGTCCGCACCATCGCCACCGACCAGCTGATCGATGCCGTCGCCGCCGAACAGTTTGTCGTCGCCGGCGTCGCTGTACAGAGAGTCATTGCCATCGCCGCCACTGGCGACGTCGTTGCCCTCGCCGGCATGGATGGTGTCGTTGCCGGTGCCGCCATCGATGCAATCCGTGCCCGCGCCGCCCTCGATATAATCGTTGCCGGCGCCGCCGTTGATCGCATCGTTGCCGCCGAAGCCGTAGATGGCGTCGTCGCCCGCGTCGCCGTTCATGGACTCCGCGTCGTCGCTGCCGACCAGCTGGTCGTTGCCATTGCCGCCGTACATGGTGTCGTTGCCGGCATCGCTGTAGAGCGAGTCGTTGCCTTCGCCGCCCGAAACGACGTCATTGCCTTCGCCGCCGTGCAGCAGGTCGTTACCATCGTCGCCATCGAGGCAGTCATTGCCCGCGCCGCCTTCGACATAGTCGTTGCCCGCGCCGGCATCGACCGCGTCGTTGCCCGCCTGGCTGAACAGATAGTCGTCGTCTTCGCCGCCATACAGCTTGTCCGCGCCGTCGCCGCTGACCAGCACGTCCGCGCCGTCGCCGCCGTACAGCTTGTCGTCGCCGGCATCGCCATACAGCGTATCGCTGCCGGCATCGCCGCTGACGGTGTCGTTGCCGTCGCCGCCGTACATGAAGTCGTTGCCATCGCCGCCACTGACGGTGTCGTTGCCGGCGTCGGCCTGGCCATAATCGTCGCCCGCGCCGCCATAGATCGCGTCGTTGCCGGTACCGGCATACATGAAGTCGGCGTCCTTGCCGCCGTCCAGCAGATCGTTGCCGACGTCGCCAATCAGGACGTCAACGCCATCGCCGCCATACAGGGTGTCGTTGCCGGCATCGCCGTACAGCAGGTCATTGCCATTGCCGCCGTACATCTTGTCGTTGCCGTCGCAGCCATAGGCCACATCGTTGCCGCCCAGCGCCAGAATCTTGTCGGCCCTGACGGTACCGGTCAGCGTGTCGGCCAGTTCGGTGCCGGTGATGGTGTTCTTGATCAGGTCGCCGTGGCCGGCCTTGCACAGCGCGTCGGAAAGCGAGAATTTCGGGCCGAACACGGCCAGCGAGAGCTTGCCCAGGTCCTGGCCCGGCAGGCAGAAGTCGTTGTCACGGCCGCCGCGGCCCCAGTCGTTGCGGCCCCCATCGTTGCGGTCGTTGTCGCGGTTGTCGTTGCGATCGTCGCGGCCGCGGCCATTGTTCCGGTCGTCGTCGCGGTCGCAGTCGTTGCGCCGATCGTCGTCCCGATTGTTTCCGTAGCTCATGATAACGCCCGCCAGTGAAAGTCAGTTGGCGGTGAAGTAGCAAGTCCAGTGCCACGCCAGGAAAAGTCTTTCGCGGAGTGTGCGGCGTGTCAGGAATTCCTTTATTTTCAGCTACTTAGGACAGAGTCGGCGGGCTGCCTGCGGGCGTGCAAACCATGCCAAAACAGAGACGCTGTGCCGCTATTATACTTAAGAATTGGTTTAATTAGTCCCAATATGGAACGCCGTGAAACGGCGAAAGTCATAAATCGCCGGACTGTTGCTGACGGGCCTGCTGGCGCTTTCGCTGGTCGTAAAAGTCGCCGAACTGGCTTTTCTGGATCGCGCCCTGCTGCTGCTGCTGTTGCGGCTGCAGCGGCACCTTTCCGGCATAGCCCAGCGGGCGCGGCCGCTTCTCGGCAAATCCGATAATGGGAGGATGGGGACGGGGCGACGGGCGCATTGTTTCCTCCGGGAAATGGGATGCCCTGTAAACGCCCATGAAATAGGCAGGGTTCCCGGAGGGGTTTGATTTCGCTCGGGATTTTACGCCGGGGCGAGGTGCCTGGCCAAATCCGGATGCCACGCAATACCCGACCCGGCCTGGGCTCCGGCGATGAAACTGCCGTTGGTGACCCGGCCGGGCTGCGCCAGGATCGGATCGGCCCAGTCCACATGTTCCAGCCAGTGGCGGGTGGGCGTCAGCGCCAGCATGTGGGCGCTGATGTCGGGATACAGATGCGACGACACCCGCACCTGCGCCGCGTCGGCCAGGGTGGCGGCGCGAAGCCAGTTCGTGACGCCGCCGATATGCTGCAGGTCGATCATGGTCAGGTCGCAGGCTTGCGCCCGCACCGCCGTGGCCAGCGCCGATGGCCCGTAGAAGTTCTCGCCCGTCATGACGGGCAGGGTCAGTTCGCGGGCGATGCGCACATGCCCGGCCAGGTCGTTATAGGGGATCGGGTCCTCCAGCCAGGTCAGGCCTTCGCCCTCCAGCGCCTTGCCGCGCGCAATGGCCTCGTCCGCCGTCAGGGCCTGGGTGTAGTCCACCATCAGCGCCATGCGGTCCGGCAGGGCGTTCCGCACCGCGCGGACCGAGACCAGGTCCTGCGCAATGGTTTCATGCCCCAGCCGGATCTTCATCCCGGCATAGCCGGCGGCGACAATTTCTGCCGCCTCGTCGCGGCGCAGTTCAGGGTCGCCGATGCCGGCGGCCGAGGTGCAATAGACCGGCAGCGGCATCAGGTCGCCACCCAGCAGGCGTGCCAGCGGCAGGTCCTGCACCTTCGCGAACGCATCCCAGCACGCCATGTCGATGCCGCCCAGCGCAGACAGGACCAGCCCCTCCATGCCCAGCCACAGGCCGTACTGGCGCAGCAGCGCCTCGTGTAGCGCCGCCGGCGCCAGCGGCCGCCCCTTGGCGGTGTCGCCCATGGCCTGCAGCAGTGCGCGCAGCGGCGGCGCCGTCGATGGCACAAACGTATGCAGATAGGCGTGGCCGGTCACCTCGGCATCGGTGTCGACGTCGATCAGCACCAGCATCAGGTGCGTAATGTCGGTCCCGCCTACCGGCAGCGCGCGGCGCAGCGGCACGTTCGCCACGCGGGTGCGCAGGCCGGTGACGACGGGTGTCTTCGCCATCAGGCGATGTCGAGCAGCCGCGCGCCGTAGCGCTGCACGTGCAGGTCGGTATTGCCGAACAGAGTCTCGATCACCGACAGCCGCTTGAAATAGTGGCCGATGCGGTACTCCTCGGTCATCCCGATGCCGCCGTGCAGCTGGATCGCCTGGCCGCCGATGAACTGGCCGCTCTGGCCGATGTGGATCTTCGTCGCGGCGACGCCGTGCTGGCGCCGCTCCGGGTCATCTTCGCGCAAAGCCGCAATTCCGCGATAGACGATGGAGCGCGCCTGCTCCAGTTCAACCAGCATGTCGGCCATGCGGTGGCGCAACGCCTGGAACGTGCTGAGCGTGGTGCCGAACGCGGTGCGCGTCTTCAGGTAGTCGCGCGTGGTCCACATCGCCTGTTCCATCGCGCCCAGCGCCTCGGCTGAGCTGGCAACGATGGCGTGGTCGATGGCCAGTTCCAGGGGCGCGAGCCCGGCGCCGACCTGGCCCAGCACGGCATTGTCGCCGACTTCCAGGCCATCCATCACAAGGCCGGACACCGGCGTGCGGTCGATCAGGCGGTAGTCCTGCCGGACCAGCCCCTTGCAGCCGGGCTCGACAATGAACAGCGTGACGCCGTCGCGCGCATCGGTCGCGCCTGCAGTCCGGGCTGCGACGATCAGGCGATCTGCCGTCGGGCCGCCCAGTACCTGCGATTTGCGCCCGCTCAGGCGCCAGCCCGTCCTGGTCCGCTCCGCCTTTGCTTCTACCCAGTCTGCGGCGCCGGCCGATTGCGGCTCGCTGTATGCCACGGCCAGCAACAGTTCGCCGGCGATCAGCGCCGGCAGCAGGTCCTGGCGCTGCTTCGCATTGCCCGCAACATTGACCAGCTGTGCGCCCAGCACGGCGGTGGAAAGGTATGGCTCCGCGACCAGGCCGCGGCCAAACTCCTCCATCACGATCATCGTGTCGATCGACGTGCCGCCCAGGCCGCCGACATCTTCCGGCAGCGCCGCACCCAGCCAGCCCAATTCGGCAAAGGTGCGCCAGTGGTCGCGGCTGAAGCCGCCGGGCAGGGCGACGATCTTCTTGCGCGCCTCGAAGCCATAGTCGCGTTCGACGAACCGCTGCACGCTCTCGCGCAACTGGCTCTGTTCGGAGTTCAGGGAGAAGTCCATGTGCGCCTACAGTTTCAGAATGCTTTTGGCGATGATGTTGCGCTGCACCTCGTTCGACCCTCCGACGATGGTGAAGGCGCGGCGGAACAGGAACGCGTTGGCGATGCCGGACGCATGGTCCGGTCCCGGGGGGTCGGGGTCGTCGGACGGTGGCATGAACGGGTCGGGGTAATAGGCCATGGCATAATCGCCCAGCGCCTCGACCATCAGTTCCGCCACCCGCTGGCGCAGGTCCGACCCGCGCATCTTCAGCACGCTGGCAACCGCCTGCTGGCTCTCTGCCGGCCCGGCGCTCAGCACCCGCATCATCGAAAATTCCAGCGCGCGAAGGCTCACCTCAAGCCGCACGATCTTGGCGCGGAACAGCGGATCGTCGATCAGCGGCTTGCCGCGGCGCAGCTCGCGCGTGGCGATCCGCTTCAGCCGCTTCAGGTCGTGCGCCGTGTGCGGGATTTCCGCCGAGAAGGCGCGCTCGCTCGCCAGCAGCGACCCGGCAATGGTCCAGCCCGTGCCTTCCTCGCCGACGCGGTTCTCGACCGGCACACGCACATTGTCGAAGAACACCTCGTTGACCATGTGCGACTGGTTGATGGCGATGATCGGCCGCACGGTGATGCCGGACGTCTTCATGTCCAGCAGCAGGAAGGTGATGCCCAATTGCGCCTTGACCGAATTGTCGGTCCGCACCAGCGCGTACATCATGTCGGACTCGTGCGCGCCCGAGGTCCAAAGCTTCTGTCCGTTGACGATGTAGTGGTCGCCGTCGCGCACCGCGCGGGTACGCAGCGAGGCCAGGTCCGATCCGGCATTGGGTTCCGAGAAGCCCTGGCACCAGATGATGTCGCCGCGCAGCGTGCGGTTCAGGTAAAGGCGCTTCTGTTCCTCGCTGCCGTAGGTGTAGAGGATCGGGCCGATATTGACGAGGTTGCCCATCTTGCGCGGCGGCGCATCGGCCTCGACGCACTCCTCCTCGAAGATCATCCGGCGCAGCGGAGACCAGCCGGAACCGCCGTATTCGACCGGCCAGTTCGGCGCGCCCCAGCCCTTGTCGGCCAGCACACCCATCCACCAGGCCATCTCGGTCCGGGTGGGATAGAAGCCGCGCTCCATGCGCGCCTTGATGTCCGGTTTCAGATTGGCCTCGACGAAGGCGCGGACTTCCTGCCGAAACGCTTCGTCGGCGGGGTCGAATTTGAACTCCATGCGCGGCTTTCCTCCTGTCGCCACTTATAGTCCGGCGGCGCTGCCGGGTGGCGTTATCTGTTCAGGCGACGGCCAGCCGCCAGGTCTTGCCGTCGCTCTTGATCCATCCTGCAGTCGGCGCGGCGAAATGGGTGCCCAGTACCAGGACCGGCTTGTCGGCGTTGCGGGCCAGGAAAGCCAGCCGCGTCTGCACTGCCGCCTCCTTGTCGCTGTCGGCGCCGATGGCCATGTCGGGGGCGCCGATCTGCAGGGGGTGGTGCATCATGTCGCCGGTGATGATGGCCTCGTGCCCGCGCGAATTGATCCGCACGCTGACATGGCCGGGGGTGTGGCCGGGAGTCGGCTCCAGTGCGACCTCGTCGTTGAACCGGTGGTTCATGTCCACTAGACGGGCAAGTCCGGCATCGAACACCGGCCGCACGGAATCGCCCATCATGTCGCCCCAGCGGGTTATGGCCCCGCCATTGTTCCAGTGGTCCAGCTCGGTGCGGCCGAAGAAGTATTCCGCGTTCGGAAAGGTCGGGATCCACTCCCCATCGACCAGGCGGGTGTTCCAGCCCACATGGTCGAAATGCAGGTGGGTGCAAATGACGGCATCGATGCTGTCAGCCGGATAGCCAGCCGCCGCCAGGTCCTCGAGGAAGGTGCCCTGCAGATCGGTATAGGCCGGCATGTTGCGCTTCTTGTCGTTGCCGACGCAGGTATCGACCACAATCTTCCGGCCGCCCGTCTCGATGACGAAGGCGTGGATCGACATCAAAATCCGGCCGCTGGTATCGGCGAAGTGTGGCTGCAGCCAGGGCATGCCGCTCAGCATCTCGGCGGTGGCCTGCTTGAACAGGTGTTCCACGGGGACCGGGGGCGAGGCGGCGGCCATTTCCGCCACCTTGGTGATCTTCACGTCGCCGACCTGCCACGTCCGGTATTTTTCGGCTTTCATCCGCGCCTCCCTGGATTGACGGCGAATCGTCGCAGCAGGAGGTATTCGTGGTACTTGTTTCTCTCCCGGCGGGCGGGATTGAAGCCCCCGCCATGGGGTTAGTCAACCGTCTCGCCGTCCGCTATGGTCCGCACTGTTTTTGTTGCGGCAACGCTGGCGGTTTCGTATGTCCGGCGGGCGAGGCCGGGTTGGCCGGGGTTACGGGGAAACGTCATGGAATGCCTAAACGAAGTGCTGGCGCGCAACGTGCGCAACATCCCCGACAAAGTGTTCATTATCACGGACACCGAAACCGTCACCTATGCCGAATTTGACCGGCGGGTGTCGCGCCTCGCCAACGTGCTGCGCGCCCATGGCGCGAAGAAGGGCGATCCGGTCGGTCTCTACATCCCGGGCGACCTGCGCATGACCATCGGCTTCTGGGCCTGCCAGAAGCTGGGCGCCATTCCGGTGCCGACCAGCGCCATGTACCGCGAGACCGAGTTGCGCAACGCCATCGGCCTGACCGGCATGCCGGTCCTGATCGCCAGCGACGAGACCCTTCCCCTGGTCGAGAAGGTGAGGGGCGATTACCCGACGCTGAAGAGCGTGCTGGTCCACGGCAAGGGCGCGCCGGGCCGGCCCGCTCTGGCCGACCTCATTGCGGCGGCACCCGACACCATCGACCATGTGCAGTGTCTCGGCGCCGACATCGCGGCGATGTTCTTCACCTCGGGCACGACCGGCGTGCCCAAGGCCGCGATGCAGTCGCAGTTCAACCAGTGGTCTTCGCTGCGCGACATGATGACCTATCATCACAGTCGTTACGCATCCGAGGTCTATTACTGCGCCGCACCATTGTTCAGCAACCTTGGTTCCACCGTGACGGTGAACCTATGCATGTTCTCCGGCGGTTCGGTGGTGCTGCACGAGCGTTTCGATACCCGCCGCGTGATCGATTCGATCAAGCAACACAAGGTCACGCTCATGCCCGGCACGCCGACCATGTTCGTGTACATGCTCAACGAATACGACGCCGCCCGCGACGACCTCACCTCGCTGCGTCTCACCACCAACGGCGGCTCGCCCGTCTCACCGGTCATCTGCAAGCGGTTCGAGGAAATCTCCGGCGCCCCGGTGCTGCAGACCTACGGCGCGACCGAAACCACCGGCCAGACCGTGCTGGAATCCTTCTATGGCGTGCGCAAGCTCGGTTCGACCGGTTCGGCCATTGGCAGTTCCTACGTCCTGGTCGTCGATGACGACGGCAAGGAAGTGCCGAACGGCACTCTCGGCGAAGTGATCGTCGGCGGCGACTGCATGGGCCAAGGCTACTGGAAAGACCCCGAAGCCTCGGCGAAAAGCTTCACGCCGCGCGGCTGGGTCAGCGGCGACCTCGGCTATCTCGACGATGAGGGCTACCTGTTCATCGTCGACCGCAAAAAGGACATCATCATCTCGGGCGGCCACAACATCTATCCGCTCGAGGTCGAGAACATCCTGTACCGCCACCCGGCGGTCGCGGTCTGCGCGCTGATCGGCGTGCCGGACGAGGCCAAGGGCGAAAACCCCGTCGCCATCATCGTGCGAAAGCCGGGTAGCGCCATTACCGGCAAGGAGATCGTCGCGTTCTGTCGCGAGAACGTCTCCGCCTACAAGGCGCCGCGCACGGTCTACTTCATCGACGAAATGCCGATGGGCGCCGGCAAGATTCGCAAGCGCGAACTGCTGGACGCCATCAAGGCCGGTACGCTCAAGGCGGCCGACTGACGCTTACTTGTCCTTGAAGCCGGCGGCGATCCGCGCCTCGCGGATCGCGCGCGCCTCAGGGGTCACGAACAGGTTGGTCGTGATGCCCTGTTCGAACCGGTAGAGATGTTCCAGGTCCATCGGCTCGATGGCGTTCAGCGCCATCTTGCCCATGCGCAAAGCCTCGCGCGACTTCTGGGCGATGTCCCTGGCCAGCGCCATGACCGCATCGCGCAGCTGCCCGGACGGCAGCACCGCCTCGATGGCGCCGCCTTCGGCCACCTGCGCCGCGGTCAGCGTCCGCCCCGTCATCATCGACGCGCGCGCCTTTAGCGGCCCCACCAGCCGCACCAGGAACGTGCTGCCGCCCCACGAGCCCAGCTTGATCGGCGGCATCGACACCGTCGTGCGCTCCGACATGAAGATCACGTCGCACGACGCCGCGATGACTACCCCGCCGCCGATGCAATGGCCATCCACCGAGGCGATCACCGGTATCTCGCACAGGTGCAGGGCCGCCGACAGGCGCGCCCAGGCCTCGTGCGAATGGTGGATGCCGGCAGGGTCGTTGCTGATCTGCTTCACGTCGGCTCCGACGCAGAAGCCGTTGCCCTCATTGCGCAACACGATGACTTTCACGTCCTTCCGCTTGCCTGCCGTCTCGATTGCCTCGGCCAGGGCCAGGGTATTGGTGATGTCCAGCGCGTTGACCTTGTTCACGGCAAGGGTGATCTCGGCGATGCCGCCGTCGACGCGGGTTTCGATGGGCATTTCTGTCTCCTCGGGCTGCGGGCGCTAGCGCGCCTCGTCGTTCAACTGTGCGGTCATGCGCTTCAGCACGTCGACCGTGGTCAGCAGGTCGCGACGGGCCACGCCCTTGCAGGCAACCTGCATCATCTCGACCGTCAGCGGCACCACGCGCGCGCGCGCAGCAGTGCCGGCCGGCGTCAGCGACACGACGAACGCCCGCCGGTCCTCCTTGGACGCCAGCTTCTTCGCGAAGCCATTGGTTATCAGGCGGTCCAGCATGCGGCTGGTCGCCGGCTTGTCCTTGTAGGTCAGGTCGGCCAGTTGCGTCTGGTTCAGCGGCCCGTGCTGATGCAGGCGATTGAGAATGGCGAATTCGCGCGGCGTCAGGTCCAGTCCCGTGCGCTCGATCGCGCGCGCCAGGCCGCGCGCCAGGCCGTCCGCCGTGCGGCTGACGACGAACCCGATGACGTCGTCGTACCGGTCGAATGAAAACGGCACGGGCTGGGGGGTGGCGGTTTTTGGCATTCGCTTCTTCGCGGGTTGTGTCGGGCGACGATAATCGCGATATTGATTGCAAAGACAACTATCATGATGCGCAAATGTCGCCTGCTCGGCGACGGGAGGAAAAAATGAACCAGGTATCCGGCAAGAACGGTTTCGCGCTGCGCTTTGCGCCGCATCTCAGCTTCCCGTCGATGGAGCAGCCGCCGTTCCTGCATAGCGCCGGTTCGGTCGATCCGGTCGCGCAGATCCGCTACGCCGCCGAGCAGGGCTTTGCCGGCGTCGAGGACATCGTGCTGGTCGAACGCAGCAAGACCGACCAGGACCGCATGGGCGCCGAACTGGCCCGCACCGGCCTGGAAATGGGCTGTTTCACGCTCAACCGCGAGGACACCTGGAAGCCGCTGCTCGGCTCGAACGATCCCGATGCGCGCGCCTATCTGATCAAGGCTGTCGGCATTGCCATCGAGGCGGCCAAGCGCGTGAACGGCAAGCGCATCTGCGTGGCGCAGGTGGCCGACACCAAGATTCCGCTCGGCTATCAGTGGGCGGCGGCGGGCGAGAACCTGAAGCGCATGGGCGCGGTGGCCGAGAAGGCCGGTATGATGCTGGTGGTCGAACCCGTGGCCCATTACCGCATTCCCAACATGCTGTTCGCCAGCATGTCTGACACCTATGCCGTCCTTAAAATCATTGATACACCGTCGGTGCGCCTGTTGTTCGACGTGTTCCACGCGCAGATGCAGGACGGCAACATCATCGACAACATGACCCGCTGCTGGGACATGATCGCCGTCATCCAGGCCGCCGACACGCCCGGCCGTTTCGAACTGGGCTCGGGCGAGCTGAACTGGCCGAATATCCTGAAATTCGCCCTCGACAAGGGGTATCGCGGCCTGATCGGTCTGGAGCACGGCTATGCAAATCCGGGCCGCGACGGCGAGCAGAGGGCGCTGGAAAGCCTGCGCCGCGTCGACGCAGCCACGGCGGCCCTTCTGAATTAGTTGCACTTTACAACTAATGTGCTAAACCGGCGCCCGATGACGTCACGGGACACCCATGAGCACAGGCGGTAAATCGGAAGAGCCCTTCCGGCTCGACGGCAAGGTGGCGCTGGTTACCGGTGGCACCCGCGGCCTGGGCGAGGCCGTGGCCCGCGATTTTGCCGCGGCGGGTGCCCGGGTGATCGTGACCGGCCGCGATGCCGCGCAGGCCCAAACGGTCGCCAAATCCATTGGCGGCGATGCCGTGGGCTATGCCTACGAGGCCGGCGGCATGGCGGGGGTCGAATCCCTCTCATCCGTAGTGATACGCGAGGTCGGCCGCCTCGACGTGCTGGTCAACAATGCCGCCATCCTGAAGCCGCACAAGATCGAGAAGCTGACCGAAGACGAGTTCGACCAGCTGTTCCAGGTCAACGTGAAGTCTGCCCTGTTCCTGACCAAGGCGCTGTTGCCGCTGCTGGCCATGGGCAAGGGTGCCGCCGTCGTCAACATTACCGCCGCCGGCGGCCACGTGCCCATGGCCGGCATCGGCGCCTATTGCGCGAGCAAGGCCGCGGTCCTCAACCTTACCCGCACGCTGGCGAAGGAATGGGCGGTGAAGAACATCCGCGTCAATGCGCTGACGCCCGGCTCCATCGCCACCGACATGATCCTGCCGGTCGATCCGGTCAAACGTGAGAAGTTCGTTGCCGAAATGGCCGCCATGAACCTGATGAACCGCCTGTCTGATCCCATTGAAATCGCCCGCGCCGTGCGTTTCCTCGCCAGCGATGCGGCCTCGTTCATCACGGGCCAGACGCTGATCGCCGACGGCGGGTTCCTTGCATGACCGCCGCCCCCGCCTATCCGCATGGGCGCAATGTGCTGGCCGGCAAAACCGTGCTGGTCACCGCCTCCGCCGGCACCGGCATCGGCTTCGCCACCGCCAAGCGCTGCGCCGAGGAAGGCGCCACCGTGATGATGTCCGACATCCACGAGAAGCGCCTCGGCAGCTATGCCGACCAGTTGCAGGAACAGATCGGCCGCCCCGTCTATCGCCACCTGTGCGACGTGTCGTCGAACGAGCAGATCACCGCGCTGATTGCCGCTGCCGTGCGCGACATGGGCCGGCTCGACGTGCTGGTCAACAATGCGGGCCTGGGTGGCACCTATAATCTGGTCGACATGACCGACGAGCAGTGGCTGCGCATCATGGACGTGAACCTGAACGGCACGTTCCGCGCCATGCGCGCGGTACTGCCGGTCATGACCCGCCAGGGCGGTGGCGCCATCATCAACCTGTCCAGCATCGTCGCCTGGCGCGCCGAGGCGGGTCAGTGCGCCTATGCAGCGTCCAAGGCCGGCATCCTGGCGCTGACGCGCTGCGCCGCCATGGAATCCGCCAAGGACAACATCCGCATCAACGCTGTGGTCCCGAGCCTCGCTTTGCATCCCTATCTCGAGAAAGTGTCGGACCCTGCCTTTCTGCAGGGCCTGATCCGCCAGAACGAGGCCTTTGGCCGCGCCGCCGAGCCGTGGGAGATCGGCAATGCGGTGGTGTTTCTGGCCTCCGATTATTCCAGCTACATGACGGGCGAGGCCCTGTCGGTCAGCTGCCGTCGCGCATAGAACCTTGGGAGAGAAATCATGACCGTCACCTGCAAGATCGAGAACAACATCGCCGAAGTGGTCATGCACCACCCGCCGGTCAACGCCATCACCGTCGGTGACACATGGAAGCTCAACGACATCTTCCTCGACCTCGCCAAGATGGACGACCTGCGCGCCATTATACTGACCGCCGAGGGCAAGGGCTTCAACGCCGGCATCGACATCAAGGAGATGCAGAGCGTAAAGGGCTTCGAGCATCTGATCGGTTCGGGCGAGGCCTGTTACGCCGCGTTCAACACCATCTACCAGTCGCCGGCCCCGGTCATTGCCGCGGTCAACGACTTTTGCATGGGCCTCGGCATCGGCCTCGTGGCCAGCTGCGACATGATCGTCGCCTCGACGAAGGCGCGCTTCGGCCTGCCCGAAGTGGACAACGGCTCGCTCGGCTGCGCGTCGCACCTGGCCAAGCTGGTGCCGCCGATGAAGCTGCGCGAAATGTCGCTGACCTGCAAGCCGGCCAGCGCGGCGGAACTCTACGCCTGGGGCTCCATCGCCTACCTGACCGAGCCGGACCAGCTGATGCCCAAGGCACGCGAACTGGCCGCCCAGATGGCGAAGAAGCAATTGCCGGCGGTGCGCTTCGCCAAGGCGGCGCTGAACCATATCGACGTCTACGAGATGCACACCAATTATCGCCTCGAGCAGGGTTATACCTACCAGCTCAATATCCAGGGCGAGGGCGGCAAGGCGCGCAACGCCTTCATCGAAGGCACCCGCATCATCACCCGCTAGGGAACGTCATGCTGCTGCAGGATCGTCTGGTCTTTATCACCGGTGCCGCGCGCGGCATCGGTGCGGCGACCGCCCGCCGCGTGGTGGCCGAGGGTGGTCGCGTCGTTATCGCCGACCGCCGGCTGGATGAGAGCGAGGTTGTGGCCGCCGAACTGAACGCCATGAAGCCAGGGGCGGCAATGGCGCTGGAACTTGACATTGTCGATGAGGCGCAGTGGACCAGGGCCATCGCCGCGGCGGAAAGCGCCATCGGGCCGATCCGCGCGCTGGTAAACGCGGCCGGCATCATCCGTGTCGCGCCGCTGGAAAAGCTCGACGTCGAGACATTTCGCAAGGTGGTCGACATCAACCTCGTCGGCACCTTTATCGGCATGAAGGCGATTTCAGAGCCGATGAAGCGCAACGGCGGCGGCTCCATTATCAACTTCTCGTCGGTACAGGGGCTGGAGGGTCGACAGGGCTTCCTCGCCTATTCGGCGTCGAAGTTCGGCATCCGCGCGCTCACCAAGACCGGCGCCATCGAGCTGGGCCAGTACGGCATCCGCGTGAACACCGTGCTGCCCGGCCCGACCAGGACCAAGATGACCGAGCGTCCCGGCTGGACCGACGAGGACTACAACCGCGCTTACGGCAAATACCCGTTGGGCCGTATGGCCGAAGCGGTGGAGATTGCCGAGATGGTGGTGTTCCTCGCCTCAGACAAGTCGTCGTACTGCACGGGCGGAGACTTCGTGGTCGATGGCGGGCTGTCCGTCGGCAAGCCGCGGGACTAGGGAATATGCGCGCCCATATCGTTCACGCGCATCCGGAAGAAAATTCCTTCACCGCCGCCATGCGCGACACCGCGGCGGAGGAGCTGAGGGCAATGGGCCACGAGGTCACCATCTCCGACCTCTATGCGATGAAGTTCAATCCGGTCCTCTCGCGCGACGACTTCACCGAGCTGCGCCGGCCCGAGCACCTGGCCTACACGGCCGAGCAGCGCAATGCCTGGTACAAGGGGCACCTCGCCCCCGACATCAAGGCCGAGGCCGACCTGACGCTGGCCGCCGACCTCCTGGTCCTGACCTTCCCGGTCTACTGGTTCGGCATGCCGGCGATCATGAAGGGGTGGGTCGACCGCATTTTCCTGTCTGGCCCGTTCTACACCGGCGCAGCGCAATACGGCGCCGCCGGCATGAAGGGCAAGCGCGCTCTCGTGGCCGCCAGCCTCGGCGGACGCGAACATATGTTCGGACCCAGGGGCCTGCACGGCGAACTGACGACCGGCATGTTGCGCCACCTGCTTTGGGGGTCGCTCGGCGTCGTCGGCTATGACGTGGTTGAACCGTACTTCGCCTTCCACGCGCCGTTCGTGGACGCCGCCGAGCGCCAGGCCATGCTCGACCGCCTGCGAGGCCATGTCCGGCAGGTAGAAAACCTGCCGGTCCTGCCGATGCCCAACCTGGCCAACTTTGACGAGAAATTCGTTCCCAAGGCCTAGGCCGCTGTTTCAAAACGGGGCGGCTTCCTGTGATATCGGACACATAATTGCGCAACTTTAACGATTAAAGGCGTTCTGCCCCGCTAGTTTGCGGCGGTAGATTGAGGTACCTTCAGTCAAATACCCGGGTATTTTGCCGGTCCATATTTAAATGACGTTTCAGCCGTCGCCCCTCGACCCCTTGCTGTCCTCCGGCACTTCCTCGGGTCTTGAGGGATTCGAAGCGGCTTTGGCCAAGCCCGCCGCTTCCACCACCTCGTACGCGGCAATTACTGCCGCGCCGGCTGCCGACGTTGCCGTTGTCGATATGGATCCAGCGCAACTCGGTCATTGGTCTGGCGCTGCGTGCGGCTGCGCCGCGTGTGCGGGCTCCGCAGGACAGACACGCGATGATCTCGCCGCAACATCCAGCGGCTTTGAATTCCTCTACACGACGACGCCGCCCGCCGCGAATGCTGTTCTCAATCAAACGCCCGACGTGCTGTGGAACGGCACGGCTGTTGGGCAGGCGGCCAGCCTGACCTACTCGTTCGCCACGTCGCTGATGTCCGAATACCAAGGCGAGTTTACCGGCTTCTCGCATTTCAATGCAGCTGAGAAGACTGCCGTCAGGCAGATACTCGCGTTGTACGCCGAGGTTGCCAACGTCACTTTCACTGAAATCGCGTTCAATCCCAACAATTCCTCGAAGATTGTCTTTGGTGGCAACGTCGACCTGTCGTCGTTCGGCGCGGCCGCGCTGACGGTGCCGTGGACCAACGGCAGCAAGATGATCCACGCCGATGTGTTCGTTGACCTCGACTACACCCACCCGGTAAATGGCAATTACGACAATCTGGCGCTGATCCACGAGATCGGCCACGCGCTCGGCCTGAAGCATCCGGGCGACTACAACGCCGGCGGTGGCGGGGCCGAAGGGCCTTATCTAACCGACTACGGGTACGCCGATACGCGGCAATACACCGTCATGTCGTACAGCAACTACAGCGGTTACGGCGGTACCGAGGCTATGACGCCGCAGCTGCTCGATGTCGCTGCGGCCCAGTATCTCTACGGCGCCAATACCAATACCCGGTCAGGCAGCGACGTCTACACGTTCTCCACGTCGACGGAGATAAGGACTATTTGGGACGGTGGCGGAACGGATTCGTTTTCCGCGCAAAACCAGACAGCCGGCGTAAATATCAATCTCGCTGCCGCGTCCTTTAGTTCAATCGGTGGCGTCAACAATATTGCGATTGCTTACGGCGTGGTCATCGAGAATGCCGTCGGCGGCAATGGCAACGACACCATCACAGGCAATAGCGTCGCCAATTTCCTGGATGGCGGGCAGGGTGCGGACTCTATTGCCGGCGGCGATGGCAATGACACGATTGTCGGCGGTATAGGGGCGGATACCCTTTATGGCGGTGACGGCATCGACACCTACGATGCTGCAGCCGTTGGGTCGGGTATCGTTGCCAGCATGTCCGCGGTTGCTAACGACGGCTTCGGGGCCGCCGACGTCATCTCTGGATTCGAAAATCTTATCGGCGGGTTTTTCAATGACGCTCTTACCGGCGACGGAAACGCCAATCTTCTCGTCGGCAACGAGGGAAATGACTCGCTGTTTGGCGGAGACGGTGACGACGAACTGCAGGGAATGGTTGGCAACGATCAGTTGCAGGGTGGAGTAGGTAACGACCTACTAGCCGGTGGCAACAATGTCGATACGCTGATCGGGAACGAGGGCGCGGACACTCTGTATGGCGGCGACGGGAGTGGCGATTCCCTGTTCGGTGGTGCTGGAGTTGATAGTATCGATGGTGGCGCAGGCATCAACGACACCTGGGCCGTGGGCATCACCGCCGGCTCGACAGCCGGCGTGGTCGCCATTTTCAACGCAGATGGCTCCCTCACAATCGGCAATGACGGCTTCGGCAACGCCGAGACGGCGGTCGGCATCGAGGTGGTCTACGGCGCAGACTTTGCCGACAGCCTGACCGGTAACCAGAACGGAAATTGTCTGGGCGGCAACGGCGGCAATGACACGCTGAGCGGTCTTGATGGTGATGACACCATAGACAGTGGCGCTGGCAACGACATCGCCTATGGCGGTGCGGGCAGTGATTATATCTCCGGCGACCTTGGCGACGACACCATTTATGGCGGCGGCGGCTCTGACGTCGTTTATTATGCAGCCCTCCGCGCCGAATACACCATTGTCAACAATGGCAACGGCACGTTCACCATCACGGACGTGAACCTGGCGAATGGCGACGACGGCGCGGATATTGTCTCCGGCGTTGAACTGGCGCAGTTCGCCGATCAGCAGTCCGCTCTGGTCGCAGGTGCGACCTTCGCACTATCGGCCATGTCGAACGGTCAGACAATTGCCTTCAACCCGGCGATCGATGTGCTGCTGTTCGACAATACGTCGCTGAGCGCCAACAACGTCGTCTATTCGGTCAACAACGGCGTCGTCAGCCTGACGGCGAACTTCGCCGACGGATCGGCCAAGACCGTTACGTTGGGTGGCGCCGTACTGACCGATCTCGCGTCCACAAATCTGGTCTTTGCGAACGGCTCAGCATTTGTCATGGGCGACGACGCCGCTGGTTCAGCCGGTGACGCCAACGCCAACACAATCAACGGCTCGGCGCAAAGCGATCAACTTCACGGGTTGGGCGGAAATGACACCATAAACGCCGGTGCCGGTGAAATGGATTGGGTTTTCGGCGGTGCCGGCGTCGACGTGCTCGACGGCGGCGCGGGCGCGAACGACATCTGGGCGGTCACCAGCGGCAATGGCGGCCCGACCCAGGGCGTCGTAGCGGCCATCGCCGACAACGGCACTCTAACTGTAGGCAATGACGGTTTCGGCAATGCAGAAACCGGAACAGGCTTCGAGCGACTGTCCGGCTCAGACCTCGGCGACAACCTGACCGGCAACAACGCGGCAAACTTCCTGGCCGGCTTCAACGGCAACGACACCCTTAGCGGTGGTGCAGGAAACGACGGACTGGACGGCGGCTCAGGTGCGGACTCGCTCTATGGCGGTGCAGACGATGACTGGCTCAGCGGTGGCGTCGGTAGCGATCTTCTCGACGCTGGCGCCGGCAACGATGCGCTGCAATTCTCGGGCGCGCGCTCCAACTACGAGATCGTTCGCACCGGAACCGGAAGCGGCACGGTTCGCGACCTGACCACGGGCGACCTTGACACCCTGTCGGGGGTCGAATGGCTTCGCTTCTCCGACCAGGAAATTTCCTACGGAAGTATTGCGCCGACGCCAGCGCTTTCTGTCGGTGACGTTCAGGTGGCTGAGGGCAATGCCGGCACCACGATGCTGGTATTTGTTGTCACTCTGAGCGTCGCGGCGGGCCAAACCGTGACGGTCGACTACGCGACCTCGAACGGCTCCGCCATCGCCGGCAGTGATTATGCGTCGGCATCTGGCACGCTGACCTTCGCCCCCGGCACCACATCGCAGACAGTCTCGATTACCATCGCGGGCGATACCACGGTCGAGTCAGCCGAAACGCTGTCGCTTACGTTGTCCAATCCGGTAAACGCCCTTGTCGATGACGGCATCGCGACCGGGACGATCGGCAACGACGACGGGACGCCGGCCACGACGCTCACCGGCGGAGCGGGCAACGATCAACTTACAGGTACGTCCGGCCCAAACTGGATAGAGGGCCTGGACGGGAACGACACGTTGTACGGCGGCGGCGGCCCGGACACGCTCGTCGGCGGTGTCGGTCTCGACGTGATCACATCCGATGGCGGCGACCTCGTTTACGGTGGCGACGGAAGCGACACCATTTACGGTGGCCAAAATGGCGACATGACGCTCTACGGCGGCGCCGGCAACGAGTACATGGTTGGTTACGGTGCGAGTACCAGTCGCAACCTTCTGTACGGCGACGAGGGAAACGATCTCGTAAGTGGCGGTGAAGGACTGGACACAATGTACGGAGGCGATGGCGCCGACGATGTGTTTGGGGGTAACGGCGATGACGCGGTTTATGGCGGTGACGGCAATGACACGGTCTGCGGCTCTGGCGGCACCGACGTCGTCGATGGTGGCGCCGGCACCGATTACGGTGTTTTTAATGGCCCCCGATCCAACTACACCATCACCAGAACGGGACCTGACACTGTCGTCGTGTCCGCTTGGCTTGGAAATGACGGCGCGGACACGCTCACAGCCGTGGAATTCCTGCGGTTTGACGACCAGACAATCTCTACATCGACAATCGTGGGTGGCCCAACCACCGGTGGCGATTTTCTAGTGGGCACGGCCGGCAACGACGTCATCGACGGCCTTGCCGGCAACGACACCATCGACGGTTCAGCTGGAAACGATCTGTTGATCGGTGGTTCAGGCATTGACAGCCTGTTGGGTGGCGACGGCGATGACACCCTTCGTGGCGGCGCTGGTAACGACAGCCAGCACGGTGGCAACGGCATCGATACTTACGACGCCAGCGATGCAATCAACGGTGTCGATCTTGCGATGGCGACGACGACCACATCGGTCGCGAACGACGGCTTTGGCGGAACCGACACGATCGCGGCTTTCGAAATTGTCATCGGTGGTGCCTTCAACGATTCCATCACGGGTGACAGTAATTCCAACACCCTCTCAGGCGGTGCCGGCAACGACAGCCTGTTCGGCGGTGACGGCTTCGACTGGCTGCGCGGCGGTGCCGGTAACGACTGGCTGGATGGCGGCAACGGCCGCGACACCTATGACGCCAGTGAGGCAACCCAGGGCGTCAACGTAACGCTCGCCCTCACCTCAACGGCCATCATCAACGACGGATTCGGCAGCATCGACACGCTGCTGGCGTTTGAGAATGTAGTCGGCGGCGCATTCAATGATTCCCTGACGGGCGATTCCAATGTGAACGCGCTGGTCGGCAATGATGGCAATGACACCCTGTCCGGCATGGCGGGCAACGACTCGATCTACGGCGGCGCGGGTGCCGACGTGGTCTATGGCGGCGACGGCGACGATACGATTGCCGGCGGCATGGGCGACGACACGCTGGTCGGTGGGCTTGGTGCCGACCGCTTCGAGGATTCGGAGGGAACTGATACCGTCAGCTATGCCAGCGCCGCCGGTGCAATCGCGGCCAGTCTCGGCGGCACCGGCACTTCCGGTGAAGCGACAGGCGACGTCTTCTACTTCATCGACAATCTGATCGGATCGGCGTTCAACGATACGCTCGGGAGCTATTCCGGCGCCGGTATGGTCGATGGCGGAGACGGTAACGACAGCATCACAGGAAATTCCAGCGCCGATACCCTGTATGGCGCAGCGGGCGATGACACGGTTTACGGGCTGGATGGCGACGACGTTCTATACGGCGGGACCGGGAACGACGTGCTGGCGGGTTCCCTGAACAACGATACGATCTCCGGCGGTGCCGGCAACGATGTGATCGATGGTGGTGTTGGCGCGGGCACGGACGTTGCGTCCTTTGCGCTTAACCGCTCGCAGTACATCCTCGGATGGACGGCCTCGGACACGCTTGTCGTCTTTGCACTGTCGGGTGGCGAAGGGTTCGACACGCTGTACAACGTGGAAACCCTGCGCTTTGCGGACCAAGATGTCTCGATTGCATCGCTTCAGGTCGGCGCTGGACTCGGTTCCGACATATTAATTGGGACCGGGGGCGCCGACACGATCGACGCGCTTGCGGGGAACGACAACGTCACCGGACTCGCGGGCGACGACTCGCTGCTCGGCAATACCGGCGACGACGTGCTGGACGGCGGCGACGGCATCGACCGGCTGTACGGTGGCGACGGCAACGACACGTTGCTAGGAGGGGCGGACACCGACTGGTTTTACGGCGGTCTCGGCAATGACGAAATTACCGGCGGTCTCGACAGGGACGATGTGTCCGCCGGCGCGGGCAATGACCTGGTGAGTGGCGACGACGGCAACGACACGCTTGAGGGCGATGCCGGCAACGACACGGTCTATGGCGGCGCTGGCAACGATACGATCGACGGCAGTGCTGGTATTGACTCGCTGGCCGGCGGTGCTGGTGATGATCTGTACCTAGTCGATGATGTCTTGGATTTGGTGGTCGAACAGTTCGGCGAGGGCACCGACACAGTGATCGTGCAGACTTCGGCTGCCATCTGGATTTCTGCCAACATCGAGGTCGTGCAAGCCGGTGGTGCTTTTAACGCCAATATTTTCGCCGATGCCGGCAGTCAGGAGATGCACGGCTCGGACTTTACCGATGACAAGCTGAGCGCAGGCGCCGACGGCGACTGGCTGTACGGCGACGCCGGCGCGGACGAGCTGTACGGCGGCGGTGCGGCCGATGCGCTGTATGGCGGCAGTGAGAACGACTGGCTGTATGGCGGCACGGGCAACGACTTCTACGCCGTGGACGACGGCTGGGATGCGGTGGTCGAACTGGCCGGTGAGGGCAATGACCGGGTCGATGTGATGACCTCCGCGGTCATCTGGATCAGCGACTATGTGGAGACGGTCCAGGGCCTGGCCGCCGGCGGCACCAACATCCACGCCGGCTCCGGCAGCCAGAGCATGTACGGTTACGCCGCGGCCGACATGCTGGACGGCGGCGCGGACACCGACTGGATCTATGGCGGCGGCGCCGCCGACTGGCTGATCGGCGGCGATGCCGGCGACGGGCTGTATGGCGGCAGCGAGAACGACTGGCTGTATGGCGGCGCCGGCAGTGACGCCATGTACGGCGGCACGGGTAGCGACCTGCTGGATGGCGGCGCGGGCGTCGACACCCTGGTCGGCGGCCTGGGCGACGACTTCTACGCCGTGGATGACGGCTGGGACGCGGTGGTCGAGCTCGATGGCGAGGGCACCGACCGGGTCGACGTGATGACCTCGTCGGTCATCTGGATCAGCGACTATATCGAGGTCGTGCAGGGCCTCGCTGCCGGCGGCGCGAACGTCCATGCCGGGGCGGGCAGCCAGGCCATGTACGGCTATGCCGCGGCGGACACGATGGTCGGCGGCGACGGCAACGACATGTACCTGGTGGACGACGCCACCGACGCGGTGGTCGAGCTCGATGGCGAGGGCACCGACCGGGTCGATGTGACGACGTCGGCGGCACTCGTGCTGGGCGGCTATATCGAGACGGTCCAGGGCCTGGCGGCGGGTGGCGTCAACATCACGGCCGGCGCCGGCGGGCAGACCATGTACGGCTATGCCGCCGCCGACCGACTGGATGGTGGCGCCGACAACGATACCCTCTATGGCGGCGGCGGCAATGACACCCTGCGCGGCGGGTCGGGCAACGACCTCCTGGACGGTGGCGCGGGCGACGACCGCTTCGAGTTCGGGGCGGGCGGCGCGGCCGAGGTCGACACCATTGCCGGCTTCGTCATTGCCGGCGGCGACGTGATCGACCTTGCCGCCTCGGGCGCCCTCGCCATCGGCGACCTCACGCTCAGCCAGGTCGGCGGCACTGCCGTCATCACCCTAGGCTCCGGCGCCCAGATCGTCCTCCAGGGCATCACCGCCACAGACCTCACCACAGACGAGTTCAGCTTCTGAATACAGCGGGCTGGATTTCCTGCCACCGGCTTGCCATCCATTCCCTGCTGCACCAGTTGCAAACCGGCACCGGCTTGCTTACGAAAGCTGGTCGGCGGAGGAAAAACCCATGAATATTTCGTTCGAGGGCAAGATTGTCCTCGTTACCGGTGCAGGCGCGGGTATTGGCCTGGCCACGGCCCAGGCCTTTGCGGCCAACGGCGCCACTATTGTCGGCGTCGAGATCGATGCCGGCCGTTGCGAAACCGCCCGCCAGGCGCTCGGCGGCAAGCATGTGATCCTGCAGGCGGACGCCACCGACGAGGCCCAGGTCGCCCGCTTCATCGCCGAGGTAACGGCGAAGTTCGGCAGGCTTGACGTGCTGGTCAACAATGTCGGCGATTATGTGCGCCGCGCCCCGGCCTTTGCCGACACGACGAATGAAGACATCGACTGGCTTTATTCCACAAACCTGAAACACATCTTCCTGGTCAGCCGGGCGGCCCTGCCGCTGCTGCGCAAGGCGGCGCCCGGCAGCTCGATCATCAACATTTCCAGTATCGAGGGCATGCGGGGCCAGCCGCGCGGCGTGGTCTATTCCGCCTTCAAGGCCGCCGCGATCAACTTCACCCGCAGCCTTGCGCTGGAACTGGGCCCTGAAGGCATCCGCGTCAACGCCATCGCGCCGGAGACGACCGAGAGCGAGCAGGTCAAGGTCGCCGGCACAGTGCCGCCGGAATATGCGCAGCATGAATCCCGCTGGTTCCCGCTCGGCCGTGTCGGCCAGCCAGATGATCATGCGGGCTGCGCGCTGTACCTCGCCAGCGACATGGCGACGTGGGTGACCGGCGTGGTGATCAATGTCGATGGCGGCGCGCTCGCAGCCGGCGGCTGGCGGCGGACACACGAGGATGTCTGGACCAACCGGCCCGTCACCATCGCGCATGGCCGGCGCTAGGGCCGCGACACTGGCGCAGGCGCCGGATTTGGCCATGGCGGGCCTAACCGTGGTAACCTCGGGGCCGGCGCCTTCGGGAGCTGGGCGCAAGCGGGAGTAGGGCGTGGACAAGGTCGATTCACCTTTGCGGGGTCGGGCCGCCGGGATCGATCCGGCGTTCCGCGCCCGTCTGCTCGCAGCCGGTCTCGGCGACCTGCTGGGCCAGGCGGCTGCGTTGCGCGACCAGGCCCACGGCCGCATCCAGACCTATTCGCCCAAGGTCTTCATCCCGCTGACGCATCTGTGCCGCGACGTGTGCAGTTACTGCACGTTCTCGAAGTCGCCGAAAAAAGGCCAGCTCAACTACATGACCCGCGAGCAGGTGCTGGCCGTGGCGCGCGCCGGCGCAGCCGCCGGCTGCCACGAGGCCTTGTTCACCTTGGGGGACAAGCCGGAACTGCGCTACGCGGCCGCGCGCGACGAACTGGCCATACTGGGGCACGACACGACTCTGTCTTACCTGGCCGAGGTCTGTGCCCTGGTGCTGAAGGAAACCGGCCTGCTGCCGCACGTGAACGCGGGCGTCATGGATGCGGCTGACATTGCGGCGCTGCGCCGCGTCTCGGTGTCGCAGGGCCTGATGCTGGAAACCGCGTCCGAGCGACTAAGCGAGCGCGGCGGCCCGCATTTTGGTTCGCCCGACAAGCATCCCGCCGCACGCCTTGAAACCATCCGCCTCGCCGGCGAACTCTCGGTGCCGTTTACCTCAGGCATCCTGATCGGCATCGGCGAGACGCGCGACGAACGTATCGATTCTCTAGTCGCGCTGCGCGACCTGCACGACCGCTACGGCCACATCCAGGAAGTCATTATCCAGAATTTCCGCGCCAAGGATGATACCCGCATGGCCGGTGCCGACGAGCCTGGCCTCGACGACCTGTTGTGGACCATTGCCGTGGCGCGCCTGCTGTTCGGCCCTGACATGAATATCCAGGCGCCGCCGAACCTCAGCCCCGAAACCTATCCGCGCCTGATCGAGGCCGGCATCAACGACTGGGGCGGCGTGTCGCCCGTCACCATCGACCATGTGAACCCGGAGGCGCCGTGGCCCAGCCTTGAGGCGCTGCGCGTGAACACCGCGAAGGCGGGAAAATTCCTAGTGCCGCGTCTGCCGATCTATCCCGCCTGGTCGCGCGACCATGACCGCTGGCTCGACGCTGCCGTCGTGACGCCCGTACTTCAGGCGCTCGATTCCGAGGGCTGGGCGCGTAACGACGCCTGGTCGCCCGGGGTGCAGATGGCGCCGACCTTGTTGCGCAACGATGGCCTGCTGGCGCCCGACCCGGCAGTTCGCGATCTCGTCGCGCGCGCCCGCGACGGGCACGGACTGGACGAGGCCGCCATCGTGCGTCTGTTCGCCGCGCGCGGCGCAGATTACGAACTGGTGTGTGAATCCGCCGACCGCCTGCGCGCGGAAACGCGCGGCGACGAGGTCACCTACGTCGTCAACCGCAACATCAACTACACCAACATCTGCACCTACAAGTGCAAGTTCTGCGCCTTCTCGAAAGGCAAGACGCACGAAGCACTGCGGGGCACGCCGTATGATCTCGATGCGTCGGAGGTCGTGCGTCGCGCGGTCGAGGCGTGGGAACGCGGCGCGACCGAGGTGTGCATGCAGGGCGGCATCCACCCCGACTACACGGGTGAGACCTACATCGCATTGACCAAGGCCGTGAAGGCCGCGGTGCCCGGCATGCATGTGCATGCCTTCTCGCCGCTGGAAATCTCGCAAGGCGCAGCCACGCTGGGCCTGCCGCTGGAAACCTATCTGGGCCGCTTGCGCGATGCTGGCCTCGGCACCCTGCCGGGCACGGCGGCGGAGATCCTCGACGACGAGGTGCGCGACATCCTGTGCCCCGACAAGCTGAACACGCAGGAATGGCTCGACGTCATCGAGGCCGCCCATCACGTCGGCCTGCGCACCACCTCGACCATCATGTACGGCCATGTCGATGGCCCGCAGAACTGGGCGCGCCACCTGCTGCGCCTGCGCGCCCTGCAGCAACGCACCGGCGGCCTGACCGAGTTCGTGCCGCTGCCGTTCGTGCACATGGAGGCGCCGATGTACCTCAAGGGCCGGGCCCGCAAAGGGCCGACGTTCCGCGAGGCGGTGCTGATGCATGCGGTTGGCCGCCTGGCCCTGCACCCGGTGCTGACCAGCATCCAGGTCTCGTGGGTGAAGCTGGGCGACGAGGGCGTGAAGGCCTGCCTCCGGGCTGGCGCCAACGACCTTGGCGGCACGCTGATGAACGAGAGCATTTCCCGCGCTGCTGGCACCGAACATGGCCAGGAAATGCCGCCGGAGCGCATGGAGGCCGTCATCCGCTCCCTTGGCCGCACCCCGCGCCAGCGCACCACGCTGTATGGTGAGCCGCCGGCGGAACAGCGTAGCCGCGCCTTTGGCGCCCAGCCCCTCGCGCCCCTGGTCCAGACCCCGCCGCGCAAGATCGCCCGCGCGTCCTGACCGCAGGGCTTGGCCCGGCCCGGCATTCGCCCCATATTCCGGGGAGCACATTTCCGCCTTACTGGAGTATTTCATGGCCGAGGCCGCCGTTGATCTGGGCAAATTGCCCGAATGGGACCTGAACGACCTCTATCCGGGCGGCCTCAACTCCCCCCAATTGCAGCGGGACCTCGACCAGGTCGCCACCCGCGCCAGCGTGTTCGAAACGAAGTTCAAGGGCAAGCTGGCCGTCCTATCCGGCGATGACCTCGGCAGCGCCATTGCCGAGTACGAGGCGATGCAGGATATCCTCGGCCGCGTCATGTCTTTCGCCTCGCTGACCCAGGCGGGCAATGTCACCGATTCGAAGGTCGGCCAGTTTTACCAGTCGGTGCAGGAGCGGGTGAACGGCATCTCCACCTCGCTGCTGTTCGTCACGCTGGAACTCAACCGCATCGAGGATGCCGATCTCGAGGCGAAGTACGCCTCGGCGAAACTCGCGCATTATTGCCCCTGGCTGCGCGACGTGCGCGCCTTCCGCCCCTATCAGCTATCGGACGAGATCGAGAAGCTGCTGCACGAAAAGTCCGTTGCCGGCCGCAATGCCTGGAGCCGGCTGTTCGACGAGACCATGGCCGGCCTCCGCTTCCAGCTCGACGGGAAGTCGCTCACTTCGGAGCAGGTGCTGCACCTGCTGTCGGACAAAAAGCCCGCCACGCGCAAGGCGGCGGCGCTCTCGCTGGGCAAGACGTTCGGCGAGAACGCGCGGCTGTTCTCGCTCATTACCAACACCCTGGCCAAGGACAAGGAGATCGAGGACAAGTGGCGCAACCTGCCAAGTCCCGAGGCCGCACGGCACCTGTCCAACGCCGTCGAACCCGAAGTGGTCGATGCGCTGGTCGCTGCCGTGCAGCAGGCCTATCCGCGCCTGTCGCACCGCTACTACGCCATGAAGGCGAAGTGGCTGGGCGGCGATCGTCTGGACTACTGGGACCGCAACGCGCCTTTGCCCGAGGACGCTGATCGCACGATTCCCTGGCCCGAGGCGCGCGACACCGTGCTCAAGGCCTATGGCCGCTTCTCGCCGAAACTGGCCGAGATCGGGCAGAAGTTCTTCGACAATGCGTGGATCGACGCGCCGTCGCGCCCCGGCAAGTCGCCGGGCGCCTTCGCGCATCCGACCGTACCAAGCGCGCATCCTTACTTGCTCCTGAACTACCAGGGCAAGACGCGCGACGTGATGACCCTGGCGCATGAACTGGGGCACGGCGTGCACCAGGTGCTGGCGGCGGGGCAGGGCACGCTGATGAGCGACACGCCGCTGACCCTGGCCGAAACCGCGTCCGTGTTCGGCGAGCAGCTGACCTTCCGCGCCATGCTCGATGCCGCGCCGGCCGCGCGCCGTCGCATCATGCTGGCATCGAAGGTCGAGGACATGCTGAACACCGTGGTGCGTCAGATCGCGTTCTACACGTTCGAGCAGCGCGTCCATGCCGAACGGCGCAAGACCGAGCTGACGCCCGAACGTCTCGGCGAAATCTGGCTGGGCGTGCAGACCGAAAGCCTGGGTCCGGCGCTCCGCTTCGACGACGGCTACCGCGCCTTCTGGTGCTACATCCCGCACTTCATCCATTCGCCGTTCTATGTCTATGCCTATGCGTTCGGCGATTGCCTGGTGAATGCGCTCTACGTCGTCTACGCGAATGCGGAGCAGGGGTTCCAGGACAAGTACTTCACCATGCTCAAGGCCGGCGGCACGCTGCGCCACAAGGAGCTGCTGGCCCCGTTCGGCCTGGATGCCAGCGACCCGGCCTTCTGGTCCAAGGGCCTTGGCGTGATCGAGGGCTTCATTGACGAGCTAGAGCGCGCCGGGTCCGTTGCCTGACGACGACAATATCGGTGGCCGCGTCCGGCGCTACGCCCGCGTCGGCCGGGCCGTGGGCGGGCTGGCGGCGCGGCTGGCGGGTGAGCGTGTCCTCGGCCTGAAGATCGACCGCGCGGAACATGCATCCGAACTGCGTGCGGCGCTAGGCGGGCTGAAGGGGCCGCTGATGAAGGTGGCGCAGATCATGTCCACCATCCCCGAGGCGTTGCCGAAGGAATACGTCCAGGAACTGACGCAGTTGCAGGCCAATGCGCCGGCCATGGGTTGGCCGTTCGTGAAGCGCCGCATGCAGGGTGAACTGGGGCCAGGCTGGGAGGGGCGCTTCAAGATTTTCGCGCACACGGCCGCGGCTGCCGCATCGCTCGGCCAGGTGCACGCGGCCGAGGCGCTGGACGGGCGGCGTCTTGCCTGCAAGCTGCAATATCCCGACATGGCGTCGGCGGTGGAGGCCGATCTCAACCAGCTGCGCATGTTCTTCGCGATCTACCGCCGCTATGACCGCGCCATCGATCCACGCCACATCCACGACGAGATCGCCGCCCGCCTGCGCGAGGAACTGGACTACGAGCTGGAGGCGCGGCACATGCGCCTGTATAGCCACATGCTGCGCAACGAGGCCGAGATTCATGTGCCTGAGGTGGATACCGAGCTATCCACCAAGCGCTTGCTTACCATGTCGTGGCTTGACGGCCGGCCACTGGCCGAACTGGAAGATGCGCCGGTCGAGGTGCGCAACCAGCTGGCCACCAACATGTTCCGCGCCTGGTACGTGCCGTTCTATGAATATGGCGTCATCCATGGCGATCCGCATCTCGGCAATTACTCCGCGCGTCCCGACCAGGGCATCAACCTGCTCGACTTCGGCTGCGTCCGCATTTTCCCGCCGCGCTTTGTCGCCGGCGTGATCGATCTCTACCGCGCGATCTCGACCGATGACCGGGCCCTCGCGGTCCATGCCTACGAGACCTGGGGCTTCACCGGCCTGTCGAACGAGGTCATCGACACGCTGAATCTCTGGGCCGAATTCGTCTATGCGCCACTGCTGGAAGACCGCCCGCGCCGCATCCAGGAATTCGCCAAGGACGGCGTTTACGGCCGCGACGTCGCCGAGAAGGTCCATATGCAGTTGCGCGAGAAGGGCGGCGTCACCCCGCCGCGCGAGTTCGTATTCATGGATCGCGCCGCCATCGGCCTCGGTGGCGTGTTCCTGCGCCTCAAGGCGGAGATCAACTGGCACCGGCTGTTCCAGGACCTGATCCGCGACTTCGATCTGGCAACACTGGAACAGCGTCAGGCGGCTTCATTGAAAATTGCCGGGCTCGACGCCCCTAGCGCGAAAACCTGAGCGGCACCAAACTCGTCAGCGCGTTCCACAGGTAGTCCAGGTCGATCGGCCGGTGCGGGTCCAGCAACGAACTGCCCAGCGTCGGCTCGAACTCGCCATCGGCCTCGGAACCCGGGAACGGCACCAGGCAGCGTTCGCCGCAATTCAGCTTGTCCACTGTGCGGACCAGCGAGCGGTGCACCGCCAGATGCCGCGCTAAGCGCGCCGGGGATACGCCCATATGCTCGCCCAGCAGGCGGCACAACAGGCGGCCAATGCCGCGGCGTGCGGTAAGTCCCTCTGCCTCGAAGGCGGCATCGATCTCGGTGTCAAGACCCATCGAGCGGTGATTGAGGTTGGACGATCCGACGCGCAGGAACCGCCCATCCACGATAACCAGTTTGGAATGGACCTTCACTTCGCATTCCGGCGCTGTCGCCGAGACAGGGTAGAGCAGGCGCAACCGGTTCCAGCGGTCGGCGCGGCGCAACTGGCCGAACAGACGGTCACGGTTTTCGCCCATCACGTACTGTTCCAGCACCCCGTTCGACTTGCGCGTTGCGACGATGATGACCTCCGGGCCGCTCCGCCGCTGCAAATGGTCGGCCAGAAGATCGGTCAGCGTCGGCAGCGCGAAGTATTGCGCCTCGAGGTAGATGTACTTCTTCGCCGCTTTCAGGGCTTCGTAGTTCAGCGCCTCGATCTCGCGCGCTTCTGGCCGGTCGTTATAGGCCGGGTGCGTGCGCGCAATGGCCATGCGGTGGCGGCGCAGGGCCGGGCGAACATGTCGTGGCCAGCGGCGAAAGCGGCGGGGCAATTCCTCGAGCATCTCGCCCGTCGCCACGCGCCAGCGCTCTGCAGCCAGCGCGGCGATGTCGGCGGCGGCCGGCCCATCGACCATCATCTGCACATCGTGCACGGGGCAGTAGTTGTTGTTTGTCAGGTTGATGCGGCCCGGGTTGTCGGGCGCGTGGCCGCAATCGTCCCAGCGCTCCTGGGTCAGGTCCATGCCGCCCATGAAGGCCAGTGAATCGTCGACGCACACGACCTTCTGGTGATGAGAGGCGCCAACCGGATGCGCACCGTCCAGGACGAAATGCACGCGGGGATGATCGCGCCAGGTTTCTCCGAACAGGGATATCTCCCCATTGGCGCAATAAAACAGCGAACTGCGCCATACCAGGACGTGGATGTGCAGGTCTGGTTTGCGTGCCAGTAGGTCCAGCAGCATCTCGGCAAGACTGGGACCGCCCGGCACCAGCGAAATACGGCTGTCAAAGTCCCCGCCCAGGATGACGATGCGCCGCTCAGCGCGCTGCAGGCTGGTCGACAGGGTGGAAAAATAGTCGGCGCCGTCGACCAGGAAGGCGACCTTGTCGGCGGTCGAGACACGCCAGCAATTATCGCCAGGTTTTAGGATTTCGGGTTCGTATGGCATGACGTCTTAACGCCAAATCGCCTCCCGGGTTTCACGGAACCGCGTCGGCCACGAACCGTTTCGACCCAATGAATTGGCGACACATCAAGCCTTTCCTGTGGGGGGGCACGACGATCCTCGGGCTGGCGCTGTTGTATTGGGTGCTTCGACGCTACGACCTGGCTGATCTGTCCGCCGCGATCGCGTCCTTTCCGCGCCTGAACCTTGTCGCCGCCACCCTGTTCACGCTGGGCAGCATTGCCTGCCTGTCGGCGGGCGAGATGCTGGGCGCGCGCTATGCCGGCCTGCGGGTGCCGCCCGCCCGCAACGCCTTGGTGGTGCTGGCCGCCCTCGGCATCGGCCACAGCATCGGGCTGGCGGCGCTCAGCAGCGGGGCGGTGCGTTTGCGCATGTACGGTCGGTCCGGCGGCCGGCCCGACGCGGTCGCGCGCCTTCTGTTATTTGCCGGTATCACGATCGCCTTCGGTCTGTTGTTGACGGCCAGTTGGGCGACACTGGCGCGGAGCGATGTCATTTCCGACCTGCTGGGTATCAGCCCTGCCACGGCCATTACCGTGCTTGGACTGCTTCCTTTGGCGGTCGCCCTTGCCTATGTTGCGGCCTGTCGGCGCTATGAAGGGACGATCTTTCGTCTGTGGCGGCTCTCTCTGCCGGTTCCGCCGGCGCGCCTGGCCGCCGGTCAATTGTTGGCCGGCACCGCGAATTTCCTGTGCGTTTCTGCTGCACTTTATTTCTGTCTGGCGCCTTTTAACGAGGCGGCCTAGCCGGCCGTGGCGGCGGTGTACGTCGGGTCCAACGCAACGGGCCTGATTGGCCATGTCCCGGGCGGGTGGGGTGTGCTGGAATTCGGCGTTTCATCATTCCTGCCCGGCACCCGCCTCATGGCTGGCCTGCTGGTGTTCCGCATAGTCTATTATTTGGTGCCTTTCCTGATCGGGATTTGCACGCTTCTGGCCGACGAATTGCATGGCCATGTAGGTATTTTGGGTCGCAGGTCCGCCCCGCTCCTGCGTCCAAGGTGAAAGAGGGCAAAATGTCGCTTCGTCTCCGCGTCGCTACCTACAACATCCATTCCTGCGTCGGCATCGACAAGCAGTGCAACCCCGAGCGGACGCTCGCGGTACTGCGCGAGATCGACGCCGACATCTATGCCCTGCAGGAGGTAGGCGGTAATCCGGTGTCGAGTGAGATCGACCAGTTTCATTTCTTCGACCGCCATCTCGGCATGAAGGCCGTGGCGGGACCGAACCTGCGGCGGCGCTCGCCGTTCGGCAATGCGGTGTTCGCGAAGTGGGACATTGGTGCGATAAAGCTGATCGATCTCAGCGTGTCGCCGTTCGAGCCGCGCGGCGCCATCGACTGCGCCATTGATGTCCAGGGCACGGGCATCCGCATCATCGCGACCCATCTCGGCCTGTTTCCGCATGAGCGCGAGCAGCAGCTGCGCCGCCTCGGCACCGCGCTGCAGACCGAGGAGCAGCCGCTGACCATCTTCATGGGCGATTTCAATATTTTCGGCCCCGAGCGCCGCAAGCTGCGCCGCCTCGGCGCGCCAGCGCAATTGCCCAAGCTGCGCAGCTTTCCGTCGCGCCGCCCGCTGATGTCGCTGGACCGGATCTGGTCGGTTCCGAACAGCAACATCGCGACTATCCATGTCCACAAGACGACGCTGGCCCATGCCGCGTCGGATCACTTGCCGCTGGTGGCCGAGATCGTCATCGATGTCGACGCTATGGCCGAAAAGACGGCCCAAAACGAATTGAGCCCGGTCTGACAGACCGGGCTCAACCGAACGGGTATCTTTAAGCGGTAATGACGGTCAGGCGATCGACATCGAAATCGCTTCGCGACCCTTCTGCGTATCGACCACCTTCATGGCGACCCGCTGGCCCTCGGCGATGTCGGTCAGGCCGGCCTTCTGCAGCACCGAAACGTGCAGGAAGACGTCCTTGCCACCATCCTCGGCCTGGACGAAGCCAAAGCCCTTGGTGCCGTTGAACCACTTGACGGTGCCATTGAGGTCGACTGCCGTCGACGGATCGGGCGCACCGCGGCGCTGACCGCCGCCCGCGCCGCCGCCAAACCCACCGCCGCCGCCGCCGAAACCACCGGGACGCGGCGCGGAACGCCGCGGCTCTTCCGTTGCGGTGCTCTCGTCGACTTCGGTAACGGCCGTGATCTGCCGGCCCTTCATGCCCTGGCCGACATTGACCTTCATCTTGGTGCCCGGCGCGACCGAGTCCTTGCCGGCGGATTGCAGCACCGCGACATGCAGGAACGCATCGCCCGAACCGTCCGCCAGCTCAGCAAAGCCGAAGCCTTTTTCGGGGTTGAACCACTTGACGGTCGCATCGACCGTCGGGCCCTCAACCCGGGGGGCATCGCGCCTGGCCGGTGGGCCGGCATTCGGGTTGTAGCGCGGCGAAAACATGTCGTCGTCGAAGCCGCGCCGCCGCGGCGGCCGGAACTCCCGTCCCTTACTCATCGTCCAGTTTCCTTGTTGATTTCAAGCGCAGGGGGCCTGTCGGCCCGGAGGGCAGCGCGCATTGGTTTCCTGCAGGTATTCACTCGATCCGCCGCCATCCGTTGCCGCCACCCAAATTGGATGCCGGTTCGTTCCCCAATCAAAAGCCATTGGCCCGCCATGGGAAACAATATTGGTACACCATCTCCCCGCCCTCGGGAAGCACCCGCTTGGCGGGCGGCCCCAAACAGGGCCAGGGGGAGGAGGCACGACTAGCCCTGTTTGGCGATCGGGCCGTCCGCGTAAAGGATTTTGTCCATATGCCTTGTAAAATTGTCATCGTTCCGGCGCAGCCACTCCAGGGCCATGCAGGCATGCTCGATTTCCTCGCGCATGTTGTGCAGCAGAATGTCTTTCAGGGCCTCGTCCTCGCAATCGTCCGCCCGCTGGCGGTACCAGTCCACGGCCTCCAGTTCCTCGACCAGCGAGGTAATGGCGTGGTGCAGGGCCAAGGTCCTGTGGGACAGGCGCTCTCGGGGGGCGTGCAGGTTTTCTGAACTCATCTGGGACTGTCCGCTCACTTACAACTTGTTGCCGGGAAGGAACGTCAGGACGGCCCGGGCGTCGCTGGTCGCCAGCTGGATCGCATTGCCCATGCGATAGGCAGTGACGCAGGTCGGCTGGGCGTCGAAATCGACCTGCCATTGCATGCAAAGCTGGCCATCGGGTGTGATCCGCCAGGTGCCGGTATCACGCAGCGTCGCGCTCTTGCCGAACAGGCGGCCATCGGGGGAAACGTACATCGACCACATCGACATGGTTCCGGTGCGGGTGCCGGTGCCGGTGCTGCCGACGACCATGTTCTGTAGTTCGGGGGCGGAGAGGCGCATGCCGACCGGATCGGTGGGCTGCGGGCCCAGCGGCGCCGGCGGACCAGCAGCACAGGCGGCCAGCGCCAGACCGGTGAGCAGTGCCAGAAGCTTGTTCATGATTCGCCTCTCGTGCGTATGACCCGAATTGTCGATACAACGCACGATTACCGGGCTGGTTCCGCCGCCTGCCGGCGGCGGCCATGGGCCTCAGCCGGCGACGAGGCCCTCGAACCGCCAGTTCAGCGTGGCGCCGGCATGGAACGGCACCAGCGCACTGCGGCCCACCTTCACCTCCGCCGCGACCGGGGTCGCCGCACGCACCAGGGCGATGCGCTTCTCGTTGACCGGCAGGCCATAGAACTTCGGCCCGTTCAACGAGGCGAACGCTTCGAGGCGATCAAGGCGGCCTTCCTCGTCGAATGTCTTCGCATAGCTTTCCAGCGCCATCGGCGCGCAGAACACGCCGGCGCAGCCGCAGGCGGCTTCCTTCGCCTCGCGCTTGTGCGGCGCGCTGTCCGTGCCCAGGAAGAACGCGGCGTCGCCCGAGGTCGCCGCTTCACGCAGCGCCAGGCGGTGTGGCTCGCGTTTGGCGACGGGCAGGCAGTAGAGATGCGGCCGGATGCCGCCGGCAAACATGGCGTTGCGGTTGTGCTCCAGGTGATGGGGCGTGATGGTCGCGGCCATGGTCGGCCCCGCGGTGCGCACGAACGCCACGGCATCGCGCGTGGTGATGTGCTCGAACACGATCTTCAGGCCGGGAAAGCGCTTCGCCATCGGCGCCAGCGTGCGCTCGATAAACACGGCCTCGCGGTCGTAGATATCGACGTCGGGCGATGTTGCTTCGCCATGCACCAGCAGCGGCAGGCCGATCTCCTCAATGGTGGCGAAAACCGGCGCCAGTTTTTCCATGTCGGTCACGCCGTGCGCGGAATTCGTCGTCGCATGAGCCGGATAAAGTTTTACCGCGGTGTAGATGCCGCGCTTGCGGCCGTCACGCAGGTCCGCCGGGTCGGTATGGTCGGTCAGGTAGCAGGTCATCAGCGGCGTGAAGCCACTGTCCTTGCCGGCCGCGCGGACGATGCGCTGGCGATATGCCGCCGCCATCCCCGCCGTGGTGACCGGCGGGGTCAGGTTCGGCATGATGATGGCGCGGCCGAACTGGCGCGCGGTATAGGCGACGACCGCCTTCAGCATCGGGCCGTCGCGCAGGTGCACGTGCCAGTCGTCGGGCTGCCGGATGATCAGGCGGTCGATCGCGCGCGACGGCGCGGGGATGGGGGAGAGGGCGGTCATGGCGCGAGTTTACCCTATCGCCGTCGGTCTGCTAACGTCCCTTGCTCACGGGAGGAAAATCAATGTCCGGCAGTTTCAACGCCATCGTCATCGAGGAAGTGGACGGCAAGAGCCGCGCGGCCGTGAAGCCGCTGACGGTCGATCAGCTCCCGGCGGGCGACGTGCTGGTCGACATCGCCTATTCGACCCTGAACTACAAGGACGGTCTGGCCCTGACCGGCAAGGGCAAGATCGTCCGCAAGTTTCCCATGGTTGGCGGCATCGACCTGGCCGGCACGGTCGCGGAATCCAGCCACCCGGACTGGAAGCCCGGCGACAAGGTCATCGTCAACGGCTGGGGCCTGTCTGAGCGCTTTTGGGGCGGCTACAGCCAGCGGATGCGGCTCAAGGCAGAATGGCTGGTACGCCTGCCCGCAGCCCTCAGCGAGAAGCAGGCCATGGCCATCGGCACGGCCGGGTACACCGCGATGCTGTGCGTGATGGCGCTTGAGCATCATGGCGTGAAGCCGGGCGACCGCGAGGTGGTGGTCACCGGTGCGGCTGGCGGCGTCGGCTCGGTCGCTGTCGCCGTGCTGGCGAAGCTGGGCTTCAAGGTCATTGCCGCCACCGGCCGGGCCGAGACCCACGACTATCTGAAGTCCCTCGGCGCCAGCGGCTTCGTCACCCGAGACGAGCTGGCACAGAAGGGCGCCCCCCTCGCCAGCGAACGCTGGGCCGGCGGCGTCGATAGCGTAGGCGGCCAGACGCTGGTGACGGTGTTGAGCCAGACCGCCTGGGGCGGCGCGATCGCCGCCTGCGGCCTGGCCGGCGGCGCCGACCTGCCGGGCACCGTCCTGCCGTTCATCCTGCGCAGCGTTGCACTGCTGGGCGTCGACAGTGTCTCGGCGCCGCGCGCGCGGCGCGAGGCGGCGTGGGTCCGGCTGGCGCGCGATCTCGACCCGACGAAGATCGAGGCGATCACCACGGTCGAGCCGATGTCGAACATCATCGCCGTGGCGCCGGACATCCTGGCCGGCAAGGTGCGTGGCCGCGTCGTCGTGGACGTCAACCGCTAAGGGGTCAGCGGCGCCCGCGCACGATGAAGCCGGGGTTGCGGAAACCCGGCTTGCCGTAGGTGAGGGGTCCGCCGTCCCAGGCGGTCACCGATCCGCCCGCCGCCACGACCAGCGCATGGCCGGCGGCGGTGTCCCACTCGCAGGTCGGTCCGAAGCGCGGATAGATATCCGCCGCGCCTTCGGCGACCCGGCAGAATTTGAGCGCGCTGCCGACGGACAGCACGTCCTGCACTTGGTTTTCCGCCAGGATCCGATCGGTTTCCGCGTCACGATTGTGCCGGCTGGCGACCGCGACCATGCCGCTGGACGGGGGCATGCGCGCCGTGATGGCGCATCCCGTGCCCCGGCGCCAGCCCCGCGCCTGGTCGGGCAGCCAGCCCAGATAGGTTTCCGCCGTAACCGGAATGTGGATGCAGCCCAGCAGCGGCACGCCGTTTTCGATCAGGGCGATGTTGACGGTGAACTCGCCGTTGCGGACGACGAACTCGCGCGTGCCGTCCAGCGGATCGACCAGCCAGAAGCGTGCGGCCGGCGCCGGGGGCGCGCTGCCGACACGCTCTTCCGACACGATCTGCACATCGGGCGTCAGTTCAGCCAGGCCGGCGCAGATGATCCGGTCCGCCGCCAGGTCGGCCGCCGTGACAGGTGATCCATCCGCCTTCGCCACGGTATCGAATGGCTGGCCGTAGATTGCGAGAATGGCGTCACCGGCACGTTCCGCCAGCCGGCGCACGGGTTCGGCAAGGTCGGCGGGGGTCATGACACAGGCTTGTCCGGTACGAAGAGGAATCGCATCATGGGGCATGGTAAGTGCCGCGGCAATCCAGCCTGTACGCCGGCCGGTCGGGATCATTCTGGCCGGCGGTGCGGGCCGGCGCCTCGGTGCGGCGGACAAGGCGCTCTGCTCCCTGGGCGGCGAGGCGCTGTTGAACCATGCGATCCGTGTGCTCTCCCCCCAGGTCGATGCATTGGCGATCAGCGCGAATGGCGATCCTGCCCGCTTCGATGCTTGCGGGCTGCCCGTCATCATCGACGACCTTCCTGGCCGGTTGGGCCCGTTGGCGGGACTGTTGGCCGGTTTGGACTGGGCTGCGCGTGAACGGCCCTCGGCAGGGTGGATCATCACCGTTCCGGCTGACGCGCCGTTCCTGCCGGTCGACCTCGTGGCGCGCCTCGCCGTCGCGGCTGGCACGCGGGGGGCGGTCGCGGCGTCCCGTGGTCGTTTGCATCCCGTTGTCGGCCTGTGGCCCCTTGGCACGGCTGCCGATCTGCGCCGGGCGCTGGTCGATGACGGCCTCCGGCGGGCCGACGCCTGGGTGGCCCGTCAGGGGGCGGCAACGGTAGAGTGGCAGGCCGATCCGGTCGATCCGTTCTTCAATATCAATACCCCGGATGATTTGGCCGCCGCCGGGCGTTTGCTTGCAAGCCGCCGGTCCGGCCGGCCTGGTTAGGATTTGTCGCCATGACGTCGCTCGCCTTGCTCAACCTCATCACGTCCCGCATCTGCCACGACCTCGCCTCTCCGGTCGGGGCTGCGGCCAATGGCGCCGAACTGCTGGTGGATGAGAACGACGAGGAAATGCGCCGGCAGGCTGTCGATCTCATTGGCCAGAGCGCCGCCCAGGCGTCCCGCCGCATCAGCTATTTCCGCTTGGCGTTCGGCGCCGCCGGTGGCGACGAACCGCAGGCGCTGGCCCGGCTGCGCACCGCGGCCGACGACTATTTCGCCGGGGGCCGGTTGAAGCTCGACTGGGCCGGCACCGATGCCACTCTGCCGCGCGGCGGCACGCTCAGGATCGCTGCCACGGCCGGTGACTTCCGGGTCGTGGCGGCGGGCACGGGCGCCCGTCCGCAGGCCGGTGTTCCGGCGGCGCTGGGCGGCGGCACCGCGGACGACAGTCTCGATGCCCAGACGGCAGTCGCCGGTTTCGCCGCCCATGCTGCCGAACAGGCCGGCGGACGGCTGGCCCTGGCGGAGGGTGACGGCAACGTCACCCTGTCATTCACCCGAAATTAACCCCGCCCCACTCATCCTCGAAAGGTGTTTCCTCGGCATGGTGTGCGCCACGCTGGCCTCGGCATGTGCTTGGGGCGCGGCCGATACGCGCGGAAAGGATGATTCGATGGGAGACGTGGTGCCCATGCGTTCCTGCCTGATCGTCGATGATTCCAGGGTCATCCGCACGGTCGCGAAACGCATTCTGGAGCAGCTTGGCTTCGCCACCGACGAGGCCGCCAACGGCCAGGATGCACTCGACGCCTGCGCGCGCCACATGCCCAGCGCCGTCCTGCTCGACTGGAACATGCCGGTGATGAACGGCATCGACTTTCTGCGCACTATCCGCCGCGAGCACCCGGGCAAGGGCCCGGTGGTCGTCTTCTGCACCACCGAGAACGATATCGGGCATATCCGCGAGGCACTGGCGGCGGGGGCGGACGAATACATAATGAAGCCCTTCGACCGCGACATCCTCGAGGCGAAGTTCACCCAGGTCGGCTTGCTCTAGGCGGACATGGGAAAATGACACCGGCCGAATTCGACATGCTTGCAGCACAGGTCCGGCTACGGTCGGGCCTCGTGGTGGGGCATGACAAATTCTATCTGCTGGAAAGTCGCCTGGTGCCCATCGCGCGCCGCCGCGGCCTGGCCGGCCTCGACGATCTCGTGGCCCTGGTTGCCAGGGGTAACGACGAGGCGCTGCTGCGCGAAATCACCGAGGCGATGACGACCAATGAGTCGTTCTTCTTCCGCGACGTGCGCCCGTTCGACGTTTTCCGCACCGAGACCCTGCCGCACCTGTTACAGGCGCGCGCGGCGACCCGCCGGCTGCGCATCTGGTCGGCCGCCTGTTCGTCCGGCCAGGAGCCGTACTCGCTGGCGATGATCCTGCATGAATTCGCCGCCCAGCTCGAAGGCTGGACGATCGAGCTTCTGGGCACCGATCTATCGAGCGAGATGCTCGACAAGGCGCGCGCCGGCCTCTACTCGCAGTTTGAGGTGCAGCGCGGCCTGCCCGTGCAGATGCTGATGACGCATTTCAGCCGCGTCGGCCAGCAATGGCAGCTCGCGCCTGCGCTCCGCTCCATGGTCTCGTTCGGCCGCGTTAATCTCATCGAAGACCTGTCGGCGCTCGGCGAGTTCGACGTGGTGTTCTGCCGCAACGTGCTGATCTATTTCGACCTGCCGACCCGCGCCAAGGTCCTCGACAACATCGCGCGGCAAATCCCGCTCGACGGCGCCTTGTATCTGGGTGGTGCGGAGACCGTGCTGGGGGCGACCGATCGCTTCCGTCCGGTGCCCGGACAACGCGGCGTGTACGCCGTCGCCGCCTGACGGCCCAGGTCCTTAGCGACCCAGTCTGGCCGCGATGGTCCGCTGCAAATCGGCCAGCGAAAACGGCTTTGCCAGCACCGGCACGTCCTGGAACAGGCCGTTGGCCGCATGCAGCGGCATGCCGGTCGAAAATACGAAGGGCTGCTTCAGGTCATAGAGGTGTTTGGCAAACGGGTAGATCGATTCACCCAGCAGGTTGACGTCGAGGATCGCGATGTCGAACGTCTCTTTCTCGGCGATCGCGAAGGCATCTTTTACCTTGGCCGCCGGTCCGACCGCGATGCAGTCCAGATCTTCCAGCATGTGTTTGAGCGTAAACGCCAGCAAATGGTCGTCCTCGACGATAAGGACGCGCTTGCCTGCAACGGTGGACGGCGTGGCTTCGGTCATTCCAAACTCCCGCATTGTTGAACTTGGCAAGCCAACGCCATCCAACGAAAACGGGTCCTGTTGCCGGGTCGTTGTTCCGATCCGTAACGCGCGTGTAGGCCAAATGTCTCACTTTGGCCACGGAAAAATCCCTGCTGCCCCCGCATTCCGGGTGCCTGCGGACAAAAAAAGGGCGCGGAACTAGCCGCGCCCTTTCCGTATGCCGATCTGGGTTACCGCGCGGCGGCCAGTGCCGGCCGTTTTGCCGGCGCCTTGGCGGGGGCGGCTTTCGGGGCTGCCGCGACCTTGGCGACAGGCTCCATTGCCGCGGTCGTCGGTTCGCGCAGCACGTAGCCGCGGCCCCAGACGGTCTCGATGTAGTTGGTGCCGCCGGTCGCCGTGGCCAGCTTCTTGCGCAGCTTGCAGATGAAGACGTCGATGATCTTCAGTTCCGGCTCGTCCATGCCACCATAGAGGTGGTTCAGGAACATCTCCTTGGTCAGGGTCGAACCCTTTCGCAGCGCCAGCAGTTCCAGCATCGAATATTCCTTGCCGGTCAAATGCAGGCGGCGGCCGCTGGATTCGACCGACTTGGAGTCGAGGTTGATGGTCAGCTGGCCGACATTGATGACGTTTTCCGCATGGCCCTTCGAGCGGCGCACGATGGCCTGCAGGCGGGCGATCAATTCCTGGCGGTCGAACGGCTTGACCAGGTAGTCGTCCGCGCCGAACCCTAGGCCCTTCACCTTCTTGTCCGCATCGCCCATGCCCGACAGGATCAGGATCGGCGTCGCGACCTTGGCGGCGCGCAGTTTGCGCAGCACGTCATAGCCGTGCATGTCCGGCAGGTTCAGGTCCAGGATGATGATGTCGTAGTCGTAGAGCTTGCCGAGGTCGATGCCCTCTTCGCCCAGGTCTGTGGTGTACACATTGAAGCCATGCCCGCCGAGCATCAGCTCGATACTGCGCGCCACGGCGCTGTCGTCTTCAATCAGGAGTACGCGCATTTCCGGTTCCCCTCGTCCGGCGGGCCACCCCGCCTTTTGCTGACCCCAATGGTTAACGGTTTGGATTAACGACTGGTTAACGCCGGTTAAAGTCGGTGAACTAGACTATTCCCTTTACCCCTCCTTAAACCTTCCCGGTCACTCTCCGGGCGGCGGAAATCCGCCGTTTTTTAGGGAGTTGCCCGTTGGACACGATGCTGGCTGAAATCGACCGGGTCCCAGAATTCAGCCTTTACGGACGGGTATCTGCCATCCAGGGCCTGCTGGTCGAGGTGGCCGGCGTCGAGCGTAGCCTCAGTATCGGCGGTCGGGTCGCCCTCCAGGGGCGTGGCACCAACGTGGATGCCGAGATCGTCGGCTTCCGCCAGGGCCGCGCGCTGGCCATGCCCTTCGGTCCGCTCGAAGGTGTCGGCATGGGCTGCAAGGCCATTGTCGGCGAGCCCGAGCCTTCCATTCGTCCCGATGATTCCTGGCTGGGCCGCGTCATCGACGCGCGTGGCCGTCCGCTCGATGGCGGGCCGCCGCTGGGTGTCGGTCCCAAGGCCTATGCCATTCGGTCCGCGCCGCCGCCGGCGCATTTGCGCACGCGGGTCGGCGGCAAGATCGATCTCGGCATCCGCGCCCTCAATACATTTGTGACCTGCTGCCGCGGCCAGCGCATGGGCATCTTCGCCGGCTCCGGCGTCGGCAAGTCGATCCTGCTGTCGATGATTGCACGCTACACGTCCGCCGACGTCAACGTGATCGGCCTGATCGGCGAGCGCGGCCGCGAGGTGCAGGAGTTCCTGCACGACGACCTGGGCCCCGAAGGCCTGGCCCGCAGCATCGTCGTCGTCGCAACGTCCGACGAGCCGGCGCTGATGCGCCGCCAGGCCGCGTACATGACGCTGGCCGTTGCCGAATATTTCCGCGACCGCGACAAGCAGGTGCTGTGCCTGATGGACAGCGTGACCCGCTTTGCCATGGCGCAGCGCGAGATCGGCCTGTCGGGTGGCGAGCCGCCAACCACCAAGGGCTATCCGCCGACCGCCTTCGCCGAATTGCCCAAGCTGCTGGAACGCGCCGGTCCCGGCACCGGCAAGGGATCGATCACCGGCCTGTTTACCGTCCTGGTCGAGGGTGACGACCACAACGAGCCCATCGCCGATGCCGTCCGCGGCATTCTTGACGGCCACATCGTGCTTGACCGCGCCATCGGCGAGCGCGGCCGCTATCCCGCGGTCAATGTGTTGCGCTCGGTCTCGCGCACCATGCCTGGCTGCAACAGCGAGGCCGAGAACGCCATGGTCGGCCGCGCGCGCAAGTTGATGGCGACTTACGAGGACATGGCCGAACTGATCCGGCTTGGTGCGTACAAGCGCGGCACCGATCCAGGCGTCGACGAGGCCATTGCCTACAATGACAAACTCGACGCCTTCCTGCGCCAGGGCAAGGCCGAGCGGGCCTCGCTTGCCACCGGCTATAAATCGCTGCAAACCCTGCTCGCCGCACCGGGAGGCGCCTGATGCGTACGCTCGACAATCTCATCCGCCTCGGCCGCTGGCGGCTCGACGAACAGCGCCGTGTCGTCACCGACCTCGACAGGCTGAAGGACGGCCTGCTGGCCGAACTCGCGCGCCTCGCCATCGACATGGAGCGCGAGGCGATGCTGTCGCAAGGCGATTCCGAATTTGCCGTGGCCTATCCAGCCTGGCTGCGCCTCGCGCTGGGACGCCGCGATCGCCTCAACGCCTCGCTGGCCGAGGCCGATGCAAAGCTGGTCGTGGCCCAGGATGACCTGCGCGAATGCTTTCAGGAACTGAAGCGCTACGAGACCCTGGCCGAGGGACGCACGAAGCGCGAGCGCGCTGCTGTCGAACGCCGCCAGAATGCCGAACTGGATGAAATCGGCCTCGCCCGTTTCCGCCGTGCGGCGGGGCAGGGCGCCTGAGAGCGGCTACCTGGCCCCGCATTCGCTTCAGAATAACGTTCGGCCCGTCGTCGAACGAAATTTCGGAATGTTCTGATTGGAACTCGTCCATGGCGGTCTTGCAGCCGCCATGGTCGTGGCAATTGTCCAGGATGATCGTGCCGCCGGCAGCCATCTTGGCGGCCAGCGCCGCAAGGCCGATCTCGCCGACGTCGCCGGGAATATTTCCTTCCAGTACCGCACGGACCGCGCGCTCGATCCGCGACAGCTTCGCATCTGACGAACAGGTCAGACGTTCCGGGCGGACCGGGCGGTTTCGCTGATTCCGCTGCCGGGTCGGAAGCGGCCGAGAAAGCCGCCGAACCGGTAGGACTGTCTCAGGGCAGAAAGACTTTTGGTCATGGTTCACCCGTTTCATTGACCAATGTTGAGTTTCGGCCATTGCGCCAGGCCGGGGATGACAAAGCTGTGGCTATTGGTCCCGGTTCCGCCGGCCCGCACCGCGCCTTGCCGGCGTAAATTGGCTTATTCCGGCCGCCCGGAGGCTTTATATGTGTCCCCGGCTCTGCTAACCCGGAGACCGGACGGATCTGGAAAAAGACAAGGGGCGGATGCGGTGAACTTCGAACATAGCGACAAGGTCAAGGCGCTGATCGAGCGCCTGCAGGATTTCATGGCCCTGCATGTCATCCCGAACGACCAGGTCTGGTGGGATCAGCTTGCCGCCGCCGAGGACCGCTGGGCGCCGCTCCCCATCGTCGAGGAACTGAAGGTCAAGGCCAGGGCCGCCGGCCTGTGGAATTTGTTTCACACCCACGCGCGCCACGGCGCGCCGGGCCTGACCAACCTGGAATTCGCGCCCCTGGCCGAGATCATGGGCCGCGTTCACTGGTCGTCAATCGTGTTCAATTGCTCGGCGCCTGATACCGGCAACATGGAGACGATCGAGCGCTACGGCACCGAGGAGCACAAGGAGAAGTGGCTGAAGCCGCTGCTTGAGGGGAAAATCCGCTCCGCCTTCAGCATGACCGAGCCCGAGGTCGCATCCTCCGACGCCACCAATATCCGCACCAGCATCACGCGCGACGGCGATCACTACGTCATCAACGGCCGCAAGTGGTGGTCGTCGGGCGCCATGTCGCGCGACTGCGAAATTCTCATCGTCATGGGCAAGACCGACCCCGACAATGCGGACAAGCACAAGCAGCAGTCCATGATCCTCGTGCCGGTGAAGACGCCCGGTGTCACGCTGGTGCGCAACCTGCCGGTGTTCGGCTGGGACGATGCGCCGCACGGCCATGCCGAGATACTGTACGAAAACGTCCGGGTGCCGGTCACCAACATCCTGCTGGGCGAGGGCCGCGGCTTCGAAATCGCGCAGGGCCGTCTCGGCCCGGGCCGCATCCACCACTGCATGCGCAACATTGGCATGGCCGAAACGGCGCTGGAAAAGATGTGCCGCCGGCTCGCCAGCCGCACCGCCTTCGGTCGTGCCCTTGCCGACCAGAGCGTGTGGCACGAGCGCATCGCCAATTGCCGCATCCTGATCGACCAGGCCCGCTGGCTGGTGCTCAACGCCGCCGACAAGATGGACCGTCTTGGCAACAAGGCGGCGCGCATGGAAATCGGCATGATCAAGGTGGCCGCGCCGAACATGCTGCAACAGGTGGTGGACTGGGCGATCCAGGCCCATGGCGGCGCCGGCGTGACGACCGATTCCGGCCTTGCCTACATGTACAGCCGGGCCCGCACCATGCGCCTGGTCGATGGCCCGGACGAGGTGCACCGCAACCAGCTCGCCAAGGCCGAACTCGGCAAGTATCGCCCGCCGCGCGCGAAGTAGACTGATGAGCGACGCCCATCTCGTCCCGGTCCTCGCCAATCACCGCTTCGACGAGGCGGCCTTGGTGCGCTACCTGCGTGGCAAGCTGCCGGGTTTCGACGGCGACGTGAAGGTGCGCCAGTTCCAGGGCGGCCAGTCTAACCCGACCTTCCACATCGCGACTCCGGCCGGCAATTATGTGCTGCGCAAGAAGCCGCCGGGCAAGTTGCTGCCATCGGCGCACGCAGTCGATCGCGAGTTCGCGGTGATGAAGGCGCTGGGCGCCAGCGGCGTGCCCGTGCCGGGCATGCGCCTGTTGTGCGACGACGACGCGATCATCGGCCAGATGTTCTTCGTCATGGACCATGTCGAGGGGCGCGTCTTCAACGACCGCCTGCTGCCCGGCTGCACGGTGGCCGAGCGCGCGGCCATGTATGACGAGACGGCGCGCGTCCTGGCGCTGCTCCATGCGGTGGATTACCGCGCGGTCGGCCTGGAGAGTTTCGGCAAGCCGCAGGGCTATATCGCCCGCCAGGTGTCGCGCTGGGCCAAACAGTACGAGGCCTCGAAGGTCGAGGAAAACGCCGCGATGGACAATCTCGTGGTGTGGCTGAACAAGAACCTGCCGGCCACTGACGAAAATTCCATCGTCCATGGCGATTACCGCATCGGCAATCTGATGTTCCATCCGACTGAGCCTAAGGTGGTCGCCGTGCTTGACTGGGAACTGGCCACGCTGGGTCACCCGCTGTCGGACCTCGGCTATTGCTGCATCGCCTGGCATTCGCCGCCGGGCGAGGCGCTGGGTCTGGCCGGCACCAACTATCGCGAACTGGGCATCCCGGATGAGGCCGGTTTCCTCGCTGCCTACAAGGCCCATGGCGGCCGGCCGCTGGCGCACTGGGACTTCTTCCTGATCTTCTCGATGTTCCGCTCGGCGGCCATCCGCGCCGGCGTCTATCGCCGCGCGCTCGACGGCAACGCGGCCGATGCCAAGGGTCTCGAAATTGGCGGCGCCTACCGCTCGCTGGCCGAACGCGCCTGGGCGCTGGTGCAGGAACGCAGCTAGCTCTATGGCCGGTCAGGTTCTGGTCGAGCGGCGCGACGGCATTGCCGTCATCCGCATCGACAATCCGCCGGTCAACGCGCTCAATCTCGTGGTGCGCGAGGCGCTGCACGACCTGCTGTCGGGCCTCGCCAATGAATCTGGCCTGAGGGGCGTCGTGCTCGCGGGCGCGAATGGCCGCTATATCGCCGGCGGCGACATCAAGGAATTCCACATCGCCCGTATCGGCCCGCCGGTGCGCGACCTTGCACGCCTGCTGGAAAACCTCGACGTGCCGGTCATCTGCGCCATCCAGGGGGCTGCCTTGGGCGGCGGGCTGGAACTGGCTTTGGCCTGTGACTACCGCATTGCCACGCCCGCTTCGATCTTCGGCCTGCCGGAAGTGGGCCTCGGCATCATCGCCGGCGGCGGCGGCACGCAGCGCCTGCCGCGCCTGATCGGCCTGGAACCCGCGCTGGATCTTATCTTGTCCGCCGAGGCCGTGGATGCGCCGCGCGCGCGGGCGCTTGGCATTATCGACGAAGTTCTCGACGGCGACGTCATTGCCGCCGCGCTCCAGGCGGTGTCGCGCGTCCCCGTGCGCCGCAGCGGCGCCATGCCCGTGCGCGCCCAGGGCGATCCACTGGCTGTCATCGCCGCCTATCGCGCCCGGATGCAACGCGAGCGGCCCGATGAACCGGCGCCCGGCCATGCATTGGACAGCGTCGCCCAGGGCATTGCCGAGGGTCTGGAGATCGCGATCGCCGCTGATCGCGGGCGCTTCAGCATTCTGAACGAGACGCCTGAATCCAAGGCGCTGCGCTACATTTTCTTCGCCGAGCGCGCGGCCATGAAACCCCCGGCCGGGCAGGGCGGCAATGCCGATGCGGTGACCGCGGTGTCGCTGGGGTCGAAGCTGGTCGAGATCCGCCGCGACGGCGCAACCGACGCCAATGTCGCCGCCGCCCTCGCGCGCGAGAAGAAAGCCGGCAAGCTGGTGGTGATCACCGGCCCGTCATCGCCGCCGGTCTCCGACCGCCTGCGGGCGGCACTCGCCGCCGGCACCGCCGCAACCCTTGGTGCACAGCTCGTCGCCGACGGCGCGGTCGGCCGCCCCGGCGACATCGACGTCATCTGCGTGTCGGGGCTCGGCTATCCGCGCCATCTCGGCGGCCCGATGTACCAGGCCGACCTGGTCCTCAATCGCCCTTGAAGTCCGGCTTGCGCCTCTCCACGAAGGCATTCACCGCCTCGCGGTGATCGCCGGTGTGGTGCGCCAGCGCCTGCAGCGCCGACGACAGTTCCAGGATCGCCGGCAGGGTTGCAACCTGCGCCTCGCGCAGCAGGCGCTTGGTCATCCGCACCGCGTGTGGCGGATTGACGGCAATGCGTTCGGCCAGCTTGCGCGCCTCGGCCAGCAGGTCGGCATCCGCCACCACCTTCGACACCAGGCCGATGTTCAGCGCCTCGCGTGCATCGATGGTCTCGCCGGTCAGCGCCATCTCGCACGCCTTCGAAAATCCCACCACCCGCGGCAGCAGCCACGCGCCGCCGTCGCCGGGAATCAACCCCACCTTGACGAAACTCTCGGCGAAGGTTGCTGCCTCGCCGGCGATACGCAGGTCGCACATGCACGTCAGGTCGCAGCCCGCGCCGATGGCCGGCCCGTTCACCGCCGCGATCACCGGCAGGTCGATGCGCTGGAAAATCATCGGCAGGCGCTGGATACCGTGGCGATAGCCCGTACGCACACCCACCGGCGGCAGTTTCGACAGGCCGCCCGGCTCGTTCATCTTTTTCAGGTTACCGCCGGACGAAAAGGCCGGCCCGTTGCCGGTCAGGATCGCCACGCGCACCGACGTATCGGCATTCAGTTCCACCAGCGCGCTTTCCAGCGCGTCGATCATGTCTTCGTCGGTCAGCGCGTTGCGCGTCTCCGGCCGGTTCATGGTCAGCGTGGCAATGGCGCCGTCGCGGGCGACGAGCAGGGGCGCGGTCATGTGAACTCCGGGTATGATGGGGCCGTTGGACGCGTAGCTTAGGCGGCGGGACTGGCGGATGGCGACCGATTTCCCCGAGGAAAAGACGCAGCGCGCCGCCCTGGCGCGGCAGCGCGGCATTGCGACCGGCCTCTTGGTCTTCATGCTGGCGGTGCTGGTCGCCACGTTCCTCGTGCCCGCGGTGCCGTTCTGGACCGGCCTGGTGCGCGCGGCGGCCGAGGCCGGGCTGGTCGGCGGCCTGGCCGACTGGTTCGCCGTGACCGCCCTGTTCCGCCGCCCCCTCGGCCTGCCCATCCCGCACACCGCCATCGTCACCCGCCAGAAGGACCGCATCGGCGTGGCGCTGGGCCAGTTCATCGCGACGCACTTCCTGACCGAGGAAGCCCTGGCGCCGCGCCTGCGCCAGCTCGATCTCGCGGGCCGCGCCGCCCGCTGGCTGGCGGTCGATGCCAATGCCGCCGGCCTCGCCGACCGCGCCGGCGCGCTGCTGCCGTTCGTCGTGGCGCGCATGGGTGACGAAAATCTGCGCGCCTTTTTCCGCCAGGCGCTGTACCGCGAGCTCCAGGCAGGCGACATCGCGCCCTTCGCCGGCCGCGCCCTGTCGGCGGTGGTGCAGGGCGGCCACCATTTCCTGCTGCTGGACGAAATGGTCGGCGTCGCCCGCGCCGCCATCCGCGACCACCGCGCCACCGTAATGGCCGAGGTCGGCCAGCGCACCGGCCGCTGGGTGCCCAAATGGGTCGACACCAAACTGGCCGACGCGCTGATGAACGGCGTCGACGATGTGCTGCAGCGCCTGGCCCAGCCGGGCAGCGACGCCCGCGCCAGCGTTGACCGCGCCGTGGCCAATCTGGCGGCCGGCCTGCAGACCGATCCCGCCTGGCGCGAACGCCTGCAACAGTGGAAGGCCAAGCTGCTGACCGACCCGGCGCTGCAGGCCATGCTGGAATCCCTGTGGGACGACATCCGCGCCCGCGCATTGGCCGATCTCGATGCGCCAGACTCCCGCATCCGCGCCGCCTTGGGCGCTGCCATCGGCGCCGGCGGCCGCGCGCTGCTGGCCGATTTCGGCCTTCAGGAGCGGCTGAACCGCCGGCTCGAAATCATCCTCACCACCGTGCTGCTGCCGCAGCGCGCGCGCATCAGCGACTTCATCGCCGACACCGTGCGCCGCTGGGACCCGGCCGAGATCAGCGACCGCCTCGAACTCGCGGTCGGCCGTGACCTGCAGTACATCCGCATCAACGGCACTTTGGTCGGTGCGCTGGCCGGCGTGGGCATCTATCTCGCGGTGGAGTTCCTCCCGCACCTCTTTGCCCTCCCCCTTGAGGGGGGAGGGTAGGGTGGGGGTGACGACAGGCGTCTACAGATCGCCATGCCGTGACGGCGTGGCCGTTGCCGGCCGGATTTCCTCCCAATCCGGAATCACCACACGCCGCGTAATCCGCCACGCCCCATCGACGCGGCGGAAAGAATCCCGGTAGCGGACGGCGATGACATAGATCTCGGTGGTGCCATCGGCAGCCTTGCGCACATGCTGCGCCGTGCAATAGGTCTCCGACGTCGCCGTGTCGCCTGCCAGGCTGATCATCTGGTTGTGCAGCGCATGCTGGGTCGCGATATAGCGTTCACCCATCAGGCCGACCAGCTTCGATATCTGGTCGATGCCAGTGAATGTGGTCGAGGTGCCCTCAAGCACCGCATCCGCCGTGAACAGCGTGCGCAGCTGATCCAGGTTGCGGCGGTCCAGTGCCTGGGCGTAGCCGCAACAGAGCGCGCGGATGTCCGCCTCCGCGACAAGGCGGTCGAGGTTCGATTGTGCCGTCATTGGTTTTCTCCCGGTCAGACGACTGCCGGGAGGGTAAGCCAGCGCGGCTGAAATGAAAAACCCCCGCCGGTCGGGCGGGGGTTGATCTGCGGCTATGCGTAGGAGTCTTACGCCGCCGGCGTATAAACCACGCCCTTGTCGTCCAGCAGGGTCTGCAATTCGCCACTGGTGAACATTTCGCGGACGATGTCGCAGCCACCGACGAATTCGCCCTTCACGTAGAGCTGCGGAATGGTCGGCCAGTCGCTGAAGCGCTTGATGCCTTCGCGCAGGCTCGGGTCCTCCAGCACGTTCACGCCCTTGAATTTCACGCCCAGGTGGGTGAGCACCTGCACGACCGCGGCCGAGAAGCCGCACTGCGGGAAGACCGGCGTGCCCTTCATGAACAGCACGACGGGATTGGTCTCGAGTTCGGATTTGATCTGGTCGTTGACGTCGGTCATGTGATCCTCGTTCAGTCGAGCGGGGCGGTCTGCAGCGCCAGCGCATGGAGCTGGCCGCCCATGCGGCCCTGCAGGGCCTTGTAGACGAGCTGGTGCTGCTGCACCCGGCTCTTGCCCTTGAAGGCGTTCGAGCGCACTTCGGCGGCGTAGTGGTCGCCGTCGCCGCGTAAATCCTGGATGGTCACCACCGCGTCCGGCAGGCCCTGCTTGATCAGCCGTTCGATCTCGGCGGCGTCCATCGCCATGCGTAAATCCCTATCGGGGCGCGGCCATATAGGCCGGCAACCAGTCTTCGTGCGCGTGCCGAAGCTCTGGCAACGATATTGTGTAGTAGCCGGTCGCTGTCAAATCGTTTCCGCCGACGGTGCCGATGACAATGGCCGGCACGTCGGCCTTGCGGGCGTCGATCAGGATGGCGGCCTCGGCCTGTTCCGGCACGGCCAGCAGGTAGCGGCCCTGGTCCTCGCCGAACAGCCAGGCATGGGCCGGGGTATCCGCCGGCACCTGGATCGTGGCGCCCAGATTGCCGCCCAGCGCCATTTCCGCCACCGCAATGGCCAGGCCGCCGTCCGACAGGTCGTGGCAGGTATCCACCCGCCCGGCGCGGATCTGTTCGCGCACGAAGTCGCCGTCGCGCCGTTCGGCCGCCAGCACCACCGGCGGCGGCGGGCCTTCCTCGCGGCCCAGCACTTCGCGCAGGTACAGCGACTGGCCCAGATGGCCGCCATGGTGGTTCTCGACCGCGCCGATCAGGATCAGCACGTCGCCGGCGCGCTTCAGCGCCACGGTGGCCATGTGGTCCAGGTCGTCCAGCAGGCCGACGCCGCCAATCGCCGGGGTCGGCAAAATGCCCTTGCCGTTGGTCTCGTTGTAGAGCGACACGTTGCCCGACACGACCGGGTAGTCCAGCGCGCGGCAGGCCTCCGCCATGCCCTGGATGCAGCCGACGAACTGGCCCATGATTTCCGGTCGCTGCGGATTGCCGAAATTCATGTTGTCGGTGATGGCCAGCGGCCGCGCGCCGACCGAATTCAGGTTGCGCCACGTCTCGGCCACCGCCTGCCGGCCACCCTGTACCGGGTCGGCATAGCAGTAGCGCGGCGTACAGTCGGTGGTGATCGCCAGCGCCTTTTTCATGTCGGCCACGCGCACCACGGCGGCGTCACCGCCCGGCCGCTGCATCGTGTCGTTCATGACCAGGTGGTCGTACTGCTCCCAGATCCACCGCCGGCTGGCGACGTCAGGGCACGACATCAGGGTCTTCAGCGCCGCGGCGTAGTCCTTCGGCGCCGGCACGTCGCCCAGCGGCGCGGGCGGCGGGGTCGGCACCCACGGGCGGTCATATTCCGGCGCGGCCAGCGCCAGCGGGTCGATCGGCAGGTCGCCGGCAACCTCGCCGTTCCACTTCAGCACCATGCGGCCGGTATCGGTCAGGCGGCCGATGATCGCGAAATCCAGTTCCCACTTGCGGAAGATCGCCTCGGCCACGTGCTCCTCGCCGGGCTTCAGGATCATCAGCATGCGCTCCTGGCTTTCCGAGAGCATCAGCTCGTACGGCGTCATGCCGGTCTCGCGCATCGGCACGCGGTCCAGTTCCAGCTCGATGCCCATGCCGCCCTTGGACGCCATTTCAAAGGACGACGAGGTGAGGCCCGCCGCGCCCATGTCCTGGATGGCGACGATCACGTCGGTCTCCATCAGTTCCAGGCACGCCTCGATCAGCAGCTTCTCGGTGAACGGATCGCCGACCTGCACGGTCGGGCGCTTTTCTTCCGAATCATCAGTGAACTCGGCCGAGGCCATGGTCGCGCCGTGGATGCCGTCGCGCCCCGTCTTGCTGCCGACATAGACGACCGAATTGCCGATGCCCGCCGCCGCCGAATAGAAAATCTTGTCGGTCCTGGCGACGCCCACGGTCATCGCGTTGACCAGGATGTTGCCGTTGTAGCTGGGGTGGAAATTCACCTCGCCGCCCACCGTCGGTACGCCGACGCAATTGCCGTAGCCGCCAATGCCGCGCACCACGCCGGCCACCAGGTGCCGGGTCTTCGGGTGGTCCGGGCTGCCGAAGCGCAGCGCGTTCATGTTGGCCACCGGCCGCGCGCCCATGGTGAACACGTCGCGCAAAATGCCGCCGACGCCGGTCGCCGCGCCCTGGTACGGCTCGATGAAACTGGGATGGTTGTGGCTCTCCATCTTGAAGATGGCGGCCTGGCCGTCGCCGATGTCGATGACGCCGGCATTTTCGCCCGGGCCGCAGATCACCCACGGCGCCTTGGTCGGCAGGGTCTTCAGCCACTTCTTCGACGACTTGTACGAGCAGTGCTCCGACCACATGACGGAGAAGATGCCGAGTTCGAGATGGTTTGGCGTGCGGCCCATAATGCCGACGGCCATGTCATATTCCTCATGGCTCAGGCCCATGAGGTCGTTCGGATATTGCTTGGTCATGCCATTGCTTCCAGCATGGCGGCAAACAACGGGCCGCCGTCGGGCCGGCCCAGTTGCGGGTCGGTGGCGTTCTCCGGATGCGGCATCATGCCCAGCACGTTGCGCGCCTCGTTCAGCACGCCGGCGATGTTCGCCGTCGAGCCGTTCAGGTTGGTCTCGGGCGTCACCACGCCCGCATCGTCGCTGTAGCGGAATGCGACGCGGTCCTGGTCTTCCAGGCGCTTCAGCGTGTCGGCATTCACAACGTAATTGCCGTCGTTGTGCGCGACGGGGTAGCTCACCACCTGCCCGGCATTGTAGCCGCGGGTGAAGCGGCTGTTCGATGTCTCGACGCGCAAGCTCACGTTGCGGCAGATGAACTTGAGTCCCGAGTTGGTAATCAGCGCGCCGGGCAACAGGCCCGCCTCGGTGGCGATCTGGAAACCGTTGCACACCGCCAGCACCGGCACGCCCCTGGCGGCAGCGGCCTTTACCTCGCGCATGATCGGGCTGTGCGCCGCCATGGCGCCGCAGCGCAGGTAGTCGCCGTAGGAAAAGCCGCCGGGCAGGACCAGCAGGTCCGCCTTGGGCAGGGCCGTGTCCTGGTGCCAGATGCGCAGGGGCTTCTGGCCAGTGGCGCGCTCCAGCGCCAGGCACATGTCCCGGTCGCGGTTCGATCCGGGAAAGACGATGACGGCGGTGGTCACGGTCAGACCAGTTCGATGGCGTAGTTTTCGATCACCGTGTTGGCGAGGAGCTTCTTGCACATCTCCTCGACCTGGGCCTTGGCCTTGGCCTTGTCGGTTTCGGCCAGGTCCAGTTCGATGAACTTGCCCTGGCGCACCTCGCCGACCTGGGCAAAGCCCATGCCGTGCAGCGCATGGCCGATGGCCTTGCCCTGCGGATCGAGGACGCCGTTCTTGAGAGTGACGTGGACGCGCGCTTTCATTTCATTCAGACCGCGGTAACGAGGGAGGGAATGGACTGGGGGCGCGGCGGCGTCACTGCATCGTCGCGGGACCCTTCATGTCGCGCGGGCCGCCCTCGGGCAGGATGCCGAGGCGTCGCGCGACTTCCTGATAGGCCTCGGCGACGTTGCCGAGATCGCGCCGGAAGCGGTCCTTGTCCATCTTCTCGCTGGTCTTGACGTCCCACAGGCGGCAATTGTCCGGGCTGATCTCGTCGGCCAGGATGATGCGCATTTCCTCGTTCGCCCAGTGGCGGCCGAACTCCAGCTTGAAGTCGACCAGGCGGATGCCGATGCCCAGGAACAGGCCCGACAGGAAGTCGTTGATGCGCAGCGACATGTGCAGCACTTCGTCGACTTCGTGGGTCGTGGCCCAGCCGAACGCCGTGATGTGTTCCTCGGTGACCATCGGGTCGCCCAGTTCGTCGTTCTTGTAGTACAGCTCGACGATCGAGCGCGGCAGCGTGGTGCCCTCGGCAATGCCGAGCCGGGTGGAGAGCGAACCGGCGGCGACGTTGCGCACCACGATCTCCAGCGGGATGATCTCGACTTCCTTGATTAGCTGCTCGCGCATGTTCAGGCGGCGCACGAAATGCGTCGGCACGCCGATATCGGCCAGCCGCTGCATCAGGTATTCCGAAATGCGGTTGTTGAGCACGCCCTTGCCGGTAATCGTGCCCTTCTTCTTGTTGTTGAAGGCGGTGGCGTCGTCCTTGAAGTACTGGACCAGGGTGCCCGGTTCCGGCCCTTCGAAAAGGACCTTGGCCTTGCCTTCGTAAACCTGTCTGCGGCGGGTCATGGCGCTCTACCCTCGGCGGCGCGAGAAAAGGAAAACCGGACGGCGTCAGTCTAACTGGGCCGTCCGGTTTATGGTCCGGAAAATAGCCCAACGGCTGTTCCGCCGCAATGTGACTCTGGCCTGTGGAAAACCCCGGAAATCCGCCGTTCCGGGCTTGCAACCAGCCGGTTCAACGGCATATATCCAGCAAGCTTTTCTGTCGCACAATTGGGAGCGCACGGGCCATGGCCGATTTCAACAGTCGCGAAAAGGGTTTCGAAGCCAAAGCCGCCCGTGACGAGGAGCTCCTCTTCAAGACCGGCGCGCGCCGCAACAAGCTGCTGGGCCTGTGGGCCGCCGGCCTGATGGGCCTGTCGGGCGCCGAGGCCGACGCCTATGCCAAGGAAGTCGTCGCTTCCGATTTTGAGGAAGTCGGCGAGGAAGGCGTGTTCCGCAAGATTTCCGCCGATTTGAAGGCGAAGAACGTCGATGTTTCCGAGCATCGCCTGCGCAAGCAGATGGCCGACCTCATGGACGAGGCCCGCCGCCAGGTTTCGGGGCAGTAAGCGTGACGCCGGGCGGCGAGTGGCGGCCCGGCGTTTACCTCCAGTTTGCCGATGACCGGCTGCGGCCGGGCTTCGACCTTATGGCCCGGATCGGCGACCTGCCGCCCGGCCCCCTCTATGACATCGGCTGCGGCGCCGGCCAGCATGCCCGCGCTCTGGCCGACCGCTGGCCCGACCGCCCGGTTTTCGGCCTCGACTCGTCGCCGCAAATGCTGGCAGCAGCCCGCGCTGCCAGAAATGGCGCGGCCGGCGACAGCCGCGTCCAGTGGGTCCAGGCGGATGCCGGCACCTGGCAGGCCCCGCCGCCCGCGCCGGCCTTGCTGTTCTCCAATGCCGCCCTGCAATGGCTCGACGGCCATCAGGCCCTGTTGACCCGCCTGTTCGACATGCTGGCGCCGGGTGGCGTGCTGGCGGTGCAGATGCCGCGCAACGATGCCTCGCCGTCGCAGGTCCTGCTGCGCGAAGTCGCCGCGCAGGGCCCCTGGGCCGAGGTGCTGAAGGGCGCCCGTCTGCTCAAGCCCCTCGGCACGCCGGATACCTATTACGGCTGGCTTGCAGCCGCCGGCGCCCGGCAGATCGACCTCTGGGAATCGCACTATGTCCATGTGCTGCAGGGCGACGATCCGGTGTTCGACTGGGTCAAGTCCACCTCGCTGCGCCCGGTGCTCGAGCGCCTGTCCTGCGCGCTCCTCGACGGCTACGTGAACGAGTTGAAGGCGCGCCTCCGCACCGCCTATCCCCGGCGCACCGACGGCACGACCCTGTTCCCGTTCCGCCGCCTGTTCTTCGTCTGCCGCCGGCCGGCCTAGGCTTGCAATTCAGCGCCCGCGTCATACGTCTTGGGCATGGACGACAAGCTCATCATTGCCTGCCCGACCTGTGACGCGAAGAACCGCGCGCCGGCCGCGCGGCTGGGTGAGGGCGGCAAATGCGGGAAATGCGGCTCGCCACTGTTCCAGGGCAAGCCGCTCGATCTCACGACAGCACGCTTCACGCGCCATGCAAATGAGACCGATCTGCCGCTTGTCGTGGACTTCTGGGCCGCCTGGTGCGGGCCGTGCAAGATGATGGCGCCGCATTTCGAGGCCGCCGCCGGCGCGCTGGAACCGCGCGTGCGCCTGGCCAAGGTGGATACCGATGCGGAACGTGATCTCGGCGCGCGCTACCGCATCCAGAGTATTCCGACCCTTATCCTGTTCCACAAGGGCCGGGAAGTGGCGCGCCAGAGCGGTGCCCTGACGGGCGACCAACTCCGGCGCTGGGTAACCACTCAGTTGGAGAAAATCTAGTCGGTCGCGTCTTCGACGGCGCGCTTGGTGTCCTTCAGGCCCTCGTCGATCCGCTCGCCGACCTTCTCCGCCGGGCCCTTGTCGTCGCAGGCCGACAGCAGCGGCGCCGCGCTGATGATCAGAAACGCCGCCAGGACCGCACTACCCACACTCTTCTTCATCGCCATCATAATTCCCCTTTGTTTGGTTGCCTGAAGAACGCAACCAAGGCGGGGGAGTTCCGTGGCGTGTTTGTCTTTAACCAAACACCCGCTTGAAGATCGTGCCGGCATGCTTGGTGTGATAGCCCATGTCGAACAGCGCGCTCAGCGCCTCGGGCTTCAGCGCCTTGGTGACGATGGGGTCCGCTGCCAGCAGCGCGTGGAAGTCGCCGCCGTGGCGCCACACCTGCATCGCGTTGCGCTGGACGATCTGGTAGGCGTCCTCGCGGCTGACGCCCGCCTGGGTCAGGGCCAGCAGCACGCGCTGCGAATGGACCAGGCCGCCCAGGCGATCCAGGTTCTTCTGCATGTTCTCCGGATAGACGACCAGCTTCTCGATCACGCCGCCGAGGCGGTTCAGCGCGAAGTCGAGATGCACCGTTGCATCCGGCCCGATGCCGCGCTCGACCGAGGAATGGCTGATGTCGCGCTCGTGCCACAACGCCACGTCCTCCAGCGCCGGCACCACCGCCGAACGCACGAGGCGCGCGAGGCCCGTCAGGTTCTCGGTCAGCACCGGGTTGCGCTTGTGCGGCATGGCGGATGAGCCCTTCTGGCCCGGCGAGAAATATTCCTCCGCCTCCAGCACCTCGGTCCGCTGCAGGTGGCGGATTTCCGTCGCCAGCCGCTCGACCGACGACGCCACGACAGCCAGCGCCGCGAAATAGGCCGCGTGGCGGTCGCGCGGAATCACCTGGGTCGACACCGGCTCCGGCACCAGGCCCAGCTTTGCCGCGACATGCTCTTCCACACGCGGGTCGATATTGGCGAACGTGCCCACCGCGCCCGATATGGCGCAGGTCCCGACTTCCTTGCGCGCCGTCACCAGCCGCTCGCGCCCGCGCGTGAACTCGGCATAGAAACCGGCCAGCTTGATGCCGAATGTCGTCGGCTCGGCATGGATGCCGTGGCTGCGGCCGATGCAGACCGTGTCCCTGTATTCCAGCGCGCGCGTCTTCAGCGCCGCCAGCACGCGGTCGGTATCCTTGATCAGCAGGTCCACCGCCTGCACCAGCTGCACCGCAAGGCAGGTGTCCAGTACGTCCGACGACGTCATGCCTTGGTGCACGAAGCGCGCGTCGGGGCCAACGTACTCCGCCAGGTTGGTCAGGAACGCGATGACGTCATGCTTGGTCTCGCGCTCGATCTCGTCGATGCGGTCGATATCGAACTTGCCCTTCTTCCACACCGCCTCGGCAGCCGACTTCGGAATCGTGCCCAGTTCGGCCAGGGCATCGCAGGCATGCGCCTCGATCTCTAACCAGATGCGAAACTTGTTCGCCGGTTCCCAGATCGCGGCCATTTCGGGACGGGTGTAACGCGGGATCATCGGTCATCTGCCTTGTGCGGAGGAATTGAGGTCTTTTAGCCCCGGGCACCGCCCGGCGCACCCGGTTTGTGCGACCATTGGCCCTATGGGGCCAGCATCCGCCCCGACCTAGATTCCGGCGCTCCGCCGCCCTGGACCGATAGGCTCGGCAGCGGCCCGGTTTCCGCAGGCAAGGCGCACTCCATGGTGGTTCATTCGACGGTCGGCGGCGCGGCCTGGCGCGGCTGGTTCGGTCGCCTCAGGGCGCCGGGCCTGATCGGCCTTCTGGCCCTGGCTGGCTGGACAATCGTTCGCCTGGTCCTGGCCACCCGCGTCGAAAGCACCTCGTTCATCGCCGCGCCGCGCGCCTATCTCGGCGCGATGCTCGTGGGCTTCCTCAATGACGTCGCGGTGGCGGTGCTGCTGGCCATGGTGCTGCGCGCGCCGTTCGCCCTGTTCTCGCGCTTCGGCCGCTATCGCTGGGTGCGCTTTGCCGGCCACCTGTTCTTCATGCTGGTGGTCGGCCTGGTCGCGTTCGGCTGGGTCGCCGAGATTTTCTTCTGGAACGAGTTCTCGTCGCGTTTCAACGGCATCGCCGTCTTCTATCTCGTCTTCCCGCGCGAGGTGATCGGCAACCTCGAGGAATCGTTCAAGGTCTCGCATTACCTGCCGCTCTTCGCGCTGGCCGCGGTTGCATTCTGGTGGCCGCTGCGCCGCCAGGTGGCCTCGACGCTGGCGTGGCGCGATGGCCGCGGTACCCGTCTGCGCCGCTTCGCGGTCGCGCTGGTCGCCATCGCCATCGGTATTCTCGCGCTGTACTCCGAACCCGACGACATCCTGCGCAACCGCGAGCTGGACCAGGTGGCGCGCAACGGCCTGCAGACCATGGTCGGCGCCGCGCTGACCAATGACGAGAAGTACGATGGCGCCTATGCCGGCCTGCCCGAGGCCGAGGCTCTGCCGATCCTGCGCAAGATGGTGGCGCAGGACAACACCACCTTCATCGACGCTCCGAACATGCCGCCGACCTGGCGCCACGTGGACAACGGCGTCGCCGAGAAGCACCTCAACATCGTCATGGTGACCGAGGAATCGTTCGGCTCCATGTTCATGGACGATCTCGACAACAAGCTGCCCGCGCGCCTGACGCCCGATCTCACGCGGCTGGCCAAAGACGGCATGCTGTTCACCAACATTTACGCCCAGGGCGACCGCACAGTGCGCGGGCTGGAAGCGACCGAAACCGCGTTCGCGCCGATTCCCGGCATCGCGACCGCGCGGCGCGAGGGCTCGCTCGACATGTTCTCGCTGCCGCACCTGCTGAACCAGCGCGGCTACGACACCGGCGTTCTGTATGGCGGACGGGTGACGTTCGACAATATGGGCACGTTCTGGAGCGGCATCGGCTACCAGCATGTCTGGGGCCAGACCGACATCCGCCACGAAAGCTTCAAGACCATCTGGGGCGTGTCCGACGAGGACCTGTTCACCGAGGCGCTGCAGCGCATGGACGAGATGACGTCGGGCGGCAAACCCGCTTTCCTCACCATGATGACGGTGTCGAACCACCGCCCGTACGAGTTTCCGCAGACCCACCTGAAGTGGGACCCCGGCATGGGCAAGCGCGAGAACACCGCCCGCTACGCGCAATGGGCCTTCGTCGATTTTGTCGAACGGTCACGGCAGAAGCCGTGGTTCAAGGACACGGTGTTCATCTTCGTCGCCGACCACAACGTGAAGGTCAACGGCGCGGCCCGCGTGCCGGTGAACTCGTTCCGCATCCCGATCCTGTTCTACGCGCCCGACCACATCCCGGCGCGGCGTGTCGATACGCTCGGCGCGCAGATCGACCTGGTGCCGACGCTGCTGGGCCTGCTCGGCTTCACCTATGACAGCCCGTTCTTCGGCATCGACCTGATGCGCGTGCCCGAGGGCGAGGGCCGCTTCGCCATGGCGCACAATTTCTCCATCGCCTTCGGCCGCCCCGGCCATGTCGTGGTGCTGGAGCCGAACCGCAAGGTCGAGGGCTACAAGTTCGATCCGCGCATCGCCGAACTGCCGGTCGAAAAGCCCGACCCGCAAACGCTGGCCATGGCCATCGCCCAGACCCAGCTCGCCCACCGCGCCTTCTACAGCCACCGCTATCACTGGCGGTAGGAGGGGGCTGGGCAGGCGCGCGCCATCGGGTATCATGGCGGCATGAATATCGATCAACTCCGCCAAACCCCGGCCGGGCAGTTCATCTTCAATCTGGCGCGCGCCCTGCTGCTGTTCCTCGCCGGCTGGGCCACCTCAGAATACTTTTTCTGACCGCCCCGCCGCGCAAACTGGCGCGGCATTGAAATTATTCCTACCCCCCCCCATTTGTTGAGGCGCCGGATTTCCGGCGTCTCACTCTTTGAAGATTGAATCGAGGATGGGTCGTTTATGGCTGCCTGAAGCGCTCTCGAAACTCGACCAAACGCACTCGAAACTCGCCAAGGCGCGATTCAAACTCGCCAAAACCAGCGCGAAACAGCCCCAAGCGGCGTTGAACTGGCACCACGCGCAGGCCAGAAAGGGCGGATTTCCGCCGTTTACAGTAGGCCCAGCGCGCGAAAGCTGGCGTGGTCGGCCTTGCCGATGACCACGTGGTCGTGCAGCGCGATGTCCATGGCCTTGGCGGCGTCGCGCACGGCACGGGTCATGTCGATGTCAGCTTTGCTGGGCTTCGGGTCGCCGCTGGGGTGGTTGTGCACCAGGATCAGCGCGCTGGCCTGCAGTTCCAGCGCCCGCTTCACCACCTCGCGCGGATAGACCGGCGTGTGGTTCACCGTGCCCTTCTGCTGCTGCTCGTCGGCGATGACGTGGTTCTTGGCGTCGAGGAACAGGATGCGGAACTGCTCCGTCGGGTTGTGCGCCATGCTGGCGCGGCAATAGTCGAGCAGCGCCTGCCATGACGACACCGCATGCCGCTGCACCACGTCGTGCTTCAGCAGGCGCAGGCCGGCGGCGCGCGCCAGCTTGATGGCCTGCACGGCGGCATCCTTCACCAATGCGGTTTCCTTCAGCCGCGCGGGTTCCGCCGCCAGCACGCCGGCCAGCGACTTGAAGCGCGCGATCAGTTCCTTCGCCGCCGGCTTCACGTCCTGCCGTGGCACCGCCTGCATCAGGATCAGTTCGAGGATTTCGTAGTCGGGCAGGGCGTCGGGCGTTGCGGCAAAACGCTCGCGCAGCCGCTCGCGGTGGCCCAGGTAATGGGGTTTGTCGGCGTCGCCGCTCAAGTCGCCGTGGGATAGGGCGGCTTGTGCAGGCCCTTGGGCGAGATGGTGAAGATTTCCACGCCGGTCTCGGTCACACCGACGGTGTGTTCGAACTGTGCCGAGAGCGAGCGGTCCTTGGTCACCGCGGTCCAGCCATCGGCCAGCAGCTTCACCTGCCACTTGCCGGCGTTCACCATCGGCTCGACGGTGAAGAACATGCCGGGTTTCAGTTCAGGGCCGCTGTCGTTCTCGCCGTAATGAAGGATGTTCGGGCTGTCATGGAATACGCGGCCCACGCCGTGGCCGCAGAAGTCGCGCACGACCGAGAAGCGCTCGCGCTCGACGTATTTCTGGATCGCCTCGCCGATGGCGCCGATCTTGTTGCCCGGCTTCACCGCGGCGATGCCCAGCATCATCGCCTCGTAGGTGACGTCGCTCAGCCGGCGGCCCTTTACGCCGACATCGCCGCTCCAGTACATGCGGCTGGTGTCGCCGTGCCAGCCATCGAGCAGCACAGTGACGTCGATATTGACCACGTCGCCGTGTTCCAGCCGCTTGTCGCCGGGAATGCCGTGGCAGACCACGTGGTTGACCGAGGTGCAGATCGACTTCGGAAAGCCGTGATAGCCGAGGGGGGCGGGTGCCGCGCCATGCTCGACGATGTACTGGTGGCACAGGTCGTCCAGCTTGCCGGTGGTGATGCCCGGCACGACGAACGGGGTGATGTAGTCCAGCACTTCGGCGGCCAGGCGGCCGGCCTTGCGCATGCCTTCGAACGCCGCCTCGCTGTGCAGTTTGATGGCGCCGTTATTGCGGCGGGGGGCCTGGTCGTCGGCGGCGATATAGGCGCTGGCCTGGGTCATGGCGAAACTCTACGGGTCCCGCAGGGGACGAAAGGAATAGGGCGCGACACCTCTATGGCGTCGGGCGACAGGGTGCAACCATAACATAGGGTTTCGACGCCATGGGACAACGCCACGGCCAGTCCGGCGGCATAGGCGGGGTCGATGTCGGCGGCCAGGGCGAACCGGTCACAGTCTTCGCGCTGGGCCAGATAAAGCATGACAGCCCGCTTGCCATTGTCGGCGACCAAGGCCAGTTCGCGCAGGTGCTTGGCCCCGCGCGCCGTCGTGGAATCGGGGAATTCAGCCAGGCCGGGCTGGCGGCTCAGCGTCACGCTCTTCACCTCGACATAGCAGGGCGGCCGGGCAGGGTCCTCCAGCAGGAAGTCGATCCGGCTGCCGGTGCCGTACTTCACCTCGCGGCGCAGCGAGGCATAGCCGGCAAGTTCGGGAATGCGGCCGGCAGCTATGGCCTCTTCCGCCAGCCGGTTGGCCAGGCCGGTATTGATGCCAACCAGACCGTTGCCGGCAGCGACCAATTGCCACGACCAGGCCAGTTTGCGCCCCGTGCCGCCCGCCGGCGCCGGCCAGATCGCCGAACCGGGCACGGCCAGGCCCAGCATCGAGCCGGGATTGGCGCAGTGCGCCACGGCCTCCGTCCCGTCGTCGAACCGGACATCGGCCAGGAAGCGCTTGTAGCGCCGCAACAGGGTGGCGCGGACGAGGGACCGGGGAAAGTGCATGGCTGCTGGAAACTGGCCGGTAGGGAAGCCGGATGTTATATCAGCCGCATGGCCGAACCATCCGCCGCCACCGTCACCGCCGCCATCGTCGTAATCGGCAACGAGATCCTGTCGGGACGCACCCGCGACGCCAACATGCACTTCCTCGCTGGCCGGCTGAGCGACCTCGCCATCCGCCTGAAGGAAGTTCGTGTGGTCAGCGACGATACCGCCGCCATCGTCGCCGCGGTGAACGAGGTGCGCGCCCGCTACGACTATGTCTTCACCTCGGGCGGCATCGGCCCGACCCATGACGACATCACCGCCGACGCCATCGCCGCGGCCTTCGGCGTGGGCATCGACGTCGATCCGCGTGCCCGCGACGTCATGGAGCGCTACTACCCGCCGGGCCAGCTGAACGCCGCGCGGCTGCGCATGGCGCGGATCCCCTTCGGCGCCAGCCTGATCGACAACCCGGTCAGCGCCGCGCCGGGTTTCCGCATCGGCAATGTGTTCGTCATGGCCGGCGTGCCGGCTATCTTCCAGGCGATGGTCGAAAGCGTGCGCCACGAACTGGTCGGCGGGGCGAAACTGCTCGCGCGCGCTTTGGCCTCTGCCCTGCCCGAGGGGCAGATCGCCGAGCCGTTGCGCGCGATCCAGGAGCAATATCCCGACATCGAGATCGGCTCGCACCCGACCTATCGCGCCGGCGTACCCACCACGACCATCGTGCTGCGCGGCACCGATCTCGCGACATTGCGGGCGGCGACCTTGGCCGTCGCCGCCATGATGCGCGCCCAGGGCGTCGAACCGGAGGAGACGATCGCGACATGAGGCGTGTTTTGTATGCCGCTCCGATTTTGCTGTTGCCGCTGCTGGCGCGGGCCGAGACCATGACGGCCGGCGAATTGCAGAAGCAGTGCGCCTCGGCCGCGGGCGCTGCCGCTTGCACCGCCTATTTGCGCGGCGCGGTCGCGATGTATGCGGCGGTGAATGCCGAGATGAAGGAACTGTCCTGGTTCTGCCCGCCGCGCGACGGCGATTCCTCCGTGCTGCGCCAGCTCTACCTCGACTGGGCGAAAGAGAACGAACCGGCCATGCCCGGCCCGGCGATGAACGCGGTCAAGGCTGTGCTGCAGGACGCCTACGAATGTTCCGATTAACCGCGTCCCTTCGTGTCTTACTGAAGCCATGACGACAATAAGAGGGAGGAAAACATGTTTCGCACATTGACCGCCATTCTCGGCGTCGCGCTCGCCACCGCGGCGCTTCCGGCCGCGGCGCAGGACAAGTATCCGTCACACCCGATCACCATGATCGTGCCGTTCGCGCCGGGCGGCGCCACCGACATCGCGGCCCGCGCCATCGCGGACAAGCTCAGCGCTCGCCTCGGCCAGAACATCGTCATCGACAACCGTGCGGGCGCCGGTGGCGCGGTCGGTACGGTCGCGGCGGCCAAGGCGCCGGCCGATGGCTACACCATCCTCTACAATGCCAGTTCCACCATGTTCATCGTGCCCGTGCTGGAAAGCGTGCAGTTCGATCCGGTGCGCGACTTCTCGGTCGCGGTGCGCGCGGTGAAGCTGCCGCTGGTCATCGCCGCCTCGCCGACCCTCGGCGTGAAGGACCTGAAGGGCCTGCGCGAACTGCTGAAGGCCAACCCGGAGAAATACGCCTATGGCTCGGCCGGCGCGGGTACGACCAGCCACGTCGCCGCCGCTGCGCTGGCGCAAATGGTCGGCGCGCCCGGCGTCGTGCACGTGCCCTATCGCGGCACCGCGCCCGCCATCGTCGATGTGATCGGTGGCCGCCTGGCGTACATCGCCGACGCCATGGGCCCGCTCAGCGAGCATCTGAAGTCCGGCCAGCTGATCGGCATCGCGATCACCGAGAAGGAGCGGGCGTCGCAATTCCCCAACATCCCGACCATGGCCGAGGCCGGCCTGCCCGAATTCCTGGAATACACCTGGACGCCGTGGAGCGGCATCTACCTGCCCAAGGGCGCGCCGCCGGCGGTGATCGAGTTGATCAACCGCGAGACCCGCGCCGCTTTGGCCGAGCCGGAGCTGGGCAAGCGCTTGGTCGACCTCGGCTTCAGCACGATCAACGAGGATGTCGCGACGTCGCAGGCGCTGGTCAACAGCGATGCCCAGAAATGGGCGCCGCTGCTGAAATCCTTGAAGATCACCAGCAACTGACGCTATTGCCGCTGCCGGCCGTCGCCGATAGGGTCGGCCGGCATGCGGGCGTGGCGAAATTGGTAGACGCACCGGACTTAAAATCCGGAAGCCGCAAGGCTGTGTGGGTTCAAGTCCCGCCGCCCGCACCAGCGTGACGGCAACGGAAGGACAGGGGTGAGGTTCGCGGCATTTTTCGGTGCGCTCCTGGTGGCCAGCATGGCCCTGGCGCAATCGTTGCCGCCCCCCGTCGATGACCGCGCCGCCACTGCTATCGACCTCTGGATGTCCGCGCTGACCCGCGTCGAGGGTTCGGTCGAGGGCGGCGGCACCTACAACGCGTGGCTCGACCGCGGCGCGCCGGTTTCGGTGATCGAGCGGCGGCCGGGTGCCGCGGGTGAAACCACCGTCGGCTTCTATTTCGACCGCGCCGACCTGATTCGCTTCCGCCAGGACGGCGCCGGGGATTCGCTGGTCATCGACTTTGCCGGTGGCCGAGCCATAGGCGCGCGCAGGAGTGTGAACGGCGTCCTGATGCCGGTGACGCCGGAGGAGATCTCGTCGGCCCTGGCGCAGGCGCAGACGGCGCGCCAGCGCATTGCCGCGCGCACGGGTGTCACGCCCGCGGCACGCCCCGGCCCCGGCAGTTTTGGTTTGTTTGTGCCGAGTGCCGGCACGTCGGGCCCGGTCGATTACCGCCGGCCGCGTGTCGCCGAGGCGGACTGGCTGAACCGCATCGCAGCGTTCCTGCCGGCGATGAACCGCTGCCTTGACCTGTACGGCGGCACCGGCATGCAGATCGCCCAGGCCTGGCCGGTCGGTCCGCGCGTCGGCGTGCGGCTGGTCGGCAGCGATGGTGGCCGGGTTGACTGCGTGGCCGATGCCGATGGCTCACGCAGCGTGCTGCTGGCCGCGCTGGCGGTCGATGCGCCGCTGGGGCCGGGCGAGGGCGCGGTGGTCTACACGCCGCCCGGGCGCTCACCACCTGGCGGCGACTGCTTCGTCAGGGCGGCGACACCAGTCGGTGCGCCGGGCACAGTCACCACCCGCCGCTGCTAGAGCGTGCCGGCGAAGGCGCCGCCATCCAGCAGGATGTTTTGCCCCACGACATAGCCGGCCTGCGCGCTGCTGAGCCACGCGCAGGCAGCGCCAAACTCCTCCAGTTCACCGAAGCGCAGGGACGGGTTGCCGGCACGTCGCAGGTCCGCGATCTGCTCCACTGTCTTGCCCGACTTGCTGGCCTCGGCCGCGAAGTTCGACCGCAGCCGGTCGGTCAGGAACATGCCGGGCAGCAGGTTGTTGATCGTCACATTGTGCCGCGCCACCTGCCGCGACAGGCCGGCGACGAAGCCGGTCAGGCCGGTGCGCGCGCCGTTTGACAGGCCCAGCATCGGGATTGGCGCCTTCACCGCGCCTGACGTGATGTTGACGATGCGGCCGAACCTGCGCTCGATCATGCCGTCGATGACCGCGCGGATCAGCATGATCGGCGTCACCATGTTGGCGTTCAGCGCGGTCTGCCACGCCGCCTCGTCCCAGGCGCGGAAATCGCCCGGCGGCGGGCCGCCCGCGTTGTTGATCAGGATGTCCGGCGCCGGGCAGGCGGCCAGCACGGCTTCGCGCCCCGCGGGCGTTGTGATGTCGGCAGCCACGGCGGTGACGGTCACGCCATGGGCGGCGCGGATGGCGGCGGCGGTCGCCTCCAGCGCCTCTGCCCCGCGTGCCAGGATGGTGAGGTTGACGCCCTCGGCCGCCAGCGCTTCGGCGCAGGCGCGGCCCAGTCCCTTGCTGGCGGCGCAGACCAGGGCGGTGCGCCCGCGAATACCCATGTTCATGTTCGGTCCTCCCGCCGCGATTGTAAAACCCCGGACAATTCCGGGACAGGGGAACCGTGGCAGATCGGGTGCCGTTGGCGAGACAGAGAACACGTGGCCCTGGAGAATGCCCATGCGCGCCCCTTGGTTCATTGCCTGCCTGTTCGTACCTTCCGTTGCTTTTGCCCAAACCGCAGCGCCGGCTGTGCCCTGCATGGAATCGGCGTCCTTCGCCGAGCTGCTGCTGGCGCAGTACGGTGAGCGTCCGGTGGTCGAGGGCGCTGACGGTCGAGGCATGCCGGTCCGCTGGTTCGCCAACCCGGAATCGGGCAGCTGGACCATGGCGGTCTACCCCAAGCCCGACGTCGCCTGCCACGCCCTGGACGGGCAATCGTTCCGGCCCGCGACGGTCACGACCGGCGAACTGCAGCACTAGTCGAGCAAAAGGGTCAGGACTCCTGACTTTCTTGCGTTCTTGACAGGACCGCGGGCAGCCACCATTAAGTCGTCATGGCCATCACCGCTGCCATAAGCGCGCGACTTCGCCGCGCCCGACTTACCGCCGGCTGCTGACCGCCGCGTCAGCCAGCCGCGTCTCCGTTTCCATTTCTCGCGACCGCGACCCGTGCCGCCTTAAGGCGCCGGTCGATCATTCAGGAACAAGTGTCATGGCCAAGATGCCAATCGAAAAGTACCGCGCGTTTGCCCCTATCAACCTGCCTGACCGCCAGTGGCCCCAGCGCACCATCGACAAGGCGCCGATCTGGTGCAGTGTCGATCTGCGTGACGGCAACCAGGCGCTGGTCGAGCCCATGGGCCCCGACCGCAAGCGCCGCATGTTCGAACTGCTGGTCCGCATGGGCTACAAGGAGATCGAGGTCGGCTTCCCCTCGGCCTCGCAGACTGACTTCGACTTCGTCCGCGTGCTGATCGAGGAAAACCTGATCCCCGACGACGTGACGATCCAGGTGCTGACCCAGGCGCGCCAGGAGCTGATCGAGCGCACCTTCGAATCCATCCGCGGCGCCAAGCAGGCCATCGTTCATCTGTACAACTCGACCTCCACGCTGCAGCGCCGCGTGGTATTCGGGCTGGACCGCGCCGGCATCATCGACATCGCGGTGCAGGGCACCAAGATCGTGAAGTCGCTGGTGCCGACCGTGCCGGGGACCAAGGTCTCGCTGGAATATTCGCCCGAGAGCTTCACCGGCACCGAGCTGGATTTCGCCAAGGAAATCTGCGAGGCGGTGATGGACGTCTGGCAGCCGACTCCCGACCACAAGATGATCATCAACCTGCCGGCAACGGTCGAGATGGCCTCGCCGAACATCTACGCGGACCAGATCGAGTGGATGAGCCGCAACATCAAGAACCGCGACTGCTGGTACCTGTCGCTGCATCCGCATAACGACCGCGGCACCGGCGTCGCGGCCGCCGAGCTGGGCGTCATGGCAGGCGCCGACCGCATCGAGGGCACGCTGTTCGGCAATGGCGAACGTACCGGTAATGTCGACCTGGTGACCCTGGGCCTGAACATGTACAGCCAGGGCGTCGACCCAGGCATCGACTTCCACGACATCAACGAAGTTGTCCAGACGGTCGAGTTCTGCAACCAGCTGCCAGTCCATCCGCGCCACCCTTATGGCGGCGAACTGGTGTTCACGGCCTTCTCCGGCTCGCACCAGGACGCGATCAAGAAGGGTTTCACCGCCATGGCCGCCAGCAACAGCGGCGAATGGGCGGTACCCTACCTGCCGATCGATCCGAAGGACCTGGGGCGCACCTACGAGGCGGTGATCCGCATCAACAGCCAGTCGGGCAAGGGCGGCCTCGCCTACATCCTGCAGAGCGATCATGGCCTGGATATTCCGCGCCGGCTGCAGATCGAGTTCAGCAAGGTGATCCAGGAAATCACCGACCGCTCGGGCCAGGAAATCACCCCGAAGCAGATCTGGACCGAGTTCGAACGCGAGTACATGTCGCAGGGCTCGCCCTACGCGCTGGTGGACCAGCGCGTGCGTACTGGCGCCGGCAAGGCGCGCAAGGTCATGGTCGAGGCGGTGATCAACCATGGCGGCAAGGACGTCGAGATCAAGGGCGCCGGAAATGGCCCCATCGATGCATTCTGCGACGGCCTGCGTAAAGCGTTCGGCCTGGACCTGAAGGTCGCCGATTATCGCGAGCATGCGGTGGGGACGGGCGCGGATGCCGCGGCCGTTGCCTATGTCGAGGTGGAGTGCGGCGGCAAAGCGCTGTTCGGAGTCGGCCGCAACGCCAACATCGTGACTGCGTCCTTTGCCGCCATCATCGCGGGGCTGAACCGTGCGGCGCGCTGAAAAAGTGATCCCCGCCCTGTGGGGGACAAGGGCGGGGATCCGGCAACCTTATGAGGGTTAGATCTCGGTTCGGCTGCCGAGGCAGAACCAGCCGGCGACAATGCCCAGCTGGTTTTCTGTTTAGCGCCAGGCGGGCTTGCCCAGGTTGACGTCGTCCGGCTTGGTCAGCGCGCCTGCCGCAGCGCCTGCCGCACCGCCCAGCAAAGCGCCGCCGACCACGCTGCCACCAGTAATTGCGCCCAGCGCTGCGCCACCAGCTGCGCCAATGCCGCCACCCGAGAGGGCGCGATCACTGGTCGAGGTGCCGCACGCGCTCAGCGCGAGCATGGCAGCGGCAGCGGAAATTCCGATAAGGGACTTATGCATTTTAGTTCTCCTTCTTCGATCTGCGTGCCATGGCAACGCGAGAAGAGCGCGGTGGTTCCGCCCTATGCGAGCACACGAACCTCGCGCGCGCGCCGGGCATCGCGTGACGTTTCAAGCGGCTTGTCACCCATCATCATGTATTCCAGCTCACGGCGCGCGCGCGCCAGGCGGCTGCGGACCGTGCCGACCGGGCATTTGCAAATCGCTGCAGCTTCCTCGTAGGCGAGGCCGTGACCACCGACGAGCGACAGCACCTCGCGCTGGTCGTTGTTGAGTCTGTCCATCGATCGCAGCAGCTCCTTGAGGATCAGGCGGCTATCCTGGCTGGCAGGACTTACCTGCAGATTGTCGAACATATCGCCGTCCAGGTCGGTCGCCGCCTCGCGCTTGCGCTGCCGCATCGCATCGATGTGCAGGTTGCGCATAATCGTGAACAACCATGCCTTCAGGTTGGTGCCGGGCTGGAATTGCGCCTCCTTCGACAAGGCGCGGATCATGGTGTCCTGGGTCAGGTATTCGGCTCGGTCGCGGCTGCGGCAGAGCATGGTTCCGAAGGCCCGGAGCGACGGCATCATCTCGACGAGCTGGGTCTGGAAGGTCTCGACCATAATAGTCTCCCACTTGAGAACTTGGCGCCACGAGCGTCGTGGCGTGGGAGAAACATGGGGCCTCAGCGGGTCATCGAACCACCGACAAGGCGGTGACAAGAATGGGATAACCCACTCTAGTTGCGGGCTTTCTTGTGACTGCCGGCCGGGTTGCCGTGTCCATTCGTCGGCGCTTCGCCCCAGGACTCGTTCAGGGCCTTCAATGCCCGCTCCAGCCACCTGTCGAACGGCGCGGCAGTCGGACGCCGGGCGGTGGCCTTCTTACGGCTGGCTTGCGACACTGTTTTGCCCTTGGAACTCATGACTTAGCGCTACCCTTGGATAGACGCTAACGCAAGGTGAAAGCAGATCGTTCCCCAAGACGGTGCCTAGGGAACAGGTGACTATTTTCGACCCAGCAGATTGGTAATCGTGCGTACCAGGTCGGGCCGGCTTTCGAGGAGGAAACCCAAAGTGGCAGCCGATGCGGCGGCGCTCAGCGGGTTGTCGGCAACAAACCGGGCGAGCATCTGCTTAAATACCGTGGTTTCATCAGTCGCCGGATTTACCGGCCCGGCCTTCCCTGGCTGGCGCGCGACGACGAGAAGCACCAGCCCGATCAGCAGCAGGATGGCCGCGACGATGGTCAAGGCCTCCTCCGGCAGCAGATCGCGCCGCAGCCAGTGGTAGACGGCGACCAGAAATACTGCCGCCGCCACCGCAAGTGCGGCGGCGGCGGCAGCTATCAGGGCGATGCGACGGATCACGATATTTCCCCCCGGGTTGGTCCGGCGTCAGTGCCGGCTGCCGACCAGCTTCGACAGCAGGACGCCGGCGCCGAACGCGATCAGCAGGCTGCTGAGTGGCTGGGCTGCGATGCGTTGTTCCAGCACATTGACGCCTTCGCGACCGTAATCGAGCGCATCGTCGGCCAGTTCGCCCAGGCGCGCGGCCTGTTCATTGACGGCCTTGCCGCCCTTCTTGCCCGCGGCCTTTGCCAGCGCGGCGATGTCGTCACGCAGCATGCCAAAATCGGCGCGCAGGGCATCGAATTCCTTGTCGAGATTGCGGTCGGCCATAACTTTCTCCTTCAAACGATTTGTGCAACGAGGCTGGCGAGAAACAGCACGATGAAGATGAAGAAGAGCACCTTCGCAATACCGCCCGCCGCCGCCGAAATGCCACCGAAGCCGAATGCGGCGGCGACCAGAGCGACGACTAGAAAAATCAGCGTCCAAGTCAGCATCTTTGTCCTCTCGTAGACCCGGCAATTTGTTGGCCGAACAGGTTCGTTGTGTATGCAACGCGGGCATGCACGTAGGGTTCCGGCCAAAAAATCGGCCGCCCGCAGGCGGCCAGAATCACAGGGAGGTTCTTGACACCGGCCCAACGGCCCGGCGGAACGGTGGTTCCCGTCAGGCGAGTTGTTTCTCGGCAAATCGCCAGTTGGCCAGCTTGTCCAGAAACGCCGTGACGAACTCGTCCCGACGGTTGCGGTGATCAAGGTAGTAGGCATGTTCCCAGACATCGCAGGCCAGCAGTGCCGCGCCCCCCGTGCTGATCGGGTTGTCGGCATTGCCGGTCGTCAGGACCGCCAGCTTGCCGTCACGCTGGACCAGCCAGGCCCAGCCGCTGTCGAATTGCGCCAGGGCGGCGGCGTGAAACTTCTCCTTGAACTCGTCCAGGCTGCCGAAGTCGCGGGCAATCAGCGCGCCCAGCTTCTGGCCGGGCCCGCGCGGGGCATCCGGACTGAGCGAATTGAAAAAGAACTCGTGGTTCCAGGCCTGGGCGGCGTTGTTGAATAACTTTTGCTCGGCCTTCTTGCCGGCGGTGCGTTCGACGATCTGGGACAAGGTCATCTGTTCGTAGGGCGTGCCGGCGACCAGTTCGTTCAATGTCTCGACATATGTCTTGTGATGTTTGCCGTGGTGGAGCGAGAGCGTCTCGGCCGACATGTGCGGCTCCAGCGCGGTTTCGGCGTAAGGCAGCGGGGGCAATGAAAAGGCCATTACAATCTCCTTAAATGAAAATGGGCCGCCCCCTTTCGGAGGCGGCCCTTTCAGCGTGCTCTACTAGCGGCCGAAAGTGATTTCGGCGCGACGGTTCTCGGCGTTACGCTCGCCGTCCGCAGTCGCGACGCGCGGGCGGGTTTCGCCGAAGCCCTGCGAAGCGATCGAGTTCGCCGGGACACCCTTGCCGGCCATGTAGGCGGTGACGGACTTGGCCCGCCGATCCGACAGGGCCTGGTTGTAGGAGTCGGTGCCCGAGCGGTCGGTGAAGCCTTCGATCCGCACGCGGGTCATGCCCAGACGCTTGTAGTCGGCCACGGCACGATCCAGAACGCTGGCCGCGACGGGGCTGATTTCCGAGCGATCGAACGCAAAGAACACGACGTAGGTTTCGGCGGTGACCGGCGCCGGCGTCGGCGCGACGGGGGTTACGGGCGCCGGGGCGGGAGCCTGGGCGACGGGGCGCGGGCCTTCCAGCTGGGCGACATAGCGGTAATAGTCGTCACGGCAGCGGGCAATGTCTTCGACCTGCCAGCCTTCCTGCTGCTGCTCGACCCAGCAGTCGTAGCTGACCTGGGCGCGGGCGGCGACGGCCGGCATGGTCGTCTTGCTACCGTTACCCAGGGCCGACATCAGGCGGGTGCGGGCGGTGCGAAGGTCCGGCCGGACGTTGGTGGCGATGCGGCTCCACTTGTCGGAATCTTCCGGCAGGACTTCCTCGCCGGCCGCCGCGTGGCGGCCCTTCTTCGCGAAATAGTTGCTGTCGATCCAGTCGTACTGGGCCGCTTCGGACTTCGCGTAGTCCAGATAGTCGACCGCCAGCTGTTTGGCGAATGCGGACCCCTGCGGGGTCGTGCGCTCCAGCGCGTTCATGTCGTAGGTGGTGGTGTTACAGGCCGATGCCGCGAGCAACAGCAGCAGTGCCGAACCGGCTTGGAGTGCTTTTTTCATATGGGCGCATCCTTGATCAGGCCGTGTTGTGACGCACGGAATGGCCGAAGAACGCAGTTTCAGGTGTTAAGTTCCGGGCGCGATACCCGTAATGATTCGATCAGCGCTGGCGATATCCGGCCAACATCCGTTCAAACGGGGCCACCATATGGGCCGCCAAGGCCGGATCCCCTGCCAATTCCGATAGCGCCAGGGCCGCCGACTCCACTGTAGACAGGCTTTCCCGCCGAGGTTCCTTGCGCAACGTCCCGTACCGCGAGGGTTGCCCGGGGGTCAGCACGACGCGGGTGAGCTTCAGCAGCCAGGCGTTCCGCCACCACAAAGCCTTGGCCTGGGACCAACTGCCGTCCAGCAGCACGATACCCTCAAGTCCGGCGCGCGCGGCCTTCTGGTCGGGCAGGGGCTCGCCCTTGCGGTCGACCAGGGTCAGGACGCTCTGCAGTTTCTGGTCCGGTCGCGGGCCGAGGTACAGCACGCCCCACTTCTTCGGATCGACGTTCTCGCCCAGCGCACGGGAGAGGTTGGGCCATGACAGGCCAACCTTGAGCACCGCCTGGCGCAGCGTGGCAGTCACGACACAGGCGGTGCCGAGGGCGGCGTCCTGCTCCTGCGGGTGCTGGAGGACCAGAACACGGTGCCGGTTCGCGAACGGCTCGACGCCCGCGCAGACACAGGCACCCGCGCCCTTGCGGCAGTGGGCGGGGATCGCGCGCTCGAGGGTGGGTTCCAGGGTCATTGGCACGGGCATTACGAGGGAGAGATCCTCGAAATAGGCTCTAACCCTGTTCGCTACAAGCTTCCCCGCGACTCAGTGCGGCCGTCGCCGCCGACTCGGGAGTGATTTGTGTCCGAACCAAGGCCGCTGTTGCGGTGCACATAGCGACCGGGAGGGCTGCAGCGAAGGCGGTTGCGGCCCGCCGGAAAAGCCTGTCAGGTGAGGCTCATCTGTCACGTCGCCAAAAATCTTTCGTCTAGGCGTGATTTTTTATTGCGTCGCCGGACATTTCTTTTATATAGCGATCCAGACGCACACGCACGCGCCTATGGCCCAGAGTGGTTATGCAGCGACGGTACGTCCTTTTTGGCCAAGCCGGTTAAGAGCCGGGTCTGAAGAGGAACCCTTCGATGCAAGCAGCCGTAGATGGCCGCAGCGCAACCCGTATCCGACGTTCGCCGAAATCCAAGCGCGATATCGCGCTTCTTGAAAGCGGCGACATCACGCCGAAGATTGCCAAGTTCCTCGCCGAGCAGCAGCCGGCGACGCCTTGCGTCGTGGTCGATCTCGATGTTGTCGAGCACAATTACCGCGTCCTCTCGCGCTGCCTGCCGCTGGCCCGCGTGTTCTACGCCGTGAAGGCCAACCCAGCCGTGGAGGTGGTTAACCGCCTCGCCCGCCTGGGCTCCAGCTTCGACACGGCCAGCCGCGGCGAAATCGACCTGGTCATGTCGCTGGGCGTGCCGGCCGACCGGATTTCCTTCGGCAACACGATCAAGAAGCAGTCGGACATCGCCCACGCCTACCGCAACGGCGTCCGCCTGTTCGCGTTCGACAGCCTGGCCGAGCTGGAGAAGCTTCGCGACTCCGCCCCCGGCGCGCAGGTGTTCTGCCGCGTTCTGGTCGAGTGCGCCGGCGCCGAGTGGCCGCTGTCGCGCAAGTTCGGCTGCGCGCCCGACATGGCGGCCGACCTGCTGGTCAAGGCGCGTGAGTTCGGCCTGGACCCGTATGGCCTGTCCTTCCACGTCGGCTCGCAGCAGACCGACCTGAAGCAGTGGGACTCGGCGGTCGCCACGGTCGCCCGCCTGTTCACAATCCTGGCGAAGGCGGATGTCGATCTGCGCATGATCAACATCGGCGGCGGTTTCCCGGCCCGGTACCGGACCGAGATTCAGGGTGTCGAGGCCTATGCCCAGGCGGTGATGAACGCGGTGACCAAGCATTTCGGCAACAAGCTGCCTGAAATGATTGTTGAGCCCGGCCGCTCGATCGTCGGCAATGCTGGTGTCATCCAGTCGGAAGTCGTGCTGATTTCCCAGAAGGATTACGCCGAGGAAAAGCGCTGGGTCTATCTGGACGTCGGCAAATTCTCCGGCCTGGCCGAGACCATGGACGAGGCGATCAAGTACCGGCTGCGGACGCCCGCCGATGGCGGCGAGACCGGACCGGTCGTGCTTGCCGGCCCGACCTGCGACAGCGCCGACATCCTGTACGAGAAGGCGGAGTACCATTTGCCGCTGGGTCTCAAGGTTGGCGACAAGGTTAACATCCTGTCGACGGGCGCCTACACGACGACGTACTCGTCGGTGGCTTTCAACGGTTTCGCGCCGTTGAAGAGTTATTGCATCTGATCGTCGTTACCTCGTGTTAGGGAAGGTCGGGCACGCTTACGCCCAGCCTTTTCATTTTTGTCGGGGCCAAAACAGAATCTTCAGCCGGGAGCTTGGGTTTTCTTGACACTGCACTGCACAAGCCCTAGCCTCGACATGTGTTTTGGCTTCGGTCGAGCTCGTTGGGGGGGCCATGCCCGACCATTATAAGATTGCCGTTGTTGGGTCTGGACCGGCTGGGCTAAGCGCCGCTGCGCATGCGGCGAAGCTCGGTGTCAGCCACGTGCTGCTCGAAAAGACCGACCACGCCTCCGACACCATCTACAAGTACCAGAAGGGCAAGCTCGTCATGGCAACGCCAGACGTGCTTCCGCTGCGTTCGGACTTCACGTTCGAGCGCGGGAACCGCGAGGGTATTCTGGATGCTTGGAACCAGGGTCTCGATGCCCTGAAGGTCAACATTCGCTACAATGCGGAAGTGACCGCGATCAAGGGCCAGAAGGGCGCTTTCGAGATCACCCTGCGCGACAAGTCGGTCGTCACTGCCGAGGCGGTGGTGCTGGGCATCGGCCTGCAGGGCAACCTCAACAAGCTGCCGATGCCGGGTGCTGAACAGCCGCATGTCCAGTATCAGTTGGATGACCCCGACGAATACGAGGGCGAGCACATCATCGTCGTCGGCGCCGGCGACGCGGCGATTGAGAACGCCGTCGCCCTGTCGAAGCAGAACACCGTCGCGATCATCAACCGTTCGGCCGAATTCGCCCGCGCCAAGCAGGGCAATATCGACCTGATCCTGGCCGCCATCGAGAAGAAGCAGGTCGAGTGCTATTACAGCGCCGCGCCGCTTAAAGTTAACGCCAAGACCATGGTGCTGAAGACCGCCGACGGCGAGGCGGAGGTGCCGGCCGACCGCATCATCGCCCGTCTGGGCGCCACGGCGCCGCGCAAGTTCGTCGAAAGCACCGGCATCGCTTTCCCGTCGCCCGATCCGAAGTCGCTGCCCGAAGTGAGCGCGACCTACGAATCGAACGTTCCCGGCATGTACATCGTCGGCGCCCTGGCCGGCTGCCCGCTGATCAAGCAGGCGATGAACCAGGGCTGGGAAGTCATCGAGTATATCGAGGGTCGCCGCCCGGACCCGGCCGACGAACCCCTGCTGCGCGAGCGGTTCAAGGGCCTCGGCGACGTTTCGGTCAGCGACGTGCTGGCAACGATCCGCGCCAATGTTCCGATCTTCGCTGAACTCAACGCGCTGATGCTGCGCGAGTTGATGATCGATTCGACGATCCACCGGCTGAATCCGGGCGACATCGTCTTCAAGAAGAACGACTACACCAACACCTTCTTCACCATCGTCGAGGGTGAAGTCGGCATTCAGATCAATCCGGCCGATCCGAACCAGCTCGTTGCGCTGAAGCAAGGCGAGTTTTTCGGGGAAATGGGACTGATCTCGGGCCGTCGCCGCACCGCTACTGTGGTTGCCAAGTCGGCGTGTATCCTTATCGAGACCCAGCGCCGCTCGATGATCAAGCTGATCAAGTCGGATGCCTCGGTAAAACGTGTGATGGACCAAACGGCCATTATCCGCCAGATCCAGACCCATCTCGCGCCGCACGTGCCGAAGGAACAACTGGTCGATGTGGTGTCGACCGCAACGATCGAAAGCTTCTCCGCCGGCGATACCCTGTTCAACCAGGGCGAAAAGGGCGATTCCGTCCACCTGATCCGCAATGGCTCGGTGACCATCTCCCGCCGCATCGGCGGCCGCGATACCGTTCTGTCCTACGTGCCCTCGGGCAATTACGTCGGCGAAATGGCGCTCCTGTCCGACCTGCCGCGCAGCGCGACGGTCAAGGCGGCGGTCGAAACGGAAACCATCAAGATCGATGGCGCTGCGTTCAAGTTGCTGCTGCAGCGCGCGCCGACGCTGAAGACCGAGATTGAGGAAACGTTCCGCGAGCGCGTCAAGCAGAACGAGATGATGGAAGGCCGGCCCGATGCCGGCGGCATCATCCAGTTCCTGGTCGAACAGGGCATCGGCGAGGGCACCGACGTCCTGCTGATCGATGAGTCGCTGTGCGTCCGCTGCGACAATTGCGAGAAGGCCTGCGCCGAAACGCACCATGGCATTTCCCGTCTCGACCGCGAAGCCGGGCCGACGTTCGACTCCATCCACGTGCCGACCAGCTGCCGCCACTGCGAACACCCGCACTGCATGGCCGACTGTCCGCCGGACGCCATTCACCGCGCGCCCAATGGCGAGGTGTTCATTGAGGACAGCTGCATCGGCTGCGGAAACTGCACGCGCAACTGCCCCTATGGCGTGATCCAGCTCGCGGTTCAGCCGGAGCCGAAGCCCGGCCTGTTCCAGTGGCTGTTCTTCGGCATGGGCTTCGGCCCCGGCGAGGACATGTCGCAGCGTCACGTACCGCATCCAGGCAAGGCCAAACACGCCGTGAAGTGCGACATGTGCAAGGATATCGAGGGAGGCGCCTCTTGCGTGCGCGCCTGTCCGACCGGCGCCGCGATCCGCGTCAGCCCGGCGGAGTTCATGTCCCTCGCGACCTTGGCGCGGTAACAGCACATGGCCGTTCAGGACACCGTTGGAACCCATCAATCGATGCTGGTGTACCGGAATTTCCGGTACTTCAAGTGGGCAGCGCTGCTGGTTCTGGCGTCCGTCATCGCCTATTGGCTGCACCAGCCGTTCGCCGGCGTGCCCAATGGCGGCACATGGCTTGGCTATGTCCTCGGCACGATCGGCGCCGGCATCATCTTCTGGCTGACTTATCTCGGCATCCGCAAGCGGCGCTACGGCATCCACCGCGAGGGCGCCGGCAAGGACAAGCGCAAGGACGGCATCAAGCTTGAGGACTGGGTTTCAGCCCATATCTATTTTGGCCTAAGCCTGATCATCGTCGCGACGCTGCATACCGGCTTCCAGTTCGGCTGGAACCTGCACACGCTGGCCTATGCGCTGATGATTATTGTCATCGTCAGCGGCATTTTCGGTGTCTACGCCTATATCCGTTATCCGCAGCTGATGACCGAAAATCGCCGCGGCCTCACGCTCAACAACATGCTGGCCCAGGTCGCCGATCTCGACAAGGAGATGCGCGGCATCACTATGAGCATGGGCGAGAACATCAACGCCGCCGTGCTGCGCGCCGCCCAGGAAACCCGCGTCGGCGGCAGTTTCGGCCGGATGCTCGCCGGCCAGGATGCCAGTTGCCCGACCACCGCGGCCCGCGTGCTGGTCGAACAGGTGGCGCATCAGCCTCATGACGACGAGGCGGCACTGCGTCGCCTGCTGTCATTGCTGGTGCGCAAGGAGGAACTGCTGCGGCGCGCCCGGCGCGACGTGCAGTTCTCCGCGCTGATGCAGATCTGGCTGTTTGTGCATGTACCGCTGTCGTTTGGGTTGTTGGCTGCGCTGACGGCTCATATCGTCTCGGTCTTCTTCTACTGGTAGCGCCGTGAAGATCTTCGTCAGCAATATCGTCAGGAAGGCACGCGGCGGCGTCGCTTATCGCGACAATGCGGTCGATGCACCGGCGGTGCGGTTCGGTCGTGGCGCCGATTGCGAGGTTCACCTTCCCGATCCGCGCGTCCTGCTCAAGCACGCGACCCTCGAGGCGCGGGCCGGCGGCGTGTTCATCGACGCTAGCCCCAGCGCCGAGGTCACCGTAAATGGTGCCGCGGCGACGGCCGCCAAACTCAATGTCGGCGACAAGGTCGGTCTCGGCCCTTATCAGCTGGAAGTCCTGGCCCCGCCCGAAGGACAGGAATTCGCCGTTTCGCTGGAACTGGTCCGTCCGCTTGGCGACGATCTCGACGAACTGAAGCAGCGCTCGTCGGCGCGCATCGACCGCGTCGGCTTCGGCAAGCGCGGCTGGTCGTACGGCCTGTTTGCAGTCATCGCGCTGGTATTCTTCCTGTGGCCGCTGGTGACGTTCCTCACCAGGCCGGCAGCTGATCACGCCTCGCTGATGCAGGGCGATTCACGTGGCTTTATCGCTGCCAGCGACAAGCTGTGGCTCTCGGGCGAGATCTCGGGGCCGCACAAATTCTTCGGCGACAAGTGCGAGGGCTGCCACCAGAGTTCGTTCGTCCAGGTCAAGGACGAGGCCTGCATTTCGTGCCACGAGAAGGTTACCCACCACGTCGACGTGGTGAAGTTCCCCGATGCATCCTTTGCCGCTGAAAGCTGTCAGAGCTGCCACAAGGAACATAATGGCGTCCGCGAGGCGGTGCTGCGCGACCAGAACTTCTGCGCCTCGTGCCATGCAACGATCGAGAAGACCGCCGCAGCAGCCAACCTGTTGAACGCCACCGATTTCGGTCGCGACCATCCGCAGTTCCGCCCGACCGTCGTGACCGATCCGGTTGCCAAGAAGCTTGAGCGCATCTCGCTGGACTCGAAGCCGAAGGAAATGTCCGGTCTCAAGTTCCCGCACGACAAGCACCTGAACCCCAACGGCGTGCGCAGCCCTGACGCGGCGAAGCCGGTAGTGATGAACTGCGAGAATTGCCATGTGCCGGAGAGCGGTGGCGTGCTGTTCAAGCAGGTCAGCTTCGAGGCCAATTGCCAATCGTGCCACTTGCTGCAGTTCGAGGCCCAGGCGCCCGAACGCCGGATGCCTCACGGCAAGCCGGCCGAAGCGCTGCAGGCGATCAAGGATGCCTATTCTTCCATGGCGCTGCGTGGCGGCTATAACGCGCCAACCGCACCGGAAGTCGTGCGCCGCCGTCCGGGCCTGCAGCCCCTGACGGCGCCGGAACGGCTTGAGGCCTTGGCTTGGGCCGACAGCAAGGCGAACGAAACCATCGCCGGTCATTTCGGCAAGGGCCGCTGCGCCGAGTGCCATGTCATCTCCGAAGGTGCGACGCCGACGACATGGGACGTCGTGCCCGCGACGGTCGCCAAGCGCTGGCTGACCAAGGGCCAGTTCGACCATGGCAAGCACCGCGACGTCGCTTGCGAATCCTGCCACGGCGCGCGTAATTCCAGTTCGGCCCAGGACGTGCTGCTGCCGGGCATGAAGGCGATGAAGTCGGTCGATACCCTGGCCGCACCCGACATCAAGGGTTGCCAGGATTGCCATGGCGGCGAACGCGCCGCTAACAAGGTGCCGTCGACCTGCATTTCCTGCCACCAGTTCCACGTCGATGGCATGCCGCCGATGCGAAAGGGCAAGTCGGCTTCGCTCCCGGTAGGTCATCCTGTGAACGTCGCCTTTACCGGCGGTTCCGCGCGCCAATAGTTTCCCGCGCGGCAACCGCCACGCCGGGAAGCCGATGTTTCGCCAGGGGCAGGGGTGCCAGCGGTGGCGGCACGCCCTACATGATTGCCGATGTCGGACCGTTCATTCAAATCGCTGCTGGCGGACGTGCGCGCCTGCCGGCTCTGCGCCGACACCCTGCCCTTGGGGCCGCGCCCGGTTCTGCGCGCCAGTCGCACCGCGCGGTTGTTGATCTGTAGCCAAGCGCCGGGCACCAAGGTCCACGAATCCGGCCTGCCGTTCAACGATGCGTCCGGCAATCGTCTGCGCGATTGGCTGGGCATGTCGAGAGAGATTTTTTACGACGAGGCGAAGGTCGCCATCGTGCCTATGGGTTTTTGCTATCCGGGCCGCCTGCCACGCGGGGGGGGGGGGCTGCCCGCCGCGGCCGGAATGCGCGCCGCAATGGCGTTCGCGCATTTTGCCTCACCTGCACTCGGTCGAGTTGACCTTGCTGGTGGGCAGCTATGCCCAAAACTGGCATCTCGGCGATCGGATGAAACCCACGCTGACCGATACGGTCGCCGGCTGGCGGGACTTTCTGCCGTCCTATCTGCCCCTGCCGCACCCGTCGTGGCGCAATTCGGGGTGGATACGCCAACACCCGTGGTTCGAGGCCGAGCTGCTTCCTTATCTGCGCAACCGGGTTGCTGATCTGGGGCTCGGTCAATGAAGGCTTTGGACAGGTTGCTTCTTGCTGCCGTCCTGCTGGTCTTGGCGGCGTGTACGTCGGCGACCTTTCCGGCAACCGGCCTTTCCGGCAAACCGGAAGTCGCGTCCAATGCATTCCTGACCCGAGACGCTTATCGGCTGCCAATGGACCATTGGTCTTCGCCGGGACAGCCGAAGGCCATTCTCATCGCGCTGCACGGGATGAACGACTATGCGCGGGCCTTCGAACTTCCCGGCCCATGGTGGGCAGCGCGGGGTCTTGAGGTTTACGCCTACGATCAGCGCGGATTTGGGCGCGGCGAGGTGAGGGGCATCTGGCCGGGCACCGACCTGCTGGTTGATGACCTGGCCGATGTTATCGCCGTCGTCCGGCACCGGCACCCGGGGCGCCCCCTCTACCTGGTCGGCGAGAGCATGGGGGCGGCTGTTGTGCTGGCGGCGCTTGCCCGCGGCGCGATCAGTGTTGATGGCGCGGCCCTCACGGCGCCTGCCGTGTGGGGTCGACAGACGATGAACCCCTTTTATCGCAGCCTTGTCTGGCTGGCGGGTTCGCTGTTTCCCGGCGGCACCGCGGACGGGCGCGGTGTTTATGTCCAGGCCAGCGACAACCTCGAACTGCTGCGGTCCCTGTCCCGCGATCCCGTGATGATCAAGGAAACGCGCGCTGATTCGGTCAAGGGCCTGGTCGATCTGATGGACGAGGCGTTTGCCGCGCCCCCTCGTCTGGGCGAGGTGCCCTTGCTGGTTCTTTACGGCCGGCGCGACCAGATCATTCCCAAAAGCCCGGTCGAGAAGTTTGTTGCGGCCCTGGACGGGCCGGACCGGGTCGCCCTCTACCCCGATGGCTGGCACCTTTTGCTGCGCGATCTCCGGCGAGAGGTCGTCTGGACGGATATTCTGGCCTGGATCGACGATTCGTCCGCTGCCCTTCCCTCGGGGGCGGAGCGGACCGGCCAAAAGCTGTTCGCGGAGCCGCCGCCCCGGGCGGCGGCGACGGAATAGCTTCCGCCGGGAGCGGGATTCAGGCGGACATCTGATTTGCCTTTCCTAAACAGTTGCCTAACCGCCACCAGTGAACGGAAAAAAGCCGGACTTTTGATCGACATAGGTTCCCCGACCCCCTGAGATTTGTTAGTCTGTGTTGGGCGCGCGACTATCCGCGCCGGCGGGCATTGGACTGCACAACTTGGAACGGGTGGCATCCGCATGAATGTCGGAACCAAAGTGAGCGGAACCTCTCGGTTCCTTCGGCAATATCGCGGCTTACTTCTCGCGGTAGGGACGCTGGCTGCCGTTTTCGGCCTGGCCGGGTCCGCCGGGGCGCAGACGCTGCCGCAGAATGCCTCTGACATCCATCTGGGCGTCGGCTCGTGCGCCGGTTCGACCTGCCATGGCGCCGTGACGCCGTGGCGCAATTCGACCGTGCTGCAGAACGAATACGTCACCTGGCAGACCAAGGACACCCACGCGAAGGCCTATGCCACGCTGCTGAACGATGCGTCGAAGCGCATCGCGAAGAACCTGGGCCTGCCCAATGCGCACGAGGCGAAGATCTGCCTCGATTGCCACGCGAACAACGTATCCTCCAACCTGCGCTCGAAGACCTTCCAGCTCTCCGATGGCGTCAGCTGCGAGGCCTGCCACGGCGGCGCAGTGCGCTGGCTCGGCATCCACATTTCCGGCGTCGCTAACCACGCGCAGAACGTCGCGGCCGGCATGTACCCGACCGAAGACCCCTTGGCCCGTGCGAAGCTTTGCATGTCGTGCCACATGGGCACCGCGGACAAGTTCGTCACCCACAAGATCATGGGTGCCGGCCATCCGCGTATGCCGTTTGAGCTGGACACCTTCACCGCGACCCAGCCGGCGCACTATCGCATCGACGACGACTATCGTGCCCGCAAGAAAGTGGCCGATCCGGTCACGACTTGGGCCATCGGCCAGGCCGTTGCGGTGCAGACCACGCTGGACGGCCTGACCGATCCGAAGCGCAACCGCCAGGGCATCTTCCCGGAACTGGTGTTCTTCGATTGCCATGCGTGCCACCACCCGATGTCGAACGTTCGGTGGGAAGCGCGCGCCAGCACGGGCCTGGGCCCGGGCGTGCCGCGCCTAGCCGATGCCAACATGATTATGCTGCGCATCATCGTCTCGCAGCTGGAGCCGGCTTTGGGCCAGCGCATGCTGGAACAGTCGCGTGCCTTGCATGCCTCGACCGACCAGGGCACCGAGGCCGTGGCCGCCGCCGCCCGCAACCTGCGCGAAACGGTGACGCCGCTGATCGCCCGTCTGGCGCAGCAGCGCTTCGACGCGCCGCAGATGAACGCGCTGCTCCGCGGCGTGCTGCGCGAAGGCGTCAACCGCGAGTATGTGGACTATGCCGCCGCCGAGCAGGCCACCATGGCCCTGTCGGCAATCCTGACCGCCATGCGGCGCGCCGGGCATATCGATGAGGCCAAGTTCAAGGCCTACAACGAAGTGCTCGACCGCGCCTACAAGGCGGTCGAGAAGGACGAGGAGTTCCGCCCGGCGAACTTCGTGGCGGCGCTCAACGCGCTCGATCAGGTTGCGTCCCGGAACTAAAAGGGTCGGCAACAGGACCGGTGCCCGGAGCGGGGTCGCCGCTCTAGCCGCCCTGTTCCTGTTCGGTGGCGTTCACGCTGCGTCCGCCGAATCCGTGCGCCAATTCGACGACTGGTGGATCGATTGCGTCCGTGTTGCCGATGGCGTGGCCGGCCCGGCCGGGCGCTGCGCGGCACGCACCTATTGGCGGGATTCCATTTCGCTGCTGGTGCTGCACCGCGACGGCCATCCCCTGGTGCTGGTTCAGACCGCCAACAACATCGCTTTCGACCGTGGCGATTCCGTCGGTCTGCAGGTCGGCCGCGGCCGGCAGCACACCGTCACGCCGCAGCGGTTGCAGACCGCGATCTTCTCCGGTGAGGAGGGCGAGCAGATTGTCGCCAACTGGAAAGAGCTGGAAGGCAGCGGTGCGGACTCAAGCTGGTTCTCGAAAATCCTGACCGACAGCAACGATGTCGTCGTCCAGGTTCGCCAGATGCGGGGCAGTGGAAGGATCGCGCGCTTTTCCCTGAAGGGATTTAGCCTCGCCATGGCCGCCTTGTCCGACATGGAATCCGGAGAGGTGCCGCCGGCGGAAGCGAGTGCCGCGCCCGCGCCGTCCTCCGGCCCGAATGCCGTGGACGACCTCTTGAAACGGGTGCTGGAGCTGTTCCGCTAGAAGCGGATCAGAGGCTGTCCGGATTGCCCGGGCGCATGTCGCCGACGATCAGCGCCCGCACATTTGCACCATGGCCGGCGACGACCGGACCCGATACCCGCAACTGCATGCAGAAACGGTCGCGCTTCAGGTGCGGCCAGGGCGCCACGACGCACAGCGTGTGCTGCTCGTCGTCGATGGTCCAGCTGCCAACATCCACCGCCTCGTACTTCCCATCGACCTCGTTCCAGCGGCGCACGCGCGCGCTGTGATCGGCGTTGAGATACACGATGGCGTGTTGCGAGCCGATGGACTGCGAACCTCGTCCCTTGGCCAGGACCACGGGCTCGTCGAACGTCACATTGGCATTGAAGGAAAAGGTTTTGCCGCTGAGGCTTTCACTCAGCTTGGCAACGGGCTTTTCCTCCTTCGGCGCGGCTGCATGACCGCCGTGGTCGTCGGCCGCAAAAGAGACCGGTATCCAGGCGCCCAGCAGAAGCGCCAGCGCGGCGAGCGGGACGATTCTCATTTCGGGGTCGCCTCGGCCCGGGTGGCGCGCGCCGGCGGCACGAACCCGTTGGGCTCGGGCGTGTCGGTCACGGTCCACAGCTGCTTGCGCGCATCCAGATAGAACTGGCGCTGCTCGTCGAGGGTGAAGGGCCGCGAACCCAGGCGGCCGAACACGGCGATCTGGCCACCGGTTTCATCCACGCCGCGGTCGCGGTCCAGACCCTTGGACAACGAAAGTGCCGGCTGTGCGGTTTCCTTCCAGGCGATCAGCTCCGGCTTCGGATCGGGGCTGAAGCCATAGAGGTTCGGCTGCGATTCCGGCGAGGTCAACTGCACCACCTTCAGGCCGCCAGCGCCATCGGCCACGTAGGCGAACAGCGAGGCGTTGGTCGTGCCGACGATAACGTCATAGGCGTCGGCGATGCGGCCATCGGCGGTGAACTTCGCGTAGATCTTCGGCTGATCGGGGCGCTCGACATCGACGATGACGAGGCCTTCCTTGCCGCCGGCGACGTAGGCGAAGGTCCGGGCGAGATAGACGCGACGGGCATCGGCCAGCGGAACCAGTGCGCTTTCAATTACCTGCGGCTTTTCGGGATCGGTCACATCGACCACCGACAGGCCGCGCGGCTCGGTCACCCACAGGTAGCGGAACTGCAGGGCCGTGGCCCGGGCATTGGCGACCGGAATGGTCGTGACCGTCTTCGGGTGCAGCGGGTCGTTCATGTTCAGCACCACGACGCCGCGCGGGGTCGAGATATAGAAGTAGTAACCCGCGATGGTGATGTGGGTGGCGCCCGTCAGCACGCCGCCCTCGTTCCAGGTCAGCGCCCGCTTCAGGAAGTTGTTGCGCGGCTCGCCGTCGACCAGCGTATCCACATTGACCACGACCAGGCCTTCTTCGGAGTCGGTGATGAAGGCGTAGTCGTAGATCGGGTGGAACGGCTGTTCCTCGTTGTCCTGGTACATCAGCTTGCGCGTCGCTTCGTCCTTCTTCTGACGCTGCGGCGCGATCGCCTGGTTGGTCGGCAGGGCCATGCAGGTGGCGTTCTTGGTGGCCACATGGGTGTCGTGGCCCAGGGCGCTGAACGGGCCGGTCAGGATGCGTTTGGAAATGCCCTTGTTGGCGATGGCCGAGACGTCATAGGCGATGAAGCCGTTCGTGCCCTCGGCCACGAACAGGTACTCACCGCGCAGCTGCAGACAGGCGGCACGACCGCCGGAGTGCCTGAACGAACCCAGTGCCGCGGTTTCCGGCAGGCGCCGGTTACGGTCCTGATGTTCCCTGTACCAATCCGGATAGGCGTAGCGCTGCAGGTAGCTGCCGATAACCGCCTGGGGCTCGTCCCACTCGGTGACCTGGATGGCCTCGACGCCCTTCTCGACGCCCAGCCAAGCGTTGTATCCGACGAAGTTCACGAAGTTGGTCCCGTGCAGCAGCAGCTGGGCCATGATTGCGTTGTTGTCGTTGTTCTTCGAGACGTGGCAATCGGTGCAGGTCTTGGTTTCCTCGCGCCGCTCGGTATGCGGATAGTGCGGTGCGAACGCCTGGCTGGAATAGCCTGATGCGGCGATAGGCGGCTGCTGGATGTAGATGCGTTCGCGGTTGATGTTGGTCGACGACAGGATCAGTGCCGAGGTCGAGCGTATCGGCGCGATGGTGTTACCCTTGGTCGTCTGGTGACGGCCAAGCTGGAACATGTCATCGCGCGCAACCTGCGGATTGTAGGTCGCGAAGTTGCGGGTCTCGCCGCCCTCGTACTTGTGCCGCTCAGTCTTCCAGTTGGCCTGGATAGGCAGGTGGCAGCCGGCGCATGACGTTGTCCATGACAGATGGCAGGTGAAGCACTCCATCTCTTCTTCACCGTGGGCGCGGTCTTCCTTCTTCACGCCGGGGCCCCACTTGATCGGGCCATCGGCGATGTGGTTGTCCCACTTCGCCGTCAGCTTGGCGCGCGCCGCCTTCTCGTTGTAGCGCGGGTTGTCCGGGTTGACGGTGTCCTTGACCAGGCTGACTTCCCACTCGCGTTGAGAGTCGAGCGCCGAGCGCTGGATCAGCTTGCAGTCGCGGTCCTGTGTTGCCGGCAGGCCGCATTCCGTGCCGCGCCATTCGAAGCGGCGGCGGCCGTCCTGCAGGCGCAGCAACGACAGGTCGCTGCCACCCGGCGGGGCGGCGGGGCCGGACGTGTGCAGCGTCGGATAGATGCTGGCCGTGCCGTGGCAATCGCGGCAGCGGATTTCGATGGCGTTCGCCACCTCGCCGTACAGATAGCCGCTGCCGTGCGAGTCCTGCGCGAAGTGGCAGTCGATGCACTGCATGCCGGCATCGACGTGAATCGACGACAGGTGAACTGCCTTCTTGAATTTCTCGCGGTCGTTTTCCGCGACCTTGCGACCCTGGGCATCGAGCAAATTGCCCTTGCGGTCGCGCTTGAAGATGGCGCGGAAGTTCCAGCCGTGGCCGTGATAATCGGCCAGTTGCACGTCGGTCTGGTCGGGGTTCATCTCCCAGACCTGCTTCACGAACTCGACGTCCGACCAGTTGCCGCGGATGACCGCTTCTTCCGGGTTACGCTCGAGTGCTTTGTGCATCTCTTCGTTGTTCAGGTACTTCTGCTTGGCCGGGAACATCTTCGGCGAACCCGCCTCGTAGTCCCACATGGTGTAGCCGAGCATCGAGTTGAGGAAGATGTTCGGCTGGTGCATGTGGCAGTTCATGCACTGCGCGGTCGGGATCGCGCGGGTGAACTCGTGGCGGACCGGGTGGCCGGACTCGTTCTTCGGGATCGTCGGATCGGTCGAGAAGCTCTTGCCGTCATTGCCGTAGTTCGACCAGAAGCCCGAATGGCGCGGGTCGCGGTCGTTGGCGTAGACGACGTGGCAGCCGCCGCAGCCCGAGGTGCGGTAGTCGCCCGGCTGGTCGTTGGTGCCCATGAACCACATGAACGGATCGTTCAGGCGGGTTTTGGTGATGTTGATGACCGGCACCGCGATGCGCAGGCCCGTCGCCGGGCCGCGGTTGGACTGGCGGATGTCAGGACGGCCGTTTTCCTCAAGGCGCTGGATCGAGCCCGGGCCGCCGGTCGCGATGTTCGGCAGGCCGATTTCGGGGAACTGGGTCGAAATGTTGCGCCCGCCGCGCTCGAACACACGGAAGATGTCGCCTGGCAGGGTAACTTCCCACGCCGGCAGCGGGGCGAATTGCGGCAGCACGCCGCGGGCCTTGGTCATTTCTGGGGTGATCTCGCCCGGGCTCTTGATCAGCGCCGGCTCGCCCTCGCGCGTATAGGCCTCGCCGATGATGTAGTTCTTGAAGGGCAGAATGCCGTTGTTGTACGAGGCGCCGCCCCACAGCATCGCGCCCGTCGCCATCAAGCTGCGCTCGGCCGCCTGGATGATCGGCAGGTGGCAGGCGCCACACGCCTCGCGCGCGACTCGGTAATCCGACGGATTGACGAAGCGGACATATTCGGGGCTTTCCCGGTTCAGCAGCGTGTAGCTGCGTTCCGGGTTGGCGCTGCTCGGGAAGTGCCAGGCATGCGGATAGCGCGGCAGGACGTGCGCCTGGTCGCGGACCTTGGCGTAGTTCTCGACGCCATCCTTGGCGCTGACACTGATCTTGGCGTCGCCGCCATGGCAGTCGGTACAACCCAGATTGACGGCCGGGTTGGCGTGCATGGTGAGGCTGTCAGTGGTCGTGTGGCACGACAGGCAGCCGGCGCTCTTTTCGCGCGCGGCATCCGGACTCTGCATAAACGGCGCGTCCGGCGCTGTGGTGTAGTTGATGTTCTGGGGCTTCTCGCCTTCAGACGCAAACAAGGGGGCGGTCGCAAGAAGGGCGATAGCAGCACACGCGGCCACCAATACTGCCCTAAGACCGATACGACGTTCCAGCATGCCCCCCATCCGCAGGCCCTACGGAGTCTAGTAGGTAAGAATTGCGTTGAACAGGACCGAATAGAACTGACGCTTGCCACTATCAGGATCGGCAGCAAACAGGTCCTTAAACGCCTCGCCACCGAACAGCATGGCGCCCGAGGCGCGGAACACGATGTTCTGGATGAAGGTCGGGCGATAGATCAGCGCGGCCGAAACGTCCCAGCCGATGTCCTTGCTGCACAGGCGCGGCAGGGCGCCGAGTGTAGGCTGCACGCCCAGCGGCAGCGCGTCGCAGTCGTTGCCCTGGTTGCGCAGTACAGCGACGACTCCGGTCTCGTCGAACCACAGGTGGTTGACGTTGGTCGACAGGCGCAGTTCAGGCGTGATGTCGATATCGGCGCCGGCGCCGACCAGGATCAGGCCCGGATTGACGAAGTTCGACTGGCCCAGTTCCTTGGATGACCGCAGGCTGTTCAGGATGCCGTTGCGGCCGGACAAGGCCACGCCGCCGCCACCGATCAGCGGCACGCCCTGGCGAATCCAGTAGCTGGTGTCCGCACCGGCGAATTGCGGGTTCTCGAAGATCGCGTCGAAGCCGGTTTCCTTGCCGTCGTACGGGTCCTTGTCGCCCGACTGGTACAGGAAGCTGCCGCGCAGGCGCAGCCAGTTGAAGTCAATTGATGGTTCGGCCGCGAAGAAGAAGGCGCGGATATCGGCCTTCGTGTCGCGTGTGATCGAGGTGAACTGGCTGGCGTCATTCTGGCCGATGGCGGCGTAGAACTGGTGCGTCAGGTTCAGGCGGCCGAAATGGCCGTCGCCGGCGAGGCCGAGATAGGTAACGTCGTAATCGTGCGGGCGCTGTACGCCCAAAGCCGAGGGGCGCTCCACGAAGCCGTTGCTGTTAAAATAGCTTTCGCGCTCGCGGTTGCGGTTGTGGGTGACCGACACCTGCGAGGTGAAGCCGACGACCGGGAAGTCCTGCTTGTAGAGGTTGGCCATGAACACGTCATCGTCGCGCAGGGACTGCGTGATGTCGTTCAGGCCGGAATTGGTGTCCTTCTCGACGCGGCGGAAGGCGCCGACATTGTATTGCCACAGGTTGTTGTCGCGCGTGCCGAACACGCGGACGCCCAGCTGGTTGTCCTGGAACAGGAAGCCACGGAAGTCGGCGGTGATCGGCTGGATGCCGACGCGGAGCGAATCGAAATCGTAGCGGTCGGACACGTTGCGCAAGTGGTAGTCCACGAACGCTTCCTGGATGCCGATGAACGTATCGGTGCGCTCGTTGCCCTGCTGCGGGTTCACGCGCAGGACCTGGTCTTCCTTGGCCCAGACGCGATTGTACTGCATGGCGGGCGTCACGCGGAATTCGTAGTCCGGCGGCCGGAACGCGGTGTTGCCCTTGATGAACGAGATCGACGGTATCAACGTCGTCACGAACAGGTTCTGGTCGACGCGGCCGAACGCGTCGAGGCGCGAGCGCGAGTCGGCGCTGCCGGTCAGCGAGACCGGCTGCGGGAAGCTGCGCGGCTCGTAAACGGTGTCCGAGATCACCGACAGGTTGACGAACCAGTCCTCGCCGAAGACCGGCTTGTCGCCCTTCAGCGTGTTCTGGTTATACGGGTCCCACCAGCGCTCGCTCAGGCCCAGCGATTCCATGATGCGCCAGCGGTCCGGCACGGGAATCGACTCGCGCGGCAGGATAGGCGAGGGCGGGGGCACCGCCTTCGGATCGATCGGCGGCAGGGTAGGCAGCGGGGCTTGCGGGCCGGGACGGCGGCGGGTGCCGTCATCTTGCGCCATCAACACGCCGCCACCGGCGTCGCGGAACTCGTAGAAGTCTTCCTTGCCGGCACGGGCCGGCGTTGACGCCATGCCCAACGCCGCCAGGATGACGGGCAGGGCAAAGGATATGCGGATGAACTTTGTCATTTGCCGCGACACGCTTCCTGTTCGCGGGAACCGTTGAACGGTTTGAACGGACACGACACGTAGCGCGGCGCGATGCCCTGGATCTGCCGCTGGTCGACGCGGATGCCAGGCGCCGCATTGCCGAGGCCGTTGGTCGCGCCATTGTTCAAGCCGAGAAACGCCGCCATGTCGTCCTGATCGATGCCGTCGCCGGAAATTCCGATGGCGCCGACCATCACGCTCCCGCGCCAGATTGATACGCCGCCGGCAAAGATCTGCATGCCGTTCGCCAGCAGCGTCGGGCCGCCGGCGGTCGGCCGCGATACCTGCGGCGCTGTGCCGGCGGTGACGCCCGTCGCATTGTTGGTGTTGGACACGCAACCGGCTGCCGCGTCGGACAGGGCCGACCCGCCAAGGCGCGCCACGATGTCCGGCAGGACGAGATCTAGCTGCAGGCCGACATTGAAAGGGCTCCACTGGCCGAATGGCAGGCTCAACGAGCCATTGCCGTTGCCATTGACCCCGTCAGGATAAAACGGCCGCGCAAGGTTGCCGATCGAGCGGGCGCCCCAGGCGGTGCCGTCCGCGAAAATGTTGGCGTAGGCGAAACCACGCGACGTCGCTATGTAGCGCGCGACGCCGGGAACAGTGAACGCAGCGTTGACCGTATAACCAGCCTGGTTGCCGGCGGAGGTCAGATCAGCTGCCGCGTTCGGCGTAGCAAGCGCCGGATTGTTTTGCGACATGAACCCGGCGGTACGGGCCTTCTGCAGGCTGACGTCGGTGCCGAACACGGGCGCGTCGGGTGTCCTGGCGATACCCAGAACGTTCGCCTCGTTGTCCACGACCGAAACCGTGGCCTCCATGAAGCTGCCAAGCGGCTGGCGAATCGCGGCGCGCGCGCGGTACATGACGAACAGCGCCTGGGTGATGATGTTCGTGACTTCCGGCGCCGTGAGCCGGTCACCGGCCGCGAGGGATGCCGCCGCGCTGGCGGTCGGGGGGAAACGATTTGCGCCCGCGCCATTGTCCAGAATGACGGCGGGAAGGCCGCCGAAAGTGACATTGTCTCGCGAATAGCCGGAGGCCGACGTGCCGTACGCCGTGCCGGCGCGTGACGCGCCGGCGGTGAAGTAGCCCGCCACTGCAATGAAGGCGCCGCCCGCCGGTGCCGCCGGCGCCGCCCCCGGGTTGCTGGCAAGATCACGATTGTCCACGTCGCTGTACCGCAACGTGCGCCCACCGGCGGAAATACGATACGCCTTGATCTGTTCGGGCGGTTCGAAGCCGGTCTGTCCGGCAATGGCGACCAGTTCGTCAACGCTACGGTCGTAGTCCCCGATGAAACGGTCGAGCGTGTAAAGGCCATCGGCCTCGACGCCGATGCCGCCGACCACCTGCCCGTTGATATAAAGAGGCAAGCCGCCGGGATCAGCCGAGAGGCCGAGCGGAGAACGGCGCGGCCCGATGCCCAATGCAGTGCCGGAAGAGGCCGCAGATCCCGTCAGGTCAGAGCAGGGCAATTGGCTGAACTGCACACCGAATAGCGGGCCGCCGGCCTGGAACGTTTCGCCGACGTTGAAATTCTCCTGCACGATCTGGCTGGCCGTGCGGGTCGTGAAGGCATTGCCACTCGAGGAGAGATACGCGCCCGTGATGGCTTTCGCGACGGCAGCAAGGCCACGGCCTTCCACGGCAACGCCACCGGTGCCCAGGGTCACGCTTTCAAGACCGTTGCCCAGCGGTATGTTGCGGCCGGACGTGATCGTGACGGCGTCGCTTCCGCCAGTCATCCGGAATACGCCAAGGATGTTGCCGACGCGATCAGACACCGCGACCGTGGCCAGAACACCCCGCGCCTGGGCTTCCTGCACCGCCCGGCTGAGGATCAGATCGACTTGGCCAGCCGTGAGGTTCTGCGCCCGGGCCGGCCCAGAGAGGCAGGCAGCGACTGCGCACAGGGCCAGAAGGGTGGATTTGACCCGCAGTCTCATGGGCGAACCACCATCAGCGAGCCATATTTCAGCGTGGTGCCCACTTTATAGGCAACAAAAAACTGCGCGGGCAGGAAAGCCGACGACAGGTCTTCATCCGAGATCTTGAAAGTGAGGTTGTCGCCGATCGGTTTGAACTTGTTGTCGATCAGGTCGGCCGCATTGCCGGACCAAGGTACCCAATACCCTTCATTCGACCGCTGAAGAGGCTGGTTATTGCTGAAGCGGGCAAAAACATAAGTTGCAACCGGGCGGTCGCCGTTCAACTTTACCGTGAAATTCAGGGGTTTGGCAGCGGTGGCCGGAATAGGAGTCGCCAATACAGCGCCTTGAGCGCCGAGCGTGTCGGCTACAGCGCCTTGAGCGCCGAGCGTGTCGGCGGCAAACGAAATTCCCGCCCCATGACAGAAGATCCCCACGAGCATAGCCGTGAGGACCGCTCTGACCCCCCACATATTGTATCCCCACCTGCCGCCTGAAATGGATCCCGTACCGAAGCCATTTCAGTAATTATATCGAAGCTCAGTATGCGATAAGTAAAACCGGTGAGTCGAGTCAAAATCAAATCGGCACGATTCGTCTGGGGATTGCCTGCCTTTTTCGCGCGTGGCGTTTGATGATTCGTTCTGGGACTCGGATGGTGATGGGAAAATCCATGGCTGGGCTCGGCCCGGCTTGGGTATTGGCCGTGGTTCTCGCCTTGGGCGTCGTCAGCGCCGAGGCGACCGCACAGGTCATGCCGCGTGGGGCACCGGCCGGTGGTGCGGCTGAAGGTCTGTTGATCGACCCAGCCAATGGTTGCGGCACGAGCAACCCAATTCCGCGACTCGGCGAGACGATCCGGTGGAGGGGCGGCTGCCGCGAGGGCCTGCTGGATGGCGCCGGCACCCTGATGTGGTTTCAGGACGGCAAGGTCCGGGAGAAAAACGAGGGCACCTTCTTGGAGGGTGAACTCGAAGGCCAGGCAACCACGACCTTCGCCGACGGCAGTGTGATTATCGGCAAGTACTCCCGTGGCACGCGCCACGGCGAGTTCGTTATTCGGCGCAACGGAGGTTCCAACGTCCGCGCGCTATATGCCCAGGGCAAGTTGATCTCCGAGCGCGAGCTGAGCGACGAGGAGTTGCGAGCGTTCCGCGACGGCAAGTATCGACCCGCTCCCATCGAGGCCGCGAATGCTGCCGTGGCGCAGGCTGCTGCGGCTCAGCCGGCGCCCGTGTACGCCCCGGCGCCTGCGCCAGCCTATGTGCCCTCGGCACCCATTCAGGTTGCGCAGCCGGCAGTACAGGTTGCCGCGCCGGCGCGATTGGTGCCCGGCAATCAGTATCCGGCTGGCTCCGCGCCAGGCGTGCCTTGGGCGCCGCCGCCGACAGGCTTGGCGCCACAGGCCATCCCGGCAGCCCAGGCAGCGGGGCAGGGCAGCATTGTTCCGCCGTGGTCGCCACGTGCAATTAACAATCCTGCCGCGGCGGGTAACATCATGGTTGCCGGCATGCCGGCACCGCTGCCTGTGCCGGCCCCGGTACCGACGCCTGCTTTTGTAGCTGCCGCGGCGCCGGTGCCGATGCAGGTCCCGGCGCCCATGCCGTTTCAGCCGCAGATGGTGGCGCCGGCGGGGCGCGTGGCCATGTTGGGCGGGTCTGACCAGGCCCTTAACGAAGCAATGCTGCTGGAACGGGCTGGGCGCAACGACGAGGCCGCCAGCCTCTATGCCGAGATAGCTGCCATCACCAGCGGCACGCCGACCGGGCTGCTTGCCGCCGAGCGGGCCGGAAAATTACGCGCGCCGGGCGACCGTCCCGCCGCCTACCAGAACGCGCCGCTGCCGCTCGCCGGCACGACTGTCTTGGCGAATTCTGCGCAACGCGCGCCGCTGAACGGCAAATTCGTCTGTTCGGCGCGGGATATTTTTGACAACAATGCGAACTGGTGCGGTCGGGCAATCCGCGAGGAAGGCAACGACGTCGAGGTCGAAATACGCAGTTTGAAGTTTAACCGGCTGTTTGCGGTCGGGTTCAGCGCCGCCCCGTGTACCGGCGGCCGGTTCCTGGGTCCGTTTGCTGAAGGCACCAAGATCTGGGTGTCGCGTGGCTGTCTGGAGGGCAATCCGTGAAGAAGAACGTTATCTCGCTTATCGCCGGTCTGCTGTTGGCAACCGGGGTGCAGCAGGCGCAGGCCCAGTCTTCGTCGGCCGACCTGCGCGCCAGCTTTTCACGCCAGGTCTCCAGCCTGGTAGCCGACGCGACGCGGCTCTCGACCGATGCTGGCGCACTCGACGCTGTGGACTCGCTGACGCGCCTGTTCGGTGGCGACAATCTGCGCGACCGCCTTACGCTCAAGCGCGATGGCGACCGCTACTTCGCCGGTCTTACGGGTTCGGGTGGTGAGTGGTTCAAGTCGCTGTCCGATGCGCAGGGCTTCCTGTTCCGCTCGGCCATCGCCGCCAGTGGCAGCGCGCCCGACGATGTTAAGCAGGCGATCACCGCCAACCAGAGCGTTGACTTGACCACGGTAGCCCAGACCGTCACGACGGCAGTCGTCGATAACCGTGTGCTGATCGGCAAGGGCGGCATCTCGACAATTGTCGTGAAGCCGAGGAACCTTGTGGCGACCGGTACGCCGGCCGTCGCGGGGCCGCGCGGCACCCGCGTTGACGAGGTGCGCCGTGATGGCAATGACGTTACCGTGAAGGTGGCTGCGACGCAGCGCACCGTTGCCGGTCCGGCACTCCTCTCGGTATTCAATCCGGGCACCGCTTTCGTTGCAGCTGACCGTATCTCCGTCTTCATCGTCGCGGGCGATGGCGAGCCGGCCGCGCCGACGCGCAGGGCTGGCGCGACGACCGAAACCGCGCTGTCGATTCAGCCCGGTGACCGGATTGACGACGCGCTGCCCGGCAACGCCACTGCAAACTTCTACCGCGTCATGTTGGCCAGTGCCGGCCCGGTGACCTTCGCCACCAGCGGCCCCAGCGACACGGTATTGTCGGTGCAGGACGAAAGCGGCAATCAGTTGGCGACCGACGATGATTCCGGCGACTGGTACAACGGCAAGCTGACCGTCAGCCTCGCGCCCGGGGCGTACATCGTGAAGGTCGCGCATTGCTGCGAGGGGACCGGCACCTATCGCCTCCTCGTCACGGCCGGCCAGTAACGCGAGCCAGCAACGCAAGGACGGACATTGCCCGTGCCCGGCGAACGTGACGGCGATATAGGCCCCGTCGCGGCCCGTCTCATGGAACGCAAGCGCGTCGGTCCGGGGGACCTGGACCGCGCGCGCCAATTGCTCGGCACATCAGGTTCGACCATCGAGGCGATGCTGAGCCGCATGGGCCTCGTCAGTGACACCGAATTGGCCGCGACGATGGCCGAGGTGTTGAAGTTTCCGCTCGCCACCGCTGCGGACATGCCAGCCACGCCGCCGCTGCGCGACCGTGTCGGCGTCGACTTCTTGCGCAACTCGCATGTCGTGCCGTTGCGCGATACGCCGTCTGGCCTTGACCTTGCCATGGCAGACCCGCGCGACGACTTTGCTGTGAACGCGCTGCGCATGATCGTGCACAAGCCCATTCGCCGCCACGTCGCGGCGCTGGGGGATATCGAGCGTGCGCTGGACCGCTGGGCTGCCCCCGCGGCGGGTGTTGCGGCGACGCGTCGGGCGACCGGCGAGGATTTCGATCTCGTCGCTGATGCCACCAGCAATGCACCGGCCATCGCCTTCGTGCAGAAGTTGATCTCCGACGCGGTGCGTCGGCAGGCCTCCGACATTCACATCGAACCAATCGATGGCGGCCTCGAAATCCGGCTCCGCATCGATGGGCGGCTGATTCGCGTGGACGATCCGCCGGCCCATCTCGCAGACGCGGTGCTGGGGCGCGTCAAGGTCCTGGCGCGCCTCGATGTGGCAGAGCGGCGCCTGCCGCAGGATGGCCGCGTGCGCGTTGCGGTCGATGGCCGCGAAATCGATGTCCGCATTTCGACCGTGCCGGCAATGGCGGGCGAATCCATCGCGCTGCGCATACTCGACCGCTCGCACCTGACGCTCGATGTCGAGGCTTTGGGCTTTGCCGGTCCGATCGCGGCGGAACTGACCCGCCTCGGCGACCGGCCGCATGGCATCATTCTGGTGACCGGCCCCACGGGCTCGGGCAAGACCACGACCCTGTATGCCATGCTTTCGCGCCTCAGCCGGCCCGAGGTGAAGGTGCTGACGGTTGAGGACCCGGTGGAGTTTCGCCTCGCCGGGATCAGCCAGGTGCAGGTCCAGCACGGCATCGGCCTGGGCTTCGCGCGCGTCATGCGCTCGTTCCTGCGCCACGACCCGGACATCATGATGGTCGGCGAGATTCGCGACGGCGAGACGGCGCGCATCGCGATCCAGGCCTCGCTCACTGGCCACTTAATTTTGTCGACGCTGCACACGAACGATGCGCCCGGCGCCGTTACGCGGCTGATGGACATGGGGATTGAGTCGTTCCTGATTTCGGCGACCGTGAACGGCATCCTTGCTCAGCGTCTGGTGCGGACGCTTTGCACCGATTGCCGCGAAAGCCGGCCGGCAACGCCGACGGAAAAGGCGTACCTGAAAGAGTCTCTGCCCGATGCGGCGCCTCCCGACGCGCTGTGGCACGCGCGCGGCTGTCCGCGCTGTAACGGTTCCGGCTATCGCGGACGGGTGGCCATCGGCGAACTGCTGGTCATGGACGACGAGGTCAAGTCGCTGGTATCGGCCGGCGCCGGCCAGGTCGCCATTCGCGATGCCGCGCTGCGCAAGGGAATGACGACGCTGCGCGGCGACGCGCTGCGGCACGTCACATCGGGTCTCACGTCGCTGGAAGAAGTGACGCGGGTTCTGCCCGAATCCTGAACGCTCCACCCATGCCCAATTTCCGCTACTCAGCCAGGTCGCGCGATGGCGCCAGCCTGAGCGGCAACATCAACGGCGCGGATCGCGCCGCGGTAGTCGCCGAACTCCAGGCCCGCGATCTGCTGCCGGTCGAGGTGGTGGAGGCGCGTGTCACCGAAGGCGCGCCCGCAATCGTCAGCTTTCACTCGGCGAAAACCGGGGCGGCGTTGTTTGGTGGCGTCGGCACGCTGGTTGAGGCGGGTGTGCCTTTGGACCAGTCACTGGCGACGTTCGGCGAGATCGCGGCCGACCCTGCGCTAACGGCGGTCGCGGGCCGGGTGCGAGAGGGCCTGAGACGCGGCAGCGGCCTTGCTGGCGCGCTGGCGGCGGAGACGGAAACCGGCAAGGGTTTCGAGCCGTTGGCGATCGGCCTCGTTGCGGCGGGCGAGGCGACCGGCCAGTTGGTGGAATCGCTACAACGCCTGGCGCGCCTGTACGAGCGCCGGCAGCGCATTTCCGACGCGGTCCGCTCCGCCCTGATCTATCCGGCGATCCTGGCGACGGTGACGGTGCTGGTTCTGGCTTTGCTCATGGCGTTTGTTATTCCGCAGTTCGAACTGCTTTTCCGCGAAGGTCAGAAGGACCTGCCATTCGTCACCCGCGTCGTCTTCGGCGCCAGTCATTTGCTGGGCAAGGCGTTCTGGGTGTTGATACCGCTTGCCTTGATCGCCTGGCTCGCCGTCCGCCGGCTGCTTGCCCAGGCGGATGTCAGGCTGCGCTGGGACCGTGCGCTGCTGGGTGTGCCGGTCGTCGGTTCCGTCATCCGCGGCGTGGAAAGCGAACGCATCGGCTTTGTCCTGGCCAGCCTGCTGGGCGCCGGAGTCAATCTGCCTGATGCGTTGCGCTACGCGGCCGATGTCGTGCAGAACCGGGCACTGTCGGCGCTACTGACCGAAAGCTCCCTGCGGCTGCGCGCCGGCGAGCGGTTTGCCGACGTGCTGGCCAATGCGGAGTTGCTGCCGCCTATGTTCGTGCGCCTCGCGGCCATCGGCGAGGCCAGCGGTACCTTGCCCGTCATGCTGACCAAGATCGCCACGCTGTACGAGCAGGAGAGCGAAAGCCGCATCCGCCGGATGGTGGCCTTGGTCGAACCCGCCATGGTGATCCTGCTGGGCGGGCTGATCGCACTCACCATGGTCGCCGTCTTGACGGCGATTGTGGACCTCAACCGGCTCACCGTATAGTCGCGCCATGAAAACACGCCGGCTTCACCATGCTGCACAGGGCGGCTTCACCCTGATTGAACTCCTCGTCGTGCTGGCGATCCTTGGCCTGCTGGCGGGGCTGGTCGGTCCGCAGATCGTCCGCTATTTCGGCACCGCGAAGTCAGAAACCGCCAAGCTGCAGATCCAGATGCTGTCGCAGGCGCTGGAAATGTACCGTCTCGATGTCGGCCGCTACCCGAACCAGGCCGAGGGGCTGCGGACGCTGGTGGTCGGTCCGTCTGGTGCCACGCGCTGGAACGGTCCGTACCTGCGCGGCGACCTGCCGAACGACCCGTGGGACAAGCCGTTCATCTATCGCGTGCCGGGCACCGGCGGGGCCGTCTATGAAATCCTGTCCTATGGCGCGGACGGGCAGGCGGGTGGAACCGGCGAGGCGGCCGATGTCGCCAGCTCGGTGCGCTGACCGCGCCGCGGGCGCTGGCCGCCAGGGCGGCTTCACGCTGATCGAACTGCTGGTCGTGCTGGCCGTCATGGCATTCGGCGCGATGTTCGTGATGCCCCTGTTGCTCAATCGCAGCGATACCGTCGGTGTGGACCGGGTCGTATCCGATGTGGCGCAGCAGGTACGCGGCCTGCGTGGCCGGGCAATGACCGAGAACCGTCTCGTCCGCGTCGCACCTGACATGCTGGAGGTACCGGGCGCCGCGACGGTGACCATGCCGGCCGGCGGTATCGATTTTTCCGCCGACGGATTTTCCGGCGGCGGCCGCATCGTCATCGCGGTGGGCGAGGCGCGCGGCGCCGTGGTGGTCGAGCCCGTGACCGGGCGTATTCGCCGTGAATAACCGGACAGAATCGCAGCGCGGCTTCACCCTGCTAGAGGTTCTGGTGGCGCTCGCCGTCCTCGCGCTGGTGATGGGCGTTGCGCTGGAACAGGCGCGCCTGTCCGTCCGCGCAGCACGCCGGGCGGAGGCGCAGTCCGTCGCCCTGGCCGTAGCGCAGAACAAAATGGCCGAACTGGCCGTGAACACGCGCTGGAGCGCGCGCGAGGACGATGGCGACGAGAATGGCCTGCACTGGCAGCGTCGCATTCGTGCCGCGTCAGAATTCGGCGACCGCGCGGTCGGCAGCGGGCCGTTCCGGTTGTGGCATGTGGACGTCACCGTTTCAGGGCGCGACGCCAATGTCCACGTCAGCACGCTGCGCCTGGTGGAGCAGCGGCAATGAAATCGCGCGCGGCTGCTTCCGGCTTCACCCTGATCGAAGTGACGATTGCCTTGGCGCTGACGGCTCTGATTGCTCTGTTGCTCGCGGCGGCGTTGCGCGGTGGCATCGACACCATGTTCCGGCTCGAGCGGCACCAGGACCGCGTCGAGGAAACGCGCGACGCCACACACTTCCTGCGCCGGGTGATTCACTTGGCGCCCGCCGCCGGCATGATCCGCCGCGGCCGGGTCGAGCTGTTCTTCGAGGGGCTACAGAACCGTCTGTCGCTTCCCGTCGAGTCCGCCCGTGGCATGCTGGTCATGCAGGTCGAGGTCGATGCCGGACGCCTGATCCTGCGTGAGACCATTCCGCCGGTGCTTGCCCTAGAAGGCACCAATGCAGCGCCACTCGCCACGACTGTGCTGCTCGAGGGCGTGTGGCGCCTCGACCTGGCCTATAACGACGGCACGAACTGGCTGCCCGCCTGGCCGCAGCGCGACCGCCTGCCCGTGGCGGTTCGGATCACGGTGGAAATGGCCAATGGCGCCGTCCATCCGGTGCAGGTCGTTGATCTCGCCATGGCCTCGCCATGACAAAGGTTTCTCGCGACAAAAAATCCGAACGTGGCATGGCGCTGCTCATCGTCGTCTTCGGCTTGGCGCTCGTCGCCTCGGTCATCATGGCGATCTCCAATGCCGGCAGAATCGAAACCCTCGGCGCGGCCAACCTCTCCGAGCGCGTGCAGGCCGATTTTGCCGCCGATGCCGGCGTGGCAGTGGCGACGCGTGCACTGGTCGATGCGTCGCGGCAGGACGCCTGGATGGTCGATGGCCGGCCGGTGGAACTGGCGGTCGATGGCATCGCGGTGACCGTCAGCGTGACCGATGTGTCCGGCCTCGTCGATTTGAATACCGGGCCCGCGGAACTACTGGGCCGCCTGCTGGTCAATGCCGGCCTCGATCCAGCCGCTGCCGCCATCGTCCTCGCTGCGATCCGCGACTGGACCGATGCCGACGACCGTTCGCCGCTGGGCGGCGATGAGCGCACCGCCTATCGCCGCGCCGGCCTTGCCTACGGGCCGCGCAACGCGGCAATGGAAAGCCCGTCGGAATTGATGATGATTCCCGGCTTCCCCGCCGAACTCTATTTCCGCATCCTGCCGTTCATCACCGTGCATTCTGGCCAGACAGGGATCGACAGTGCCGTCGCCCCGGCCGAGGTGCTGGCGGCAGTGCCCGGTATCGATGCCCGCACGGCGCAGGACCTTGTCACCGCGCGTCGCACCTCGGGTGCGCCACGAACAGGTGCCCCGCTCGGTGTACGCCGTGACTATTTCGAGGAAGGACAGCGGCGAGCCTTCGCGGTCGATATCGCCATTGGCGCGTCGTATCGCCGCCGGACGATCCTGTCGCTGGGCGGCGGTGGCCGGCAGTCGTGGCGCTATCTGGCCCAGTACGACCTGCCGCAGCCGTGAGGGGCCGCCAGCGGTTGCGCCATGCGGGACCAGCGTATAGTTTCCGACCGTCCATGATCGCGCACCGAAAATGACGCCATCCCCGGCTGATCGCCCCGCTTCGCTCGGCACCTATCGCCGTGCTTTTTCGGATGCCGCGCGGGACACGGGGCGCGAAATGCGCGCCATGCTTCCTGCCGCGGCGCGGCGGGCACTGGGACTGGAGCGGCAGCGTCTCGTCATCGATCTCGAAGGCGACGCGGGCAAGGCCTATCTGGTAACCGGCACCGACTTCCGCCGGGAGGCCGGATTCGACCTGAATGCGGGGCCCGATGGTATCGCGACGCTGTGCGCGATGGCGGAATCCCCCCTCGATGAAATCGTACTGCGCCTCGCATCTGACGTGGTGCTGGAAAAGACCCTCAAACTGCCGGCCGGCGCCCGGCGTGACATCGCCGCAATCGTGCCGTTTGAACTGCAGCGCACCGTGCCCCTGCCGGCCGATCGTATGTTTTACGATTTTGTCGCGACCCCTGCCGGCGCATCGCTCGAAGTACGGGTACAGATCGCCGAGCGTTCCGCCGTCCTCGGTGCGGCGGATAGTCTGGTGCAGGTCGGCATCGTCGCTGACCGTGTGCTCGGCGGTGCCGGCGCGCCCGACTTTCCCGATCTCGAGCGTTTCACCAGCCTGTTGCCGGCTGAGCGTCGCCCGGCGCCCCGCTCCACAGGCCTCAACCGTGTGCTGGCGGTGGCGGCGGTCCTCAGCGTTGTCTTGGCCATTGCTGGGCCGTTCGCCAGCTTGGCTGTCGAGCGGCGTGGCTTGGAGCGCTCACTTGCCATGACGCCCGCGACCGGCGCGGCCGAACAGACGCTTGAGAATCGCGCCCGCCGGGTGGCGCAGCGCAAGGCGTCGGCGCCTTTCGTTACGGTCATGCTGGACGATCTGACCCGTCTGCTGCCCGACGATGTTTGGCTTAGCCAGCTCAACTGGGTCGATGGCCAGATCGAGATCGAGGGCGTGTCGCGCTCTGCCGCGTCGCTGGTGCCGCGGATCGAGGCCAGCGGGAAGTTCGGCAAGGTCGAGTTCCAGACGCCTGTGGTGCGCGATCCGGTGGCCGGCGGCGAGCGCTTTCATTTCGCCATTCTGCCGAAAACGCCGGGCGCGCCATGAAGCGCCTCGTCCCGATTGCTGTCCTGCTGATCGGTGTCTTCGTGGTGCTGGGGGGCGCGGCGATCCTGCATTCGGCCTACCAGCGCAGCGCGCTCGAGGTCGAGGCCCTGCGCCTGCGCGCCGCGACCCAGCATCTCGCAATGCTGTCGCCCGCTGCCCCTGCCGATCCAGGCCTGCTGGAGCCCGCCGCAAGCGAGGCGGCGGCAACCGCCGGGCTGGTTGAGTTCGTCAAGGCGGCGGTGGAGGGGGCAGGCGGCGCCGTGCTCGCCCTGCAGCCGAAGCAGCTCGAGAATGTCGGCGATGGCGATGTCGGTCTGCGCACACAGTTCGTCGCCGATGTCGCCGGCCTGCAAAAGACGCTCCACGCCATCGAGAGTGCACGCCCGGCACTGATCGTGGACAGCGTGCTGGTTCGTGGCCGACCACAGGTCACGGGCAACGAACCCGTGAAGCTCGACATCACGCTTGAGGTCCGGGCCTTCCGCCGCCCGGGGCCGGCATGATGCGCGCTTTGTCTCGCCCCGCACCGATCCGCTGGTTGCTGGTGCCGGTCATCGGCATCTGCCTTGTTCTCGCGATCCTGCCCTGGCTTTTCTTCGGCGGCGCTACGAGTGGTGCCGGACCGCGAACGGCAGCCGAGAAGGTCGCGGCCACGCACTTGCCAGCCCTGACCGGCCTATCGGAGACCGTTCAGCGGCCCCTGTTCCATTCCCTGAGGCAGCCATCGAAGGCCGCGGCGGAAGGCCCCGCGACCGTTTCAGGTCCGGTTGTCGTCGGCAGGTACCGCCTGATCGGCATCATTTCGGCAGGCAATCGCCGGCAGGCCATGCTGGCGCGCATCGACACCGGCCGCAGCTCGCTCTACGCGGCTGACGACGCCTTGGACGACTGGAAAGTGGCCGCGATATTGGATGATGGCTTGACGGTTACCCGCGGCACCGAGACCGAAACCGTCCGCCTGAAGTCCCGTGCCCAGCCCCGCCCCTGACCTCCGCGAATCGGGATAACGCTTTGTTTTTCCGTCGATTCTGCTAAGGTTATCCACATGGGGTGGATAATTACCTATCGTGGTTTTGTACGCGCTGCGGGCAGTGCCGCTGTTGCGGCCTGCCTTGTGCTGGCCAGTTGCACTGTCGACCAGAAGCGGCAGGCCAGCAACCAGCCCGACGCCCGTCCGGCGCCGGCCCAGCAGGACCGTATTTCGGGCCCCGTCCGGCCGTCCAATGCGACGGCCCAGTCCGGCAAGATTGCCGAAATCTACCCGGCAACCGCGGCCGGCAAGCAGGGGAACATTACCCTGCCATCGTCGTCGCGGCCGACATCGGTCGCTCCCCGTACGCCGGGCGACATCACGCTCAATTTCGAGGAAGCCGACATCCGTGAAGTCGCGCAGGTTATCCTGCGCGACCTGATGAAGGTGAACTACGTCATCGATCCCGACGTCCGGGGCCAGGTGACATTCCGCACTGCCAACCCGCTGACGCGCGAGCAGTTGCTGCCGGCATTCGAAACCCTGCTGCGCGCCAATGGTTTGGGCCTCGCGTTTAATTCCGGCTTCTACCGGGTCACCCGCGGCGATGTCGCGCGGTCGGACGGGACGGGCGCTGGAACGTCGGGCGGCGCAGGCGGGCCGGTGGGCGGCCGCTCGTCAATCGGCAGTGTGCGCGTGTTTCCGCTGAAGTTCGTTTCCGCCGAGGAGATCGGCAAAATCCTCAAGCCCATCGTCGGCGAAGGCCACGTGCTGATGGCCGATGCCTTGCGCGGTATCGTGGTCGTCGGCGGCGGCAGTGATGAATTGCGGCTGGCGTCCGAGACCATCGCCGTGTTCGACGTCGACATGATGGCCGGGCAGACGGTTTTGCTGGAAAGCCTGCAGAACGCCGATGCGGCCACGCTGGCGCTGGAACTGGAGAACCTGTTCCAGAGCGGCAAGTCAGGTTCGCTGGAAGGCGCGGTCCGGATCATGCCGATCGAGCGCCTGAACGCGATCATGATCATCGCGGCGCAACCCCGCTATATCGAGGAGGCGCGCAACTGGATCGCCCGTCTCGACCGCACCCGCAACGCACAGCAGCGCCGCCTGTTCGTCTACTACCTGCAGAACGCCAAGGCTGCCGCGGTCGGCCGTACGCTGCGCGGCATTTTCGGCCTGGGTGAGGTCGGCAGTGCCGATGCCGCCACTGCCCTTCGTGGCCAGGCCGGCGGCAACGCCTCGGCGATGGGCCGTCCGACCTCGGCGCCGCGTACCGGTGTTCAGACGGCGGCCATCGGTGCGGCCACCCCGGCCGGCGGTGCGGCGGACCAGGCGCGCAGCGGCATCAATGATTCCGACAGCGTCCGCATCTTTGCCGACGAGGCGAACAACGCGATCCTGGTGCTCGCCAATTCCAGCGAATACCAGTCCATCGAGGAAACCCTGCTGAAGCTCGACCTGGTGCCCCTGCAGGTGCTGATCGAAGCGAGCATCGTAGAGGTCGCGCTCAACGACGCACTACGTTTCGGCGTCCAGTACTATCTCGACAGCGGCAGTTCCAACGTGTCCGGCGTGTTGAGCGCGGGGCAGCCGGCCCTGCCGCCGAACCTCGCCTCCACGCTGCTGAACCTCGGCTCGACGGCGCAGGCCGCAGGTGGCCTGTCGCTGTTCGTGTCGCGCGGCGGCCAGCCCCGCGTGCTGGTCGATGCGCTGTCGTCGCTGACCGAAGTGAACATGGTCTCGTCGCCGTCGCTCCTCGTGCTCGACAACCAGCTCGCGCGTCTCCAGGTCGGCGCGACGGTGCCGATCATCACCCAGTCCGTGGTGGCCGCGCCCACCGGCAGCGTCACCCCGGCCGGCAACAGCACCAACATCGCCAACGCCATCGACTATCGTGAAACCGGCGTGCTGCTCGAGGTCCTGCCGCGCGTCAACGCTTCCGGCCTGATCACCCTGGAAATCGCCCAGGAAGTCAGCGACGTGTCACAGCCGGCGGTCGGCGCCGCGATCCAGTCGCCGACGATCAACCAGCGCCGCATCGTCTCCACGGTGGCGGTGAATTCGGGTGATTCGGTCGTGCTGGGCGGCCTGATCCGCGACAGCCAGGCCATCAGCGACAGCGGCATCCCGATCCTGCATTCGATCCCGGTCATCGGCGCCCTGTTCGGGCAAAAGGGCAATGCTAGTTCGCGCACCGAACTGCTGGTCATGCTGACGCCGCGGATCATCCGCAACCAGCGCGAGGCGCGCGACGTCAGCAACGACCTGCAGCGCAAATTCCAGGCGGTTCTGTCGCTGATGGGCCGCGGCCTGCCGCCGCCGCGCCGTCCGTCGACCCTGACACAGGATTAGGTTTTCGCGGCGGGCCCGCCTGACTGAAGCAGGATGGTGGGCGGTACTGGACTCGAACCAGTGACCCCGGCGATGTGAACACCGTGCTCTACCAACTGAGCTAACCGCCCGGCGCGAAGAAGCGGGGTATAAGGCTGCCTCTCCGGGCTGTCAACGGGCGGACTGGCTGGCCTCGTGCCCCGGCGCTATATTCCGCCCATGTCCAAAAACCGCCTTCTGAACCTGCCCCTTACGATCTGCGGGGTGGCCGAACTTGATGGCCATTGCGGTGTGGGGATCAGCCACGCCTTGTCCATTCTCGATCCCTGGACCCCCGACCCCGATGCCTTTACGCGTTTCGGGCCGCACCACCGCCACGTCCTGCGGTTTCACGACCATGTCGACGAGCGTCCGGGAGACGACGCGCCGCAGCAGCATCACGTGGAAGCCATTCTCGGGTTCGGTGCGGATTTCGCGTCGGCGCCGCCCAAACACCTGCTCGTGCATTGCTGGATGGGCATGTCGCGCTCGACCGCGGCCGCGGCGATCGTTCTCGGCCAGCATATGCCGGGCGCCGAGGATGCCGTGTTCGACCGCATCTTCGCGGTGCGGCCGCGCTCCTGGCCGAATGTGCGCATGATCGCCATTGCCGACAAGCTGCTTGGTCGGCGCGGCGCCATGCTTTCCGCGCTTAAAGACCATCACCGGCGGGTGCTGCAGCACCATCCCGAGATCGCCCAGACCCTGCGCGGCTATGGCCGCAGCGCCCGGCCCGGCGAGTAGCTTCAGCCCAGGTGCTCGATCGCCGCGTCCAGTTCGTCGAACCGGTCGATCAGGATATTGGCGCCCAGTTCCGCGGCGGGAATGCGCGTATAGCCAAAGGTGACGGCGACAACCGGCACCTTGGCGGCGTGCGCTGCCAGCACGTCGTTGATGGAATCGCCGATCATCACGGCGTTACCGGGCGCCGCACCCATGGCCTTCAGCGTGCCCAGGATATGTCCGCGATCGGGCTTGCGCACTGGCAGGCTGTCGCCGCCGACAATGGCATCGAAGAACCGCGTCAGGTCCAGCTGTGCCAGCAGGTCGCGGCTGAGCCCCTCCTTCTTGTTGGTGCACACGCCCAGTTGAAAGCCCCTGGCGCGCAGCCGCCCCAGTCCCTCGACCACACCGGGAAAGGGCCGCGTGCGCCGCGCGATGTTGGGGCCGTAATAGGCGAGAAACTCCACGACCGCGGCGTCAAGGGCGACGTCATCCAGCGCTGACCCCGTGGCCTCGAACCCCCGCATCAGCAGGGCGCGGGCACCATCGCCGACCAGGTGGCGGACCATTTCCAGCCCGACCGGCTGGCGGCCGTGCGTGGCCAGGACATGGTCGGTCGCCGCCGCTAGGTCAGGTGCCGAATCGACCAGGGTGCCGTCGAGATCGAAGACAATGGCAGTGCGTGGCATGGCGGAAACATCCTGAAACGGGTCGATACGGGGCGAAACAACGCTTGATTTGGCAGTCTGGCGGGCGTTATGCCACAACCGGTGCCTCTGCCACCCATAAACCTCATCAGGCACTCAACCGGGTTTGTCTTAATGTCGTCTTCGCCACCGCTTGCCGTCATCGTTCTCGCCGCCGGGCAGGGCAAACGCATGAAGTCGAGCCTGCCCAAGGTTCTGCATGCCGTCGCCGGCAAACCGATGGTGCGCCATGTCGTCGATGTCGCCGCCGCGCTGAAGCCGGAGCGGACGGTGGTCGTGATTGCGCCCGGACAGGATGCGATCGCCAAGGTCGTGGCCCCCGCGAAGACTGCCGTGCAACCCGTTGCCCGCGGCAGCGCCGATGCCGTCCGCGCTGCACAGAAGGCGATGGCCGGCTTTACCGGCGACGTGCTGATCCTGAATGGTGACGTGCCGTTGATTGGCGTGGAAACGCTGCGCGCGCTGCGCCGGCAGCTGCGGGCAAAGTCGAAGCCGGCAGTCGCCGTGCTTGGTTTCCGTCCCGATGATCCGGCCGCCTATGGCCGGCTGATCACGGGCGCTGACGGCGGCCTCGACCGCATCGTCGAGTATCGCGACGCAAACGATGACGAGCGCGCCATCGACCTGTGCAATGCCGGCGTCTATGCGGTCGATGGCCAGGTATTGTGGCGCTACCTGGCGAAAATAGGCAGCGACAACGCGCAGGGCGAATTCTATCTCACCGATCTCGTCGCCATCGCCCGCGCCGATGGCCGGCGTGTCACCGTCGTCGAGGGCCAGGCGGAAGACGCCTTGGGCGTCAATTCGCGGTTTGAACTTGCGATGGTCGAATCAGCCATTCAGGACCGCCTGCGCCGCCACTTCCTGACCGGGGGCGTGACCCTTCAGGATCCGGCGACGGTGTGGTTCAGCCATGACACGAAGCTTGGCCGCGACGTGACGGTCGAGCCCGGCGTCGTGTTCGGCCCTGGCGTCGTCGTGGCCGATGGCGTCCACATCAAGGCGTTCTCGCATATCGAAGGTGCGCGCATCGCGGCCGGCGCCATCATCGGACCGTTTGCCCGTCTGCGGCCCGGCGCGGATATCGGCATCGACGCTCATATCGGCAATTTCGTCGAGGTGAAGAAGACGAAGATCGGCCGCGGCGCGAAGGCCAATCACCTGACCTATCTGGGTGACGCCACGGTCGGCGCGGGCGCCAATGTCGGCGCCGGCACGATCACCTGCAACTATGACGGCTTCGCAAAACACCTGACCCAGATCGGCGAGGGCGCCTTTATCGGCAGCAACACTTCGCTCGTGGCGCCGGTAAAGGTCGGCAAGGGGGCTATTACCGCCGCCGGCTCGGTCATCGTCGCCGATGTGCCGGCCGACGCACTTGCTGTCGCGCGCGGCCGGCAGGAAAAGAAAGCCGGCTGGGCGAAGCGTTTCCGCGCCAGCCAGAAGGGCAAGGCCTAGACATGTGCGGCATCGTTGGAGTGCTGGGCCGCCGCGACGTCGTTCCGGCCCTGATCGCCGGGCTCAAACGCCTGGAATATCGCGGCTATGATTCCGCCGGCATCGCCACCTTGGTGACGGGGCAGATCGTGCGCCGTCGTGCGCCAGGCAAGATCGCGCAGCTGGAAGAATTGCTGCGCCACGATCCCGTCGCCGGGCTTACCGGCATCGCCCATACGCGCTGGGCGACTCATGGCGTGCCGAACGAGGCCAATGCCCATCCACATGCGACCGACAAGGTCGCGCTGGTCCACAACGGCATCATCGAGAATTACCGCGAGATCGCGGCCGAACTGGCGGCGAAGGGGCACACCTTCTCCAGCCAGACCGATTCTGAGGTCGCGGCCCACCTGATCACCGAGTTCATATATCAGGGATTCACGCCGCAGGCGGCCGTGGCGGCGTCGTTGAAGCGCCTCGAAGGCGCGTTCGCACTCGGCATCATATTCAGTGACCACGACGACCTGATGATCGGCGCCCGCCGCGGCGCACCGCTGGCCGTTGGCTGGGGTGACGGCGAAATGTTTCTCGGTTCCGATGCCATGGCGCTGGCATCGCTGACCGAACGGATTTCCTATCTGGACGAAGGCGACTGGGTCGAACTCAATCGCTCGGGCCCCATCTTCCACGACTCCACCGATGCCGTCGTCCAGCGCACCATTCGCCAGACCGCCTTGTCCGGCGCCCTGATCGGCAAGGGCAATCACCGCCACTTCATGCTCAAGGAAATCTTCGAGCAGCCGGCGGTGATTGGCGACACGCTCAACACGCTCATCGATCCGGCGTCGCGGCAGATCGCCCTGCCGGACCTGCCGTTCGACCTGGCCGCAGTTCCCAAGCTGACCATTATCGCCTGCGGCACGTCGTTCTATTCCGCCATGGTCGCGAAATACTGGTTCGAACAGGTCGCCCGCGTCGCCTGCGATGTGGATATCGCGTCCGAGTTCCGCTATCGCGAGGCGCCGCTGCCGCCAGGCGGGCTCGCTATCTTCATTTCGCAATCCGGCGAGACCGCCGACACGCTGGCGGCGTTGCGCTATGCCCGCGCGCAGAAGCAGCACATCGTCGCCGTGGTCAACGTGCCCGAAAGCTCGATGGCGCGCGAGGCCGACCTGGTCCTGCCGACCCTGGCGGGTCCCGAGATCGGCGTCGCCTCGACCAAGGCCTTTACCTGCCAGCTGGTGACGCTGGCGGCGTTCGCCATCGCCACGGCGCGTGCACGCAACGCCATCGACACCATGGCGTCCAGCCGGCTGATCAAGGCGCTGCTCGACGTGCCCAGCCGCGCCGCCGAAGTGCTGAACCACGATGAGGCTCTGCGCACCTTGGCTGAAAGCCTGGTCGAGGCGCGCGATGTTCTCTACATCGGCCGCGGCACCGGTTATCCGATCGCGCTCGAGGGTGCGCTGAAGCTGAAGGAGATCAGCTACATCCACGCCGAGGGCTATGCCGCCGGCGAGTTGAAGCACGGCCCCATCGCGCTGATCGACGAAACCGTTCCGGTGATCGTCATTGCCCCGAGCGATGCGCTGTTCGAGAAGACCGCCTCGAACATGCAGGAGGTTATGGCGCGCGGCGGCAAGGTGATTTTCTTTTCCGACGCGGCCGGTATTCGCCACCTGGGCCACCACGCTTGGGCGACCATCGAACTGCCGGCGGTCGAGGCCTTCGTTGCGCCGATCCTGTACGCGATTCCGGTGCAGTTGCTGGCCTATCACACGGCGGTACTCAAGGGCACCGATGTCGACCAGCCGCGCAATCTCGCGAAGTCCGTCACCGTCGAATAGGATCGCCGAATGACCGATGCGCCGCGCAGTCGAACCTATTCCTGGGCCGACCAGCGCATGGACCCGGAACAGGTAAAGCGCCTGACCGGGCTGGAATTCCTGCAGGCCATTGTTGCCGGAAAGCTGCCAAAGCCCGCCATTGCCGACACGCTGGGCTACACGCTGACCGAGGTGGAGAAGGGACTTGCCGTGTTCGAGGGCGGCACCGACGAGTTTCTCTACAATCCGCTGGGTACCGTGCATGGCGGCTATGCCGCAACGCTGCTCGATTCAGCGATGGCCTGTGCGATCCAGAGCACCCTGCCGGTCGGCACAGGCTACACGACCGTCGAGCTCAAGGTGAACTACATCCGGCCGATGACGACCAGAACCGGCATGGTCCGCTGCGAGGGCCGCATGATCCATGCCGGTGGCCGTATCGGGACGGCGGAGGGGCGGGTGGTCGGGCGCGAGGACGGCAAGCTGTACGCCCACGGCACCACGACCTGTCTGATTTTCCCGCTGTAGCTGCTGCTACTTCTTCGCCAGTTCCGCCTGGATGGCGCTGGCGATCATCGGATCGTCCGGCGTCACGTCGGGGGCGAAGCGCTCGACTACCTTGCCGTCGCGGCCGACGAGAAACTTCTCGAAGTTCCAGAGTACGTCGTTCGGCTTTTCCTGCACCCTGCCACGCTCGGCCAGACGCGCCTTCAGCGTGCCGTCGGGTTTTTCCTTCGCGGCTGGCTTGGCTTCGGTCAGGTGACGGTACAGCGGATGCTGCCCCTCGCCTTTTACGACGATCTTCTCGAACATCGGAAACTTCACGCCATAGGTCGATTGGCAGAAGCCCTGGATTTCGGCATTCGTACCGGGCTCCTGGCCGGCGAACTCGTTGGCCGGAAAGCCGAGCACCGAGAAGCCCTTGTCGTGATAGGTCTCGTACAGTTTTTCCAGGCCCTCATATTGCGGGGTCAGGCCGCATTTCGAGGCCACGTTGACGATCAGTGCAACCTTGCCCTTGTAGTCCGCGAGCGACGACGGCGTGCCGTCGATCCGTTTCACCGGGATGCCGTAAATATCTGTCGCCATTATCCGTTCCTCCTGAGTTGTGGCGGCAGCTTGTTCGAGGGCGCGGGCGCGGTCAACAGAATCGCATTGCTGCCCGACAATTCGGCACTGGCCAGCGGCGGGGCACCGCTCTAGCTTTCCACTGGGCCGAGGAGGGTCAAATGACGGTACGAACGGGGTGGCGTTCGCCAACGGTGGTGTTGCTCGCCGGGAGCCTCATCATCGTGCTGGGCATGGGCATTCGTGCCAGTTTTGGGATCTTCCAGCGGCCAATGATCGCCGACCTCGGCTGGAGCCGCGAGGCTTTTGCGCTTGCCATCGCCCTGCAGCAAATTCTCTGGGGCGTGATGCAACCGGTGCTCGGTGCCGTGGCCGACAAGTTCGGCACTGCCCGGGTCGTGATCGCGTCCGCGCTGATGTACACGGGCGGCTTGCTGCTCATGGGCTATGGCGGGAGCCTGCTCACCTTCGACATTGGCGCCGGCTTCATGGTCGGCTTCGGCATTGCCGGTACCGGCTTCGGCGTCGTTATGGCCGCCATTGCGCGGGCCTTCCCGCCCGAGCGGCGCAGCCTTGTGTTCGGCATCGGCACTGCTGCCGGCTCGCTGGGCCAATTGACCATGATCCCGCTGGGCCAAGCCTTTATCGACCTGCATGGCTGGTCGATGGCTTTGGGCCTTTTCGCCGTCATCGCTTTGCTCGTCATTCCGCTGTCGGCGCCCATCCGCGGCAAGCCCGAAGTCGAGAATGGCCCCGACCAGCCCCTGGGAGTCGCGCTGCGCGAGGCCGCGACCCATCGGGGCTTCCTGATGCTGGCAGCCGGCTACTTCGTGTGCGGTTTCCAGATCGCCTTCATGACCGCGCACTTTCCGGCCTACCTGGTCGACAACGGCCTGTCGCCAGCGATTGGCGCCACGGCCCTGGCCCTGGTCGGCGGGTTCAACATCATCGGCTCGTTCACTGCCGGCGTGCTGGGCCAGAAGCGGCGCAAGAAGTACCTGCTGTCGTGGATCTACCTGGCGCGGGCCATCGCGGTTACGGCGTTCATGGTGATCCCGCTGTCGGGCGCGTCGGCGCTGGTCTTTTCTGCGGTGATGGGTCTGTTCTGGCTCTCGACCGTCCCCCTGACAACGGGCCTGGTCGGGCAGATTTTCGGCCTGCGCTATCTCGCGACGCTGTCCGGCCTGGTATTCTTTAGCCACCAGGTGGGCAGCTTTCTCGGCGTCTGGCTCGGCGGGCTGCTGTTCGACCTTACCGGATCGTACAATGTCGTGTGGTGGCTCGGCGTCGTGCTGGCCCTGATGGCCGCGGCGATCAACCTGCCCATCGACGATCGCACACTACGTCGCGATGCGCGCCCGGCAGCGGTGGGTGCATGAGACCGTCGCTCATCGTCGGGCTCAGTCACGTTCACCGGTTCACCGTAACCGGCGCCAAGACCGTGCCGGCACTGTATCCCGAGGCTGAGGAGTTTCGCTCGATGCCGGCGGTTTTCGCCACCGGTTTCATGGTCGGCCTGTTCGAATGGGCCTGTATCGAACTTCTGAAGCCTCATCTCGATCCGGGTGAGGGCAGCCTGGGCACGGCGGTCGACTTTTCCCACGTTGCCGCCACACCGCCGGGCCTCACCATTGCCGTAACCGCGACTTGCAACAAGATAGAGGGGCGCAGTGTCGAGTTCCGCGTCAGCGGTCATGACGGACTGGACATGATAGGTGAAGGGACTCATCGTCGCGCAATCGTGGCGTGGGACAGGTTCACGCCACGTGTCGCCGACAAGCTGGGCCGGGCGAAGGCTGCGGGCCTTATTCTTTGAACTGGTGAGCTGATGTCCAAATACGATTACGACCTGTTTATCATCGGCGGCGGTTCCGGTGGCGTGCGCGCCGGTCGCATTTCCGCCGGATACGGCGCCAAGGTGGCGGTGGCCGAGGAGTATAGATACGGCGGCACCTGTGTGATCCGCGGCTGCGTGCCGAAAAAGCTGCTGGCCTACGGCGCCGACTTCCACGAGGCGTTCGAGGATGCCGTCGGCTTCGGCTGGACGATCACGGGCGCCGAGTTCTCCTGGCCCCGGCTCATCGCCAACAAGGACCGGGAAATTACCCGGCTCGAAGGCATCTACCGCAAGCTGCTGACAGGGCCGGGCTGCGAAATATTTGATGGCCGCGCGGTTCTGGCCGACGCCCATACCGTCCAGATCAACGGCCGCACTGTTACGGCCGAGACCGTAGTCGTTGCGACAGGCGGCGCGCCAACCAAGCCGGACATTCCCGGGGGCGACCTGTTGATCACGTCGAACGAGGCGTTCCAACTGCCCGACCTGCCGAAACGCGTCGTGGTGATCGGCGGCGGTTACATCGCCTGCGAGTTCGCCGGCATCTTTAACGGCTTCGGTGCGAAGACGGTGCAGCTCTACCGCGGCGGCCAGGTGCTGCGCGGCTTCGACGACGATATACGCGAGCATCTCGCCGTCGAGATGCGCAAGAAGGGCATCGACCTCCGGGTCGGCGTCGATGTCGTGAACGTGTCCCGAAAGGGCAATGCGCTTGAATTGAAGCTGACCGACGGCACGTCGCTCGAGGCCGATGCGGCCATGGCGGCAACCGGCCGGCGGCCCAACACATCAGGCCTGGGTCTTGAGGCCCTTGGCGTCGCGCTCGACGCCGGCGCCGCGGTGAAAGTCGATGAGTGGTCGCGCACGTCGGTGGCGAACATCTATGCCATTGGTGACGTAACCAACCGGATCAACCTGACGCCCGTGGCCCTCCACGAAGGGCATTGCCTGGCTGATACCATGTACGGCAAGCGACCCCGCAAACCCAACCACGAGGCCGTGGCCTCCGCCGTGTTCAGCCATCCGAACGTGGCTGTCGTCGGCCTCTCGGAACAGCAGGCGCGGCGCGACTTCGCAGCCATCGATATCTACCGTTCCTCATTCACACCTCTCAAGCACACCCTGTCGGGGCGGCGGGAAAGGTCCCTCATGAAGCTGGTGGTCGATCGGGCGACGGACCGCGTCCTCGGCGCTCATATGGTCGGTGCAGACGCGCCAGAAATCATCCAGGGCCTGGCCATTGTCGTGAAGGCAGGGCTGACCAAGGCCCAGGTTGATGCAACGATTGGCATCCATCCCACGTCCGCAGAAGAGTTTGTCACCATGCGGACGCCGGTTGTCGCGTCTTAGGAGACGTCGCCAACGGGCCGAGTCGACTTTCTTGGACCGGTTAAGCGCGGTTGTATAATTTCACTATTTGGTAAAGTGGCGCGCGAGATGCCCCAAATTGGCGCATTAAATTTGGAGGAATGCCAAAAGACTGAATTTCTGTGGCATATCTGCCACTTAACCCGCTTGCTCGTTGATCCAACGGCTGAATTCTCTTTCCCCGATGATAGCAATCGCTAAAATAGCGCAATAAGGGGATGCGATCCGATAATTATAAAGTCCTTCAAGGCGCAGGACCTTTCTGGCCTTTCGGTTTTCGCGCTGGCATCAGTTGTGTGTGGTGCTGTGTCTGCGCAGGGTCTCGACCCGTTTGCAGCGCCGCCGGAATCTCCGGTGCGCGACCGGGCAGTCCCGACGCGCGACTCAGAAAGCTTCGTGCCTTACGGCGCGCGCGTCAGGTCGTTCAAGCTGTTCCCGAAGGCGGAACTGTCTGGCGTCTACAACTCGAACGTCTACGCGACCCAAACGAACGAGGTTGATGACTTCATCACGCTCATCAATCCGGGCGTCACGCTGGAATCCGATTTCAGCCTCCATTTCCTTAGCCTGTCGGCCACCGGCCTCGTTGGCCGCTATGCTGACAACAGCGCGGAAGACTTCGCGGACTATGGTGTGAACGCCACGGGCGTTCTGGATCTGCCCTCGCTCGGCAAATCGAACCTGTTCAGCCGTCTTGCGTACAACCGTCTGCACGAAGACCGCGGCTCGCCGAACGCGGTCAATGGCGTGGAGCCGACCGAGTATTCGCTGACGACGGGCCAGTTGGGTTTCCTGTACAAGCCCAATCGGCTGTCGGCTTCACTCGTTGGCAATGCCAATCACTACAACTATGACGACGTTGCGACCTCGACTGGCGTGGCCGTCAACAACGATGACCGTGACCGCGACGAGTTCAGCCAGGTGCTGCGCGTCGGCTACGAGTTCGTGCCGGGCTACGAGGGCTTCGTCCGTGGCGCGCTGCGCCAGGTCCGCTACGACCAGACGCGCGACGACGCCGGGTTCGCCCGCAGCAACGATGGCTATAACGCCGTTGCCGGTATCAAGATCGACTTCGGCCGCATCACTGACGTCGAGCTCTTTGGCGGCTACATGAGCACCAAGTACGACGATGCGCGGCTGCCGAGTATCGACGGTCCCTCGTTCGGCGGCGCGGTGAACTGGAACCCGATCCGTCAGGTCCATGTTCGCGGCTATGCGCAGCGCAGCATCGAGGAAACCACGCAGGCGTCCTTCGCCGGATATCAGGCGACCACCGTCGGCCTGACCGGCGAGTACGACATGTCGCCACGTCTGGCGTTCAACGCAGGCGTCACCTACTCGAATAATGAATACCAGCGCGTTTCGACCTTCGCCGGTGCAGAGCGCGAAGAAGACGTCGTCGATTTCACCGTCGGCGCGAAATACTTCTTCTCGCGGAACTACTACGTGAACCCGTCGTATCGCTACACCAACCGTGACACCAATGTCGCCGGTTCGGACTACGATCGCAGCTTGGTCTATCTGAAGCTGGGCGTTCAGTACTAGGCCACAATCGCGCCGATTTCTTCTGCTATACCGGGCCGCATGGTGTTAAATCCATGCGGCCCGGGTCGTTAAGTAGAAGGTGGTTTAAGGCATGCTTCGCATCGCGCGCTATTTCCCGCTTTTTCTTCTTCTTTTTCTCTCCTTGGTACCTGTCGCGCAGGCGCAGGCCCCGGCAGCGTACACGCTTGGCCCGGGCGACCGGCTGCGCGTCGTCGTTTTCGGCGAGGATGATCTCTCCGGCGAGTTCGAGGTCGACGGCACCGGCTTTATCTCGTTCAAGTTGGTCGGCCGGCTCGAGGTCGGCGGTCGCTCGCTGCAGCAGACCGAGGCGATCCTTTCACAGAGCCTGAAAAATGGCGGCTATCTGGTCGATCCGAAGATCAGCATTGAGGTTCTTAATTTCCGCCCGTTCTTCATCTTGGGCGAGGTGGAGAAGCGCGGCCAGTATCCCTACGTCAACGGCATGACCGTCGCCAACGCGGTGGCCATTGCGGGCGGCTACACTTATCGCGCGACCAAGAACCGGGTGACGGTGCAGCGTTTCGCCGATCCGCAGAAGCGCGAGCAGACGGCCACCGAGGACACCGCCATTCTTCCCGGTGACATAATCCGGGTGCCCGAGCGCTTCTTCTAGCCTTTGATTTAGGCGGGGGTGCCGACGAGCTTGAGGTCGGCATCGACCATTTCGTTCACCAGGTCGCCGAACCCTGTTTGGTACTTCCAGCCAAGAACGCGCTGGGCCTTCGACGGGTCGCCCAGCAAAAGATCGACCTCGGTGGGGCGGAAATAGCGCGGATCGATGCGGACCAGGACCGCACCCGATTTCTCGTCAATGCCCTGTTCGTCCGTTTGGCTGCCGCGCCAGATGATTTTCCGGCCCACGCGGTCGAACGCCCGTTCCACGAATTCGCGTACCGAATGGGTCTCGCCGGTGGCGAGGACGTAGTCGTCGGGTTTTTCCTGCTGCATCATCCGCCACATCCCCTCGACATAGTCGCGGGCATGGCCCCAGTCGCGCTTGGCGTCGAGATTGCCGAGATAGATGCAATCCTGCTGTCCGGCATGGATGGCGGCCACGGCGCGGGTGATTTTGCGGGTCACGAAGGTTTCACCGCGGCGCGGGCTCTCGTGGTTGAACAGGATGCCATTCGAGGCATGCAGGCCATAGGCCTCGCGGTAGTTCACCGTGATCCAGTAGCCGTAAAGTTTCGCCGCAGCATAGGGCGAGCGCGGATAGAACGGCGTGGTCTCGCTCTGCGGCACTTCCTGCACCTTGCCGTACAACTCCGACGTCGAGGCCTGGTAGAACCGCACCTTCTTTTCCATGCCCAGAATGCGGATCGCCTCGAGCAGGCGCAGCGTCCCCAGCGCGTCGGCGTTGGCGGTGTATTCCGGGGTTTCGAAGCTCACCTGCACATGGCTCTGCGCCGCGAGATTGTAGATCTCGTCGGGCTGCACCTGCTGGACCAGGCGGATCAGGTTGGTGGCGTCCGTCAGGTCGCCGTAGTGCATGAAGAAGCGGATGCCTGATTCGTGCCGGTCATGGTACAGATGATCCACGCGCGCGGTGTTGAGCGACGAGGAACGGCGCTTGATGCCGTGGACGACATACCCTTTGCCGAGCAGCAACTCGGCCAGATACGCACCATCCTGGCCGGTAATTCCGGTGACGAGGGCGACTTTCAATTCCACGGTCTCCGCTGCGGTCCTGTCATGATGCCTCTCTATATCAGAAATCATCCCCGGAGCCATCGGTGAGCCCGCTGAACGTCCTGGTCACGGGTGGCGCGGGTTACGTCGGCAGCCACGTGTGCTGGGCCCTGGTCGAGGCCGGCTACCGCGTCACCGTGCTTGACGACCTGTCGACCGGCTTCCGGGACCACGCACCGCCGGCGGCCGCGTTCGTCCAGGGTTCGGTCGGCGACCCGGCGCTGGTCACGAGCCTGCTGGCGAAGGGGTTCGATGCAGTCGTGCACTTGGCGGCCGCCAGCCTGGTGGAAGAATCCATCCGCGATCCGGCCCGGTACTACCGCGCGAATGTTGCTGAGGGCATGGTGCTGTTGCAGGCCTGTCGGGAGGCCGGCGTGCCGCACTTCCTGTTTTCCTCATCCGCGTCGGTCTATGGCGCGCCAACCAGGGTGCCGGTAGATGAAGATGCCGTGCTCGATCCGGTTAATCCGTATGGCGCGACCAAGCTGGCCTTCGAACGCATCCTTGCCGATGTCGCCGCCACTTCCGCCATGTCATATGCCGCGCTCCGCTACTTCAACGTGGCCGGTGCCGACCCGGCAGGGCGAACCGGTGAATCCACCGCATCCGCCACGCATCTGATCAAGGCCGCCTGCCAATACGTTACCGGTGCGCGGCCCGGGCTTGCGATCTACGGCACCGATTACGAAACGCCCGATGGCACCTGTATTCGCGACTACGTGCATGTCACGGATGTTGCGTCCGCTCATGTTGCGGCTCTGTCCTACCTGGTGCGGGGCGGACCGTCGCTGGCGCTGAATATCGGCTATGGCCATGGGGCGTCGGTGCGAGAAGTGCTGGCGTCGGTCGAGCGTGTCTCGGGGCGCAAGCTCGATACACGCTCCGCGCCCCGTCGCGCCGGCGATCCGCCCGTGCTGGTCGCAGACCCGGCGCGGGCGCGAAAGACGCTAGGCTGGGTGCCGCAGTACGACAACCTCGATGCAATGGTGCACAGCGCCCTGGAATGGGAGCGCCGCCGGCGCGGCTAGAACTCCCAGCGGCCGATCGAGGCCGGCAGCTCCAGCTTTCGCCACATGCCCTTGATATCGGCGACCAGCCCGTCGGACTTCACCAGGCCGGTGAGATGCTTGGCCGTAAAACCGGCATATTGTTCATGGGCCACGGCACCGATGACGCAATCGTAATTCTTGGCGGCATCAAGATTCGGCAACAGCGTCAGGCCGTATTCGTGCATCGCGTCATCGCCATAGGCGAGCGGGTCGTGCACATCGATGTGGAAGCCCCACGCCGCCAGTCCCTTGATCACGTCGGCGACCTTCGAGTTGCGCAGGTCCGGCACGTTCTCCTTGAAGGCCAGGCCCAGCACCAGGATGCGCGCCTTGTCGCCCTTGCCGTTGGCGACGATGCGCCGCGCGATCTGCTGCGTCACGTAGCCGGCCATGGTGTCGTTGATTCGCCGGCCCGCGAGTATGACCTCCGGATGATGGCCCAGGCGCTGGCTACATTCGGCGAGGTAGAACGGATCGACGCCGATGCAGTGGCCGCCAACCAGGCCTGGCGTGAATGGCAGGAAGTTCCACTTCGTGCGCGATGCCGCCAGCACGTCATACACCGACAGGTTCATGCGGTTGAAGATCATCGTCACTTCGTTCATGAAGGCGATGTTGATATCGCGTTGCGCGTTCTCAATGACCTTTGCGGCCTCGGCGGCCTTGATGCTGGCCGCGGCGAACGTGCCGCCCGTGGTGACCGTCCCGTAGATCTTTTCCAACAACGCCACGACCGCCGGCGTCTGGCCCGAGATCACCTTGGTGACACGGTCCACCGTGTGTTCGCGGTCGCCTGGATTGATGCGCTCTGGGCTGTAGCCCAGGAAGAAATCGGTGCCGCAGGTCATGCCAGACGCGGCTGCCAGGACGGGGCCGCAGATATCCTCCGTCACGCCGGGATAGACCGTGCTTTCGACCACGATCACGGCACCCTTCGCCATGATCTTGCCGACCGTTGTGCAGGCGGCGCGCAGCGCGCCGAGATCCGGATGGTTGGCCTCGTCGATCGGCGTCGGCACGGTGATGATGAAGACGTCGTTGTTTCCGACCTGTGCCGGGTCGGCCGTCAGCTTCAGGGGGCTGGCCTTGAGGCGCGCCTTGTCCACCTCACCGGTCCGGTCGTGCCCTGAGTTCAGTTCGTCGATCCGCCGCCGGTTGATGTCCATTCCGACGGTCGGGAAGTGTTTGGCCAGGGCGACAGCCAGGGGCAGGCCGACATAGCCCAGCCCGACGACGCAAATTCTAGTTTGATCAGTCATTTACCGTCCCCGCAGGCCGCGATAATTCGGGCCCCGGGGCCGCATTGTCAACGGTTTAAGGGATGTCAGGTTGCGGTCATCAGCCAGCGTTGCTGGTCCTCGAGGACCAGGCAACTGAGGCGTCCGGTGGCATACGCGCCGGTATCGATCCCGATCCGGTTGGTCTTGACCTCGGCCTCGTACCGGATTGAATGGCCGTGGACCACCATGGCGCCGAAACTGCCGCCATAGGACAGGAATTCGTCGCGGATCCACAGCAGGTCCCGTTCCTGCTGTTGCTCCAGCGCCACCTTCGGCTTCAGGCCGGCATGGACGAAAAGGTAGTCGCCCTCGCAGTGCGTCAGCGGAAGGTCTCCCATCCAGGCCAGATGGCGCCGCGGAACTGCCTCGGCCAGCTTCTGCCGCAAATCCTCGAACGCCGCGTCGGTGGTCGGAACACGGTCGAGCTTGAGACCATAGCTCAGAATGGTTTCAAGGCCGCCGAAACTCAGCCAGTCCGTCCCTACATCTTCGCCGGCCAGGAAATCGAGCAGCACGGCCTCGTGATTGCCCCGCAGGCAGACGAGGCCGCAATCGGCCGGCATCCAATTGATCAGCGCCTCCACGACGCCCCTGGAGTCTGGGCCGCGGTCGATAAAATCGCCGAGGAACACCACGATCTTCTCTTTGTCGGGATGCGTCCGGGCATCGGCCTCGATCATCGTCTGCGCCTTATTCAGCAGGTCGGCACGGCCATGCACGTCGCCCACCGCGTAGACCCTGCGGCCGGCAGATATCTGTGGCAGCTTCGCACTGCGGAACAGGCCGGCAAGGCGCGAGATCATCGGCGGGCCGCTGCCATCAGGCCGTGCCGGCGGGGAAGGGGGCGCCCACATCGGCCAGCAGCGGCAGGTTCTGGTCCAGCACCTTCACGACGGCCTCGGTTGCATCGACCGGCCAGGCGATTGCCAATGCCGGGTCGTTCCACCGGACACCGCGTTCATGGCTTGGAGCGTAGTTCGCGGTCATCTTGTAGGTCACCAGTGTCGCCTCGCTGAGGGTGCAGAACCCGTGGGCGAAGCCCGGCGGCACCCACATCGCCTCGCCGTGCTCGGCCGACAGCACGGCAGAGACGTGCCGGCCATAAGTAGGTGAGTCTTGGCGCAAATCCAGCGCGACGTCGAACACCGCGCCGGCCGCGACCGCGACCAGCTTGCCTTGGGCGTGGGGCGGCGCCTGAAAGTGCAGGCCGCGGATGGTACCCCGGCGATGCGAGAAGGCAGCGTTGTCCTGCACGAAGGCGGCATCCAGCCCGGCGGCGGCGAAGCGCTCGCGGTGCCAGGTCTCCGCCAGCCAGCCGCGGTCGTCGGCAAAGCGTCGCGGGACGAACAGCCTGACGGCCGGAATGGCGGTTTCGACGATGTCCATGGGTACCCGGAAAATGGCGCCGGGGACCCTAGCAACCGCCCGGTGGGCGGATCAAGCCCGATAGAGCGGGCTACTTGTCGGTCATCTTCCAGACGCCGTCCCAGTCCTGGGGCGGCTCGGCCATGAAGAACTCGCAGCGCTCGATGTAGATTTTCGACAGCCCGTCCTTCGGGTTGGCTTTGAGCCCGCCGTTGAACGCGCTGATCGCCTTGGTCCATGACCCTTCGCGGTACAGCGCCAGGCCATCCTGGAAATGACCCAGCACGTCGCGCATGTTGGGGAAGCTGGCCTCGGTGTGGAAATCCAGCACCTCGTAAATGCCGACAGGCTGGGTCTTGCCCTTGACGATCACGCGATCCGCCTCGCGCATGCGGTAGGTGCCCTTTAGCTTCTTGCGCGTGAACTCGCTGATCAGCAGCTGGGCCTTGTACTGCTTGCTGGCGCTTTCCAGGCGCGCGGCGAGGTTCACGCCGTCGCCGATCACGGTGTAGTCCATGCGCTTGGGTGAACCGATATTGCCCGACACCACGGAATCGGTGTTGATGCCGATGCCGATCTCCACCGGCCGCTTGCCCAGTTCCTTGCGGGCGTTGTTGAAGTGCGCCAGTTCGCTCAGCATGGTGATGCCGCAGCGCACGGCGCGGTCTTCGTCGTCGCCATGTGGTAGCGGCAGGCCGAACACCGCCATGATGGCGTCGCCGATGAACTTGTCGAGCATGCCGCCTTCGTTGGTCAGGCAGTCGACCATCACGGTGAAGTATTCGTTGAGCAGCTGGACGATTCCCTGCGGTCCCAGTTCCTCGCTCAGCGTGGTGAAACCGCGGACGTCCGAGAACAAAACCGTCGCGTCGCTCTGCAGGCCGCCCAGCACGTCCTGGCCGCCGCTGAGCAGCTGGTTGGCAAGGTTCGGGTCCATGTAGCGCGCCATGGTGGAGCGCACGCGCTTCTCGCTGCTGATGTCTTCGATCAGCAGCATCGAGCCCATCGGCTTGCCGCCGCCGGACTTGAGCGGCAGGACCGTCAGGTTCGCCGAGGTCTTTTCCTCGCCGAACGACATCTCCGAATCCATCGTGATGGCCTGGGTCTGGGTTTCCATCACCGTGTTGATCTGCTGGACGATCCAGGCATTGGCCTCGGTGAAGAAGTCTGCGGCCTTCTGGCCCAGGATGTCGTTCGGCTTCGCCTTCATGATGCGATGCGCCGCGGCGTTGCAGGTGACTATCTTCTGCTGCTCGTCCAGGGTCACGACGCCGTTCGACATGCTCTCGAGGATGCTGTCGTTGTAGTTCTTCATGTTCTGGACATCGTCGAACAGGGTGGCGTTTTCCAGCCCGATCGAGATTTGCGCCGTGAACGCCCGGAGACGCTCCTCGTCGTCGTTGGTGAACGGCCCGCCGCGCTTGTTCAGCACCTGCGTCACGCCGATCATCTTGCCGTCCTTGTTAACGACGGGGACGCACAGGATCGAACGGGTGAAGAATCCGGTCTGCCGGTCGAATGACGGGTTGAATCTCAGGTCCGCATAGGCATGCGGGATGTTGATCGTCTTGCCCGACGTGAACACGGCGCCGGCGATGCCGACGTGGTTGGGCATGCGGATCTTGGTGGCGCCCAGGCCCTGGCCGACTTCGGTATAGAGTTGGCTGTTGCGCTCGTCGTTCAGGAACAAGGTCGACCGTTCCGCATTCAGCATGCGGGTGACGGCATCCATGATCTTCTGCAGCAACGGGCCCAGGTGGATTTCCGACGACACCTGCGAAACGATGTCGAGGAAGTCGGATTCCTGCGCCCGTGCGCGGTCCATCTTCTCGACGTACAGCGTGGCCTGCAGCACGACCGATGCCTGCAGGGTGATCGCCTCCAGCAGCGCCAGGTCATCCTCGTTGAATTTTCCATCGCGTTTGTTCAACGCCTGGGCGACGCCGATCACCTCGCCGCGCATTGTCCGCATCGGTGCGCACAAAATGCTCTGGGTGCTGAAACCGGTCCGCTGGTCGACCGACCGATCGAAGCGGGAATCGTTATAGGCATCATCGATGATAACGCCCTTGCCAGCCGTGAAAACGTGGCCGGCCACGCCGCTGGTGCTCAATATGCGGATTTCGCGGGTCGTGCCACCGCGCGCGGCGCGCGAATACAGTTCGCGGCTTACCGGGTCGTGCAGGAACAGGGTGGCGACCTCGGCGTCCAGCGCCGCCGAGATGGCCGCGACAAGGGCTTCCAGCTGGGCGGTGAGGGTATCCAGTCCGGCGATGCTGTTGGCGATCTGCAACAGTAGCTGTGGCTTGCTTGTGCGGGTTCGCTTGGCGCTCGACTTCTGCGGCCGCTTGGTAGGCAGGGTGGCGACGTTGCTGTTATCCGGCATGGCGTTTTTCCAGTTCCGCGCGAAGCGCGGTGATCGTCGATTGCAGTTCGCGTTGTTCTTCACGCCGCTGGCGTTCCAGCTCGCCGATATGGGACTCTGCCTTGGCGCGCATTTCCTCGAGCTGCAGGCGCAGCGCATCGACCGTGGCCTGCAACTGGGTAATCTCGGCGTGGGCATTGGCGACGGCCGCCTGGACCGACTGGTCGTGCCGGATGGCCGCGCCTTCCAGTTCCTGGCGCAGGCGCAGGACAGTCGCCGACAGCTCGGCGATGCGCTCATCGGACTCCGCCTTCGCCTGGCGCACAGCGGCATCGCGTTCGATCAGCAAATCGTCCAGGCGCTCGCGCTGGGCGACGATGGTTTCGTGCAATTCGCGAAAGTCCGTCTTGGCCCCGGCCGGCTGCGCGGTCATGACTGGCCCTTCCCGCGGCTGCGGGCGCAAGTCATGCGCTTTCCCGAATTGGGAAGAACGGATATTTTCAAGACAAACCCCCAACGAGATTGTTTAAGTCTCGTCCGACGCTGGTAAACAGAACGTCATTAAGGCACTAGGATATTGGTCTGGTGCGCTGCCCATCATAGTATTTTTGCCGGTGGCGGCAAGCCAAGCGGATCAGTACGGGGAGAGAACACAAGTCATGGAAATCGTACGTCACGAAGCCGGACCGCGCATGAGCCAGGCCGTTGTCCACGGCTCCACGGTCTATCTGGCCGGGCAGGTCGCCCAGGACGCCAGCCAGGGTGTGACCGGCCAGACCGCCCAGGTTCTGGCCGAAATCGATCGCCTGCTGGCCCTTGCCGGCAGCCATAAGTCTAAGATTCTCTCGGCGCAGGTGTTTTTGGCCAATATGGGCACATTTGCCGAGATGAACGCCGCTTGGGACGCCTGGGTCGACAAGGGCAATACCCCCGCCCGCGCCACCCTGGAAACCCGCCTCGCCGGGCCGCAATACCTGGTCGAGATCATGGTCGTCGCGGCCCGCTAAGCGGTCCCGGCACGTGCCCCTCATTGACAGCCGGACTGTCGACCGACGCCCCTGGTGGTGGCACGGCCTGGGGCGGCGCGTGCGTCCCGAGGCCTATCCGCCCGAACGTGCCGACATTGTCGTGGTGGGCGCCGGGCTGGCCGGGCTGGCGGCGGCGCTTGCCCTGCGCGAGCGTGGGCAGGACGTGCTGCTGCTCGACTCCCGCGATCCCGGCGATGGTGGGTCGTCGCGCAGCCTTGGCATGCTGGTCGATGATGCGGGGGCGCCATTCCCGGTTCTGGTACGTCAGTTTGGCGCCGCCCGCGCCGCCGCCATGGCGCAGGAGGCGCGCCAGGCGCGCGAGCATCTCGAGGCGTATATCGCCGCCAAGGGGATCGAGTGCGACTACACGCCGCACGGCCGGCTCGATGTCGCCCATAGTGCGGCCGAGTTCGACCGTCTGAAGGCCGATCTTGCCACCGCTGGCAGCACTGCGGCGCCGGGCGCGGAAGTGGTGGCCGGCGGCGACCTCCGGTCCGAGCTGGGCAGCGCCGCGTATCACGGCGCGGTGCGTCACCCGGGCGGCGGCGGGCTCGACCCGCACAAGCTCCATGCCGCCCTTTTTGCCGAGGCTATTGATGCCGGGGTCGTGGTGGTCAGCCGGTGCGGCGTCCTCGGCATCGAACCCAAAAACAAAGGTTTTGAGCTGGATACGGAATACGGCCTGGTCCAGGCCGCATCCGTCGTGGTGACGACGAACGGCTATACCGGCGCCGCCTTCCCGGGCCTGCAGCCGCGCCAGATCTACGTCCGCAGCCAGGCCGTGGTCACCGAGCCGTTGCCGCAGGAGGTTCTGCACCAACTCATCCCGCGGGGCCGCATGGTGCGCGACGTGCGCCGGCTGCCGCGGCTGTTCCGCCTGACCGCTGACGGCCGCCGCCTGCTGTTTGCCGGTACGCCACAGGTTCTGTCGGATACGCCCCTGGCCGCGGCCCGCCGGCTGGCCGAGTGGGTAGCCGAGACCTTCCCCGAACTGGCGCAGGCTCGCATCGCCCATGCATGGGATGGCGTGGTCGGCATTTCCCCCGCCCGGACCCCCGAAATCGGTCAGGCCGGCGGTCTGCACTATGCCCTGGGGTTTGGCTGGTCAGGCATTGCCATGGCCTTCTGGCTGGGCCGCAAGCTGGGCCAGCAGGTTTTGCGCGACCCCGAAAGCGCCAGCGCCTTTCACGTCACCGCCGGCAAGCGCCGCTGGATGCATTATTCCACGCCCTGGCTGGCCTACCAGTCGCTGCGCGACCGGCTGGCGGGCTAGCGCGGGATTCTCCGTTCCCGGGCGTATAGTAGTGATAGGACCGGCTTGCAGAGGTGCTGCCTATGCTCGACGTATCGGCCATCATTGCCGCAAATCGTTTTGGCCTAGGTGCCCGGCCCGAGGAGGCCGGGGATGTTGCGCGCGACCCGCAGGCTTGGGTCCGCAACCAGATTTATGCGCCGTACGTGCCGCCGCCGCTTCTAGCCGATCTGCCTGATGCCGCCGAGTATACCCGCCAGTTCCTCGAGGCTCGCCAGCAGGGCGGCGACGGTGGTGTTGCGGAGTTTCTCCAGCGGCGCATTCGCCAGGAGACGCTGGCGGCCGAGATTGGCGCCCGCGTGCAGGTCGCAGTACAGACGCGGGAACCGTTCCGCGAGCGCCTTGTGCAGTTCTGGAGCAATCATTTCACCGTCTCTGTCCAGCGCCCCGTCGTTGCGCCGATTGCCGGCGCGTATGAGCGCGATGCCATCCGGCCGCATGTGTTCGGACGCTTCGCTGACCTGCTGATCGCGGCGACGCGGCATCAGGCGATGCTGTTCTATCTGGACAATATCGGATCGGTGGGTCCGAACTCGCGTGCCGGCCAATTGGGCCGCCGTGGCATCAACGAAAATCATGCGCGCGAGATACTGGAGCTGCATACCCTTGGCGTCGGCGGCGGCTATACCCAGAACGACGTGCGCGAGCTCGCGAAAATCCTGACTGGCTGGACAGTGGTGACGCCGCCGCTGGCACGCCGGAGCGGTCTGCCGGAATCCGCTGTCGGCATGACGCGTTTCGCTGCCGATGCGCACGAGCCTGGCAATAAGTCTTTAGTAGGCCATACCTTCAACGAAGGCGGCGAGTCCGAGGGTATTGCGGCACTACAGTTTCTTGCCACACATCCCGCGACAGCCCGTCATGTGGCGACCAAGTTGGCGCGGCACTTCGTCGCCGACGATCCGCCGTCTGCGGCTGTTGCCCGACTCGAGAAGGTCTATCTGGAAACGCGCGGCGATCTCGCCGCTGTCAGCTTCGCGATTGTTGATCTGCCTGAAATTTGGGAACGGCCGAATACCAAGGTACGCGCGCCTGGCGACCTGGTGATCGCCGCTTATCGCGCGCTTGATGTCAAAGTGACTGCTGGCCAGTTGCCTGGCACCATGCGCGAGATGGGGCAGCCGGTCTTTGCCGCGCCGTCGCCCGCAGGGTGGCCCGACCGGGCAAGCGATTGGGTCGGACCCGAGGCGATGTTGCGCCGGGCCGAGTGGGCGGTTGCCGTGTCGCGCCGGGTGCGGTCGCCGCAATCGCCCGAAGTCCTGGCCGGCTACGCGATCGGGGCTGTCGCCCCACCCGCCGTTCGCCGGGCGATCGCTGAGGCCGATCCGGCCGAAGGCGTCGCCCTGTTGCTGGCCTGTGCCGAATTCCAGCGGAGATAACCATGTGGACACGCCGCCGCGCCGTGAGCCTCCTCGCCGCCGGCACCGCGCTGCCGCTGGTCCTACCCGGAGTCGCGCTGGCCGCAGCGCCGACCGACCGGCGCCTGGTCGTCGTGCTGCTGCGTGGCGCACTGGACGGCCTCGCCGCAGTGCCGCCGTGGCGCGATGCCAAATATGCCGAGGTGCGACAAGGTCTGGCGCTCGATCCGCCGGGCAGTGGCGACGGTGTGCTCGACCTCGACGGCTATTTCGGCCTGCATCCGGCCCTCGCGCCGGTCCATGCGCATTATGCCAAAGGCGACCTGGCCGTCTTCCAGGCGGTCGCCGGCCCTTATCGCGACCGTTCCCATTTCGATGCCCAGGACTTGATGGAGAATGGCACCACCCGGCCGCGCGGTGCCGCCGATGGCTGGCTGAACCGGGCACTGGGGACGCTGCCGGGCGGCGGTCATCGCCTTGGCCTGGCGGTCGGTCAGCAGGTGCCGCTGCTGCTGCGCGGGGACGTCGGCGTCGCGTCCTGGGCGCCGCGTAACCTGCCGGATGCGCCGCCAGACTTTCTCACCAAACTGGGCCTTCTGTGGGCAGGCGATCCGCTGTTCGCCCCGGCCCTGGCCGAGGGGATGCGCGCCCAGGCCATGAGCGACGAAGTCTTGGGCCCGGCACAGCCAGGCGCCCCCCGGCGCGGGCCGGCTCTCGCCGCCCTCGGCGAACCGGTGGGCAAGCTCCTGGCCGCAGCCGGCGGTCCGCGGATCGCGGTCCTGGAAGCCTATGGCTGGGACACCCATTCCCAGCAGGGCAAGCTGACCGGTCGCCTCGCCACCGCCCTGGAGCAACTGGCTGGCGCGCTGGACGGGCTGGCCCGCGGACTGGGCCCGGCCTGGGACCGTACGGCCATCGTGGCGATCACGGAATTCGGCCGCACGGTGGCACCGAATGGCACCAACGGCACCGACCACGGCACGGCGACCTGCGCCTTCCTGCTAGGCGGGGCGGTAAAGGGAGGACGGGTCCTGGCCGACTGGCCGGGCTTGGCGCCGCAGAATCTCTACGAAGGCCGCGACCTGCGTCCAACCGTCGACGTGCGGCAGATCCTCAAGGGAGTGTTGCACGACCATATGGGGGTCGAGATCGCGGCGCTGGATCGCCTGGTCTTCCCCGACAGTGCGGGTGCCCGGCCGCTGTCAGGCCTGATCCGGACCTAGCCGCGCTGGTCCAGCGGGCGGACGGCGACGACCGAGCTTTTGTTCAGCAGGGTGATCTGCCCGGTCTGGGTAACCCGGAACGGAAAATAGGGGGCGGGCTCGTTCAGCATGTCGAGGACGCGCTGGTTTGCGTTGATGAAGACCTGGCCCATCTGGGTCGTGCCCTCGTAGAGCGTCAGTTCGACATCAACCGTAATTTTAGGAATCATCGCCATGCTGGGGATATTAGCGGGACCCCTGTCTGGCGGCCAGTAGGCCGGATGGCAATAATCGGGCTTCTGCGGTAGAATCCACGGGTTTCGCGTTCTGGGGGTCAAGATGGTTCCGGCAGTGATTCCCGATGGCAAGGCAGACGGCGACAGGGCCGGGGACGAGGCTGCGCCTTCCCGCGGCCATGTCAGGGTCGGCCTGCGTCTCAGCCTGGTCGCCATTTCCCTCTTCACCGTCGCTTTCACGGCGCTGGCCGTGCATGTGCCGTGGTTCTTCATCTCGCGCCAGAACATCGCCGACATGGCGGAGCAGCTGAACACCGAGATCGTCGGTGGCGTCAGCAGCGAACTGGACGACATCTTCTCGTCCGCCGTCGCCGCACAGCAGACCATCTACGACATCCTCAGGGATGGCGTTATCGACATTGACGACAAGCGCGCCCGCGACCGGCTGTTCTTCTCGTTCCTCAACGCCAATTCGCATTTCTCGTGGGTCAGCTTCGGCAAGCCGAACGGTGATTTCTACGGCACCCAGCGGCGTGACGACGTGAACCTGCGCATCGTCGAGAGCAAGTGGAACGAGGCCAGCAAGCTGGCGGAGCGGACCGAGGACTATTACGTCAACGACGGTGAACGCATCAGCTTCACGATCACCAAGTTCAAGACCAACGACTATTTTTCGCCGACCCGCAGCTGGTACAGGCGCGCGGTGCAGTTTCCGGAAAAGCACATCTGGACCGAAGTCTACGTTTTCGACACCAGCAAGAAGCCCGGCCTGAATGCCGCCAAGCTGTTCGAGCGCAACGGCCAGGTGGTCGGCGTCATCAGCGTCGCCATCGAGCTCGATCGCATCTCGCGCTACCTGCAGAACCTGAAGTCGATCCGTTCGGGCGCCGCATTCATCGTCAACCCGAAGGGCAACCTGATCGCCTTTCCGGACTCCACCGAAGTGACGCGCCCCGGCAAGAACCCCGACGAGCCGGAATTGAAGCCGCTGCGCGATTCATATCATCCGCTGCTCCGCCTGGCCCAGGCGGCGATCGATGACAACAACATCAATCTCGAGACCATCAAGACGCCGATCCAGGTGCTGTCCACCAAGGGCGGTCGCTACTTCGTCACGCTGGCGCCAACCGGCCACGAGGGCTGGATCGCCGGAACGGTGATTCCGGAATCCGACTTCATGGCGACCATCCAGCGGAACTACCTGATCCTGCTGCTGGTCGTGCTTGCGGCGCTGGCGGTGGTCGGCCTTGTCTCGGTGATGGTCTCGCGCAACCTGTTCATCCGGCCGCTGCGCCACATCATCCGCCAGACCAAGCTGATCGAGCGCCTCGACCTGACCAGCGTCAAGCACGTGCCGACCCGCATCGCCGAGATCGACAGCCTGTCCACCGCGGTCGATCAGATGAGCCGCGGTCTCAGCAGTTTCCGCAAATACCTGCCCGGCGACCTGGTGCAGACCCTGATGTCGCAAGGCGTCGTCGCCGAACTGGGTGGCGACCGGCGTACCCTGACCATCCTGTTCATGGACCTCGAGGGTTTCACCTCGTTGTCCGAGCGGCTGGGCCACCGCATGGTGCCGTTCCTCGGCGACTATCTGAGCGCCATGTCGAACGTGATCATGCGGACCAACGGCACCATCGACAAGTATATCGGCGATGCCGTCATGGCCTTCTGGGGCGCGCCCTTCTACAACGAGAACCACGCCTCTGACGCCTGCCGCGCCGCGCTGGAATGCGGCAAGGCGATGGAGCAGATGCGTGTCGAATGGGCCCGCCAGGGTCATCCCGAACTGCGCGTCCGCATCGGCCTCAACACCGGCCGTGTCGTCGTCGGCAACATCGGCTCGAACGAACGACTGAACTACACGGTCATCGGCGACCCGGTGAACCTGTCCAGCCGTCTCGAGGGCATGAACAAGATGTTCGGCACCGAGATCCTGATCAGCCAGCACACCTTCGAACTGTGCAAGTACGACGTCGTGGCGCGCCGTCTCGATTTCGTCACCGTCAAGGGCCGTGACGAGCCGGTCGCGGTGTATGAACTGCTGGCCATGCAGGACGAGCAGGGCGGCGCCGCCGGGTTCGAGTGGATACCGGTGTTCGAACGCGGGCTGCACCTGTACCGCGAGCGCCGCTGGGGCGACGCGATCCAGCAATTCCGCAAGACCATCGACATGCGCGGCGCCGACCGGCCCTCGGCCGTCTTCATCGCCCGCTGCGAGGAAGCCATGGCCATGGACACCCGTCTGGCCCTGCCGAAGGCCGAAGCCGCGGAATAGGTCCGGCTTATTTAGGCTTATCCAAGCTTATTCTGGCTTGTCTGCGCTTATTCAGGCTTGTTTCGGCTTATTTAGGCTTATCCAGGCCGGTGTTTCGGGTCAATTTTGGCTCAAATCTGCGTTTTTTATCCCCAACACTGCTTTGATAAAGTGCGCATCCAAAATCAGCGCATGTCGGATATAAGTTTTAATTCCTTTGAATCAAGAAGGAACAGGGAGGAAAGATGGAGCGTCTACGCGCGCCCGCACCGGCAGACATGAACCCGGAGCAGCGAAAGTTCTATGACGATTATCTGGTCCGCTTCGGCAAGGAACCGGTCGGACCGGTCTGGGTCTGGATGACCGTGCCGGCATTGGCCATGGCGGCAACCCAACTTGGCCTCTACGTGTCGCGCGACATGGCCCTGCCGAAGCGGTTGAAGGAAATCGCCATCCTTGTCACGGCGCGGCGCTGGACTGCGCAGTACGAATGGTATGCCCACGAGCGCATGTCGGCCGCGGCTGGCGTCGAGGCCGATATCATCGAGGCGATCCGGCACAAGCGCCGCCCGGCGTTCAAGGATGCCAAGGACGATCTGGTGTTCGACTTTGCAACGGCGGTCATGGAGAAGGGCCGTGTCGATGACGCGCTGTACCGGCGCGCGATCACGGACCTCGGCGACCGGCAGGTGGTCGAGTTGACGACGGTGCTGGGGCTTTATGCGATGGTGTCGATCACGCTCAACACCTTCGAGTTTGCCATTCCGGCGGACGCGGTGCCGCTGTCGGAATAGCCGGAACAGACCGCGCCGGGATTTCTCCCGGCGCGGTCCTTTTGCCTATTCCGGCTGGACGCCAACTATCTCCGCAACCTTCTTCCAGGTCGGGATTTCGCGCTCGACGGTGGCGCGGAACTCTTCCGGGGTCGAGGCAACGGGGATGTACACCTGCGTCTTCACCCGGTTCAGGATTTCATCGCTCTTGATGTATTCCTTGGCCTCGGCCGCCAGCTTGTCGACGATGGCCTTTGGCGTGCCCTTCGGCGCCAACAGGCCGCTCCACGGCGACGAGATGACAGTCTTGAAGCCCAGTTCATCGACCGTCGGCACGTTGGGCAGCTGCGGATGACGCTTCGGCGCGATGGCCGCCAGCACCTTGTATTCGCCGTTGTCGACGAACTGCTTCACGCCCGAGAGCGAGGCCATCGCGAACTGCACCTCATTGGCCAGCAATGCCTGCATGTACTGGCTCTGCCCGCCGTTATAGGGAATTTCGACCAGGTTGATGCCGGCTTCGCGCTTCAGCGCCTCAATGCCCATGTAGATGACGCCGCGGCTGGTCGAGGCGTAGTTCAGCTTGCCCGGATTGGCCTTGGCGTAGGCGATCAGTTCCGGCAGCGTGTTGACCGGCACCGTCTTGTTGACGCCCAGCACGGTCGCGAAGCTGGACAGGATGGTGATGAACTCGAAGTCCTTCAGCGGATCGAACGAGGTCGCCTTGTACAGTGTCGGCATCGTCGACAGCGAGCCGGTGGTGTACAGCAGCGTATAGCCGTCGTTTGGCGCGCGGGCGACGATTTCGGTGCCGATCAGCGTGCCCGAACCCGGCCGGTTGTCGATGACGAATGACTGGCCCAGGCGCTGCTGCAGGAAATTGGCGAAGCCGCGGATTTCGATATCCGCGCCAGCACCCGCCGCGTAGGGCAACACGACTCTGACCGGCTTGTTCGGATAGCCCTGGGCGCCCGCCGAGGTGGCGAACAGGCCACCCAGCAGTGCCGCCGTGACGCCCGCGACGAACGAAAACTTCTTCATTTGGAGATGCTCCCTGTTAAAAAGCCGGGTCTTTTAAGCCTCAGCCTTGCCCGATTTTCCATAATTTGGGGTCCATTCGCAAGCATCCGGCCGTGTTGGTCCTCGAATGGCCGAATGTAGCCGGAAATGGGCCTTGGGATCGGCCTCGTTGTGGTCCAGAATTGCCGGATAATTGCGGTTGCACCGCAAGTCCGCGACGGAGGAAGCGCGTGCCCGATATCGATCTGATCGTACGAAACGGCCTCGTGGTCGATGGTCTCGGCGGGGAACCGTTCGAGGCTGATGTCGCCGTGGTGAACGGACGCATTGCCGCCATCGGCAAGGTGCAGGGTCGTGCGCGCGAGGAGATCGATGCGCGCGGCAAGATCGTGACGCCAGGCTTTGTCGACATCCACACGCACTATGACGGCCAGGTGACGTGGGACGAGCGCCTGATGCCCTCATCCCTTCATGGGGTGACCTCGGTGGTGATGGGCAATTGCGGCGTCGGCTTTGCGCCCTGCCGCCCGGAACAGCGCGAACTTCTGCTGCAGCTGATGGAGGGCGTGGAGGACATTCCCCAGGTGGTGCTGGCCGAAGGCGTGCCTTGGAAGTGGGAGAGCTTCCCGCAATATCTCGACTTCGTCGCCGGCCGCCGCTTCGACATCGACTGTGCCGCCTATGTCCCGCATGCGGCTCTGCGCGTGTTCGTCATGGGCCAGCGCGCCTTCGACCGTGAGCCGGCGACCGCCGATGACCGCGCCCGGATGGCCGCCATCCTGACCGAATCCATTGCCGCCGGCGCGATGGGATTCGGAACGTCGCGCACGGTGCTGCATCGTTCCTCCAGCGGCGACACGACGCCGACCGTCGCCGCGACAGAAGCGGAACTGACCGCCCTCGCCACCGCGGTGGCGCAGAGCGGGCGCGGCATCATGCAGTTCGTCAGCGACTGGGACGACCTGGACCGCGTGCTGCCGGAACTGCGCCGCATCATTGACGCGTCGAACTGCCCGCTGACCATCGCTACCGCGCAGCAGCATCATGCGCCGACGCTGTACCGCGACATGCTGGACTGGACGGCGCAGGCAAATGCCGACGGCCATCCGGTAAAGGTGCAGGTCCTCTGCCGCCCGTTCGGCCTGGTGCTGGGCCACGACCTGTCGCTCAACCCGTTCTACACCACGGCGACGTACCGGAAGCTGGCGCACCTGCCGCTGGACCAGCGGGTGCGCGAACTGCGCCGGCCCGAGGTAAAGGCCGCAATCCTCGACGAGCCGACCGACCCCAACCCGACCAACCTGCTGGGCCTGCGCGTGCGCAAGTTCGAGTGGCAGTTCCCGTTCGGCGATCCGCCCAATTATGAGCCGCTGCCGGAAACCAGCGTGGCGGCGCAGGCGCAGCGCCGCGGCATGCGGCCGGACGAGCTGTGCTACGACCTGCTGCTGGAGAAGGACGGACACAACCTGATCTACCAGGCCGGTTCGAACTATGCCCATGGCTCGCTCGACACCGTGCGCGAGATGCTGACCGACCCGCACACCGTGCCGGCGCTGGGCGATGGCGGCGCGCATCTCGGCTGCGTATGCGACGCCAGCTACTCGACCTTCATGCTGGCGCACTGGACGCGCGACCGCACGCGCGGCGCGCGCCTGCCGCTTTCATTTGCGGTGAAGCAGCTGACGGCGGACACGGCCGATCTGGTCGGGCTGCGCGATCGCGGCCGCCTTGGCGTCGGCTACCGCGCTGACCTCAACGTGATCGACATCGACCGTCTAACGCTGGGCGCACCCGAAATCATCCGCGACCTGCCGGCCGGCGGACGGCGCATGATCCAGCGCACGAAGGGTTATGTGGCGACGGTGGTGAACGGCACCGTCACTTACCGCGAGGGCGAGGCGACCGGCGCGCTGCCGGGCCGCCTTGTGCGCGGCCAGCAGGACGCGCCGCGGCGCTGATCTGATGCCTAGCTGTCGCCGCCCGACTTGACGACCGACTGGCCCTTGTTGCGGACCACCTTGCCGACGTGGTCGTACACATAGGCCGAGGCCTCGAAGAACGAGAACGGGACCTTAAGGCCGATGTCGCGGGCGCGCAGGAAGTTGAGCGCGATGTCAGGCGGCGACACCACGCCGACCTTCATCTTCGACGCCTCGGTCTTGCCGGTCACCACGTCGGCACCGTAGATGGCGGCGAGATGGGCGTTGGAGTCGAAGCTGACGCCAATCGACATGACCGCGCTGTCCGGGCCTTCCTGGACGTTCTCGGGCACCACCGAGATCACCGGCACCTTGTCGGAATGCTGGTTGATGGTCGCCATCTCGACGAACACCGAGGTGCTGCCGGTGACCCAGAACACGCTGTCCTTCAGCTCCGGGTCGTTCTTGCGCATCCTGGCGACCGCGGCGGGGACCACCTGGGCCAGCTGGTCCTTGGCCATGGCCGGATCGTCGACGGCGACGTCGAAGGCGTTGATGCCTTCCTTGCGCGCGGCCTCGGCAATCGGGCGGCCCTGGGTTTCGACCGCGCTGGTGTTCTTGAGGTCGACCAGGATGCCGATATTCTTCAGGTTCGGCTTCAACTCCTTGAGGTAGGCCATCTGCACCTCGAGCAACACGTTCAGCGAGGTGAAGGCGAAGTTGATGCCGCTGCCGCTCTCGTAGTCCTTCATCTGGCCCAGCTGGACCGGGTCCTTCGAGCAGACGGTGACGACGGGAATCTTGCTGTCGCGGAAGTTCTGGTAGAGGAACGCGGTCGATTCCGAGCCCATCGAGAAGATCAGGTCGTAGCCGTCCTTGTAGGCCTGGGCCATGACGGCTTTACCGGCGTCGGTCTTGTTGGTGTAGTTCTCGACCGTGAACTTCACGTTCAGGTCCTTTTCCGCGAACACGGTCAGGATCTTGGTCATGGCCACGTCGTAGGCCGACGACTTGCGCGGATACAGCACGAACACGCGCTTTTGCGGCCCGGTTCCCGGCGTCTTGCGGACCAGCGTGGCCTTGAGGTCGGAATTTTCGTCGTCGACGACGTCCCAGTTGGCCAGGGCCTCGTCGTAGATCTTGAACCAGCCGGCGATGCGGTTCATCGACTGGGCCTCGGCGTCGGCCGGAGACAATGCGATGAAGGCCACCGCGGCGGCCAGCAGAACAGAACGCAGAACCGTTTTCATGCGGACCTCCCGCTTCAGATGGGTTGGGGCGCGCGCCGGCCCCCGACCGGAATGATGAACAATAGCGCAAACACGACCAGGGCGACACCGGCCCAGCCGATGGAAATCGCGCTCTGCCCGCTGAGCACCAGCAGCTGGCCGGCCAGCATCGGGCCGGCAACGTGGCCGACGCGCTCCAGCACGCGGTAAAGCGCCGTGACACCGTTCGGGCCCCTGTCCCGGGCCACGTCGGTGTCGGCGATGTGGGTCACCACCGGCGCGTTAACGAAGCCGTGCGCCAGGCCGACAGTCGCGACGCCGGCAATCAGCATCAGCGTCGTGGCGACCGGGGTGGCCAGGACGGCCGGCAGGCCGCTCCAGCCGACCGCGCCGATCAGCAGCAGGCCAATGCCGCTCATGAACGTGCCGGTGAACAGGATGATCTTGGTCTTGCCGGCCCGGTCGACCAGCCGCGAGATGTAGCCGCTCGCGACCAGCACGCCGATGGCGTAGAGCATGATGATCTGGCCGATATCCTCCTGCACGAAATGCTGGCGGCTGAGCACCAGCGGCAGGGCAAAGGCGATGACGCCGGTAAGGATCGCCTTGGCCGGCAGGCCGACGAGCGCCATGGCGCGCAGGAACTGCATGCTGCCGAGAACGCGCGGCACATCGGCGCCGAACTTGCGGAGCATGCCGGCCGTGCTGAGCTTCTCGCGTTGCGCGCCAGGTTCCGGCTGCATCAGCAGCATGGTGTAGCAGGCGAGCAGCAGGCCGGTGATGCAGCCGACCGTGAACACGCCCGGCGGGCCCATGTAGTTGACCAGCAGCGAGCCGATGGCGGCGCCCGAGATCATGCCGCCGTTGAAGCCGAACACGATGATCGCCGCACCCTGGGTGCGCTTGCCGGCCGGCGTGTGGTTCAGGATGAAGGTCTGGATGCCGATAAACAGCACGCCCTGGCCGACGCCCGAGAACAGGCGGGCGACGACGAAGAACGGGAAGGATTCGGTGGTCGCCAGTAGCAGGCAGCCAATGGCGGCGAGCAGCGAGCCGGAATAGACTAGGCGCTTCGAGCCGTGCTGGTCGGCATAGTGGCTGGCCGGGATCAGCGTCAGCAGGAAGCCGACGAAGTACGCCATGAAGGCGGCCGAGGTTGCGCCCGAGCCGAGGCCGAATTCCGCCGCCGATCGCTGGATCAGCTGCGGCAGGAAGCCGGTGTACAGGTTCTCGATGAATACCGAGATGAAGAAGATCGGCTTCACCAGGGCGACGACCGTCTCGTCGCCCGCGGTGGCCGCGCTGCCGGCCTGCAGCGCGCGTTTGCGGATCGACCGCGCCAGTTGCAGGAACAAAGCCGCCATGAAGGCGGACGCAATGAACAAAACGGCGAAGTTCTTCACGCTGCGCGCCACGGCGCGGTAGACGATCTCGACCGGCAGGGACACGGCGACGCGCACCTCGCCCTGGTCGGCATTGCCGATGTCGACGGTGTACTCGTAGGTGTTGCTGGCGGTTTTCCACGCGCTGCCGATGGCTGCCTGGTCGGTGTGGATGGCGACATTGCCGCCCAGCGTCAGGCCGATGGCCTGAATGTCGGGGTTCAGCCGGCGATAGTCGGCGAAGGTGCGCGCGATGCCGTCGAAGTCGCTGATATCAAGCCGGTAGTCGACGATGTCGCTGAGCCGCTGGCCAAGCGAGTCAGCCAGCGCCTTGGCCTTGGCTTGCGCGCCTTCGGCGTAGATGGTGACGAGGGTCGCGACCACGGCGACCGCCATGGCAAAGAAGGTCAGGCCGTAAACGGCTTCGAGCCACGGAAAGCGCTGCCGCTGCAGCCAGTCGCCGGTCAGCGCCGCGAAGGCCGCGAACAGGACGCACAGGCCGCCCGCCAGCCACAGCAGGCGCGGGAAATACGGCGTGATCTGCTTCTGCATCACCGCCGCCGGCATGGTCACCGTCAGTTCGCCGACCTGCTCGAACTTGTTCCGGAGCGGCAGGGCGATCTGGTACCACTTGTCGTCGCGGCGGGAATTGTAGCGCTGGTCCTCGGTCGCGGGGCCCGGCGCCAGGCGCGGTGTCGGTTCATCGCTGACCTCGAACACCGCCTTGCCCGTGGTGTCGTAGGCGATGATCGAGGCGATCAGCTTGTCCTCGTTGATCGGTTCGGCGATTGTCTTGTAGCCGGGGAACTGGCTGAGCGGCAGGCCGGCACGCAGGTACGATTCAAGCGCGTTCTGAACCACCTCGCCCTGTGCCACCATCTTCTCGATCTGGAAGCGCGGATAAGTGCGGTTCGCCTCGCCGTAGCCGACATAGACCAGCAGGAAGAGCGACAGGGCCGATACGACGGCCATGATGGCGGCGTCGATCACTTTGATGCGGGTGGGGGAACCGGTGCTCATGTACCCTGCTGTCGGTTTGCTGGTCTGTTACTGGCTTACTGCATCAGCGCCTGGATGTGCGCGGTCGTGCGCGGGCGGTGCCGCAGGTAGAAATCGAGGCGGTCGATCAGCAGCGAGAGTATCAGATCGTCATAGCTCATGCCGCATTGGTCGAGGCCCACGCAGACCAGGCTGTAGGTGCCGGCCCGGGGGCGCTTCAGGTCGGGTTTCGGATTCGCTTCCAGCACGAAGAGGCGGCCCTCGCTGTCGCTGCGGATGTCGATCCGTACGAGCGAGCGCAGTTGGAAGTCGAGATAGACCCGCTTGCCGAGGCGAACCAGTGCCGCGTGCACTGCAGCGTCGATGGTCGGATCCAGCAGCCGGGTGCGGTCCAGGGTGATCGGACGGACATCCATGGACGTGAAAATGGTTTCGTCGGGGCCAAGCAGGCGCTCGATCGCGGAAAACACGAACGGATCGCGCTGGCGGCTGAGCTGCGCACCGCGGGCGACGACGCCGCCGGACACGGAGACGCAATATTCGGCACCCGGCAGGTAGCTCTCGACCAGGACGGTGTTCATCGTGGCGCGATAGACCACGTCGACCGCGTCGGTCAGGTCGGCCAGGGAATCGACGACGTGGATGTGCTGCGAGGCGCGGCCGGACACCGGCTTGACCACGTACTTGCCGGCGAAGCCCTCGAACGTGCGGAGAAACAGCGAACTGCGGGCCGGCAGGAACGGCCCGCTGGTGCCGTCCCACACCACGAAGGGGGCGGTCGGCAGGCCGAGCGACAGGAGGCCGCGCTTGAAGGCGTGCTTGTTGTCGATCGTCACCGCGTTAAGCGGGTTGTGTCCGATATAGGGGATGCCCAGCATTTCCAGCATGCCCGGCGTGTGCGACACGGCGCCATAACCCTGCACACCGGCCGAGTTGATCCAGGCGAGATCGATTTTCTCGTCGCGCAACCGGTCGCCCAGGCGCATGTCGTCGGGCAGGACGATGACGTGCTTGAAGCCGGAAGCCTGCAGCGAGTCCGCAATGTCGCGGGCCACCGCCTCGTAGGATTTGTTCGAGCGCGGGTTATGCGTCGGGTGGATGACGGCGCCCGCCACATCGCGGTCGCCGTTGTAGATGACCGCAATCCGCAACTCGTCGGACAGCCGGACCAGCCGCTCACGCAGCCGGATAAAGCTGGCGTCCTCCGCGGTCATGTCAGATGTGCGCCCGGGCATGGCCCCCCCCGGTGCTATCAATGGTGCTGGAGCGTTCAGCACAAATCCCCCAACTTTCACTCAATACATTGAATATTATAATGACACTGCGTGGTTAACCAACACTTTACGCAGCGTGCCTAGGCCCAAATCAGGGGATGAACTGCTCGTTTAAAATACGCTCTTCAAGATTGTGCTCGGCATCGAAAAGGATGCGCAGGCCGATATCGCGGGCTTCCTCGATCTCGACCTCGACAATCTCGCGGGTTTCGGTCGCGTCCGCCGTGGCGCTGACCGGCCGCTTGTAGTTCTCGAGGATTTCGAACTTCACCTTGGCCGAGCGCGAGAGCAGGGCACCGCGCCAACGCCGGGGCCGGAATGCGCTGATCGGCGTCAGAGCCAGAACGCCCGCATTCAGCGGCAGGATCGGTCCGTAGGCCGAGAGGTTGTAGGCCGTGCTGCCGGCCGGTGTCGCGACCAGGATGCCGTCGCAAATCAGTTCCGGGATGCGCACCTTGCCGTCGATGGAGATGCGGATCTTGGCCGCCTGGCGGGTCTGGCGCAGCAGCGAGACCTCGTTGATCGCCAGCGCCTCCTGCTCGGTGCCGGCTTCGATGATCGAGCGCATGCGCAGCGGGTGGAGGATCGTGGTTTCGGCATTTTCCAGCCGCTGGATCAGGTTGTCCTCGTCGTAGGAATTCATCATGAAGCCCACGGTGCCCTGATTCATGCCGTAGATCGGGACCTTGCGGGCCATGTGCCGGTGCAGGGTCTGCAGCATGAAGCCGTCGCCGCCGAGGGCCACGATAATGTCGGCTTCCTTGGGCGGTACGGACGGGTACTTGGCTTCCAGACGATGTTTCGCCTGCTCCGCCGTCTCGCTCTTGCTGGCGACGAAGGCGACCTTTGGACTGGCCGACATTGATGATGACCCCTGGATGCCGCACCCGCGCTGAGACGGGGCGGGCGGACTATAGCCCAGGCCCGCGGCCTGCGCCTAGCGCTGCGCGCGCCGAATCAGCGCCGCCATTTCCGGGTCATTCTGTTCAAGTGCGCGCTCGATGGCGGTTTTGCCCTGGCCATCGCGGGCCGCGCGATCGGCGCCGCCACGGACCAGCAGGTCGGCGACGCGCCGATGGCCATTCCAGGCCGCGCGGATAAGCGGGGTAACTTTCGCGGCGTCGGGCTTGTCGGTATCCGCCTTGGCGCCAACCAGCTTGCGGGTCACTTCCTCGTGGCCGTTGATTGCGGCCCAGGCCAGCGCGGTGCGCCCCTCGTTATCGACCGCGTCGATCTCGGCGCCGCGCTCGATCAGAAGGTCGACCATGCGTGGCCGGCCCCGCCATGCCGCCTCGATGATCGCGGTGCGGCCAACGGAATCGGCGTTGTTCGGATCGGCGCCCTTTTTCAGCAGGTCTTCCGCCTTGGCCAGATCGTTGTCCTCAAGCGCCTGTTTCAGATCGGCGTCGAGCTTCTCCTGCTCTTCCTTGGTCGGCTTCTTCTGCTTCTCTTCTTCCTGGGCAAGCTGGAAGGCGTCGGCCTCTGCCTCGGCGCGCTTCAGGTCGTCAATCGCCAGCTGCGTCTTCAGCAGTTCACGCGCGCGGGCCGCCGATGCGTTGCCGCGCCGCGCCGCCGCATCGTAATAGACATAGGCCTTGGCCGGGTCGGGAGCCACGCCTTCGCCCTTCAGATAGGCCTCGGCGGTGCGCAATTGCGCGGGTTCGTAGCCCTTGCGGGCCAGGTCCTCGAACAGTTTCTCCGCCCTGGCCTGGTCCTGGGCGACGCCCTGGCCGCGCATCAGCGCATCAGCGTAGCTATAGGTCGCATAATCCAGTCCGCGCGCGGCCGCCTGCTGGTAGCGGGCGACCTGGGCGGCCAGTTGCGCCTGCCGACGAGGGTCGGCAGGGGCTTCGGTTGCCGCATCGGCGGCGGCGAGGCGTGGATTACCGGCGCGGGCGGCGTCCAGCACGCTCGCAACGGTGGGCGGCGTCGCGGCCACGCGCTGCTGCGCCTGCGCCGTTTCGGTGGTGTCCTGGGCGATCTGTCGCGCGGCCGCGGCGGCGGCGGCGAGCGGAGCCCCCGCGGGGCCGAGGGCGCTGGCGAAACGGTCGGCCGCCGCCGTCGCAATACGTACCTCCTGGGCCGCCCTCTGCGCGGCCTCGGCGGTCTGCACCGCGGCCTGCACCGCGGCCCTGGCGGCGGTATCGGCGGCTTGCGGTTGTTCGACCCTCGCCGCGATCGCGGCCTGGGTATCGGCTTCACGCGCGCGGGTCTGGGCCACTTCGGCCTGCGCCTGGGCGGCGCGCGTGCGCGCGGTCAATCCGCCCAGCGCGAGGCGCAGTTCCGACGCCTGCGGACCGCTGTCGCTCAGGCGGCTGCCGGCAAGCCTCGTTGCCTCTCCGGTCAGGTTGCTGGCGGCGGCTGCCGCGGCCTGCGCGGCGGCCAGCGACCGCTCGGCACTCTGGTCGGCGGCGCGCGCCTGGGCCTGGGCGGCGTCGGTGCGCACCCGTTCGCGTTCGATCTGCTGCCGCTGCGGCGTGGCCACCGGCAGTTCGTCCAGTTGCCGCCGTCGCTCGGCCGGTGTCGATGCTGTTTCCGCCGGGCTGACCGCAGCCACGACGGTGCGGTCCTCGATCGGCAGCAGTTGCGCAACGCTGCGCGTTGCCGCCAGGGCTTCGGCAACAGTCCTCACCTGGGCTGCTTCCGCGCGCTGTTCGGCGGCCTCGGCGCTGCGTGCGGCGGCTTCGGCTGCGCGCGCCCGGTTGAGGGCAGCGGCCTGCGTTTCCGTCGGCACGATTGAGCGCGCGAACGCGGCGCTGCTGTCTTCCTCGTCGATGGCCGCCCGTGCGGCGGTGACGGCGGTTTCCGCGATGGCTGCGGCGGCCTCGGCCTGCTTTGCCGCTTCCTGCAACTGGGCCTGTACCTGCGGCGGTGCGGCGCGCTGGGTTTCCTGCGCGCGAACGATGACCGTTTGCAGCCGCGTGACCGAGGCTTGCGCAGCCACGGCTGCCTGCACTGCCTGTTGTGCCGAGGCGGCGGCGGTCTGGCGGGCGACTTCGGCGCGTTGGCGCGCGGCCTCAACGACCTGGGCCGCTTCCGGCGTCGCGGTGCCGCGGGTCAGGGCCGCCACTTGCTGGGGCGGTTCCGGCTGCTCGCCCGCGCGCGGGGCAACGGCCTCCTGTGGCGGCAGGAATACCAGACCGATGGCTGGTGCCTCGTCGGTTGCGGCGACAGGCGGCGGCGCGGTTGGCGTCGCCTGGGCCGGCGTCGCGGGCGCTATTGGTGTCGCTGCCGGGGGCGCGGGCGCTGGCGGCGGCTGGACTGTGGGCACGGCGATTGAGGCCGTACCGGTCGGCGGCTGGAAGGCTGGTGCGATCGCGGTGGCCACAGATGGTGGCGGGACCTGGCGGGGCTGTGCCGCCGGCCGCAGGGCAGGCGGCACAGCCGGCGCAACCTGGGCCTGTTGCACGGGCGGGGCGGGCGCCGAAGGCTGAACGACCGGGGGCACCTGTGCCGGTTGCACGCGCGGCTGCACAACGGGCGGCGTCACGGCGCGGGGCTGGACCACGGGCGGCGGCGTAGCCTGCGTACGTTGAGTGGGCGGTACTGGCGGCGTCGGTGTCGGTTGCACCACCGGCGGCGGCCTCACCGCGGGTGGCACCACGGGCGGTGTGACAGCAGGCGGCACGACGGTTGGCGGCCTAAGAGCCGTTCCGGAAAGTTGTTGAGTCGGAGGAATCAGTTGTGATTCGCTTACGGGCATCCGAATCGGATGTGGGAGATGCCCGATGTGGACGCCCGAACACCGCCGCGCAGCTGACCGGCGCGGCCTGCGTTACCCGAGCGACC
>CANJGB010000005.1 GCA_947473805.1 Alphaproteobacteria bacterium
CCGCAACCGCAGGCTTGCCCGCGACTTCGAACGCCATGCCCGCAAGGTGGCCGCCTTCGTCCGCCTCGCCATGATCCGCATCATGCTCAGGCGCCTCGCAAAGCCAACTCACTCAACGGGAATCTAAACTTTCCGGAACGGCTCTGAGGGCCGCTACTTCGCGTGCTTCTCGATCCAGGCCGAGAAGATCTGGCCGAACTGGGTCAGGAAGTCGCGCGTGCCGTCATTGGTCAGCTTGCCGGCCGCATCGAACAGGCCGAACGCACCGCCGATATAGGCCTCGTGCGCGAGCGTCGGCATGGCCAGGACGGCCAGCGACTGGCGCAGGTGATGGTTGGCGCCGAAGCCGCCAATAGCGCCGGGCGAGGCGCTGACCACGGCGGCGGGCTTGCCGGACCAGACGCTCTTGCCATAGGGGCGCGAGCCGACGTCGATGGCGTTCTTCAGCACGCCGGGGACCGAGCGGTTGTATTCGGGGGTGACGAACAGCACCGCGTCGGCGGCCCTTACCTGGTCGCGAAACTTGATCCACTGGGCCGGGGGGGTCGCCTCCAGTTCCTCGTTGAAAAACGGCAGGTCGCCGATCGGGACGATGTCGAACTTCAGGCCCGGGGTCAGTTCGGCAATCGCCTTGGCAATCTTCAGGTTGACCGAATCCTTGCGCAGGCTGCCGACGACGACAGCGACGGTACGGGTGCTCATTATTAATCCCCTTCACTCAAACTCATTGCCGGCGGTTATGCCCGGCGCATGGTTGGAAGGTAGGGCCTGGCGCGCCCGCGAACAGAGGGGCAGAAACAAATAGACTGTTTCCCTGGAGGAACCACTGGCGACCCCTGACACCAGCGGGCATTATGCGCCGCGCATGACCAGGGGGATGGATCTGAACCACATCGGCATTGTGGGCGGCGGCGCCTGGGGCACCGCTTTGGCCGCCGTGGCTAAAGCGGCGGGCGGCGATGTCACCCTCTGGGCGCGCGAGACCGAGGTGGTCGAGGCGATCAATACAGGCCACGACAACCCCCTGTTCCTGCCCGGCGTGAAGCTGGACCCGGGCATACGGGCAACCACGAGCCTGGCCGACCTCGGCGGCTGCGATGCCGCCCTGTTCGTGGTGCCGGCGCAGTTCGCCCATTCGGTCCTGACCGAACTGCGCCCGCACTGGCGCGGCCAGCCGCTGGTCCTGTGCGCCAAGGGCATCGAGATCGCCACGGGCCGGCTGATGACCGAAGTGGCGGCCAGCGCCCTGCCAGGCGCGCCGGTTGCCGTCCTGTCAGGCCCGACCTTCGCGGCAGAAGTGGCCAAGGGCCTGCCCACTGCGATCACATTGGCGACGCCCGACCGCGCGCTGGGCGAGCGCCTGGCCGAGCGGCTGGGCCGGTCGGCCTTCCGTCCCTATTGGTCGGACGACCCGATCGGCGCCGAGATCGGCGGCGCGGTGAAGAACGTGCTGGCGATTGCCTGCGGCATCGTCCAGGGGCGCAAGCTGGGCGACAATGCGCGCGCGGCTTTGATCACCCGCGGCATGGCGGAGATGGCGCGGCTCGGCGTGGCCCTGGGCGGCCGGGCGGAAACCCTGATGGGCCTGTCGGGCCTGGGCGACCTGGTGCTGACCTGTTCCAGCCCGCAATCGCGCAACATGTCGCTGGGCCTGGACCTGGGCGCCGGCCGCACCCTGGCCGAGATCCTGGCCGAGCGGCGCTCGGTCGCCGAGGGCGTACCGACCGCGAAGGCGGTGACGGCCCTGGCCGCCAAGCTGGGCATCGACATGCCGATCTGTGCCGCGGTCGACGCGATTTTGCACCAGGGCGCCGCGGTGGAGGGTGCGATCACCGCCCTGCTGGCGCGCCCGTTCCGCGCCGAACACACAAGGTGAGACGATGAACTACTGGCTGATGAAATCGGAACCCGGCACGTGGTCGTGGGACGAGGCCGTGAAGAAGGGCAGCGCCGACGACTGGACCGGCGTGCGCAACGCCCAGGCCGCGATCAACCTGAAGACCATGGCCAAGGGCGACCGCGCCTTCTTCTATCATTCGGGCGAGGACAAGGAGATCGTCGGCATTATCGAGATCACCCAGACCTGGCACCCCGACCCGACCGACGACGAGGGCAAGTGGGGCTGCGTCGCGGTGAAGCCCCTCATGCCGCTGAAGACGCCCGTCACGCTGAAAGCGGTGAAGGCGGAGCCGTCACTGGCGCAGATGCTGTTGGTGCGCCATTCGCGCCTGTCGGTCTCGCCGGTCGACGCGGCGGCATGGAAGAAGATCTGCGCAATGGGCGGCGTGAAGGCCTAGCGCCAACACCTGCGCGCCGCCTCACGCTTCGACGGGCTCAGCATGAGGCTAATGATCGTTCTTTAAGCCGCCCTCATCCTGAGCCCGTCGAAGGGTGAGGACGTGCACCAAGTTTAACGCCGGTCGTCGATCCGCAGTTCGAATTCGCCACTGATGTGGCGCTGGAACGTCGCCTCGATCAGCTTGAACAGCATGGGTGGCGGCACCAGGCAGGCGCCGTCGGCGGCGTCGCAGCTCAGGTTGGTCACGTCGAGGCGCAGGTCGATGCGATCCATGCGCGTATCGACCTTCACCAGGATCAGATCGGCGCCATCGCCGCGCACCAGGGCGCGCGCATCCTCGACCGCCGCCTGAACCACCTTCTCGTCCATCGTCACTTCTCCTCGTGCCTGTAAGGCACCACGCTTTGCATTTCGCTGTCGCACCACGAATGCAAAATCATCGCGTGCAGGTTGCCGAGGCCGCCGCACACGACGGGTACGAACTGGGCGGGCCGGTTGGCCATGTAGACGCGGCCCCTGTCATCGACGCGGTTCTTCTTGCGCAGGATCGACTGGTTGTCCGCGCGCCAGAGATCGATCGGCTGCCACGCATGTTCGTGGAAATAGGCCTGCAGGTCCTCGATGTTCGGGAACACCTTGCCCATGCGGTCGGCCCAGATCGGGTTGATGCAGATCACCAGCTGGCCGGTCTCGCCCGTGGGGCCGAGGTACCAATTGGCCATCGGGAAGGCCATGCTCTTCGCCAGCAGATAGGCGAGGTCCTTGGCGTCATCCGTGTTAGTGTCGGCGACAGGGAAATTGCCCTTTCCCGCATGTGCCGTCACGACGTCCTGGCTGGCATCGAAGCCGCGCCGCTGGGCCAGCGACGGCCAGGGCGAACGCTCCTCCCACTCGCCGAAGCACTGGCCGAACCGGGCGGCCTGGCCGAATACCGTGCGGCTGGTTTCGCCGGCGCGCTGGCCGCCGATATTGCGCAGGCACAGCGACAGGGCGCGGCCGATGGTCATCGAGCCGCGGCCCGCCGCACCGCCGAGACAGCCGGCGCGGTAGTCGACGCCGAGGTCGTCGCGGCCGGGGCCGTTGACGATCAGCATCGGGAACACGCTGGACGTCGTGGTGAGGATCGCGAACGGATTGAACTCGGCCCGCAGCACCGCCTCGACGGCGGCGATAACGTGCGGGAAGGCCTTGGCCTGGCAGCCCGCCATGACCGCGTTGATCGCCACCAGTTCGACGGTGCAGAGGCCGTATTTCGGCGGCAGCGCGCCCAGCACATGGTCGGCCGGATAGGGCGTCGCCGCCAGCATGGCGCGGATGCGCGCATCGGTCGGCGGGATGAGCGGCGCGCCATCGCCCCACTTCTCGGCCAGCGACAGCTCGTAAAATGCCTCGAAATCGTCGTCGATCTCGATGGCGTCGGCCGTCAGCGCGACGGTCACGGCGTCACCCCCAGCAGGGCAAGGAACTTCGGGTAAAATTCCCTGGCAATCTCGCGCAGTTCGTCATCGGGCCGGCCTTCCAACGGGTACGGGAAGACCTGAATCTTCAGGTCAGGATGGCCGAGGAATACGCTCATGTTCTTCCCATGACTCAGGAACTCGTCGCAGATCGCGGCGATGGCAGGCTTCTTCAACATTTCGACGCGAACCGCGTCGTGCACCGACCAGGAGGTGCAGGAGCCTCAGGTACCCAGGCCGACGACGGCGCAATCGACGTCGGCGGCCCAGCGATCTATGTCGGCATTGGTCCGGATGCCCTCGGCGCCGGTGCGCTCGCCGACCTCAATCACGACCGGGATGGCGCCATCGCGTGCCAGCCATTCGGCCCACAGGCCGCTGATCAGCATCCACGACCGCCAGGCGCCCTCGTGGCGCAGGCCGACGCGGGTACCCTTGAGCGGCCGGTTCAACGTGAAAGTCGGCGCGGCCTTTTGCTCGCGCGGCTTGGCGGTTGGCCGGCGGATGGTGATTCGCTGGTTCATGCGTTTCTCCCGGGTAGCATTGCCGCCAGATTAGTCCTCCAGGCCCCGGGCCGGCTATTTCGTTTTTCTCAACTGCCCGGTGCGCCCGGGGCAGCCGACAATCCTGTTGCGACGACCCCGTACCCGGCCCACACTGTCGGTGCAGTTGCGACGAGGGCGGTCATGTTCAAGCGTCTCGCAGCATGGTGCGCGGTCTTGGCCGTGCCGGTTTTCCTTCTCTTGGCGATGCCCGCGCGGGCCGCCGAGACGGTCGATGTCGAGCTGGTCCTGGCGGTCGATATTTCGGGGTCCATCGACTCGTACGAGTTCGACCTGCAGCGCAAAGGTTATTCCAAGGCGTTCCTGGACCCGCGGGTGATGGACGCCATCCGCGCCAACCAGCTGCAGCGCATCGCCGTCACCATGGTCGAATGGTCGGGCAACGAGAACCAGGAGCAGATCGTGCCCTGGATGCTGGTCAAGGATGCCGCCAGCGCCATGGCCTTCGCCGAGGCGGTGCTGAAACCGGGGCGGGGGCCGGGCCGGCGCACCTCGATCAGCGGCGGCATCGATTTTTCGATGAGGCTGTTCGAGAACAGTCCCTATGCCGGCCAGCGTCGGGTGATCGATGTCTCGGGCGACGGCGCCAACAATTCCGGCCGGCCGGCCGAGGCAGCCCGCGACGATGCGGTAAAGGCGGGCGTCACCATCAACGGCCTGGCCATCCTGAACGACCGGCCCAATCCGGGCGGGTTCGGCGGATTCGGCTATGGCGCCGAGTGGACCGGGCCGCTGGACGAGTATTACGCCGACAAGGTGATCGGCGGCGTTGGCTCGTTCATGATCAGCGTCAACGATTTCGAGGCTTTCGAGCGGGCCGTCGTGCAGAAGCTGGTGCGCGAGATCGCCGGGATCATCGTCACGCCGGCCAACGGGCCGGCCGGACTCGCCGCGCCTTGAAGGCGGTCCGGCGCCTGATCCTCGCTTTGGCGGTCGCCCTGCTGCCCGCCCTGCCGGCGGTCGCCGCCGAAAAGGTGGATGTCGAACTGGTCCTGGCCGTCGATATTTCCGGCTCGATCGATTCCTACGAGTTCGACCTGCAACGCAAGGGCTACGCAAATGCCATGCGCGACCCGCGCGTGATGGATGCCATAAGAGCCAATCAGCGGCAGCGTATCGCCATCACCATGGTCGAATGGTCGGGCGTCGAAACCCAGGTCCAGATCGTGCCATGGATGCTGGTCAAGGATGCCGCCAGCGCCAATGCCGTCGCCGAGGCCATCCTGGCGCCGCCCCGCAGTGGCGGGCGCTGGACCTCGATCAGCGGCGGGATCGACTATTCGATGAAGATGTTCGAAAGCAGCCCGTTCACGGGCGAGCGCCGTGTGATCGACGTGTCGGGCGACGGGATCAACAATTCCGGCCGCCTGCCCGAGGAGGCGCGCGACGACGCGGTCAGGGCGGGAGTGACGGTCAATGGCCTGGCGATTCTGAATGACCGGCCGAACCCGTTTAGCGGCTATTACCAGCAGACCGCCGTGCCGCTGGACGCGTATTACGCCGACCGGGTGATCGGCGGCGTTGGCGCCTTCCTGATCAGCACCAACGATTTCGAGGGGTTCGAGCGGGCGGTCGTGCAGAAGCTGGTCCGCGAAATAGCCGGCCTCGACGTGAGGCCGGCCGGTGGATTCGCGGGACGCTAAAGCTAGAGGTGGGGCCTAGACCCCTACTCCACCGCTACCGGTTGGAAATCGCGCTGCGACTTCTGATCCGCGATCAACGCCAGAAGCGTGTCACGGTCGATGCCGTCGCGGCGCATGACCAGTTCGACAATCGGCTCATCGAGCAAATCGGTAATGGTGGGTTCGCAGTGCCACTGCCGTTCCATGGTGCGCTCCCTGTTTGCTGCTGCCAAAGTTGCGTTCGACTGGTTCGACGCCTGCCCAGTTAAGTAGAGCAAGTGTCGATGGAGGCAAGAGTAGCACGCGCAATGTGTCGGCCCGACGTCGCAAACCGGACTTTTCTGTGACTTCCATCACGATCAACGCGACATTGCGGCGCACAACGCGCTGCGGTGCAGGCGCAGTAATCGCGCTGCACCGCAGTGCATCTTTTGCTATGCCGCGGCTGCAGCGAAGCGTTCGAAGTCGCGCGAGAGATCGTTCACCGTCACCTCGAAGATGCGCTTGCCCAGTTCGGGCGTCGCGAGGCCGGGGTTCGACCCGATGCGGCCATCGGGGAACTGGCGGCGGAAGTCGGCGGCGTCGGCGAAGTCATCGCCCATCGGCGCGACCGCCGGTGTCATGGTGAGGGTCCGCACCGCTTCGGGATGCAGGTACTGGGTCAGCGCCACTTCGGACGGGGTGGCATGGTGCCCCTCGGCATGGCCGAACAATTCGCGCGAGAGCTGGCCGATGGCCGGCGTGGTCCACCAGTTGCGCAGGCGGCAGCGGATCGGCGTGGCATTGCCGGGCGTGCCCAGGCTGGTCTCGGCATAAATCTCGGAAAAGGCGGCGGTGACGGTGGCGGTGTTTCCGCCATGACCGTTGATGAAATAGAACCTGGTGAAGCCGTGCTTGGCCAGCGAAACCACGCTGTCGCGGACCACGGCCATCAGGGTCGAGGGCCGCAGGGTCATCGAGCCGGCAAAGCCCATGTGGTGCTGCGCCATGCCGACCGCGATGGTCGGGCCGACAAGGGTGTCGGTGCGCTCGCCCACTGCCCGGGAAATGCCATCGGCGGCCAGGGCGTCGATGCCGATCACGCCATTCGGTCCGTGCTGTTCGGTCGAACCGATCGGCAGGATGATCGCCGTCGAGCGGCGCAGATAGGCCTCGACTTCGGGCCAGGTAGACAATTGCAGCAGCATCGGCAAACCCTATCCCCGGAACGCTGGATTTGGGTAATCTAGCAGCAAGACGAGGGTGGGGGAGCCGTACTCTGCCCCCAAGGGGGGCCGACTGAGGCGAATCAATCCATTGCCTCGCCGGAATGCTAGGATTTGCCGCGCGGGCGATAACGGTCGCCCTCAGAAAATCAAGTAAAGCAGGGAGGATGTCCCGTCATGGATCATGACCAGTTGCTGCCGGTGCCGGCCGAATGGGCCAAGCGCGCCTGGATCGATGACGCCAAGTACCAGTCCATGTACCAGGCCTCGACCAGGGACCCGGAGGGGTTCTGGCGCGAGCAGGGCAAAAGGCTGGAGTGGATCAAGCCCTATTCCAAGGTGAAAGACGTGTCGTTCGCCAAGGACGACCTCCACATCCGCTGGTTCCACGACGGCACGCTGAACGTCAGCGCCAATTGCATCGACCGGCACCTGCCCAAGCGTGGCGACCAGGTGGCGATCATCTGGGAAGGCGACGACCCGGCCAAGGACAAGAAGATCACCTATCGCGAGCTGCACGCCCAGGTGTGCCGCATGGCGAACGTGATGAAAGCCCATGGCGTGACCAAGGGCGACCGGGTCACCATCTACCTGCCGATGATCCCCGAGGCCGCCTACGCCATGCTGGCCTGCGCACGGATCGGCGCGGTCCATTCGGTGGTGTTCGGCGGCTTCTCACCCGACAGCCTCGCCGGTCGCATCCAGGATTGCGACAGCCGCTTCGTCATCACCGCCGACGAGGGCCTGCGCGGGGGCAAGCCGGTGCCGCTGAAGGCCAATACCGACGCGGCGCTGGCGTCGTGCCCGAACGTGAAGAACGTACTGGTCGTGCGCCACACCGGCGGCAAGACCGGCTGGACCGCCGGCCGCGACCTTTGGCTGCACGAGGAGGCGGCGAAGGTGCCGGCCGACTGCACCCCGGTCGAGATGAACGCGGAAGATCCGCTGTTCATCCTGTACACGTCCGGCTCGACCGGCAAGCCGAAGGGCGTGCTGCATACGAGCGGCGGCTATCTGGTGTTCGCGTCGATGACGCACCAGTACGTGTTCGACTATCACGACGGCGACATCTACTGGTGCACGGCCGACGTCGGCTGGGTAACCGGGCACAGCTACATCCTGTACGGGCCGCTGGCGAACGGCGCGACGACGCTGATGTTCGAAGGCGTACCGAACTATCCCGACGCCTCGCGCTTCTGGCAGGTGGTGGACAAGCACCAGGTCAACATCTTCTACACCGCGCCAACCGCGATCCGCGCGCTGATGCGCGAGGGCGAGGCGCCGGTGCAGAAGACCAGCCGCAAGAGCCTGCGCCTGCTGGGCAGTGTCGGCGAGCCGATCAATCCCGAAGCCTGGCTGTGGTACCACCGCGTGGTGGGCAACCATCGCTGTCCGATCGTTGACACCTGGTGGCAGACTGAAACGGGCGGCATCCTGATCACGCCGCTGCCGGGCGCCACGGCGCTGAAGCCGGGTTCGGCGACCAAGCCGTTCTTCGGCGTGGTTCCCATGCTGGTCGATGGCGAGGGTAAGGAGCTTACAGGCGCCGCCGCGGGCAATCTGTGCATCACCGATTCCTGGCCGGGCCAGATGCGCACCGTCTATGGCGACCACCAGCGATTTATCGATACGTACTTCAGCACCTTCCCCGGCAAGTACTTCACCGGCGACGGTTGCCGCCGCGACGAGGACGGTTATTACTGGATCACCGGCCGGGTCGATGACGTGATCAACGTGTCGGGCCACCGCATGGGCACCGCCGAGGTGGAAAGCGCCTTGGTCGACCACAAGCAGGTCGCCGAGGCCGCGGTCGTCGGTTATCCGCACGACATCAAGGGCCAGGGCATCTACGCCTATGTCACGCTGAAGGCCGGCATCAGCCCGACCGAGGAACTGCGCAAGGAACTGGTCGCGCATGTGCGCAAGCTGATCGGTCCGATCGCCAGCCCGGACCTGATCCAGTGGGCGCCCGGCCTGCCGAAGACGCGCTCGGGCAAGATCATGCGCCGCATCCTGCGCAAGATTGCCGAGAACGAACACGGCGCGCTGGGCGATACCTCGACGCTCGCCGATCCCGGCGTTGTAAAGGACCTTGTGGACAACCGGATGAACCGGTAAATTCGGCGCCGCCAGAAACAGCGAGGCGGGCGCAGCATGTTTCCTGAGCGGTTGACGGAGGGCTATCGCGCGTTCCTGAAGGGCCGGTTCACCGGCGAGCGTATGCGTTACGAAACGCTGGCCGAGGCGGGGCAGCAGCCGGAGATCATGGTGATCGGCTGTATCGATTCGCGTGTATCGCCTGAAATCGTGTTCGACGCCGCGCCGGGCGAATTGCTGGTCGCGCGCAACGTTGCCAACCTGGTGCCGGCCTACGCGCCGGATGGCCACCAGCACGGCACCAGCGCGGCGCTGGAATTCGCCGTGCAGGCATTGCGGGTGAAACACATCATCGTGCTGGGCCACGCCTTTTGCGGCGGCATCCGCGCCTTTGCCGACGACCGCGCGCCGCTGTCGCCGGGCGATTTCATCGGCCGCTGGATGGCGCAGATCGCCCCCGCTGCCGAAAGCCTGGGCCCGCCGGGCGACGTGAACGACGGAGCCTATCTGCGCCGTCTGGAATTCGCGTCGGTGGAGCTGAGCCTGCAGAACCTGATGACGTTCCCGTGCATCCGCACGCAGGTTGAGCGCGGACGGCTGGAGCTGCATGGCGCCTATTTCGGCATTGCCAGCGGACGCCTGCTCATCCGCAATCCGGCCAGCGGGCAGTTCGAGCCCGCCGCCGGCGCCGGGGCGGCTGACCTGCGCGGCATTGCGGCACAGTCATAGATCGCGCCTTTTTGCAGCGCCTTGCAGATGCTAGTGTCGATCATCGCCCATCGGGGGATCAGGCCATGTCGATCAAGCGTGTGGTTGCGTTAGCAGTAGCGTTGCTCGGTTTGCTGGCAGCCATGCCGGTGACGAGCGTCGATGCCCAGGAATCCTGCAACCCCTGCGCCGGCCCCAAATCGCCGCCCTGAGGGCGCCTTACCCCGCGCACCAGCCTGCTTTCGCGCCCCCGCCATAGGGGTGGGCCAGGCCGGCGCCGAGCAGCGTATCGGTGATATCCTTGCCGTCGGCCGCAATGACTCGCGCGGTGACCCGGCCGCCATACTTGTCGCGGCCGATGTCGCGCAGTTGCACCGCGCCGGCCAGACGCTCGGCCACGAAGGTCCGGGCCTGGATGGCCAGGTCGCGCTCGCGAGCGCATTTGCCATGCAGTTCGGGCGTATCGGCGCCAAGGATGCGGACGAGCGTGCGCAGGGACTGTCCCAGCCAGATCTGCGCCTCCACCTCGACGGTGTCGCCGTCGATCACCCGCAGCACCTCGGCCGGCACCGGGCCGGTCAATCGGTCCGTCGCGTGCGCCAGGCCGGGCACAAGCAGGAGGACAAGCCAGAGCCGGATCATCGCCTCATTATAGGAATATCAGGATATTTTACTAGATATTACGGGTTGTTTTCTTATGAATAATAATCGCGAGGCTTTGCCGGGTTGAAGCTGGTGGAAAGCTTCTTCAGCAGCGCCTCGCGCCGGGTGCGGCGCTGGATGGCGGCGTCGCGGGTGGCGGCGCGGCGCGCGCGGGTCGAGCGGACGAGCGTCGCCCCGTCCTCGGTGCGGATCAGGACCAGCTGACGCTGGTGAAACGCCTCGAGCCCCGGCCGGTGGGCGACGCTGAGCACGCTGATGTTCGGGTGCGAATCCGTCAGCGCGTGCATGACTTTTTCCTGGTTCTCGTCGTCGAGCGCCGAGGTCGCCTCGTCGAGGAACACCCAGTCGGGCTTGTGCACGAGTACGCGGGCGTAGGCGAGACGCTGCTGCTCGCCGCCGGACAGCACATGGTCCCACTGCGCATCCTCGTCGAGACGTTCGCCGAGCTTTTCCAGGCCAACATCGGTCAGGGCCTTCAACAGTTCCTCGTCGCGCAGGCTGTCGGGCGCCTTTGGATAGAGCAGCGCGTTGCGCAGGGTGCCGACCGGCAGATAGGGCCGCTGCGGCATGAACATGAAGTTATGCGCCATCGGCACGCCGATGCGGCCACGGCCCCACGGCCAGAGGCCGGCAATCGCGCGGAACAGCATGCTTTTGCCCGAACCCGATTCGCCGGTGATCAGCACGCGCTCGCCCGGCTTGATTTCTGCGGTCGCGTCGTTGACCAGAACGGTGCCGTCGGGATGCGCGATGTGCAGCGCGTCGAACACCAGGCCACCCTCGCCGCTTGGCTGCAGCACGATGCTGTACTCGTCGATCTGGGACAGGTCCTCGTCCAGCTCATCGAGCGCGTCATGCAGATCGAGCACGCGCTCGACGGAGGCGAACCATTCGGCGAAGCGCGCGAAATTGTCGACGAACCAGGACAGAGCCGACTGCACCTGCACGAACGCCTGCGCCGTCTGCATCAGGCCGCCCAGCGTGATCGCGCCGGCGAAGTAGCGCGGCGCGGCAACGATGATCGGAAACACGCCGGCCAGGGTTGCATAGGCGGTGGTGAGCATGATCAGGCGGCGCTGGCCGTGGGTCTGCTTGTCCCATGCGCCATGGATGCCAGTGAAGGCGGCAAGCAGGCGACGGCGCTCATCGGCCTCGCCGCGCAGCAGGGCGATGCCCTCGGCATTCTCGCGCACGCGCACCAGGCCAAAACGGAAATCGGCCTCGCGCGACTGGCGCTCATCGGTTGCGGCAACCAGCGGCCGGCCGAGGAAGAAGGTCAGGACCGAACCGAATGCCGCGTAGGCGATCGCAACCCACACCATGTAGCCGGGAATCTCGATCCCGACGCCATTGACGGTGACGTTGATGACACCCGACAACGCCCACAGGATGCTGATGAAACTGACCAGCAGCAGGATGCAGTGCAGAATCGAGTGCGCGAACTCGACCGCCCATTCGGTGGCGATGCGCACGTCCTCGGCGATGCGACCATCGGCATTGTCATGGCTGCCGGGCATGAACTGCAACTGGTAGTGGCGGCCGGCCTCAAGCCAGCGGGCAACCGTCTGCTCGGACAGCCAAGACCGCCAGTCGAGCTGCAGCTTGCGCTTGATGTGCAGGTGCGCGGCGCTGCTGGCGACCGACACCACGACGATGATCACAAAGGTCCAGAGTTCGACGTAGAAGCCGGTCCAGTCACGCTGTTCCAGCGTATTGAAGAAGTCGCGGTTCCAGAAATTGATCCAGATCTGCACGCAGATGGTGGCGAGGCCGAGGAGCACGAGCGCGCCCGTCATGGTCCAGGCACGCACGCGCCGTTCGGATTTCCAGTAGCCGCCGGCCACTGCCCAGAAGCGCCGCATGACATGACGCACACGCACCGGAGGCTCGCCCGCCGTCGCGCCGGGGAAGTTGTTGGGATCGGCCAAAACCGGTTACTCCTGCCACTGATGTGACGTAAACGTGCGATGGTTGTTTTAGGTCCTGAGGCCGATGTCGCGGTCTATAGTCGCGGAACGGAGAGCATTTATGGCTGACGATCTGGGGATTTTGCTGGGCGGCCGGGCGGATGGCGGCGGACCGGTGCACCTGCTGCCGCGGTTTGCCAACCGGCACGGGCTGATTGCCGGCGCGACCGGAACGGGCAAGACCGTCAGCGTCCAGATCCTGGCCGAAGGCCTGGCGGCGCGCGGCGTACCGGTTTTCCTGGCCGACGTGAAGGGCGACCTGGCGGGCCTGGCGTTCTCCGGCAGCGACAAGCCGCATTTCGCGGCGCGGGCAAAGCAGATCGGTCTCGACTGGGGCGGCAAGGCAGAGCCGTTCCGCGCCATGCCCGCGTTGTTGTGGGACCTGTTCGGCAGCCAGGGCCACCGCGCACGGGCGACGGTATCGGACCTGGGGCCGCAATTGCTGGCCCGCCTGCTGGACCTGAACGACACCCAGACCGGTGTCCTGAACCTGGCCTTCAAGGTGGCCGACGAAGACGGCCTGCTGCTGCTCGACCTCAAGGACCTGCGCGCACTGCTGACCCATGTCGCGGATGAAGCACCGCGCCTGACCAAGACGCACGGCACGGTGAGCACGACCTCGATCGGTGCAATCCAGCGCGCGCTGCTGGTGCTGGAACAGCAGGGCGGCGTGTCATTCTTCGGCGAGCCGGTACTGGACCTGTTCGACCTGATGCGCAGCGGGCCGGGCGGCGGCTATGTCTCGCTGCTGGCAGCGGACCAGCTGATGCAGCGGCCGCGCCTGTACGCGACCTTCCTGCTGTGGCTGCTCAGCGAGCTGTACGAGAACCTGCCGGAAGCTGGCGACCTGCCGCAGCCCAAGCTGGTCCTGGTATTCGACGAGGCGCACCTGCTGTTCGACGAGGCGCCGAAGGCGCTGGTCGACAAGGTGGAACAGGTCGTGCGGTTGATCCGCTCGAAGGGCGTCGGCGTGTGGTTCGTGACGCAGAACCCGCTCGATATCCCCGACAGCGTGCTGGGCCAGCTGGGCAACCGTATCCAGCACGCGCTGCGCGCCTTCACGCCGCGCGACCAGAAGGCGGTCAAGGCCGCGGCCGACACGTTCCGCCCCAACCCGAAACTGAAGACGGCGCAGGTCATCACCGAACTTGGCATCGGCGAGGCGCTGGTTTCGGTGCTGGACGAGAGTGGCGCGCCCTGCCCGGTCGAGCGCGTGCTGATCCGCCCGCCGGTGTCGCGCGTCGGCGCGGCCAGCGCGGCGGAGCGCGCGGCGCTGATCGCCGCCAGTCCGCTGGCCGGGAAATACGACCGCGACGTGGACCGTGAATCCGCGTTCGAGAAATTGCGCGACCGTGCGGCACCCGAGGAAGCGGCGCCGAAAACTTCGGTGCCGCGTGCCGGCCGACCGTGGGGGGCGCCGCCCGCCGAAGCGCCGCCGCCGCGCGCCACCGGGCGTGTGCCGAAGACACTGACCCAGACGACGACCGAGCGCGTGGTCACCAACATGGCCAGTTCGGCGGCGCGCACTATCGGCACCCAGATCGGCCGCGCGGTGCTGCGCGGCATCATGGGGTCGATCCTGAAGCGCTAGAAGTCGCTGACGATGCCCTTGCGCTCCCAGTCGCCGTAGCGCGTGGGTTCCAGACCCTTGGGGCCGCCTTCCTCGCCGGGCGCCTGTTCCTGCACGATGGCGGCCTGCTTGCGGCGCAGCTTGCCGGTCGCGGGATCGGTTTCCCACTGGGCGGGGTCGAAAGACGGGTCGGTTTGTGGCGGCTTCATGGCACTTCGCTTGAAGAGGGTCGGACCGTCCATACATATAGCACGCGCCGGATGGTCCGGCTGAAGGATGCAAGATTCCGATGAACGCCCTGTTCCGCACCGGCATGCTGTTCGCGGCGCTGACCGCATTGTTCATGGGCATGGGTTTCCTGCTGGGCGGCCAGGGCGGCATGCTGATCGCGCTGCTGATTGCCGCGGCGATGAACCTGTTCGCCTACTGGAACGCCGACAAGATGGTGCTGCGCATGTACGGCGCGCGCGAGGTCGGCCCCAATGAAGCGCCTGACTTCTATCGCCTGGTGCAGCAGCTGGCCGGCAATGCCGGCCTGCCGATGCCGCGCGTGTTCGTCATCGACAACGAGCAGCCGAATGCCTTTGCCACCGGGCGCAACCCGCAGAACGCCGCCGTCGCCGCGACGACCGGCCTGCTGCAGCGCCTGAGCCAGGAGGAAATCGCGGGCGTCATGGCGCACGAACTGGCGCATGTGAAGAACCGCGACACGCTGACCATGACGATCACCGCGACGATTGCCGGCGCGATCTCGATGCTGGCCAATTTCGCGTTCTTCTTTGGCGGCAACAGCGACAACCGCAACAACCCGCTGGGCTTTGTCGGCGTAATCGCCGTCGCGATCCTGGCGCCAATCGGCGCGATGCTGGTGCAGATGGCAATCAGCCGCGCCCGCGAGTACGAGGCTGACCGCATCGGCGCGCAGATTTCCGGCCGCCCGCTGTGGCTGGCCGACGCGCTGGGCAAGCTGGAGCAGGCGGCGCACGCCATCCCGAATCCGGAGGCCGAGCGCAACCCGGCGACCGCGCACCTGTTCATCGTCAATCCGCTGTCGGGCGCCGGCATGGACAACCTGTTCTCGACCCACCCCAGCATGGCGAACCGCATCGCCCGGCTGCACGCCATGGCCGGCCGGGGCGCGGCGCCCCGCCGGGGCCCGTGGGGGTAATCGTCCCGTTCCGCCATGATGCACGGGGCATGCTATAGGTGCGCACCCGATCTTCACGGATGACGCCATGACCCCGCGCTTTGTCGCCCTTGCCGCCCTCGCCTTCCTGCTCGCCGCCTGCGGCCCGCCCAGCACGGCGGACGCGCTGAAAAAGGCCGAGGGGGTCAAGACCCGCACCGAGCTTGAGAGCAGGTTGGGCAAGCCGACCGAGATCGCCAAGCTGGGGCCGATCGAAAACTGGACCTACAAGACATCGGACGGCAGTGTCAGCTTCGTCATCACCGGTGACACGGTGCAGATGTCGAGCGGCGGCACGAATTCCAAGTAGCGTCATGAGCACGACCGGCGAACCCAGCCGCGCGGCCGCGCTGGCCCTGCTGCGCGCGGTGTTCGACCAGCGCCAGGCGCTGGACGACGCGTTCGACCGTGCGGTCGATCCGTTCGGCCTGGCGCCGCGCGACCGCGGCCTGGCGCGCGCCCTGGCCGCGACGGTACTGCGGCGGCTGGGCCAGATCGATGCCGTCATCGACATCCTGCTGGAACGCCCGCTGACCAAGGCGGCTATGCCGGCGCGCGACCTGCTGCGTCTCGGCGCGGCGCAGCTGCTGTTCATGGGTACGCCGGCGCATGCCGCGGTCTCGACCACGGTGGCGCTGGCGACCGGCGCCGCCGTGCACTACCGCAGCCTGGTCAATGCCGTGCTGCGCCGCATGGCGCGCGAAGGTGCGGGCATTATCGAGGAACAGGACGCCGCGCTGCTGAATACGCCGGACTGGCTGTTCCGCTCGTGGAGCACGGCCTATGGCGAGGCGAATGCGCGCGCCATTGCCGAGGCGCACCTGCACGAGGCGCCGCTGGACTTCAGCGTAAAGGATGACCCGGCCGGATGGGCCGAGAAGCTGACCGGCACGCTGCTGCCCAACGGATCGGTGCGCCGGCCAGCCGGCGGCGCGGTGGAAGAGCTGCCCGGCTATGACGAGGGCGCGTGGTGGGTGCAGGACGCCGCCGCGACCTTGCCGGCCCGCCTCTTGGGCGACGTACGGGGCAAGCGGGTGTTCGACCTGTGCGCCGCACCTGGCGGCAAGACGGCGCAACTGGCGGCAGCCGGCGCGCATGTCGTGGCACTCGACCGATCTGCCGCGCGCCTGCAGCGGGTTGCCGAGAACCTGCAGCGGCTGAAGCTTGAGGCGGAACTGGTCGCGGGCGATGCAACCAAATGGCAGCCCGATGAACTGGCCGATGCGATCCTGCTGGACGCGCCGTGCAGCGCGACCGGCACCATTCGCCGCCATCCGGACATCCCGCACCTGAAGAAGGCGAACGATGTGGCCAAGCTGGCCATCGTGCAGCGCAAGATGCTGGATCATGCAGCGAACCTGCTGAAACCCGGCGGCTTGTTGGTCTATTGCACCTGTTCGCTGCAGCCCGAAGAGGGCGAGGCCCTGCTGTCCGGCGTGCCGCTGCAACCCGCGCCGCTCCGCGCCGATGAAGCCGGCATGCCGCCCGAGGCGATCAACCGGCACGGCTTCCTGCGCGCATTGCCGTCGTTCTGGCCCGAGCAGGGCGGCATGGATGGGTTCTTCGCCGCGCGCTGGACCAAGCCGGCGTAAGACCGGTTCAGGATCTCGGCGTGCCGAGGCGGAAGCTGAAGCCGATGAGCAGCTTGTCCACGTTCACGCTGTCACCGGCCAGCGGCAGGAACAGGCTTTCATAGCTGATGTGATCCTTGTGCCGCCAGTAGTGCATGGTCGAACGCGCGATCATCGGCCGCGCCCAGCCCAGCGCCACTTGGTAGAGCAGCACCGCCTCGTTCGAGACCACCGGCTTGAACAACGTACTGAGCAGCTTGCCGGTGCCGTCGAAACCGAACGCCTCCACCACACCGGTACCGACGAGACGGACGCGGAAGTCGGCACCGCCCTCGACGACGTCGAAGATCAGCAGGTCGGGCAGCAGATGGCGGATCTCGAGTGGGTCGAGATCGGTGCGCGCCGGCAGGCGGGTCTCTCCCCCCTTGGACGTCGAGTACTCCAAAAGTTGCTGCAGCGAGGGTGCTTCAGGTACGGCGTCGAAGCTGAGGTCGCGATTGGTGAGGCCCTCGGCGAGGGCGTTCGCCTGTTCTAGATCCAGTTTGGTCACGCGCGGATCAGGCGCGCTGGAATTCGAGCGCGATGGCGGCGAGCTCGTCGGCAAGGCTCTTGGCGATCACGGCGCGGGACCTCGGCTCGGCGAGCAGCGCCTCGTCCTTCGGATTGGTCAGGAAGCCGGTTTCGACCAGCACGGACGGCACCATGGTCGAACGCAGCACGGCGAAGTTCGCCGAGCGCATCGGGTTTTCCAGCAGCATGACCTTGCCGCGCACGCCCGACACGATGCGCTGTTTCGCCGTCAGCGACGCGCCGTGGCTGTGCCGCTTGGCGAGGTCGAGCAGGATGGCGGCGGTCATCTTGTCGGTGCCGCGCAGGTCGACGCCATACAGGCTGTCGACCGCGTTCTCGCGCTGGGCCAGCGCGCCGGCGAACGAGTCCGATGCCCGTTCCGAACGGGTATAGGCGGAGAGGCCACGGGCGGCCAGCGTCGGCGCCGCATCGGCGTGGATCGAGACGAACAGGTCGGCATCGGCCTCATGCGCGATCTCGACCCGGCGTGGCAGGGACAGGAACTCATCCTCGCTGCGGGTCAGCACCACCTTGATGCTGCGGGTGCCGGACAGCTGCTGTTTGATCGAGCGGCAGATGGCGAGGACGACGTCTTTTTCGTAGGTGCCGCTGCCGCCAATGGCGCCGGGATCGTGGCCGCCATGGCCGGGATCAAGAACGAGGACCGCAGGATCGGCGCGCCGTTTCGCGGTCTGGGCCCGGGCCGGGCGGCCGATCAGGGCCGCGCCGCCGGCACCCAGCAACAAAGAAAGCACGAAGCGGCGATCCATGACGCCCGGATTCTCCAATATGAATCGAGCGCTTAGGCGCCAGCGCTCACGAATCGGATGAAAAGGTGACGGCCCGGAGGCCGGCGGTCAAGAGGGAGCTTTGAGGTGGCGCTCGAAAAAGTCGACGGTTTCACGGACCGAATCCTCACGCGCCGCGATCCGGAAATTGTGCGTTTCGCCGTGATAGATTTTCATTTCATACGGCGTGCCCAGGTTCTCGAGGATCTGGGCCAGTTCCTGCGCCCGCTTGAACGGCACGGTACGGTCGCGGTCGCCGTGCAGGATCAGGGTCGGCGGCATGCGCATGACACCTTCGCGGGTAACCTGCGCCGGCATGGCGCCGATGACATCGACCACGGCCTGGATGCGGTCGTCCTTGCTGGCCAGGCTGAGCGCCTGGAAGCCGCCGAGCGACAGGCCGAACACACCGATCTTGCCGCCATCGACATAGGGCAGCGCCTCGACATAGTTCAGCGCGGCGGTGACGATACGCTCGCGCTGGTCATGCAGGTTCGGCGCGGCGGCGCCGCGACGATTGGCCAGGCCGTCGAAATAATGGACGACGAAGGCGGACATGCCGCGCTCGGTCAGGGCCCGGGCCTGCGGATAGAACAGGGTGCCGTCGCCCATGCCGCTGGCGCCGTGCAGGATGATGACGGCGGGCAATTGCCCGTCGGCCTGGGCGTGGAATGCCTCGACGCGGACGAAACGTCCGTCGTGCATGAAGCCGCCCGTCGGACGCAGCGCAGGGCGCTCGGCGCGCACGGGCTTTTTCGCCTGGACGGCAGCCATCTTCACGGCGGCGCCCTTTTGCGGGGCCGACTTCGCGGTGGCTGTCTTTGAGGTGGAGGTTTTCTGGGTCTTCTGACCCGACGTCTTGGGCTGGGAAGCTGAAGCTTGGGGAACCGCGGACACCGCAGCGGCGTTACCGGCGGCGAGAGCGATTGCTGAACCCATCGGCCCGACCGCGAGGGCAAGGCCCAACGCCACCGAAGTGGCGGTACGGATCAGGTTATAGGTCCGCGTCTTGATCCGACGCATGGGCCCCCCAAAAATTACGTCCCCAAAGAAGGCAGCAGGGTAGCAAAGCAAGGGGGGTGTGTCTCCCCCCAATTTGCCGCACCGCACTATTAAGTTAAGCCTTTGGCAGAAATAGATAATCTGCGTCTCCGGTGAAACCCTGCACCGGGGTGGTCCGGACCCCGTCCAGCCGCAGGGTCCGATAGCCCATTGGCGCCAGAACCTCCCACACCTTGCCGGGGGTGTCATCGGCCCGGGCCAGGTGCTCTGCCACCAGTTCCAGCATGATGACGGGCCGGAAGCGGGCCAGGGCCGACTTGCCGCCGGCCAGCATGCGCGCCTCCCACCCTTCGATATCGGCCTTGAGGAAATCGAGCCGCGTCAGGCCGGTATCGGCGACCAGCCGGTCCAGCGTCGTCAGGTGAATGGTCTCGTGCCGCACCTGCCGACCGGAATGGTCGGCGCCGAGATGGCTAAGGCCGAAGCCGAGCGACCCGCTGCGCTTCAGCGGCACCGACAGGTCGGCGCTGCCCGGTACGTCCGACAGGCCGAGCGGAATGACGCGGACATTGGCCAGCCGGCGCCAGCGCACGACACGCTCAAGGATGGCGCGGGCATAGACGCCGGGTTCCAGCGCCAGCACCTGGCCGCGCGGCACGAGGCCGGCGAACAGCTTGGCGTACTGGCCCGCATGGGCGCCGACATCGACGACAGTGCCATCGGCCGGCACATGGTCGGCGAACAGCGGCAGAAATTCACGATGATGCTGGCGCGTCAGCGCCTTCCACGTATGGGCGGCGAAGGTCAGGTTCTGGCGGAAGGTCAGCGGTAGCGAATCCATAGCCGCACATAGCATGACACGGCAGGCATGGCGCGGTCGTCGCTGCATTAGCCCGGTTTATTTCAGGATAAAAACAATAAAATTCCCTGATTGAGTGGATCGCCTAGTGTCACCCCCAACAACGCAGATGAAACGGCGTGCCGACGCATCGGAACATCAAAGAGGACAAAGCGGCGGCGCATTTTTCCATGCTAGGTTCCGCCATCCCGCTTTTGGAGGAAACATAAATGACGATCAGGACCACGCTCGCCCTTGCTGTCGCCGCGACCCTGTCGCTGGCCACCGGCGCCTTTGCCCAGGCCGACGCGCCGCAGCCGCTGGCCACCAAGGCAACCGTCAAGGTCGGCTATTCGTCGAAGTTGACCGCCTTCGCGCCTTTGTTCCTGGCCAAGCACTTCAAGGAGTTCGAGAAGGAAAACCTCGACGTCGAACTGGTCGTCGGCACGCCGAACAACTCGCTGGTCCTGTTGTCGACCGGCCGGCTGGATGTCGGCCTGACGCAGCCGAGCGCCGCCTTCTTCAACGCTGTCGCCAGCGGCGCCGACGTGAAGATCACCGCACCGGGCACCTTCTTCCCGGACAACAACAAGCAGGGCCTGTGGGTGTCGAAGGCGTTCCTCGCCGGCAAACCCTATTCGCCGGCGCTGCTAAAGGGCCAGACCATCGGGTCGGTGGTCGGCTATGGCTCGACCATCTCGGTCTACATCAACAAGGAACTGCAGAAGGCCGGCCTGACCATCAAGGACGTCGAGTTCAAGCAGATGGGCGCGGCCGATATCCTGGCGGCGCTGGAGAACGGCGCCATTCCCGCCGGCATCCTGAACGACCCGATCTGGCTGAACGCCAATCCGGACAAGGTGCAGTTCGCCGTCGGCCAGCCTGTGACCGACACCGGCGGCGGCTGGGTCTACGGCCCGAACCTGCTGAAGGACAAGCGCGACGTCGGCATGGCGTTCATGCGCGCCATTGCCCGCACCACCCGCCTGTACCTGCAGGGCGACTACATGAACAACAAGACGGTGTCGGACGCGCTGGTCGCCGAACTGGAGACCCCGATCGAAGTCCTGAAGAAGACGCCGGCGCCGCTGTTCCCGGCCGACATGCAGATTCCGCCGACCTATCTGGACACCGTGCAGACGGTCTACTCGCTGACGCCGGGCGTCCTGACCTACACGGCACTGCTGCCGCGCGACAAGGTCGAGGACAGCGCGTTCGTGAAGCCGTATGCGGGGACCAAATAGACACCGGCATGCACGCATAAGAAAAAAAGACAGGGAGGAAACGCCTTGAACGAAAACATCTATATCCACGAATTCATCGACATCATCCTGCAGGGCCGGCCCAAGTACATGCACCACATGACCGTGGGCTGGGGCGAGGGTCTGGGCACCGACCGGCCGATGAAGTGCTTCGGCGTGTGGGGCACGTTCGGCAGCACCGGCCGCTGGCCCGAGGTGATCAACCTGTGGGAACTGCCGGGCTGGGAAGGGATGGCGCGCAACTTCGCCCACGAAGTGAGCCATCCGTCGATGCAGGACCCGGTGCTGAAGAAGTGGTGGGACGAGGCGCAGAAGTACCGCAGCGGCGGCTTCGACCGGCTGGTCGTGCCGGCGCCGTGGTCGCCGACCGCCGACGAGATGTGCAAGGACAAGAACGTCGTCGGCGCGCAGGTCTATTACCACGAGCGCATCAGCATCGCGGCGGGCCAGGCCAAGACCTACCTGTCGATGCTGGAGCAGGAATGGGTGCCGGTGGCCAAGACGCTGGGCCTGCACATGGTCGGCGCCTACCGCACCGCCATGCGCAACGACAGCGAGGTCATCGTGATCTGGGCGATCCGCGACTGGAAGACCTGGGGCAAGATCGAACAGGCCTATGAGGAGGACCCGCGCGTGCCGGTGTGGCGCCGCAAGACCGAGGGCATCGCCATCGACTGGCTCAACCACCTCATGGTCTCGGCGCCCGCGTCGCCGACCAAGACCGGCCACCAGCCGTAAGCCGGGGGGAAACGACAATGAACAACAAAGTCTATCTGCACGAGATCGTCGACATCATCCTGCAGGGCCGCCCGAAATACATGGACCACATGACGGTGGGCTGGGGCCCGACGGGTCGCGAGGAGCGCGGCATGTCCTGCGTTGGCGTATGGGGCACGCTGGGCAGCACGGCGCGCTGGCCGGAAGTGACCAACCTGTGGGAGTTCGACAGTTGGGACGCCATGGCGGCGAGCTATGGCTTCGAGGCGAACGCGCCCGGCATGCAGGACGCCAAGCTGAAAGTCTGGTGGGACGAGGCGCAGAAATACCGCAGCGGCGGCTTCGACCGCATCCTGCGGCCGGCGCCGTACTCCCCCACCCTGGCGGAGATCACCAAGAACAAGAACATCATCGGCGCCAAGGTGTTCTACCACGAGCGCATCACCATCCGCCCGGGCCAGGCCAGGACGTATCTCGATATGCTCGAGGAATGGGTGCCGGTCGCGAAGACGCTGGGCATGCACCTGATGGGGGCGTACCGCAGCACGATGCGGAACGATTCCGAGTGCATCGTCATCTGGGCGATTCGCGAATGGGCCGACTGGGCCAAGGTCGAGATCGCCATGGACAGCGATCCGCGCGTCGCCGCCTGGCGTCGCCGGACCACCGGGGTGGCGCTGGACTGGTTCAGCCACCTGATGGTGTCGGCGCCGCATTCGACCACCAAGACCGGCATTATCCCCTAAGGAGCAACCCCATGGCCGCCAAGAAGAAAGCCGAGAAGAAGAAGGTCGTGAAGAAGGCCGTCAAGAAAAAGGCCCCGGGCAAGAAGAAGGCGGCGGTCCGCAAGGCCGCCCCGAAGAAGACGTCAGCGAAGAAGGCCCCGGCCAAGAAGGCCAGGACCGTCGTCGTGGCACCGCCGGACCCGGCCTATCCGATGACGGAGGTGAACAAGGAGCTGTTCGCCGCCATCGCCATGACGCCCGGCGCGGACGACGCCACGGTGGTGACCCGGGCAATAACGGTCATCCACGCCCACCACCGGCGGCTGCCGGAGCAGAGCTGGCCCCATTCGGCCCAGCAGTTCACCAGCCACCGCTACATCTAGCAAAACCGCCCTTTCGGGAACCCGGACCGCCGTGCGGCCGGGTTCCCGGTTGCGGTGCGGAATCCAAGCTGGTACGAAACCGCATGGCGCGCCCCGTCCGCATCGCTCCGTCGATCCTGTCGGCGGACTTCGCCCGGCTTGGCGAGGAGGTCCGCGCGGTTGACGCCGCCGGCGCCGATTACATCCATGTCGATGTCATGGATGGCCATTTCGTCCCCAACCTGACCATCGGCCCCGCCGTCGTCGCGGCGCTCCGCCCGCACACCACCAAGGTCATGGACGTCCACCTGATGATCTCGCCGGTGGATTTCTACGTGCCGCACTTTGCCGAGGCCGGCGCCGACATCATCACCGTCCATCCGGAAGCCGGGCCGCACCTGCACCGGACGCTGCAGCTGATCCGCTCGCTGGGCAAGAAGGCCGGCGTGTCGCTGAACCCGGCGACACCGGTCGAGGTCGCCCTGGCCGTGCTGGAGGACGTCGACCTGGTGCTGGTCATGAGCGTCAATCCCGGTTTCGGCGGGCAGAAGTTCATCCGCAGCCAGCTGGACAAGATCCGCACCCTGCGCGCCGCCATCGACCGCAGCGGCAGGGCCATCGACCTGGAAGTCGATGGCGGCATCAACGAGGCGACCGCGCAGGAGGCCATCGACGCCGGCGCCGACGTGCTGGTCGCCGGCACCGCCACCTTTACCGGCGGACCGGGCAAATATGCCGGCAACATCGCGCGGCTGAGGGGCGCCGCCACCGCACAAGCGGCGCGGTGAGCTTCCGCACCCGCCTTTACGGCTCGCCGCTTTATGACCTGCTGTTGCGGGTCAAGGCGCCGGACGGTCTGGCGGTCCGGCCGCCCGATCCGTGGCCGGGCGAACCCGCCATTGCCGACCGCCTGTTCCAGGGCCGCTACCGCTTCGGCGACGAGGAAGTGGTCTCCACCACCGACGCGCCGTGGACCGCGCCGGGCGCCAGCCTGACCTGGCTCATCGACCTGCACGGCTTCGACTGGTTGCGCCACTTCGAGGCGGCGGGCGCAGAGGCCGCGACGCGGCACGCCCGCGCGCTGACCGGCTCGTGGCTGCGGCTTTTCGGCCGCTGGCAGCGCCTGGCCTGGCGGGCCGACGTGCTGGGCCGCCGGCTGATCACCTGGTGCAGCCATGCCGGCATGTTGCTGGAGGGGGCGGACGCCGGGTTCCGCACCGCCTTCCTGACCTCGATGGCGAAGCAGGTGAAGCACCTGCACCGCGACCTGGCCTCGGCCCCCGCCGGCCGGCCACGGCTGACCGCGCTGCTGGCGCAGGTCTATGCCGCTTTGTGCCTGCGCGACGAGCGCGCGCGGCTGAACCGGGCGCTGCACCAGCTGGAGCGCGAGATGGAGGCGCAGGTCCTGGGCGATGGCGGCCATGCCAGCCGCAACCCGTCGCAGCACCTCTCGGTTCTGCGCGACCTGATCGCGCTGCGCGGCGCACTGCAGGCAGGCCAGGTGCCGGCGCCCGAATTCCTGGAACTGGCCATCGACCGCATGACGCCGATGCTGCGCTTCTTCCGCCATGGCGACGGCGGCCTGGCCCTGTTCCATGGCAGCGAAGAGGAAGTCGCCGCCGCCATCGACCTGGTGCTGAACCAGGCCGGCGCGACCGGCAAGCCGCTGAACAGCGCGACGCTGTCGGGCTACGAGCGGCTGGCGGCACGGCGCGGCCTGGTCCTGTTCGATGCCGGGTCGCCACCGACGGCCGGCGGGGCCACGCCGCATGCGGCGCCGCTGGCCTTCGAGTTCAGCCACGGGCGCGAGCGGCTGATCGTCAATTGCGGCGCGGCGTTCCGCCACGATGAAGCGGCACTGGCCGGCACGTTCGCCTCGAACGCCGCGCGCGGGCCGTGGACCAAGGCGCTGATGTCGACGCCGGCCCATTCGACGCTGACCTTCGCCGACATCAACGCGCAGGACGCGGGCGAGAACGTGCCGCCGCTGTCGGTACTGGTGGCGCGCGACGAACAGGACGGCGCGATCTGGCTGGACACCAGCCATGACGGCTATCGCCGCCGCTTCGGCCTGACCCATCACCGCAAGATCTACCTGGCCAGCACCGGCGAGGACCTGCGCGGCGAGGACACGTTCGACGGGCCGGGCCTGGAAAGCGCCGGCGGCAAGAGGTTCGCGATCCGCTTCCACCTGCATCCGTCGGCGCAGGCGTCGCTGCTGCAGAACGGCAGCACCGCGCTGGTGAAGAGCGGGTCGGGCATTGGCTGGCAGTTCCGCGCCGGCGGCGGCCTGCTGGAACTGGAGCCCAGCGTCTATTTCGGCCGTGGCCGCGAGCAGCGCCGCAACCAGCAACTGGTCGTCACCGGCATGATGGTGCCGGGTGAGCCGGTGAAGGTGAAGTGGGCCTTCACCAAGGTCGGCTGATGGACCGCAAGCCGCGCCTGCTGTTCGTCGTGCACGAGGCCCTGTTCTTCACCACGCACAGGCTGCCGATCGCGCGCGCCATGGTGCAAAGCGGCTTCGATGTGCATGTCGCCGCGCCGGTGGAAGACGATGGTCCGCGCCGCAAGATCGAGGCGACGGGCTGCACCTTCCATCCCATCCCGCTGAACCGTGGCGCACGCAGCATCACCGGCGAACTGAAACTGGTCGCCGCGTTGTGGCGGCTGATCCGCGACCTGAAGCCCGACATCACCCACCATGTGTCGATGAAGCCGGTCGTGTGGGGCGGGCCGCTGGCGCGCCTGCTGAACGTGCCGGCAGCGGTGTTCGCGATCACCGGCCTCGGCTACTTCTTCATCCGGCGCGGCATGGTCGTTGCTGCGTACCGCACGCTGATCAAGGCGCTGTTCCGGTTCGCGCTGCATCACCGCAACTCGGTGACCATCTTCCAGAACGGCGACGACCGCGACCTGTTCGTGAAGGGCGGACTGGTCGAGGCGGATCGCGTGGCGATGATCGCCGGCTGCGGCGTCGACCTGGTCGAGTTCGCGGCGACGCCGGAACCCGATGGCGTGCCGGTGGTGATGTTCCCGGCGCGGCTGCTGGGCGACAAGGGGGTCAACGAGTTCGTCGGCGCGGCGGAGATCCTCAAGCGTGAAGGCGCATCAGCCCGCTTCGTGCTGGTGGGCCGGCGCGACCCGATCAACCCCACCGACATCGGCCAGGCGAAGCTGGACGACTGGGTCGCGCGCGGCACGGTGGAGTATTGGGGCTTCAGCGAGTCGATGCCGGCAACGCTGGCGCAGGCCAATATCATCGTCATGCCCAGCTACCGCGAGGGCCTGCCGCGCGGCCTGATCGAGGCGACGGCCAGTGCGCGGGCCATCGTCACGACCGACGTGACGGGCTGCCGCGACGTGGTGCGCGACGGGGCGAACGGCCTGCTGGTGCCGGTGGAAGATGCCAGGGCCACGGCCGACGCGATCCGCCGCCTGCTGGCCGACCCCGCCTTGCGCGCCCAACTGGCCCAACGCGGCCGCGCCATTGCCGAATCAGAGTTTTCCGTCGAGGGCTTCGTCGCCCGCAGCCTGGATGCGTACCGGAAAGTGCTGCCGAGGGCTGCGTTGCCATGACCGGTTCGACTCCGCGCCCGAACGTGCTATAGCGCGCCCAATTCTCCCCTCCCCCTTCAGGTAGGCCCATGACCGACCGTCCCGTGTCCCGCGCGCTGCTGTCCGTTTCCGACAAGACCGGCCTGGTCGAGTTCGGCCGTTTCCTGAGCGGCAAGGGTGTCGAGCTTTTGTCCACCGGCGGCACGTTCAAGGCGCTTAGGGATGCCGGCGTGGCGGTGCGCGAAGTGGCCGACTACACCGGCTTCCCCGAGATGATGGACGGCCGGGTCAAGACGCTGCACCCCAAGGTGCATGGCGGCCTGCTGGGCCTGCGCGACCATCCGGAACACCAGGCGGCGATGAAGGAGCACAACATTGGCGCCATCGACCTGCTGGTGGTGAACCTGTACCCGTTCGAGGCGACGGTGAAGAAGGGCGCGGACTTCGCCACCTGCATCGAGAACATCGACATTGGCGGCCCGGCGATGATCCGCTCGGGCGCGAAGAACCATGGCTTCGTCGCCGTCGTGGTGGACCCCAACGACTACGCCGCCGTGACGGCCGACATGGAAGCGAACAAGGGCGCGGTCTCGGCCGACCTGAAGAAGCGCCTGGCGGCCAAGGCCTATGCCCGCACCGGCGCGTATGACGCGGCGATCAGCCAGTGGTTCGCGGGCCAGCTGGGCGAGACGTTCCCCGAGCGGCTGGTGCTCGCCGGCGAGCGCGCGGAGATTCTGCGCTATGGCGAGAACCCGCATCAGCAGGCGGCCTTCTATCGCAATGCCGAGGTGCGCCCCGGCGTGGCGACGGCGAAGCAGGTGCAGGGCAAGTCGCTGTCGTACAACAACCTGAACGACACCGATGCGGCGTTCGAACTGGTGGCCGAGTTCACCGACGGGCCGGCAGTCGCCATCATCAAGCACGCGAACCCGTGCGGCGTGGCGGTCGGCGCGAGCCTCAGTGAGGCCTATGCCAAGGCGCTGGCCTGCGACCCGGTCAGCGCGTTCGGCGGCATCATCGCGGTGAACCGCACGCTGGATGCGGCGACGGCAAAGCTGATTGCCGAGATCTTCACCGAGGTCATCGTCGCCCCGGATGCCGATGCCGATGCGCAGGCCATTCTGGCCGCGAAGAAGAACCTGCGCCTGCTGCTGACCGGCGCGATGCCGGACCCGCAGGCGGCGGCGATGACGGTGAAGTCGCTGGCCGGCGGCTACCTGCTGCAGAACCGCGACAATGGCCGCGTGGCATCAAGCGACTACAAGGTGGCGACCAGGCGCCAGCCCAGCGCGCAGGAACTGGCCGACATGAAGTTCGCCTTCACGGTGGCCAAGCATGTGAAGTCGAACACCATCGTCTATGTGAAGAACGGCGCGACGGTGGGCATCGGCGCGGGGCAGATGAGCCGGGTCGACAGCGCGCGCATCGCCTATCGCAAGGCGCAGGACGCGGCCGCGGCGGCGGGCCTCAGCGAACCCGCAACCAAGGGCTCGGTCGCCGCATCCGACGCGTTCTTCCCGTTCGCCGACGGCCTCGAAGTGGTGGCCGAAGCCGGCGCCACGGCGGTGATCCAGCCGGGCGGTTCGATGCGCGACCAGGAAGTGATCGACGCGGCGGACAAGGCGGGCCTCGCCATGGTGTTCACCGGCATGCGCCACTTCCGCCACTAGAGGCGCGGGCTGCGCATGCGCTAGGCTTGGGCCATGGACGGGGAATTGTTCAGGATTGGCCTGGCGCTGGGCGGCGTGGTGATCTGCCTCGTCGCGTTCACCATTTACATGCGCTGGCACTACGCCACCCGGCACCGGCAGATGCGGGACGACGGGGAAAGCTGAGCCTTTTCATCGTCATGCCCGGCGTGTTCCGGCCTTCCGCGCCTTCGGTTTCCGCCATTTTTGAAATTTTCTTTAGAAAGTGGCGGATTTCCGCCGTTTTCCGTCCGGCTTCCAGCTTATTTCCGCTATTTCCCGCTTAGATTCGGCAGGTCTCGCCTAGATTCGCCGTCCCCCGCTTAGATTCCGCAGCTTTCGCTTATCCGCGCTACGCCGCGCGGACGTGGTTTGGGCGGGGTCAGAGCCTCGATTTTACCGATGTCAAAGAGCGAGCCGGGCCATGGCGGACGGACTTGAAACCATGACATAAAATAGGAATAAAGTCAATACCTGGCTGTGCCAAAAGCTGGGCGAAAAATTTCGGAAAGATGTCGTTTCTACTCGCCTCGAAGAATCGCAAGAGTTTTCCGGCATTAGGTAGCAAACGCACCTAGTTTGTTTTGGGCAACCTGAAGATACGGCACAGCCCATATGCAGCGGCACAGATGCCCACCAGCCACACCGTTGCGGACAGGATGCCCTCCTGCTCTGGCGTAATGTAAACCCAAGAATTGCCACCCCGGAAAACAGCCATCATTTGCGTCTGGCCGGTCTGTGGGTTGACCGTGAGAGAGCCGGTCATGGCGAAGTAGCCCAGCGCCGCGAACGCGCCGATGATGGCGGCGGCGGTCGCCAGTTTCAGAACCTGTTCGATTCTCTGGCCCATCGGGCAAGCCTACCAATGCTATCTGCTGCCGCAAAGGCGCGGATGCCGGGTCAAGCCCGGGCATGACGATGGGGAAATACGGTAGTCCGTGATCACCCGACAGCACCGCCGCCAGTCGCGCAGGGAGATGTGGCGAGCGGGCGGTGTGCCGCGCTAGGGTTGCGCTGTATCGCACGGGGGACACAGCATGATTCTCACCACCACGGACGGCGTCGAGGGACGCCGCATCGTCGAGTACAAGGGCCTGGTCGCCGGGCAGGCGATCTATGGCGCCAATTTCATGAAGGACTTCTTCGCCGGCATCCGCGACGTGGTGGGCGGGCGTTCGGGCGGCTACGAGAAGGTGGTCGCGGGCGGCCGGCAGGCGGCGCTGGAGGACATGGCCGAGCAGGCCAGGGCGCTGGGCGCGGACGCGGTGATCGGCATCGACCTGGATTTCGAGACCATGGGCGGCAAGGGTTCGATGCTGATGGTCAGCGCCACCGGCACGGCGGTGAAGCTGGGATAGGTGCACCGCCTCACGCTTCGACGAGCTCAGCATGAGGCTGCTTATAAATCTATGAAGTCGTCCTCATCCTGAGCCCGTCGAAGGGTGGGGACGTGTACGGGTGCTAGCGCTCCTCGCGCACGCGGGTCAGCAGGATGAAACCCACGGCGAGGAAAATGACCACCACGACGCCGGCGGCGCGCTGGCTCATGAAATATTGCGTGGCCACCGCGATGCAGAACGGCGCCATGAAGGTGGTCGCCTTGCCCGACAGCGCGTACAGGCCATAGAACTCACCCGCCATGCCCGGCGGCGCGAGACGGCCCATCATGGTGCGGCTGGCGGCCTGCATCGGCCCCATGCCGAGGCCGAGGATGACGGCGAAGACGAAGAAAATCTTTTCCTGGATCGAGCCGAACAGCGCGCCGCCGGCAACCTTGGCCGGCAGGTCGAGCACGAAGAGCGCCGAGGTCGCCGTCACCGACACGATGCCGATGGTGGCGATGGTGACCAATACGATGGCCAGCTGCACCGTGCGCTTGGACCCCAGGCGGTCGTCCAGCGTGCCGCCGACAAAGGCGGCGATGGCGGCGACGGTGGTGAGCAGGATGCCGAAAATGCCGAGCTCGGTCGTGCCCCAGCCAAAGGTGCCGGCGGCATAGATGCCGCCCAGCGCGATAACGGCGGCGAGGCCGTCATTGTAGATCATGTAGGCGGCGAGGAAGGTCGTCGGGTTGCGGTACTTGCGGAGCTGCCGCACGGTGTCGACCAGGCGGCGCATGCCCTCGCGCGCGGCAGCGACGCGGCCGAGGCCGCTGTGCACGATGTCGGGCGTGAACAGGAACATCGGCACGACGAACACGACCAGCCACAATGCGGAGGCCGGACCGGTGAGCCGTTCGGCGGCGGCGGTGGCGCGGTCGAGACCGAACAAGGCCTGTCCCTCGGGCGGGGTGATGCCGATCAGTTCCGGGCGGCTGATGATGAGGATGGCGACCAGCGCGATGATGCCGCCGACATAGCCCATGGCCCAGCCGGCGCCCGACAGGCGGCCGATGCGTTCGGGCCGCACCAGGCTGGGCAGCAGCGCGTTGTTGAACACGATGGAAAATTCCGCGCCGATGGTGGCGATGACCAGAGCCACGGCGACCGGCAGCACCAGGTCAGGCCGGTTCGGATAGGCCCACCACAGGCCGATACAGCCGATGACCGTCAGCACCTGGAAGAACAGGATGTAGCCCTTGCGGCGGCCGGACGCGTCGGCCATGGCGCCGAGGAAGGGGCTGAGGATCGCGATGATCAGGCCGGCGGCGGATTGCGTATAGCCGTAGATCGCCTGGCCGCGCACCGGATCGCCCACCATCTGCGCCGCGAAATAGGGCGCGAAGATGAAGGTGGTGACGATGGTGAAGAACGGCTGGTTGGCCCAGTCGAACATCACCCAGCCGAAGCGGCCGAGGAACGAGGCCTCGCGTGGCGGTGGTGCTGCGTGCGGTTGCGCCGCGGTTCCCGTCATGCCGCCGTGGATATCAGGGTGCCGATGGCCCGTCCAGCAATGGCGAGGCGCGCGAGGTCGAGCACGCCGCCGTGGCGCATCTCGCCGAGCAGCGCATCGATGCGGCCGACCGGGACCTCGCGTGTCCTGGCCCAGGCGTCGAGCAGTGCCTCGGGCTTGCCCGTGCCCTCGACCGCCTGGGCGCTGAGCGTGCGCTGGGCGGCGTCGAGGTCGTCGACCAGCGCGCCGATGGCGCGGGCCTCCCACTCGTTCGCGGGTTTGATGTCCGATGCGGCGGTGCGCAGCCAGTCGAAGCCGAAGCGCGCGCCGGACGCGAACCAGATGGCAGCGACGGCGGGCACATCTTTCCCCGACTTGCGCGCGGCGGCGACGATGTCGAACGAGGCGCGCAGCGGTTCAAGATCGGCAATGGCGCCGGCGAGGTCGGCCGGCACGCCGCCGGCCACGAGCGTATTGAGACGCTGGCTGCGCGCCTCGACCGCGGGTCCCTTGAGATCCCCGGCCAGCACGGTACGCAGCGCGGCGATGCCGGGCTTGTAGGCCTCGACCGTCGGGCCGATCTCGACCTTGCCGCTGCGGTGGCGGAGCAGCCAGAAGATGCCGTGCTTGTGCAGGCCGCGCACGGCATTGGACATGTCGGTCTGCAGGCTTGCAGCGACCTTGTTGTCGAGCGCCTCGATCCCCGCCCACAGTGGCCGCAGGTCGAACACGTCACGCACCACGGAATAGGCGCGCGCAATGTCGCCGGCGTCGGCGCGGGTTTCGTCCTGCACCTCGTTGACGAAGGTGATGCCGGCGCGGTTGACCATGGAGTTCGCCGTCGCGGTCGCCACGATCTCGCGCCGCAGGCGGTGCTTGCCGATGGCGTCGCCGAACTGGCGGCGCAGCGGACGCGGAAAATACTTGCGCAGTTCGGTGGCGAAGTACGGATCGTCCGGCAGGTCGCTGGCCAGCAGGTCCTCGTACAGCGACATCTTGGCATAGGCGAGCAGCACGGCGAGTTCAGGCCGGGTCAGGTTGCGCCCGCTTTCGCCCAGTTCGGCATCGGGTGGCAGGTATTCGACCGCGCGGTCGAGGCGGTTGCGCTTTTCCAGCGCCTGCATGAAGCGGCGCTGCTTGGCGCGGGCGCCGGAGCCTTGCGCCTGCGCGGCGGTCAGCGCCTGGCCCTGCAGGTAATTGTCCTGCAGCACCTGCAGACCCAGTTCTTCGGTCATCTCGTCCAGCAGCTTGTCGCGCTGCTTCAGGGTCATGTCGCCCTCGGCCATGATGCCCTGCAGCAGGATCTTGATATTGACCTCGTGGTCGGAACAATCGACGCCGGCGGAATTGTCGATGGCGTCGGTGTTGAGGCGCACGCCGTTCAGCGCGCATTCGATGCGGCCACGCTGGGTGAAGCCCAGATTGCCGCCCTCGCCCACCACCCTGGCCCGCAGGTCGCGGCCATCGACGCGCAACACGTCATTGGCGCGGTCGCCGGCGGCGGCGTTGCTTTCGGTCGACGCCTTCACATAGGTGCCGATGCCGCCGACATAGAGCAGGTCGACCTCGGCCTTGAGCAGGCGCTGGATCAGCTCGGCGGGGGTCAGGGCCTCTTCACCGATGCCGAACAGCTGGCGCATCTCGGCGGTGAGTTTCAGCGACTTGGCCTTGCGGTCGAATACCGCGCCGCCGGTCGAGATCAGCTTCGCGTCGTAATCGGCCCAGGACGAGCGCGGCAGTTCGAACAGGCGCTTGCGTTCGGCCCAGCTGGCGGCCGGATCGGGCGACGGGTCGATGAAGATGTTGCGGTGATCGAACGCGGCGACGAGCTTGATGTGCTGCGACAGCAGCATGCCGTTGCCGAACACGTCGCCCGACATGTCGCCGATGCCGACGACGGTGAAATCTTCTTCCTGGATGTTCTTGCCCAGTTCGCGGAAGTGGCGCTTGACCAGTTCCCACGCGCCGCGCGCGGTGATGCCCATCTTCTTGTGGTCGTAGCCGGCCGAGCCGCCGGACGCGAACGCATCGCCCAGCCAGAAGCCGTGCGCGACCGACAGGCCGTTGGCGATGTCGGAGAAGGTGGCGGTGCCCTTGTCGGCGGCGACGACGAGGTATGGATCATCGCCATCGAGGCGCACCACATCGGGCGGGAATACGAGGGTCTGGCCGTTCAGATTGTCGGTGATGTCGAGCAGGGCGCCGATGAACAGCTTGTAGCAGGCAATGCCGTCGGCCTGGACGGCCTCGCGGTCGCCGCCCGCCGGCGGCTTCATCGGCACGAAGCCGCCCTTGGCGCCAACCGGCACGATGACGGCGTTCTTGACCATCTGCGCCTTGATCAGGCCCAGCACTTCGGTGCGGAAATCCTCGCGCCGGTCCGACCAGCGGATGCCGCCGCGCGCGACCTTGCCGCCGCGCAGGTGGATGCCCTCGACACGGGTCGAGTAGACGAACACTTCCGTGTACGGGCGCGGCGCCGGCAGCTCGATGATCTTCGAACTGTCGAGCTTGATCGCCACGCACTCCTTTGGCGCGCCATCGGCATTGCGCTGGTAGAAATTGGTCCGCCATGCCGACTGGATGACATTCAGGAAACGGCGAAGGATGCGGTCCTCGTCGAGGCTGGTGACGCCATCGAGCGCGGCCGCGATATCGGCCTCGATCCTGGCGGTGCGCTCATTGCGGGCCGTCTCGCCCTTCGGGTCGAGACGCGCCTCGAACAGGCTGACCATCAGGCGTGCGGTGGCGGGATGGGCGTTGAGCGTGCCCTCCATATATTCCTGGCTGAAGGCGATGCCGACCTGGCGCAGATACTTGGCAATCGTGCGCAGCAGCACGACCTCGCGCCAGTCCAGCCCGGCCAGCAGGACCAGGCGGTTGAAGCCGTCATTTGCGGCAACGCCGCCCCATACCGCGAGCAGGGCCGCCTCGAATGCCGGTTTCAGGCGGTCGAGGGCGACGGGCTGGCCGTTGCGGCTTTCGAGCACGAGGTCCTGCACCACGGAGGGCGAGGAATCCTCGTCGATGCGGATGGCATAGGGGCGCTCTTCCAGCACCCGGAAGCCAAGCCCCTCGATCATCGGCACCACGTCCGACAGCGCGATGGGGCCGCCGCGGTGATAGACCTTGAGCGCGACGTGGTGATCGTCGGCGCCAATCGGTCGGTACAGGTTCAGCGCCAGCGGCGCCAGATCGCTGAGCGCCTCGACACGGTCGATGTCGTGGCGCGCGACCGCGGCGTCGAACGCCTCGCGGTAGGATGACGGGAACGCGTTCGCGTAGCGGCGGAACAGCGTGTTGCCGGCCTCCTCGCCATGCGCAGCGCGCAGCACCTCGCCCAGATCGTCGGACCAGGCGCGGGCGGCATTGACGAGGCGGGCCTCGATGGCCGGCACGTCGACTTCGCTGGGCCCGGACGCGGGGGTCGAAACGATGAGCAGCAGGCGGGCGAGCACGTCGTCGCCGATATGGGTGTTGCGGTTGACGACAGTGCCGCCAAAGGCCTCGGTCAGGATGGTCTCGAAGCGGTGGCGCAGGTCGGTCGACCAGCGGTCGCGCGGCGCGAACACGATGCACGAGGCGAAGCGGCGGAACTGGTCCCATCGCACCAGCAGGCGGATGCGCGGCCGTTCCTGCAGCGCGAGGATTTCCATGGCGATGCGGAACAGGTCGTCCTCGCCGATCTGGAACAGCTCGTCGCGCGGATAATTGTCGAGGATGTTCTGCAGCGCCTTGCCGTCGTGGCTGCTGGGCGCGATGCCGGCGCGCTCGATCACCCGGCGCACCTTGCGGCGCAGATAGGGAATGTCGCCGGGCATGCGGCTATAGGCGGCGGAGGTGAACAGGCCGACGAAGCGGCGCTCGCCGGTCACGCGGCCCTGGGCATCGAACCGCTTCACGGCGATGTAGTCGAGCGGCACCGGGCGATGCACGGTCGAGCGCGCATTCGCCTTGAGGATCATCAGCAGTTCGGGGCGCTTGAGGAATTCGCGCGCCTCGGGCGCCATGTCGGCGGCCGAGCGGTCGCTGCCGATCATGCCCATGATGCGCCGGTGCGGGTCGCGCAGCAGGCCGAGGCCGGAATCCGGCACGACCGTCATGGCGTCGGCATCGGTGCTGGCGCCGAAGTCATTCTCGCGGTAGCCGAGGAAAGTAAAGTTGTCGGCGCGCATCCAGGCTAGCAGGGCCTTGCCCTCGGCCACTTCTTCGGCCGGCAGCGGCGGCGGCGCGCTGTCGAGCGAGGCCAGGCACTGGTCGAGCTTTTCCAGCATCGCCTTCCAGTCGAGGACCCCGGCGCGGACATCGGCCAGCACGTCGCGCAGGCCTGTTTCGAGCGTCGCAAGCGCGGCGGCGTCGCCATGCTGGTCGATCTCGATATGCATGACGGATTCGATGACCGCATCGGCAGCCGGGGCATCGAGCAGCGCGGTGCGCTTGCCCTTGGCATCGCGGCGCACGGCGATGACCGGATGGGCCAGAGCGTGGATGGCGATACCGCGTTCGGTAATGGCGGCGGCGACGGAATCGACCAGGAACGGCATGTCGTCGTTCACGATCTCGACCACCGTATGGCCGGAATGCCAGCCCTGTTCGGTCGTGCGCGGGTTGAAGACGCGGACCTTTACGGTGCCGGGCAGGCGCTCGGCGCCAAACTTCCACAGGGAAACGGCGGCGCCGGCCATGTCTTCCGGCGGCGCGGCGGCGAGGTCGTCGGCCGGCACGCGGGCGTAAAGCTTGCGGGCAAAGGCCTCGGCCTCCTGGGCGGCCGGCTTGCCCAGCCGGTCATTCAGCAAGCGGACGATGCGCTCGACCCGGTCGGCGCGTTGCTCCTGCACATTCATGGCGTTCTCCCGTTCGGCCCGGCTCTGGCTGGCCAGTATCGGCCCGAAACATGGCCCCTCATGGTTAAGATTACGTGACCCGTCCCCGGCGGGCACCCGCAATTGCGTCCGGGGCAATCTTGCTTTGGGGCGGCGGGGGGACGAATATCGCGGCGAAAAGACACGTCCTAGGGAGCCAGTTTTGCGCACTTTTTCTTATTTTCTTGGCTTGGCCGGCCTTGTGGCCGCCGCCCTCCCGGCCGCCGCCCAGGACTATCCAAACCGTCCGGTGCGCATCATCGTTCCCTATGCGGTCGGCAGCCCGCTGGAAATCGAGGCGCGCGCCCTGGGCCAGTTCATGGAACCGCGCCTGAAGCAGCCGTTCATCGTCGAGAACAAGCCGGGCGCGGCGTCGGCCATCGGCACCGAGCAGGTGGCGAAGTCGGCGCCCGATGGCTACACGCTGATCTATACCGGCGCGGCACTGTCGACCCTGCCGGTCCTGCAGAAGATCAATTTCGATCCGGTGAAGGATTTCGCCCCGATCTCGATCGTGACCGACTTCGTGTCGGTGCTGGTGACCAACAAGGACACCCCGGCAAACACCCTGAACGAGTTCCTGGCGCTGGCGAAATCGAAGCCCGGCAAGATGAACTATGCCTCGGCGGGCCGCGGCTCGATCCTGCTGTCGATCGAGGCGCTGAAGAAGTCGGCCGGCGTCGACATGCTGGAAGTGCCCTATTCGGGCCAGGGCGCGTACATCCCGGCGCTGATGAGCAACGACGTGCAGCTGGCCATGGCCTCGGCCGGGTCGATCAAGCAGAACGTCGATGCCGGCGCGCTGAAGATCCTGGTCGTGCTGAATCCGCAGCGGGTAGCCCAGTTGCCGGGCATCCCGACCAGCAAGGAGCTGGGCTATGACCGCACGATCACGTCCAGCTGGAACGGCCTGCTGGCCCCCGCCGGCACGCCGAAGGCGATCCTCGACAAGCTGGCCAACGAAGTGAAGGCCTATGTCGCGACCGACGCGGTGAAGCAGCGGGCCCAGACCTCGATCTTCATTCCGGTCGGTTCGACGCCGGAAGAGTTCAAGGCGCGCATCGAGAACGACACCCGCATCTGGCAGTCGATCGCGAAGGACATCAACCTGCAGCCGGAATAGGCGCAGGCGACGCATAAAAACAAAACAGGGAGGAAATAATGAAAAAGATGAAAGGCGCCGCACTCGCGGCGGCGGTCGCGGTATTCGGTCTTCTGACCCATGCCGCGACCGCACAGGAGTTTCCCAACAAGCCGATCAAGGTGATCGTCCCGTTCACCGGCGGTAATCCGTTCGAGCTGGAGGCGCGGTCCTTTTTCGCCTTCGCCGAGCCGCGGCTGAAACAGCCGGGCATTGTCGAATCGCGGCCGGGCGGCGGTTCCGCCATCGGCATCGACGCGGTCGTACGCTCGCCCGCCGACGGCTACACCCTGTTATGGACCGGTGCGTCGCTGTCGCAGATCAAGTTCCTGCAGAAAAACCTGCCGTTCGATCCGGTGAAGGACCTGGTGCCGGTCTCGCTGGTCGGCGAGGTGGCCACACTTGTCGTCATCAACAAGGCGGTGCCGGCCAAGACCTGGGCCGAGTTCGTGGCCTATGCCAAGGCCAATCCGGGCAAGCTGAACTACGGTTCGGCGGGGCGCTCGTCGGTCATGCTGGCGACCGAGGCGCTGAAGGCGGAGAGCGGCATCAACCTGCTGGAAGTGCCCTATGGCGGTTCGGCCGCCTATACCCAGGCGCTGCTGCAGAACCAGGTGCAGCTGGCCATGTCGGCGGCCAGCAGCGTGAAGCAGCACATCGACAGCGGGGATTTGCGTGCGCTGATGGTGATCGGCAACCGCAAGGTGCCGCAGATGCCCGACCTGCCGACCTCAGCGGAGCTGGGCATCAAGTCGCTGCGTTCGTTCGCGTGGAGCGGCGTGCTGGCGCCGGCGGGCACGCCGAAGGCAGTGGTCGACAAGCTGGCCGCCGAGTTCGCCGCCTATGCCAAGACCGAGGAGGCGCAGAAGCGCGCCACCGCGACGATCTTCACCCTGGTCGGCTCGACGCCGGAGGAGTTCCGCCAGGTGATCGAGACGGACTCCAAGGCCTGGGAAGCGGTCGCCAAGGCGATCAACCTGCAACCCGAATAGGCCGCGATTGACCGCATGGCGGCGCACAGCGATGCTGGCACCGCCATGCTGATTGCCCAGATTTCCGACCTGCATATCAAGGAGCCCGGCGCCCTGGCCTATGGCCGGGTGAACACGGCCGGGCTGCTGGAAGAAGTGGTCAGGGCACTGAACACGCTGGCGCCGCGGCCGGACCTGCTGATCGCCAGCGGCGACCTGATCGACCAGGGCAAACCGGCGGAATATGCGCATCTGCGCGACCTGCTGGCGCCGCTGCGGATGCGCGTGCTGCTGGTGCCGGGCAACCACGACGAACGCGGCGCGCTGCGCGCGGCGCTTTCCGCGCACACCTATCTGAACGATGGCGGCGCGTTCACCCACTACACGGTCGAAGACCTTGAAGTGCGGCTGATCGTCCTGGACACCGTCAGCCCCGGGCGCACCGAGGGCAGCCTGGACGGCGGGCGGCTGGACTGGCTGGCGGCGCGGCTGGCGGAACAGCCGGAGCGGCCGACCATCGTCGTCATGCATCACCCGCCGGTCGATACCGGCCTGCCGCTGATGGACCGGCTGGGCCTGGACAAGGCGGATGCGCAAGCGCTGGCGCAGATCGTCGCGCGCCACCCGAACGTGGAGCGCATCCTGTGCGGCCATGTGCACCGGCCGATCCATGCGCGGTTCGCCGGCACGGTGGTTTCGACCTGCCCCAGCACGGGGCACCAGATGAACCTGGATTTCCGCACCACGGTGCCGGCCGGCTACATCATGGAGCCGCCGGGGTATTTGCTGCACCTGTGGGTGCCGGGCACGGGCCTGGTCACCCACACGGCGGTGGTTGGCGCGTTCGACGGGCCGCATCCGTTCTTTGCCCGCACGGCCAATGCCATGAAACCGGTTCGCAAAATCTCGCCGGCAAATTGAGGTTGAAGCCGTGCGGCGGACGCCGCATGCTTCGATAGTCAAAGCTTAGGAACCGGCATCAAGCCGGGCCTTGAGGGGAGAGAACAATGTCGCTGACCGATGGCGTTACGCTGATTTCTGCCGACGATCATCTGCAGGAGCCGCCGCACCTGTGGACCGAGCGCCTGCAGAAGAACCTGCGCGACCGCGCGCCGCACGTGATCCGCCTGCCCGACGGCAGCGACGCCTGGGCGGTGGAGGGGGCGACGCCGCGGCCGTTCGGCATTCTGGTCACCGCCGGCAAGAAGCGCGACGAGAAGAAGGATTCCGGCGTCACCTGGGCCGACGTGCCGAAGGGCGCGTGGGACGTGGACGCGCGCATAAAGGACATGGACCTGGACCATATCCAGGCAACGTTCCTGTACCCCAATGTCGGCCTCGACTTCTTCATGGGCCAGGTGCGCCTGGCGCCCGACCTGCTGGCGCCGGTGTGCCGCGCATACAACGACTATCTCTCGGAATGGTGCTCGACGCACAAGAAGCGGCTGTTCGGCATCGGCCTGGTGCCGTGCGAGAACATCGACGAGGCGGTGGCGGAGCTGAAGCACCTCGCCAAGCTGCCGAGCATCAAGGGCGCGCTGCTGCCAACCGTTCCGCTGCACAAGGACTGGAACGACCCGATGTACGAGCCGATCTGGACGGTGGCCGAGGACCTGGGCATCATCCTGTCGATCCACGCCGGCAAGCCGCGCGGCCTGCCGCACCGCAACGACATCTACAAGATGCCGGGCGGCGCCATGATCTACATGCAGCTGGGCCGCCTCAGCATCATCGAGACGTTCGGCTATCTGTTCTGGTCGGGCGTGTTCGAGCGGCACCCGAAGCTGAAATTCGTGTCGGTCGAGGGCGACATCGGCTGGCTGCCCTATTTCGCCGAGCGCGGCGACAACGTCATCAAGAAGCATGGCGGCTGGGCTGGCCACAAGTTGCAGTACGCGCCGTCGCACTGGTTCGGCAAAAGCTTCTTCGCCACCTTCGAGGAGGACGTGGTGGGCCTGAAGAACCTCGACCTCATCGGCATCGACACGGTGATGTGGGCCTCGGACTATCCGCACTCGGCAACCACATGGCCGGAATCGCGCGAGTCCATCGAGGAGACGTTTGTCGGCCTGCCCAAGACCGACGTGAAGAAGATCGTCCACGACAACGTCGCGAAGCTGTACGGGCTGAACTGACGTTCACGCACCGCGCCACGACGGCAGCCAAACGGGAGGAACCATGTCGCTTATCGACGGCATCAGCATCAATTCGGCCGACGACCATGTGCAGGAGCCGCCCGACCTGTGGGAGAAGCGCCTGCCGAAGAACCTGCGCGACCGCGCGCCGCGGGTGATCGTGATGGAGGACGGCCGCGGCGCCTGGAGCATTCCGGGCAAGCCGCCGCGCCCGTTCGGCATCCTGGTCGCCGCCGGCACGCGGCGCGACGGCGGCACCAACCTCACCTGGGATGATGTGCCGAAGGGCTCGTACGACCCGGACGCGCGCATCAAGGACATGGACCTGGACCATATCCAGACCACCTTCATGTACCCGAACGTGTGCCTCGACTTCTTCATGAACCAGGTGAAGCTCGACGCCGACGTGATGGGCCCGGTATGCCGCGCCTATAACGACCACCTGTCGGAGTTCTGCGTCACGCACAGGAAGCGCCTGTTCGGCATCGGCCTGGTGCCGATGGACACGCTGGACGAGGCCATCGCCGAACTGAAGCACATCGCCAAGCTGCCCAACATGAAGGGCGCGATGCTGCCGGTAACGCCGCCGGTGGCCGACTGGAACGACCTGCGCTGGGACCCGCTGTGGAAGACGGCCGAGGACCTGGGCCTGATCATCAGCTTCCACACCGGCAAGCCGCGCGGCATGGCGAACCGGCAGGAAATGGAAAAGCAGCACGGCGGCCTGCAGATCTACTACCAGCTCGGCCGGCTCAGCATGGTCGAGACGTTCGGCTACCTGTTCTGGTCGGGCGTGTTCGAGCGGCACCCGAAGCTGCGTTTCGTCTCCGTCGAGGGCGATGTCGGCTGGCTGCCCTATTTCAAGGAGCGCGGCGAGGGGCTGATGAAGAAGCACCTGCGCTGGACCGGCTTCAAGCTGGAATACCCGCCGGGCCACTGGTTCGGCACCAATTTCTTCGCGACCTTCGAGGAGGACCGCCTCGGCGTCGAGCTGCGCCACAAGATCGGCATCGAGTGCATGCTGTGGGCCTCGGACTATCCGCACTCGGCGACGACCTGGCCGGAGTCGAGCAAGGCCATCGAGGAAACCTTCGCCGGCGTGCCGAAGGACGAGGTGCGGCAGATCATCTCGACGAACACGGCGAAACTGTACGGGCTGAATTGAGCGCGCGGGGCCTGGGCCGATGACCCGGGTCCTTGGCGACTTCATAAAGTAGAGAGTTTGGAGCGGGCGAGGCGATTCGAACGCCCGACCCCGACCTTGGCAAGGTCGTGCTCTACCCCTGAGCTACGCCCGCTCACTAACGGCGTCCACGCCCGAAGGCGGGGGGTCGAGGCGGCGGATAATACTCATAAGCCGGACCATTGCAAGCGGGGCGGAAACCGGGCCGGAACGGCCCCCAAACCCCACTTAGTCCCCCGCCCATGCCCTTGGCGGGCGGGGCCGCCATTCCCATTTAACCGGCAGGCGGTGGCGTACTATGCTGCGCCATCCTTTTCAGTCCCTTCAAGGTCAGGCAGTTCCCGCGATGAATTCAGGTGCTTTCCCCGCCCCGCCGCAAGCCGCCGCCGGCGGCGACCTGGTCAAGGACGCGTCCTTGCCCACCTTTGCCGCCGACGTGATCGAGCCGTCGATGCAGGTGCCGGTGATCGTCGATTTCTGGGCGCCGTGGTGCGGCCCGTGCAAGACACTGGGCCCGCTGATCGAAAAGGTCGTGCGCGCGGCCAATGGCAAGGTGCGCCTGGTCAAGGTCAACATCGACGAGCCGCAAAACCAGCCGCTGGCGCAGCAGCTGCGCATCCAGTCGATCCCGGCGGTCTATGCCTTCTACAAGGGGCAGCCGGTGGACGGCTTTGTCGGCGCCCTGCCGGAGAGCCAGCTGAAACAGTTCGTCGAGCGGCTGCTGGGCGACAAGCTGGCGCCCGACCCGGTGGAGCAGTTCCTGGAACATGGCCACGCGGCGCTGGAAGACAGCGATTTCGAGGTCGCGCTGCAGGCGTTCGACGCCGTGCTGCAGCAGGAGCCGGAAAACCCCGTCGCCCTGGCGGGCCAGGCCAAGGCGCTGATCGGCCTGAACGAGTTCGACGAGGCGGAGGCCACCCTGGCGCGCGCGACCGGCGACGGCGCCAAGCACCAGGACATCCAGGCGGCGCGCACGGCGCTGACCCTCGCGCGCGAGACATCGGGCGCGGCCGGGCAGGTCGGCGAGTTCGAGGCGAAGGTCGCGGCCGACCCCAAGGACAAGCAGGCGCGGCTGGACTATGCCGCGGCGCTCGTGGGCGCGAACAAGCGCGAGGAAGCGGTCGAGCAGCTGCTGACCCTGTTCAAGCAGGACAAGAAGTGGAACGACGAGGCGGCGAAGAAGCAGCTGCTGAAACTGTTCGAGGCCTGGGGTTTCGCCGACCCCGTCGCGGTCGAGGGGCGCAAGCGGCTCTCGACCATCATGTTCTCGTAAGACCGACATGGCGCAAAGCGGGGCTCATGGCAGCGGCACGGAAAGCTCCGGCCAGCTGCCGCCCAGCCTTGCGATCTTTCCGCTTGCCGGCGTGCTGCTGCTGCCGGGCGGGCGTCTGCCGCTGAACATTTTCGAGCCGCGCTACCTGGCCATGGTGCGCGACGCCATGGCCACCCACCGCATCATCGGCATGGTGCAGCCGACCGACCCGCGCACCCGCGACTGGGCGCCGCCGGTTTATCCCGTGGCCTGTGCCGGGCGCATCACCTCGTTCAGCGAGACCGATGACGGGCGCTTCCAGATCGTCCTGACCGGCATCAGCCGCTTTCGCATTGCCGAGGAACTGGCGGTGACCACGCTGTATCGCCAGGTGACGGCCGACTGGTCGCCCTATACCGCCGATGCGGAAGCACCCGCCGGCAAGGTCGACCGCAAGCGCCTGCTGCAGGGCCTGCGCGAATTCCTGGACCTGCACCAGATCCCGGCCGAGGGGCAGGCGATCGAGCGCGCACCGGACGAGCCGCTGGTCAACACGCTGGCCATGATCTGCCCCTTCGCGCCCAGCGAGAAGCAAGCGCTGCTGGAAGCGCCGGACCTGTTGGGCCGCGCCGAATTGATGACGGCCCTGATCGAAATGGCGGTATTGAACCGCCGTGCCGCGGGCGGGCAGGACCCCGACCGCCGCCCCCTGCACTAGGCACCAGACATGACCGATGCACCGAAGCCCACGCCCTCCACCAGCCAGGTCGACCCGCGCCTGCTGGAAATTCTCGTCTGCCCGCTGACCAAGGGGCCGCTGCAATACGACCGCGCGGCGCAGGAGCTGATCAGCGAGAGCGCGCGCCTGGCCTATCCGATCCGCGACGGCATTCCGATCATGCTGGTCGACGAGGCGCGAAAGCTGGACGGCTGACATGGCCTCCGCGTTCGAAGCCGCCGGCCGCCCGGTGCCGGCCGAGATTCGCCTGAAGTCCGCCGAACAGATGCTGGAAGTCGATTTCGGCGATGGCAGCCGCGCGCGCTACAGCGCGGAATACTTACGCGTGATGTCGCCGTCCGCCGAGGTGCAGGGCCACGGCCCCAGTTCGCGCGTGACCGTGCCGGGCAAGCGCAACGTGAAGATCACCGGCATCGACCCGGTCGGCACCTACGCGGTGCGCCTCACCTTCGACGACGGCCACGACACCGGCCTGTACTCGTGGGAGTTCCTCTACAACCACATCAACAAGCACGACGAGGCGTGGAAGAACTATCTGCGCGAGCTGGAGATGCTGGGGATGAGCAGGGATAGGTAGGGCTACAGCGCCTCGCCGCGCAGCAGGCGGGGGAGCGTGCCGACACCGCCCATGGCGTGGCGCATCAGCAGGCGCTTGAGCGGCGGCATTGCATTGACGGCGGCGAGGCCGAGGTCGCGGGCGAGCACGACGGGTTCCACTTCGTTCGAGAACAGGCGGTTCAGCGCGTCGGTCACGCCGGCCAGCACCACGGTGTCGAAGCGGCGCCAGCGTTCGTAGCGTTCGCCGAGCGTCGCGTCGCCAAGGTCGCGGCCCACACGCAACGCATCGACGAGAATTTCCGCGAGCGCCGCGACATCGCGCAGGCCCAGGTTCAACCCCTGCCCGGCAATGGGGTGGATGCCGTGCGCGGCGTCGCCAATCAGGATCAGGCGGTCGGACACGTAGCTGTTCGCGAGATGCAGCGAGAGCGGATAGGACCAGCGCGGACCGATAGCGCGGACGCTGCCCAGATAGTCGCCGAAGCGCCCGAGGATTTCCGCGTCGAACGCGGCGTCGTCGAGGCGCAGCATGGCCGGCGCCAGGTCGCGCCGTTCGGTCCACACCAGGCTGGCGCGGTTGCCGGTCAGCGGCAGGATGGCGAAGGGGCCGGACGGCAGGAAGCGTTCCTGCGCCACGCCGTTGTGCGGCAGGTCATGCTCCACCGTGCAGACAATGCCGCTTTGCGCATAGTCCCAGGCGACCACCTCGATGCCCGCCTGGGCCCGCAGCACGGAATTGCGGCCGTCGGCGGCGATGACCAGCGGCGCGCGTACGACCGTGCCGTCGTCCAGCACGGCGGTGACGAGACCGGGACCGCGGTCGAGCGAGACGACCTGGCGCGGGGCCAGCAGGCGGACCGAGGGCAGTTCGGCGAGGCGGGCCTGCTGCGCCTGGCGGAGATGACGGTTTTCGATCATCTGGCCGAACGGGCGATCGCCCAGGTCGCGATGGTCGTAGTGCAGGAACAGGGGCGAGGCGCGGTCGGTGACGCGGATGTCGAGGATCGGCTGCGACGCCGGCAGGTGCGGCCACAGGCCGATGGCCTCGAACATGCGGGCCGACGCATCGGCAATGGCCGAGGCGCGGCCGTCGAAGGTGGGGAAAACGGCCCGGGCCGGGTCCTCGCGGTCGACCACCACGACGTCGAGTCCGGACGCGCCGAGGGCGATGGCCAGCGACAGGCCGACCATGCCGCCGCCGACGATCAGGGCGTCAACTGGCTGAACCGCGTCCATCTTTTGCCCGTCAATGTCCACGCATATGCCCAAAATTTAGCCAATACCTGCCGTCAAACCGGCCGGGAACCCGCAGATTTCCAAGATTCGCGCGGCAGGGGAAGCGGAATCGCCCTATGATCGTTATCGGCACGCTTCTTGAAGTTCGCGATGGGGAGTACACGCCGGGCAACATGCACCGTCGTGTCGTGGAAGAACGCCTTAGGCAGGAAAGGATTAATGCAATGAAGCTGGTAATGGCGATCATCAAGCCGTTCAAGCTGGATGAAGTGCGCGAGGCTCTGACCTCGCTGGGTGTCGAGGGTCTGACCGTGACCGAGGTCAAGGGCTTTGGCCGTCAGAAGGGTCATACAGAGATCTATCGCGGCGCCGAATATGCCGTCAGCTTCCTGCCGAAGCTGAAGATCGAAGTCGCCGTCAAGGGCGAGCTGGCGGATCGCGTGGTTGAGGCCATCCAGGCCGCCGCGAAGACCGGCCAGATCGGCGACGGCAAGATTTTCGTCTATGACATCAGCAGGGTGGTCCGCATCCGCACGGGTGAGACCGACTCCGAGGCGCTCTAGCCGCTTCCGGTCGCTAAAGCACGGCCCCGGCCCAAAGCCGGGGCCGTTTGCGTTTGGGTCCCGGCCTGGCCCGGCCACCCTGAATCAGGAAGATATCCCGCATCTTTCCCTTGAGCCCGAGGCGACTTGGGCCTAGATTATCCAATACCTATAGGTATTTGGGCGGCTCTGTTGATGCCGTGAGGGAAGTCTGAGCGGGCGAGATGCTGAACAGCCGGTTCGATGAACTGCGGGATTACCCGTTCCAGCGCCTGCGCGACTTGCTGGACCGGCACCCCACGCCCGCCGGCCGGCCGGTCATCAACCTGACCATCGGCGAGCCGCAGCACGCCTATCCCGACTTTGTCGGCCGGATCATGGCCGAGAATGCCCACCTGTACGGCAAGTACCCGCCCGTAGCCGGCACACCCGACCTGCGCGCCGCGATCGGCGACTGGCTGACCCGGCGCTATCGCCTGAAGGCCGGCGCGCTGGATCCCGAGCGCCACATCGTGCCGCTGGGCGGCACGCGCGAGGGCCTGTTCATGCTGGCGCTGGCGGCGGTGCCCGAGCGCAAGGCCGGGCAGCGGCCCGTCGTGCTGATGCCGAACCCGTTCTACCAGGTCTATGCCGGGGCGGCGGTGGCCGCCGGCGGCGAGGCGGTGTTCCTGCCGGCCCTGCCGGACAAGGGCTTCCTGCCCGACATCGACCATATCGACCCCGCTGTGCTGGACCGCACGGCAATGCTGTACCTGTGCTCGCCGGCCAATCCGCAGGGCACAGTGGCCGACCTCGCCTATCTGCAACGCGCCATCCGCCTGGCCCGCAAGCACGACTTCGTCGTCGTGTTCGACGAATGCTATGCCGAGATCTACGACCGCGACCCGCCGCCCGGCGGGCTGGAGGCCGCGGCATCGCTCGGCGACGGTTTCGCCAATGTGGCGGTGTTCCATTCGCTGTCGAAGCGGTCGTCGGTGCCGGGCCTGCGCTCGGGCTTTTGCGCCGGCGACGAAAAGCTGATGGCCGTGTTCAGCAAGATCCGCACCTATGGCGCCGCCGGCCTGTCGCTGCCGGCCTGCGCCGCGTCGGCCGCGTTGTGGCGCGACGAGGCGCACGTGGAAGCCAACCGCGCGCTGTACCGCGAGAAGTTCGACATCGCGCAATCGATCATCGGCAACCGGCTGGGCTTCTTCCGGCCGGCCGGCGGCTTCTATCTGTGGCTGGACACCGGCAATGGCGAAGAGGCCGCGGTGAAGCTGTGGCGCGAGGCGGGTGTGCGCACGCTGCCCGGGTCGTACCTGACACGCGACACCGGCGACGCCGCCACTGCCGCCGGCACGAAACCCTATTTGCGGATTGCCTTGGTCGACACCGCCGACCGCACGCGCGATGCGATGGAACGCGTCCGCGACACGCTTTGCTGACGGAGATAACGTTATGGCTTCGCGTACACTCACCGCCGGAAAATCGACCGGCAAGTCTAAAAGCCGCGGCTCGTTCCTGCCCGATGGCCTGAAGAACTTCGTGCGCCGCCGCGCCGTCGAGATCGGCGGCATCGTGTTGTTCGCCGCCGCTGCTGCGCTGGCTTTGGCGCTGGCCAGTTTCGATGCGCAGGACCCGACCTTCAACAACGCGACCGCGCGGGCCGCGACCAACCTGCTGGGCCGGCCGGGCGCGTTTGCCGCCGACCTGCTTCTGCAGACGCTGGGCGCCGCCGCCGTGCTGCCGGCGCTGGCGCTGGCGGCGTGGAGCTGGCGCATTGCGTCGCATCGCGGCCTGCCGCGCTGGTGGCTGAACGTCGCGATCCAGCCGATTGCATTGATCCTGCTGACCGCCGCACTGGCCGCGCTGCCGACGCCGGCACACTGGCCGCTGCACGCGGGCTTTGGCGGCGTGGTCGGCCAGGCGGTGTTGCAGGGCCTGACCCTGCCGGCACTGTCGGCCATGGGCTGGCCGTTCGGGGCGTGGCCGGTCGGCCTGCTGTTCGGCGTGCTGGCCGTGGCACCCATCGTGCTGACCCTCGGCCTGTCGTTCGACGAATGGCATGTCCTGGGCCGCGGCCTGGGCCAGGGCGCGGGCGCCACCGCGCGTGGCCTGTGGCGCGGCAGCCAGGTGGCGGGCACCGGCCTGGCCGATCTCGGCAACCGGGTGGGCGACGCGCTGAAGCGCGAGCCGAGCCTGGGCCGCAAGGAACCGGAAGAAGAACCCGATGACGGCACCATCGGCACCGTGCTGCGCCGCGCCAGCCGCGCGGCGGGCGAGCCTGCGCCGGCGCGCGCGCCGGTCATCGAGGACGGCCGCACCGAGCCGCGCATCGAGAAGCGCAATGCCGCGAAGCCCAGCAAGAAGGCGCAGCAGCCGGCGCTGAAGCTGAAGGCGGCGGACGAATTCGAACTGCCGCCGCTGGACCTGCTGGGCCTGCCGCCTGAGTCGAAGCGCGTCGAGAAGATCAACGAGGACGCGCTGGAGCAGAATGCGCGCATGCTGGAATCGACGCTGGCCGAGTTCGGCGTCACCGGCGAGATCGTCAAGGTGCGCCCTGGCCCTGTTGTCACGCTGTACGAACTGGAGCCGGCGCCCGGCACCAAGTCGAGCCGCGTCATCGGCCTGGCCGACGACATTGCGCGCTCGATGAGCGCGCTGTCGGCGCGCATCGCCGTCATCCCCGGCCGCAACGCCATCGGCATCGAGCTGCCGAACGCGCGGCGCGAAACCGTGTACCTGCGCGAACTGCTGGCGGCGGCCGACTACGAGACCAACGCGGCCAAGCTGGGCCTGGCGCTGGGCAAGGACATCAGCGGCGCGCCGGTCATCGCCGACCTGTCGCGCATGCCGCATCTGCTCGTCGCCGGCACGACCGGTTCGGGCAAGTCGGTCGCGATCAACACGATGATCCTGAGCCTGCTGTACCGCATGACGCCGGAACAGTGCCGCTTCATCATGGTCGATCCGAAGATGCTGGAATTGTCGGTCTATGACGGCATCCCGCATCTGCTGGCGCCGGTGGTCACCGAGCCGGGCAAGGCGGTGGTCGCACTGAAGTGGACGGTGCGCGAGATGGAAGAGCGCTACCGCAAGATGTCGGAGCTGGGCGTGCGCAACATCGCCGGCTACAACCAGCGCCTGGCGGATGCGCGGACGCGCAACGAGAAGCTGGCCCGCACGGTGCAAACCGGCTTCGATTCCGAGACCGGCCAGCCGATCTTCGAGGAGCGGCCGCTGGAACTGTCGCCGCTGCCGCTGATCGTCGTGATCATCGACGAGCTGGCCGACCTGATGCTGGTGGCCGGCAAGGACATCGAAGGTGCGATCCAGCGCCTAGCGCAGATGGCGCGTGCGGCAGGCATCCACCTGATCGTGGCAACGCAACGCCCGTCGGTCGACGTCATCACGGGCACGATCAAGGCGAACTTCCCCACCCGCATCAGCTTCCAGGTGACGTCGAAGATCGACAGCCGCACCATCCTGGGCGAGATGGGCGCCGAGCAGCTGCTGGGCATGGGCGACATGCTGTTCATGGAAGGCGGCGGCCGCATCAAGCGCGTGCACGGCCCGTTCGTGACCGACGAGGAAGTCGAGAAGATCGTCGCCATGCTGAAGGCGCAGGGCGAGCCCGACTATGTCGAGGCGGTGACCGAGGAGCCGGAATCCGGCTTCGGCATGCCGGGCAGCAACAGCGGCGACAGCGACAGCGACCAGCTGTACGACCAGGCGGTGGCGCTGGTCTGCCGCGAGCGCAAGGCCTCGACCTCGTTCGTGCAGCGGCACCTGCAGATCGGCTACAACCGCGCGGCACGCATCATCGAGCGGATGGAGACCGAGGGCGTGGTCGGCAAGGCCAACCATGTCGGCAAGCGCGAAGTGCTGGCGCCGGAAGGCAATTACGGCACCTGACGGGAGGCAGACACGGGAACCGGGCATGGCGTCGGGCGTTTTGCGCCTTGTTTCCGCCATTCCCCTCCCTTAAGCCGGTCATCATGAAACGCCTGTTCGCCTGCCTGCTGTTCCTCGTGGCTGCCCTGCCGGCCGTCGCCGCGCCGCTGAGCGACGCCGACAAGGCCGATGTCGTGCGCGTCGAGGCGTACATGAACAGCGTCAAGACCCTGAGCGGCCGGTTCCTGCAGCTGGCCCCGGACGGCCAGTCGTCGGAAGGCAAGTTCTGGCTGAGCCGGCCGGGGCGGCTGCGCTTCGAATACGATCCGCCGGTGCCGGTGCTGGTGGTCGGCGACGGCACGTTCCTGATCTTCCGCGACAACGAACTGAACCAGACCGACCGCGTGCCGATCGGCTCCACCCCCATCGGCGTGCTGGTGCGCGAGAACGTTAAGCTGTCGGGCGACCTGACGGTGGATTCGGTCGAGCGCCAGAAGGGCATATTGCGCGTCACCGTGTTCGACACCGTGCGGCCGCGCGAGGGCAAGCTGACCATGACGTTCGACGACGGCACGCAATTGGCGCTGCGCCAGTGGCGGGTGCTGGACGCCCGCGGCCAGTCAACTAACGTCAGCCTGAGCGCTGTCGAGGTGAACCAGCCGGTCGAGCGCCGCCTATTCGTCTATATCGACAAGACCAAGGAAGAAATCGACCGCGACAACGTGATGCGCGGGCGAAAGTAGCTCGCCCCGGTCCAGGGCCCATATTTGCCGCCGCCCGGACCCAAAAATCGCCGGAAAACCCCCGTTTCGATTGACTTCCGCCGCCGCCCTTGCATCCTATGGCCGGCCCTGATTCGACGTCGAGTCCGGGCGTACGCCCACGGAGACGCGACATGCGGCACATCCTCGCCACCCTGGCCACAACCTTAGCGTTGGGCCTTTGCGCGCCCGCCTTCGCCCAGCAGAAGGTGGTGAACGTCTACAACTGGTCGGACTATATCGACGACAAGATCCTGGAGGACTTCACCAAGGAGACCGGGATCAAGGTCGTCTACGACGTCTATGACTCGAACGACATCCTGGAAACCAAGCTGCTGGCCGGCAAGACCGGCTATGACGTGGTGGTGCCGACCAACAACTACCTGGCGCGGCTGATCCAGGCCGGCGTGCTGGCCAAGCTCGACAAAGGCAAGCTGCCCAACCTGGTCCACATGGACAAGGAGCTGATGGGCCGCATGGCCAATTACGACGCCGGCAACGACCACGCGGTGATCTACCTGTGGGGCACCACGGGCATCGGGCTGAACGCCGAGAAGATCAAGGCGCGGGTCAAGAACCCGCCGGCCAATTCGCTGGCGATGATTTTCGACCCGGCCCTGGTGTCGAAGTTCGCCGATTGCGGCGTCAACATGCTGGACGCGCCGGACGAGGTGATTCCCGCCGTGCTGAAATTCCTCGGCGAGAATCCGAACGCCAAGGACGCCGCCACCCTGGCCAAGGCCGAGGCGCAGCTGAAGAAGGTGCGCCCGTACATCCGCAAGTTCCACTCCAGCCAGTACATCAACGACCTGGCGAACGGCGACACCTGCCTGGCGTTCGGCTGGTCGGGCGACATCCTGCAGGCCAAGTCGCGCGCCGACGAGGCGAAGAACGGCGTCAAGGTGCAGTACCTGCTGCCGCGGGAAGGCGCGCTGCAGTGGTTCGACAGCTTTGCCGTGCCCGTCGATGCCCCGAACAAGGACAACGCCATGGCGTTCATCGACTACATGATGAACCCCAAGGTGATCGCCCGCGCGTCGAACAAGGTGCAGTACCCGAACGGCAACAAGGACTCGATCAAGTTCGTCGACAAGGAAGCGATGGCGGACGAGGACGTGTGGCCGAAGCCGGAGGCGATCAAGCGCCTGTACACCATCACGCCCAACAACCAGCAGCAGATGCGCAGCTTCACCCGCGTGTGGACCAGCGTGAAGGGCGGCAGCTAGCACCCGCCACATCGATGACGTCACCCCACCCCTCCCTCCCCCCTTCAAGGGGGAGGGTTTTTACTGAATGAGCGCCATGCACGCCTCGCCGCGCAAACCGGCCGAACCGTGGAACGATCCCGCGGCTGTTCCCTATATCCGCCTGCGCGAGGTGTCGAAGGCGTTCGGCCCGGTCAACGCGGTGGACCGCATCAGCCTGGACATTCATCGCGGCGAGTTCTTCTCGCTGCTGGGTCCGTCGGGTTGCGGCAAGACCACGCTGCTGCGCCTGCTGGCGGGGTTCGAGACGCCGACCGGCGGCGTGATCGAGATCGACGGCACCGACATGTCGGCGGTGCCGGCGCACCGTCGCCCGGTCAACATGATGTTCCAGTCCTACGCCCTGTTCCCGCACATGAGCGTGGCGCAGAACATTGCCTTCGGCCTGAAGCAGGACCGCCTGCCCAAGGCCGACATCGCCACCCGCGTGGACGAGATGCTGGGCCTGGTGCAGCTGGCGAAGCTCGGCGACCGCAAGCCGCACCAGCTCTCGGGCGGCCAGCGCCAGCGCGTGGCGCTGGCGCGCGCCTTGGCCAAACGGCCCAAGCTGCTGCTGCTGGACGAGCCGCTGGCGGCGCTGGACAAGCGCCTGCGCGAGCAGACGCAGTTTGAGCTGATGGCCGTCCAGGAGCGGCTGGGCATCACCTTCGTCATCGTGACGCACGACCAGGAGGAGGCGATGACCATGTCGTCGCGCATCGCGGTCATGGATGCGGGTCATATCCGCCAGGTCGCGCCGCCGGCGGAAGTGTACGAGTTTCCCAATTCGCGCTACGTCGCGACGTTCATCGGCGACGCCAACATTTTCGAGGGCCGGGTCGAGCGGGCGGCGAGTGACAGCGTCACCATTCATTCCGCCGAGGCAGGCCGCCTGTTCGTGGACCGCAGCGTCGCGTCACCGGTGGACGCGACCGTGTGGGTGGCGGTGCGGCCGGAGAAGATCGCCATCGCGGCCGAGCCGCCGGCTGATGCCAGCGTGAACTGCGTCGAGGGCACGGTGTTCGACATCGGCTATCTGGGCGACATGTCGATCTTCCATGTCGCGCTGGCAGGTGGGCGGCGCGTGCGGGTGGCGCAGGCGAACCGCTATCGCCTGGTCGACCGCGCCATCACCTGGAGCGACCGCGTGTGGCTGACCTGGCCGCCCGGCGCCGGCGTGGTGCTGCTGACATGAGCGGGCCCGAGCCGCGCATCGCCTATCTCGCGGGGCGCCACGCCGAACCGACGGCGCTGGAACGCCTGTTCTATCGCCTGATGGCAGTGCCGGCCTTCGCCGCGCTCGTCGCGTTAGCCGACCGTATCGGCCTGACGCGGCGCGGCGCGGTGATCGCCATCCCCTATGGCTGGCTGGTGCTGTTCTGCCTGCTGCCGTTCCTGATCGTGCTGAAGCTGAGCTTCGCCGAGGCCGAACTGGCGCAGCCGCCCTATACGCCGCTGTTCGACTGGGTCGACGGGCATTTCCGCGGCATCAGGGTCAACATCGAGAACTACCGCCTGCTGTTCGAGGACGATCTGTACTGGCGCTCGTACCTGAACAGCATCCGCATCGCTTTCACTTCCACGCTGCTGGCGCTGGCCATCGGCCTGCCCATGGCGTACGGCATGGCGCGCGCGCCGCTGGCGTGGCGGACACCGCTGTTGATGATGGTGATCCTGCCGTTCTGGACCTCGTTCCTGATCCGCGTCTATGCGTGGATCGGCATCCTGAAGAACGAGGGCCTGCTGAACGGGGCGCTGATGCAGCTGGGCCTGATCGACCAGCCGCTGGTGATCCTGAACACCGAAATCGCGGTGCATATCGGCATCGTCTATTCGTACCTGCCATTCATGATCCTGCCGCTGTACGCGAACCTGGAGAAGATGGACTGGACCCTGCTGGAGGCGGCGGCCGACCTCGGCTGCCGGCCGGCGCGGGCGTTCTGGACCATCACTGTGCCCCTGGCTTTGCCCGGCATCGTCGCCGGCTGTTCGCTGGTGTTCATTCCGGCGGTGGGCGAGTTCGTGATCCCCGATTTGCTTGGTGGTTCCGACACCGTGATGATCGGCAAGACCCTGTGGGTCGAGTTCTTCCAGAACCGCGACTGGCCGCTGTCAAGCGCGGTGGCCGTACTGCTGTTGCTCGCACTTGTTCTGCCGATTGTGCTGCTGCAGCGGCAGCGCGCGCGGCTGGAGGCGGCACGATGAAGCCCGGCTTCAGTGCGACGACGGTACTGGTGCTGACCTTCGGATTCGCATTCCTGTATCTGCCGATTCTGATCCTCGTCGTGTTCTCGTTCAATGAATCGAAGCTGGTCACGGTGTGGGCCGGCTTCTCGCTGAAGTGGTACGGCGAGCTGATGCGGAACGAGGGGCTGAAGGACGCGGCCTGGGTGACCATCCGCGTGGCATTGCTATCGGCAACGCTGGCCACCATTCTGGGTACGCTGGGCGGCCTGCTGCTGTCGCGCTTCATCAACTTCCGCGGCCGGCTGCTGTTCTCGGCGCTGATTTACGCGCCGCTGATCATGCCCGAAGTGATCACGGGCCTGAGCCAGTTGCTGCTGTTCGTGGCGCTGGACTGGGCGCGCGGCTACTGGACCCTGGTCATCGCGCACACCACGTTCTGCATGGCGTTCGTCGCTGTCATCGTGCAGTCGCGCCTGGCCGGTTTCGACCGTGCGCTGGAAGAAGCGGCGATGGACCTGGGCGCCACGCCGGCCAAGACGTTCTTTGTCATCACGCTGCCGATCATCGCCCCGGCCCTCGTATCAGGCTGGCTGCTGGCCTTCACCCTGTCGCTGGACGACCTGGTGATCTCGTCGTTCACCTCGGGCCCCGGGGCCACGACGCTGCCGATGAAGATCTACAGCCAGGTGCGGCTGGGCGTGACGCCGGAGATCAACGCGGTGTCGACCATCCTGATTGCGTTCGTCACGCTGGGCGTCATTGCCGCGACCATCGTGCAGAAGCGGCAGTTGGTCCTGCGTGCGCGGGAAGCGCGCGCGGACTAGCCGGCGAGTTTTTTCAGCAGGGCGATGAGCTGCCGGCGCTCGGCCTCGGTGAGGTGGCCGGAGAACTGCGTCTCGTGGGCGCGGACAGCAGGCACCATGCGGGTCAGCAGCTGTTGCCCCTGGGCAGTCAGGTGCAAGGCGTGGGAGCGGCGGTCGCCCGGCACCGGGCGACGCTCAACCAGGTTGCGCTTCTGCAGGCGGTCGATTGCGGCGACGACGGTGGAACGGTCGACGCCCATGGCGTCGCCCAGTTCGGTCTGGTTCAGCCCGGGCGTGGCATCGATCGGGACGAGCACGCCGAACTGGCCCGGCGTAACGTCGTGTTCGGCAGTCGCCGCGGCGAAATCCTGGAACAGGGCGACCTGGGCCCGGCGCAGGTTGTAGCCCAGCAGATCGGGCAACAGGCCGCGGCCCTTTGGGGCCGGCGTCGGCAGTAGTACGTCGCGGCGTTTAATTTCACTCATGATTAACTACGTTAGGTGAAGGCCCTCGCCGGCGGAAGGGATAATTTCCGCATAGCGCGACACGCCTAGGTTGACGTTCCGCAGGCCATGCAGAAAGTGCATAGCTAATCGGCAAATCCGCCGCTGGTAATGACGGGGCTGTTCGCGAATATCTCTTTCATCGACTGGCGGATAGCCCCCGCTGCCCGGCCCCCCTAGGCAGCCGTCTGTCAGTCACTGGTGCCGACACGTCCCCTGTCGGCACCTGCTCGAAAGAGCATGAAGCGCCTCGGTCCCCCGGCCGGGCGCTTCTTTTTTTGCGCCGGCACCGGCCCCGGGCCCTATGCTCGCGCGCCCTTACGGATGGTTTCATGCACCCCGCAAATGACGATGACGACCTGCCCGGAGACCTGCCGCTGAGCGAGGAGGACGAAGCTGCATTGGCCGACCTACCGCAGCTGGCGGCCGTCGTGCGCTTTGCCCGCATGCTGGGTTCGATCGGCTGGTTCCGCGCGCTGGGCGAGCCGCTGGGCGGGACTGACCGGGCAACTGCCGAATCCTACGCGGCCGCCCTGGGATTTCCCGACGCCTATGTGGCCACTGTCGCCGACTGGGAAGAGGCCGAAGCCGTGGCCGGCACGCCGGACTGGAATTCGGAATGGTGGGAGGTGGAGGAACAATTGCGCGCCGCGCTGACCGCCGAAGCGGGCGATCTGGTTGGCGACGAACTGCTGGAGATCGCGCTGACCCATGTGGCCGCAAAAGCCGCCGAGGGCGTGCGCGAGGCGGCGGAAAATGCCGCCATGCGCGGCGGCAACGCCGACGATGAATTGATCCGCGCGGCGGCGGGCGCCGCCATCCAGGCCTGTCACCAGGCGGCGCTGGTGCTGGCGGCGGATGGCGATGCGGACCATCCCTTCGCGCTGAAGTTCCGCCTGTTCGAAGCCGGGCGGTGGCCGCTGGGCATTGCCGGCACGACCCTGAACCTGTTCTGAGTAAGACCATGGCGCGTGCAAAGAAAGAGATCCCGCTGCGGATCGCGACGTGGAACACCAATTCGGTGCGGCTGCGCTTTGACAGTTTGAAGCAGTTGATGGCCACGGAAAATCCCGACGTCATCTGCCTGCAGGAAACCAAGGTCGCCGACGAGTTCTTCCCGCGCGACTTCTTCATCGAGCAGGGCTATCCGCACCTGGCCATTGGCGGGCAGAAGATGTGGCACGGCGTGGCGATTGCCTCGCGCGTGCCGCTGGACGGCGTGGATGCGCGCAAGTGGTGCTCGAAGCAGGACTGCCGCCACATGTCGGTGCGCCTGCCCGGCAATATTGAGCTGCATAATTTCTATGTCCCGGCCGGCGGCGATATTCCCGACCCCGAGGTGAACGAGAAGTTTGCCCACAAGCTGCAGTTCATCGACGAGATGACCGAATGGTCGCGCGGCTACAAGCGCGACGGCGCGCGCACCATCCTGGTCGGCGACCTGAACATTGCGCCGCTGGAAACCGACGTGTGGTCGCACAAGCAGCTGCTGCGCGTCGTCAGCCACACGCCCATCGAGACCGCGCGCATGGCGACACTTGTCGAGGCGGGGGGTTGGGTCGATGCCATGCGCCGCTTCGTGCCGCCGGAGGAAAAACTTTTCACCTGGTGGAGCTATCGCTCGCCCGACTGGGCCAATGCGAACAAGGGCCGCCGGCTGGACCATATCTGGGTGACGCCCGACCTGGTGCCGAACCTGCGTGGCATCAGCGTGCTGAAGTCGTTCCGCGCGCATGAGCCGGCGTCCGACCACGTGCCGGTGCTGCTCGACATGGTGGCGTGATCACTTCGTTGGACAGGCCAATTATCAGACCGCCGCTGGTTCATGGCGGATAAGCCGCCTATTCCCGCCCCGAACATTTCCGGGGGCATAGTGGGCAGTCTCGATCCGTTTTTCCGGCCGCGGTCCATCGCCATTGTCGGCGCCGGCGACCGGCCCACGTCTTCTGGCGCGGCTGTCTTGCAGATGCTGCAGCAGGGCGGTTACCCCGGCCGCCTGATCCCGATCAATCCGAAGGGCGGCACGGCGTTTGGCCTCGACATCAGCACCAGCCTGTCGGCGCTGAGCGAACCGGCGGAGTTGTGCATCGTCGTCATTCGCCCCGACGGCATTCTCGACATCGTGCGCGAGGCCGCGGCCAGCGGCCATCGCCACCTGCTGATCCTGCCGGGCGGTTTTGCCGAGGCCGGCGTCGAGGGTCTGAAGCGCGACGCGGAACTGCGCCAGCTGATCGCGGAGCACGGCCTGACCGTGGCCGGGCCGAACTGCGCCGGGCTGATCCGCCATGACGTGCAGGGTTCGGTTGCGGCCACGTTCCTGCGCAGCATTCCGCCGGGCGGTGGCGTGGCCCTGTTGTCGCAATCGGGCGCGGTGGCGGAGGAAATGGTCGCGGCAGCCAATGCGCTGGCCCTGCCCATAGGCACCGTGGTGAGCGTCGGCAATGCCGTGCAGCTGGGCGTGACGGAATACCCGGATCATCTGGCCGACGATCCGGCCTGCACCGCCGTACTGCTGTATGTGGAATCCATCGATGACGTGGTGGCGTTCCGCACTGCCGCGCGCCGCGCGGCACAGCGCAAACCCGTCGTCATGCTGATGGGCGGACGCACGGCAGTCGGCGCGCGCGCCGCCAGTGCCCATACCGGCGCGGTGCCGAACAGCGATGCCGCCATCACCGCCTTTGCCGAGGAATGCTGCATCCTGCGGGTTCACTCGTTGCGTGACCTGATGCTGGCGGCCAAGGGCTTCGGCTTTTTCCCGCAGGGGTTCGGCAAGCGCATCCTGATCCTGTCCAATGCCGGTGGCCCCGCCGTGCTGGCCGCGGACCGCGCGGTGCTGGGCGGGCTGGACGTGCCGCCGCTGCCGCCGAAGCTGGATGCCGCATTGCACGCCCTGCTGCCGGCGGAGGCGTCGGCAGCCAACCCGGTCGATATCCTGGCCGATGCCCGCGAGGACCGCTTTGGCGCGGTGCTGGACGCCATGGCGGAAAGCCGCGATGCCTATGACGCCGTGCTGGGCGTGCATGTGGTGCCGTTCATGGTCGATCCGGTGCCGGTGGTCGCGCGCATCGCCGCAGGTGCGAAACACCTCGGCCTGCCGATGATGCACACGCTGATGGGCACCCTGCCCGAACGGCCCGCCATGCAGGCGGTGCTGGAGCGGGCGGGCATTCCGCATTTCGCCGATGTCGAGGAAATGGCGGGGGCGGCGGTGCTGCTGGCGCGCTATCCCGGCATCCGGGCGCAGGCGCATGAGCCGGCGCCCACGACGAAGCCGGCGCTGCGCGCCCGCCGCGACTGAACTTGAGTCCGTGCCCGGCGCGCGCTACAGCCTGCCGGGACCATGGCTGAGTTCGACTACATCATCGTCGGCGCTGGGTCGGCGGGCTGCGTTCTGGCGCATCGCCTGTCGGCCAATCCGCGCAATCGCGTCCTGCTGCTGGAGGCCGGCGGCGAGAACCGCCATCCGTTCATCCGCCTGCCGCGCGCGTGGATCAAGCTGCGCGCCAACCCGACCTATGCCTGGGAGTTTCCGGTCGAGCCAGAGGACGGCGGCCCGGCGCGCGAGACGTGGCTGCGCGGGCGCGGACTGGGTGGATCGAGCGCGATCAACGGCATGGTCTATAGCCGCGGCCAGGCCGAGGATTACGACGCGTGGGAAAAGCTCGGCAATCCAGGCTGGGGCTGGCGCGACATGGCGCGCTGCTTCAAGGAGATCGAGGACCATGCCGCCGGTGCGGATGACTTTCGCGGCAGAGGCGGACCGCTGCAGGTCGGCGTGCGCTGCCAGCCGCTGCCGGTGTTCGAGGCGTGCATCGCGGCCGGACAGCAGATGGGCCTGCCGCGCCTCGACGATCCGAACGGCGCGACGCGCGAGGGCATCGGCTACATCGTCCACAGCGTGGACCGGCGCGGCGTGCGGTCCAGCGCGCGACATGCCTTCCTGGACCCGGTCCGCCATCGTCCGAACCTGAAAATCGTCACCGGCGCGCGCGTCTCGCGCCTGCTGTTCGACGGAATGCGCGCCACCGGCGTCGCCTGCGGTGACGGTGAGTATCGCGCCACGCGCGAGGTGATCGTCGCGACCGGCGCGCTGCATTCGCCGCAATTGCTGCAGGTCTCGGGCATCGGTCCCGGCGCGGTGCTGCAGGCGGCCGGCGTGCCGGTACGGCGCGACCTGAAGGGCGTCGGCGCGAACCTGGCCGAGCACCTGGTCTTTGCCATGCCGCACCGCTTGCGCACCGCATATGGCCACAACCGCGAGTTTCGCGGCCTGCGCCTGTTGAAGAATGCTGTCGTCTACTACGCAACCGGGCGCGGCCTGCTGAGCTATGGCGCATCGGAAGTCGGTGGCTTCATGCGCTCGGCCGACGCTGTGGAGCGGCCCGACATACAGCTGGGCATGTCGCCCTACTCGTTCGACCTGAAGCGCGGCAACTGGGTGTCGAAAGGCGTGCGGACAGAGCAGCAGCCCGGCATCACCATTATCGGCACGATGATCCGGCCGAGCAGCCGGGGCGATGTGCAGATCACATCACCCGATATCGCAACACCGCCGCGCATCCGCGCCAACTGGCTGGCTACCGACGACGACCGCGCCACGGCTTTGGCCATGGTCGGCAAGCTGCGCCGCTTCGTGCGGCAGCCGGCCCTGGCCGATTATGTTGGCGAAGAGATTTCGCCGGGCGCTGACGTCAACAGCGATGCAGACATTCTTGCCGCCGTGAAGCGCCTGCTGGCGTCGGGACTGCACGCGGTCGGCACCTGCCGCATGGGGCCGGACGCGGACGCTGTGGTGGACGCCCGCCTGCGCGTCCATGGCATCGACGGCCTGCGCGTGGTGGATTGCTCGATCATGCCGCTGCCGGTCTCCGGCAATACCAACGCGCCCGCCATGGCCATGGCCTGGCGCGCGGCAGAGATGATCCTGGAAGACGCGGCCGTCTAGCCCTTCAGCGCCATCTGGCCCAGCACGTTGGCGACCAGGCGCAGGCCGTGGTTGTCGCGCGCCGACATGATCGATTCAGGATGGAACTGCACCGCCTTGACCGGCAGCGTCTTGTGCCGCACGGCCATGATGGTGCCGTCCTCGACCTGGGCCACCGCCTCCATGTCCGACGGGAAGCTGGCGCGTTCGGCGTGCAGCGAGTGGTAGCGGCCGATGGTGACCTGGCGCGGCATGCCTTCGAACATCGGATCCTCGCCCAGCGTCACGATGGACTCCTTGCCGTGCACCGGCTCGCCCAGGCGCACGATCCTGCCGCCGAACTTTTCCACGATGCCCTGCAGGCCCAGGCAAACACCGAACACCGGCACGCCCTTGGACATGGCGAGGTCGATGGTCTCGTTGATCGGGAAGTCGCTGGGCCGGCCGGGACCGGGCGACAGCACGACGAGGCTGGGCTTCTCGGCCTTCAGCCGTTCCAGCGCCGGGCCGGAGCGCAGCGTCACCACCTCGGCGCCGGTCTGGCGGAAATAATCCGCCAGGATCAGCACAAAGCTGTCCTCGTGATCGACGAACAGGACGCGCTTGCCCTTGCCGGATTCGGCGATGCTGCGCAGGTTCGACACGGCGGCGGGCGCCACCTTCGCCTTCGGTTCCAGCACCGCGAGCAGGGCCGAGGCCTTGAGCGCGCATTCCTTGTCCTCGTCCTCGGGCACGGAATCATGCAGCAGCGTCGCGCCCGCACGCACCACGGCAATGCCGTCGCGCAGCTGCATGGTGCGCAGCGTCAGGCCGGTGTTCATGTTGCCATCGAAGCCGAGCATGCCGATGGCGCCGCCGTACCAGCGGCGGGCCGAGCGCTCCTTCGCCTCGATGAAGCGCATGGCGGCGCGTTTCGGCGCGCCGGTCACCGTCACCGCCCAGGCATGGGTCAGGAAGGCATCAAGGGAGTCGAAACCCTCGCGCAGCTCGCCCTCGACGTGGTCGACCGTGTGGATCAGGCGGGAATACATTTCGATCTGGCGGCGGCCGATGACCTTCACCGAGCCCGGCGTGCAAACGCGCGCCTTGTCGTTGCGGTCGACGTCGGTGCACATCGTCAGTTCGGACGCGTCCTTCTGCGAATTCAGCAGGGTCAGGATCTGAGCCGCGTCGCCGATGGCGTCACCGCCACGCGCGATGGTGCCCGAGATCGGGCAGGTCTCGACCCGCCGGCCGTTCACCCGCACGAACATCTCGGGCGAGGCGGCGACAAGGAACTCGCCGTCGCCGAGGTTGATCAGCGCGCCATAGGGTGCCGGGTTGGTCTTCTGCAGATGACGGAACAGGGCGGTAGGTGCGGTGTCGCAGCGGCGGTAGAACGCCTGCGTCAGCACGCACTCGTATATGTCGCCGCGCTTGAAGGCTTCCTGTGCCTCACGCACCGCGGATGCGAACTCGCCCGGCTTGTGGCTCTGCGGCATTTTCGGATCGCGGCCCGGCTTCGGCGGATGGTGCGCGCCGGAGCGGGGGATGGCGTCGGTGCTGTGGCCACCGACGGCGAACTCGTAGCGGATCAAAGTCGCCGCCTGTTTCAGGTGATCGACCACCAGAAGTTCGTCGGGCAAATAGAGGACGAGGTCGCGCTGGTCGGCGCTGCGCTCCATGCGCGTCTCGAACGGATCGAGCTGCAGCACGAGGTCGTAGCCGAACGCACCGTACAGGCCGAGGTTCGGATCATCCGCGCTGTGGAAGGCGGCGGCGACATCGCGGAGCAGGGTGAACAGTGACGGGCGGCGGGTGCGTTCCTCCTCGGCCAGCGGGCCGGAGGCAACCTGGCCCAGCGTGCTGTCGAAGCCGTCAGCAACAATGGCGCCGACCTTGTGCCCCGCCTGTTTCAGGTGACGGGCCAGCGGTTCCAGCAGCAGCGCGCCGCGCGGGTTCAGCGCCTGGACGTGCAACACCTCGCCGCGCGCAACGAGTTCCAGCGGCGGGTCGGCGAAGCCGAAGTCCCACCGGCTGTAGCGGTTGGGAAATTCGAACGCCGAGGAAAAGACGCAGCCCTTGCGCGTGTCGAGCCGGTCGACCAGCGGCGCCAGCGAACCCTCATAGTCTTCGCTATAGCGGCGCACCGCGACCTCGACGCCACAGGGCGTGGCGTAGCGGTGCAGGGTGGGGGGGGCGTTCAGGTCGATGTTCATCCTTCGGGTTCCTCAGTCCTGGGGGCCGGCGGAGGACGAACGGGGCAGAAAATCAAAAAGGCCGTCTCGTCTCCGAGGCGGCCCGATCTTCATGTCACATGCACAAGGGATCGTGGGAGCCGCCGCTTCAGCGGCGCCACCAACGACGGGTTTCCATATGCACGCGGTTCAACATGGCGCGGACCATAGCCGGGGCCGGGAAAGTGGTCAAGCGGGGTTCCCCTGCCGCGTCTGCCGCCTACTCCACCCGCACGGAGCGGAGCGGGAAGTAGTTGTCGGCGCGCTGGACCAGTTTCACATTGTCCTTGGTGGCCCACAGCACGACCTGCTGGTGCAACGGCAGGGCCAGCACGTTGTCGCGGATGTAGACCAGCCCCTCGCGGATCAGCGCGTTGCGCTTGGCCAGGTCGGTTTCGCCGCCCATGGTGAGGCCGAGCCGTTCGAGTTCCGGGAAATTGTTGTTGTGGAAATTGAACAGGCCCTGGCGGATGTCCGCCTTGCGGGGCATGAACAGGCTGAAGATCGTGTTGTGCGCATCGTAGGTCGTGGGCGCCCAGCCGACAAAGGCGATGCTGGCGGCGCCGTAGCCCGGCGGCGAGATCTTCGCGCCGTACAGGCTCATCGGCATGGCGGTGAGCTTCACCTTCACGCCGATCTGCGCCAGCATGCCGACAACCGCGACGCAGATCTGCTCGTCATTGACGTAGCGGTTGTTCGGGCACTCCATCGCCACTTCAAAACCGTCGGGATAGCCGGCATCAGTCAGCAGCTTCTTTGCCGCCGCGTAGTCGGGCTTGCCCGGCTTGTTCAGCGCTGCGTCGTAGCCGTTGATGCCCGGGCCAACCACCAGCGTGTTGGGCAGCGAGAAGCCGCGCATGATCTTGGTCTTGATCGCTTCGCGGTCGATGGCGAACTGCAGCGCCTGGCGGACGCGCAGGTCGCGGAACGGGTTCTTGCCCTTCACGCTGCTGCCGACCAGTTCATCGCTGCCCTGGTCGAGCGCGAGAAAGATGGTGCGGGTTTCCGGCGACTGCACGACGCGCAGCCCCTTGCGCTTGGACAGGTCGTCGACATTCTGGGTTGGCACGCTGTAGATCATGTCGACCGAGCCGGCGCGCAGCGCCGATACCCGGGCGTTCGGGTCCTTCAGCAGGTTGAAGGTCACCTTGGTCAGGTTGTGCGTGGGCTTGTCCCACCAGCCGGCATAGGGCTCCCACTCGGTCTCGATTCCGGCCGGCGCGACTTCACGACGAACGGGCCGGTGCCGTTGGAATGCAGGACGGCGAAGTTCTCTTCGTTCTTCGCCACCTCGGCGATGCGGGTGAGATTGTTCCGCTCGGACCAGCTCTTGGACATGATCAGCCAATTGGCCAATTCCTCGGGCAGGACCGGGTTGGGTGCGCGGGTGACGACGTCGACGGTGAAGTCATCGACCTTGGTCATCTCCTTCACCGAGGCGAAATAGCCCGCGATGGAGGTGCCGGCACCGGCCGAGGCGCGCTGGTACGAGAAGATCACATCGTCGGCGGTGAACGGCGTACCGTCCTGGAAGCGGACGTTGCGGCGCAGCGTGTAGCGCCACGTGGTCGGCGCCACCAGCTTCCACTCGGTGGCGAGAGAGGGTTCCAGCTTCAGGTCGGGACCGCGGCGCGTCAGCCCCTCGTACGTGCTCTCGGCGAACATGAGGTCGAACACGACGTTGCGGGCGTAGGGATCGAGCGTCGCCGCGTCGAGATCGTTCGCCCACTTGAAGGTCTTGGCCGCCGCCGGCTGGAGTGCAATGCCCGCAAGCAGCAGGGCGGTCACGATCCCGATTTTGCCCATATGCATACAACGCCCTCGCCTATTGACCAAATCGATCAAGATTCGGGCAACGGTGACAGGAAAGTTGCGGGCGTGCAATGCCCAGAGTGGTTAACGCAGGGTCGCAGCGTGGTTGCGTTTTTGACGCACCGTCAGCGGTGCGGTCACGCATGTCGGTGTTATAGGGAACGCCGCAGATTGTATGAGCCGGCGACCGCGCCCGGCGGCAGCGGCACGATTTCGGTGTCGTCGACCTGCAGCGGCTGGTCGGATGCAACATAGCCGCCGCGCGCCAGCAGTGGCCGCAGGCGCGGACCCAGCCAGGCTGCCATGGCGGCGGTCTTGTCCGCGTGGCCGGAGCCGAAGTCGGCATGGATCAGCGGGGCCGGTGCGCCGATCCACGCCGGCGCCGCCGGGATGGTTTTGCGGAAATCGCCGAGGATCAGCAGATGGTCGGGCGGAATACTGTCCGGGTGGGCGGCCACCTCGAATTCGAACACCCAGATGTCACGCGTCGGGAAGAGTTCGCGCAGGTGCGAATAGGTCCGCCCGTTGCCAAGGCCCAGTTCCAGCACCGGACCCGGCATGGCCGCGACGAGGGGCGCCAGGTAGTTCAGGCAGGCGCGCTGGGCCGTGACCCGGTTGATGAAGCTGTCGAGGCGGCTCACGTCGTCTGCTTGAGCTTTTCGGCCACGGCGCGCCAGTCGGCCGTCGTGCGCTCCAGACGCTGGGCCAGCACCCGCATGATCTCGATCGCCATTTGCGGAAACTCGGTAACAAGGCGGAAGAACAGGTCCTTGGAGATGCGCAAGGTGGTCAGCGGGGAAGCGGCCTGGACGGTCGCGGTGCGCGGCACGTCGCACAGGATGGCGATTTCGCCGACGAAATCGTTGCCGTGCAGCTGCGCCACCTTGAGCGGGCCCGACGGCGTTTCGACGATGATGTCCGCATCGCCGGAAATGATGATGTAGGCGGCATCGCCGGGATCGCCCTGGCGGAACAGCGTGCTGCCGGTCGGAAAAGTCAGCCGCTCGCTGGTAAAGGCCAGCAGCTTCAGCTTTGACGGCTCGATCTTGGCGAACAGCGGAATCCGCCGCAGCAACTCGACTTCTTCATTAAGACTCACGGCTAGCTACCTCCCGCCGCACCGGTACTCAGGTGCGGGCCAGCAGTTTGTGGAATTCCGTACCGTCGCGGTTCAGCTCGGCGAACTTGCCTTGCTCGACCAGGCGGCCGTCGGCGATGACGAGGATGCGGTCGAAGCGTTCGGCCTGGGCCGCGCGGTGCAGCGACCAGATGATGCCCTTGCCCTGGAAGGCCTCGAACAGGCTGTCCATGATCCGGGTCTGGGTCGCGGCGTCCAGCGTCGCGGTCGCTTCCGACAGCAGCAGGATGTCCGGCCGCTTCAGTGCCGCGCGGGCAATGGCCAGCTTCTGCCGCTGGGCCGAGGACAGCCGGCTGCCGCCGATGCCGACCTCGTAGTTCAGCCCCACCTGGGTGATGGTGGGGCGCAGATCGAGGTCGCGGATCACGTCGGCGGTCAGCATGCCGACGCGCTCGGCCGCCTGCGCCTGGCCGTAGCCGACCTTGCCGAACAGGATGTTGTCCAGCAGGTTCGCGGCTCGGGTGTACTGCTCCGGATCGAAGAACGCGACGGCGCCCTTGAGATCGGCCGGCAGGTCGGCGGCGAACACCTCGCGCGCCTTGATGACCAGCGCCTTGAAGTCGGCGTCCAGATGGCCCAGGCGGTGACGCGCCGGGATCAGCTTGAACGGCAGCGACATCAGCCGCCCGCGGTCGGCGTCGGAAATCTGCGCGAACTTGTCGGGGCTGGTGCGCGCCAGGATGTCCTTGAACTCGGGCAGATCGTCGGACGAGATGAAGCTGAACTGCTGGAAGAACTCGTGATCGGGCGGCAGGTCGGCAAACAGTTCGACCATGGTCTTCGCGACGTCGTAGCCGATGGCCAGGAAGCGGTCCTTCAGCCCGACCTTGTCCAGCACCGACAGCATGTACTTGTTGCTGGCGATGCGCTCGAGGTCGAACTTGTCGCCGACCGGCGTGCCGAACAGCAGGTTCTCGGCCACGGTAGCGTTGTCGTTGTAGCGGGCGCGGTCCCAGATCTCGACCAGGGCGGCCACGGCCGGGTCGTCGAGACGGGCGCGGAAGGCCTGGCGTGCCTCCATGATGCGGGCGGCGAGTTCGGGATCGCGTGCCGGATCGATCACGCCGCGCAGGCCCAGCTGGTAGACGTCGTCGTCGAACGACGCAGTGGCCAGCGCCTTCAGCGTTGCCGCCGTCAGGCCGTCGGGCCCGTCGACGCCGGCGGCGGCGTAGTCGGTCCAGTCGGCGGCCGGATCCTCGGCGCTGTTCCCGGAGGCCAGCGCCTCGCCGGTCTCGCGGTCGAAGCGGCGCTTCTCTGCGCCGTCATAGTCGCGCAATTTCAGCGGCCGCTGGCGCAGGCCGAACAGCAGGTTGTCGGCGATGGTGCTGTTGAACATGTAGCTGCTGGCGCCGATGAAGGTGGTGCGCCGGCCGGTGATCGCCTCGGGCATCTCGGCGATGTCGGCGCCGCCGATCATGATCTTGCCGCGCGACGGGTCGAGCAGGCGCGCAATCAGCAGCAGCAGTTCGTCGCGGCCCATGCCGCCGACGACGGCGGTGCTGCCCGGGTTGGGCAGGGTGACGGTGACGCCATCAACCACGCTGGTGCCGTGGTCGTCGGTGAAGCTGACATTGCTGAGGACGATGTCGCCGTTGAGGTTCGGAATCTGTTCAGGCTCGAGCAGCTGCTGCTCGGGCGGGCGCATGCCCTCGGGCGCGAACTGCGCGATGATCTGCTCGTACTTGATGCGCGCATCCTCGCGCGCCTGGTAGTGCGTCAGCAGCTCCTTCCACGGGCCGCCCATTTCCTTCTGCGCGGCAACCGCGGCGACGATGGTACCGACATCGAGGCTGCCCTGGATCACCAGGTAGCCGCCAATGGCGTAGAAGAAGAACGGGCCCAGCTGCTGGATGAAGTTGTTGATGAACTTGATGACGAACTTGCGCTGGTAGATTTCGTAGCGCACCCAGTAGATCGCGCCGAGGCGGCGGGCGAATTCCGCGCGCAGGCGGTGCGAGCCGTGATGGGCATGCACTTCCTGCACGCCGGAAATCGTTTCGCCGATGCGGTCGGCCAGGCGGCGGGCGCCCTTCACACGCTCCTTGCCCAGCGCGTTCACCTTCCGCTGCAGCTTCGGGATGAAATAGAATTGCAGGGGATAGAGCGCAACGCCGGCCAGGCCCATCATCCAGTTCTGGACCATGAGGAAGGCGAAGGTGACCAGCAGCATGCCGCCCTGGAAGATCGGCAGCGCAAAACTTTCGGCGATGAAGCCGCCCAGCGGCTCGACCTCGGCGGTGATCATCGGGATGATCTCGCCCTGGCTCATCTTCTTGAAGGTTGGCAGCGGGAAGCGCATGACCCGCGAATAGAGTTCGTAGCGCATGCGGCGCAGCATGCGCTCGCCGGAAATGCCCTGGTAGACGTTGATGGCGTACTTGAACGCCTGCTGCACCAGCACCAGGAACAGGAACACGCCGCAGAGCCACAGCAGGTAGCCGACCTTGTCGAGCTGGAAAAGCCCCAGCCCGGCGATATCGACCGGATAGGTCACGCCCTTGCTGGATATGCCCTTGTTGACGATCGCCTTGGGGATATCGAGAAAGTAGTAGTAGGGAATGAAGGACGCGACCGACAGCACCGTCAGGATGATCTGCTGACGCAAACTGTACTTGATGATGAACTTGTAGAGACTGTGCTCCATATGGCCCCGCCCGGTGCAAGCGCTCGGCTGCCGCCCGGCCCCCTGTAATGCCCCGCCCCGCCATTACCGCTAACGGGCCGCCCGCCGGCAGGTTATACGAGGGTCATGCAAGGGTAAACCGCTAGCCCGCGCCAGACTAAAATATAGGCATCGGTGGCAGAATTGGCTTTCCGGTTCACGGGCCGTCATGCAATAGTCCGGTTGAAATGCGGCCGGACAGGGGGGCAAAGTCCGCCATGCAACGCCGGACGGATGGCTCTAGGGTCCTCGTCTACAGTCACGACACTTTCGGTTTGGGGCACCTGCGACGGTGCCGGACGATCTCCCATTCCCTTGTCGAACATAACAAGAATCTCTCGGTTCTTATTCTATCGGGCTCGCCGATCATCGGCAGTTTCGACTTCCGCAGCCGCGTCGACTTCGTCCGCGTGCCGGGCGTCATCAAGCTGCGCGACGGGCAGTACACGTCGCTGAACCTGCACATGGACATCGAGGAGACGCTGGAACTGCGCTCGTCGGTGATCCAGCACACCGCCCTGATCTTCGATCCCGACGTCTTCATCATCGACAAGGAGCCGACGGGCCTGCGCGGCGAGGTGCTGGAAACCATGCGCCTGCTGAAGGCGCGGGGCACCAAGCTGGTCCTCGGCCTGCGGGACGTGATGGACGAGCCGGCCGCCCTGGCACCGGAATGGCACCGCAAGAACGTGATGCCGGCGCTGCGCGACCTGTTCGACGAAATCTGGATCTATGGCCTGCCGCAGATCTGCGATCCGCTGGAGGGCATTGCCCTGCCAGAGAAGGTGAAGCGGAAGATTTTCTATACCGGCTACCTGAAGCGCTACTCGAACGAGCCGCCGCCGGAACACCAGCTGCCCGGCATCTGCGAGCGGCCCTTCCTGCTGGTCACCCCGGGCGGCGGCGGCGATGGCGAGGCCCTGATCGACTGGGTGCTGAAGGCCTACGAGAGCACCCGCCTGCTGCCCTACCCGGCGCTACTGGTGCTGGGGCCGTTCATGGACCGCGAGATTCGCGCCGGCTTCATCGAACGGTGCCGGAAGCTGCGCCGGGTCGATGCCATCACCTTCGATGCGCACATGGAGCATCTGGTGGCCAATGCGGTCGGCGTGGTGGCGATGGGCGGCTACAACACGTTCTGCGAGATCCTGTCGCTGGACAAGAGGGCCATCATCGTGCCGCGCACCGCGCCCCGCATGGAGCAGTACATCCGCGCCAGCCGGGCGCAGGAACTGGGCCTCGTCCGCATGCTGGTCGACGACGGCACGCGCGACCCGGCGGTGATGGCCACCGCGCTGCGCAACCTGCCGCAGCAGCGGCTGCCGTCCGAGGTCGTCGTACCCGGCCTGCTGGAAGGCCTGGAGAACGTCAACCGCCTGATCCAGCGCTGGCTGCGGCCGCTGCCCGCGAAAGACGGGGCCGACACGGCCTCCCGGCGCGCCTGACCTCGACCTACGTGGGCGGTCCCGGCCGGGTGGCCTTTATCCTCAAAGGCTATCCGCGCCTGTCGGAAACCTTCATTGCGCAGGAAATTGCGGCGCTGGAAGCGCGCGGCCTCGACATCAGTATCGTCTCGCTGCGCCACCCGACCGACACGCTGCGCCACCCGGTGCACAATCAGATCCGGGCGCCGGTCCTGTACCTGCCGGAATATCTGCATGACGAGCCGGGCCGGGTGTTCCGTGGCGCGCTGTCGGCCCTACATCGCCCCGGCCTGTGGCCGGCACTGGCGCTGTGGCTGCGCGACCTGGTGCGGGACCCGAGCCGCAATCGCGTCCGCCGCTTCGGCCAGGCGCTGGTCCTGGCGCGCGAGTTGCCGCCGGGAACGACGTGGCTGCACGCGCATTTCATGCATACGCCGGCGTCGGTCGCGCGCTATTGCGCGAAGCTCACCGGCTTGAAGTGGAGCCTGTCGGCCCATGCGCGCGACATCTGGACCTCGCCCGACTGGGAAAAGGCCGAGAAGCTGGCAGATTGCCGCTGGGCGGTAACGTGCACCAGGGGTAATGCCGAACATCTGGCCGCACTGGCGCCGAAGGGGCGGGTCGAACTGGTCTATCACGGCCTGGACCTCACCCGCTTTGCGCCGGCGCCGCCGAGACCTGAGAACGCCGTACCCGTGATCCTGTCGGTCGGGAGGCTGGTGCAGAAAAAGGGCTATACCGACTTACTCGACGCCCTGGCCCTACTGCCGAACGACCTGCCCTGGCGGTTCGTCCATGTGGGGAGAGGGCCGCTGAAGGATGACCTGACCGCACAGGCGAAACGCCTGGGCCTGAGTGACAGAATCGAGTGGCGTGGCCCGGCGGCGCAGGAAGCGGTACTACAACACTACCGCGATAGTGACTTGTTCGTTTTGGCCAGTCGTACTGCCGACGACGGCGACCGCGACGGCCTGCCGAATGTGCTCGTAGAAGCCCAGAGTCAGGGCCTTGCGTGTATTTCCACCGACCTCTCGGCGATCCCGGAACTGATCGAGAGCGGCGTGACCGGGGTGCTGGTCCCGCCCGGAAACACTACCGAGTTGGCCCGAGCAATCACTACCTTGCTGCGCGATCGCGCGATACGCACGCGGCTGGCCGAAGCCGGCGAGATAAGCGTGCGCGCACGGTTTTCAATGGATGCCGGGATCGCGCGCCTGGCCGCGAAGTTCGGCCTGCCATGAAGATTGCATTTTACGCACCGATGAAATCGCCCGACCACCCGACACCATCGGGCGACCGGCGCATGGCCAATCTGTTCATGCAGGCCTTGCGCCTGGCGGGACATGAGGTAGAGCTGGCATCGCGCCTGCGTATTTACGACGGCGTTGGCGATGCGGCCGCGCAGGCGCGCCTGGTAGGGCAGGCCGAACAGGAGGTTGCGCGGTTACTGGCCGGCACCAGACCTGACCTGTGGTTCACCTATCACGTCTATCACAAGAGCCCCGATCTCATCGGTGCGACGGTGGCCCGGCACTGGGCCCTACCGTATGTTCTGGCGGAGGCGTCGCTGGCGCCGAAACGGCGGCAAGGACCATGGGCGGATTTCCACGCCAGGGCGGAGGCCGCGGTTCAGCAGGCCGCGCGCATTTTCTGTATCACGCAGTCAGACATGGAATGCCTGGACGTCGAGCCAGATCGCCTGGTCCACCTGCCGCCTTTCCTGGATGTTGTCCCGTTCAATGTCGGGCCCGCTTGCGTACCTTTGGGCGGGCCGGTGCGCCTGCTCGCTGTCGGCATGATGCGCGCGGGCGACAAGCTGGACTCCTATCGGCAACTGGCGGACGCCCTGGTTCACACGGTTGGCGACTGGACACTGACGATCGTTGGCGACGGACCCGCACGTGACGAAGTGCGGTCAGCGTTCCGTCGCTTCGGCGACCACATAACTTATATCGGAGCGATAGAAGAATCCCGGCTCGGCGCAGTTTATGCCGCCGCCGACCTGTATGTGTGGCCGGCCGTAAACGAGGCTTTTGGCATGGCCCTGCTGGAGGCGCAGGCTGCTGGCCTGCCTGTTGTTGCGGGCCGCGTGCGCGGCGTGCCCGAAGTGGTGCGTGACGGTGTAACCGGCCTGCTGGTTGAGCCCGACGATGCAGTCGCCCTAGGGCGCGCCATCGGCCGGTTGGTTGCCGATCCGGCCCTACCTCGCGAGATGGGCGACGCGGCCGCCCGCTGGGTCCGCCGCGAGCGCACCGTCGTGCAGGCAGCAGCTTTGCTGAAACAGGGCCTGACAGGGCTGCGTGCATGACGCTCGTCGCGCTGCTGCGCCACGGACCTACCGAGTGGAATGCCGCTCGCCGGCTGCAAGGCCGACACGACCTACCGTTGTCGAGCGCGGGCCGCGCCGCAGTCGCCAGTCGGCGCCTGCCGGTGACCTATCGCACCTGGCCGGTGCATGTCAGTCCGTTGAAGAGGGCGCGCGAAACGGCAGCGCTACTTGGCCTGACCGACGCGGTAGTGGCGCCGGGTCTTACCGAGATGCATTGGGGTGACTACGAGGGCCGCACGGTCAGCGAGCTGCGGGAGACCATCGCCGGCTTCGTGGAAGCGGAGGGCCGTGGCCTCGATTTTCATCCGCCCGGCGGCGAGAGCCCCCGCGAGGTTCGTGCCCGGGTAGGGCATTGGCTGGAGAACGACGTCACCGGTGAAGGCGTCATTGGCGTAACCCACAAAGGGGTCATACGCGCGGCGATCAGCCTGGCCTTTGACTGGGACATGACCGGCAAGGCCCCGGCGAAGCTGGACTGGTCACGGCTGCACGTCTTCCAGTTCAACGGCGGAATCCTGCGGCCCTACGCGCTGAATACGGCGCTCGAATGACCCGCGTATTGCTCTGGGTGCAGCATCTGCTGGGCATCGGCCATTTGAACCGCGCCGCCCTACTGGCCGCTGCGATGGCGGAGCGCGGACTGGACGTCACGGTGGCCAGTGGCGGCTACCCGGTGCCGGGATTGACCTTGGGTAGGGCACGCTTGGTGCAGTTGCCGGCGGCGCGGGTGGCGGATGCGCGCTTTACGCCGCTGCTCGATGGACATGGCCTACCCGCGACGGATGCATGGCGCGCTCGTCGCCGCGAGGCGCTTGCTCAGCTCTACCATGAAGTAGAACCTCACGTCGTGATTACGGAACTGTATCCGTTCGGACGGCGGCCCTTCCGCTTCGAGCTTGAGCCGCTGCTCGCCTCCGCCGCACACGGCAGGACGAAGCCGGTGGTCATCGCGTCGGTTCGCGACATCCTGATCGCCGGCACCAAAACCGGTCGGGATCGCGAGATGGTCGATGCCTTTAACCGGCACTACAACCAGCTGCTGGTGCACGGCGATCCTGACGTCGCTGGCCTGGAAGCCAGCTTTCCCCTCGCAGCTGAACTCGCGGACCGGATAAGTTATACCGGGTATGTCGTGAACAACGCACCCGGGCAGGGCTCGCAGGGAAGCGGCGAAGTCATCGTTTCGGCCGGCGGTGGCGCCGTCGGGGCCGCCCTACTGCGCGCCGCCGTCGCGGCGCGGCCCTTGAGCAAGGCTGCCGCGTTGCCATGGCGTGTTCTGGTTGGCACGGCGGCGCCGGCAGGGCTGGCAGACGAACTGGCGGCACAGGCGCGCGATGGCCTTGTCGTGGAACCCGCCCGGCCCGACTTTACCACCTTGCTCAGTAACGCGGCCCTGTCGGTCAGCCAGGCTGGCTACAATACCCTGATGGAAGTGGTCGCGCGGCGCACACCGGCGGTAGTGGTGCCTTTCGCCGACGGTGGCCAGACCGAACAGGCATTGCGCGCGCGCCTGATGGCGCGTCGCGGCCTGGTCGAAGTGGTTGAGGAGACTGACTTGCGCCCCGGCACCCTGGCCGCCGCCATCGACCGCGCCCTTGCCGCGCCACGGCGCGAGTTCATGCCGAGGATGGATGGCGCCGCCGTGTCAGCCGATCTTGTGGCCACCTGGGCCGGTCGCAGGCCATGACCGGCTGGGCAGAACTGCAGGCGGAGCTCGATGCCTGGGCAAAAGCCGGCCGTACCGCCACCTTCTGGTGGCGGGATGACGATGCGGTAGGGCTGACGGCTGAACTGGATCGGCTGCTGGGTATAGTAGGCCCGTCCAACATCCCGCTGGGCCTCGCCGTCATTCCGGAGCGGGCGGGCGCCATGGCCCTGCCGGACAATGTCGCCATCCTCCAGCACGGTATCGGCCACCACAATAACGCGCCCGCCGGCGCGAAGCGGCGCGAACTGGGGGATCAGCCTGTCGACGCTCTGCTGGCCGGGCTCAACCACGGACGCACCCAGCTGGCCGCCCTGTTCGGCGCGCAATTCCTGCCGGTGCTGGTGCCGCCGTGGAACCGTATCGATGCAGCCCTGGCGGCGCGGCTGCCCGAGTGCGGCCTGCACGCCTTGTCCACCTATGGCCCGCGCAAGGCCACGGTCCCGCTTCAGGTCAATTGCCACGGCGATCCGATCGACTGGCGCGGCGGACACGGCTTTGCTGGCGAAGCCATTGTTCTGGGCGCCATCGTCGCGCACCTGGCCGGCCGCAGGACCGGTGCGGCAGATGCGGCCGAACCGACCGGCCTGCTGACCCATCACCTGCAGCATGACGAGAAGGTCTGGGCCTTTGCGGCGCGGTTTGCCGAGGTCGTGTCGGCCCATCCGGCCGCACGCTGGCAGTCGCCGGCCGAGGCTTTCGCGGCGTGACCCACCGCTACACCCTGGCGGCTCTTGCCCCCGACCTGATCCGCGGGGGCATTGGCGTTATCACCGCCGTTTTGCTGCTTATTTTCACCAATGCTTCATCGGTCCTGTTCTATATTGGCGCGGGGATGGCTTTGCTGTTCGGTGCGTTTGTCGTCACGACGGTGCGGCGCAGCGTCACGAAGGTGACGGCCGATCAGACGGGCATAAGAGCCGAATGGCCGTGTTTCGGGTCGGTGCGCGCCACGCACATCGGCTGGGGGGAAGTGCAGGACGTGGCCGTGCGTTATTTCTCGACCCGGCGTGACCGCAGCAATGGCTGGATGCAGCTGACCGTGAAAGGTCCGCGTGCCCGCCTGCGGATCGATTCGACGATCAGCGCGTTCGATGTGTTGGCGGTCACGATTGCCGATGTTGTCCGCGCGCGGGGGCTTGACCTCGACCCCGCAACCGCCGCCAATCCGGAGACGATCCGCGGCACGTCGCGGCAGGGCAAGGGCGATCCATGGCCAATGTGATCGAGATCAACGACCTGAAGGTCCAGTTTCGCGTCAACGAGGGCGTGATCCGGGCCGTGGATGGTGTCTCGTTCCGCGTGCCCGAGGGCAAGACCGTGGCCCTGGTCGGCGAATCCGGCTCGGGCAAGTCCGTGGTCAGCCAAGCCATTATGGGAATCCTTCCGCGCGCCGCGCAGATTGCCGGCGGTTCGATCCTGTTCCGCGATCCGTTGCTGGGCGGAAAGGTGGTCGACCTCGCCGCCCTCGACCCGGACAAGCCGGCCTATCGCAAGATCCGCGGCGGCCGCGTCTCGATCATCTTCCAGGAACCGATGACCTCGCTGAGCCCGCTGCACACGGTGGGCAACCAGATCGCCGAGGCGCTGCACCTGCACCGCGAGGTCAGCCCCGAACAGGCGCGCGAGCTGGTGCTTGAAATGCTGCGGCTGGTCGGCTTTCCCAATCCCGGCCGCGCCATCGACACCTATCCGTTCGAACTGTCCGGCGGCCTGCGCCAGCGGGCGATGATCGCCATGGCGCTGGTCTGCCGCCCGGCGCTGCTGATCGCCGACGAACCGACGACCGCCCTTGATGTCACCATCCAGGCGCAGATCCTTAAACTGATCAACGACCTGCAGGCCGAGCTGGGCATGGCGGTGTTGATGATCACCCACGACCTGGGCGTGGTCGCCAACATGGCCGACGAAGTGGTCGTCATGTACCACGGCAAGGTCATGGAGCGCGGTACGATGGACGACGTGTTCCGCCGCGCCGAGCACCCCTACCTGCGGGCGCTGCTGCGCGCGGTGCCGCGCTTCGACATGGAGCCGGGCGAACGGCTGGTGCCGATCCGCGAGATCAAGTCAGACGGCGGCGCCCTGTTGCGCGCCAAGGAACCGTGGCCGGAAGGCGCCGACGCGGCCGGGCCGCTGTTGAGTGTCCGCCATGTGAGCAAGAAATTCAGCATCCGCAAGTCGGGCCTGTTCCGCACCAAGTCGGAGTCCGAGGTGCTGGCAGTCGACGATGTCAGCCTGTTCATCAAGCGCGGCGAATGCCTGGGCCTGGTCGGCGAATCCGGCTGTGGCAAGACCACGCTGTCGAAGATCATCCTGCGGGCGATTTCCGCCAGCGAAGGTGAGATCACCTACAATGACCGCGGCCGCGTCATCGACGTGCGGGCGCTGCAGGGCGACGACCTGTTCGCCTTCCGCCGCAAGGTGCAGTTCATCTTCCAGGACCCGTTCAGTTCGCTGAACCCGCGCATGACGGTGTTCGACATCGTGTCGGAACCGCTGATCATCCACGGTCTGGGCGACGCGGCCGAGCGCGTCGAGCGGGTGAAGGAGCTGATGCACGTGGTCGGCCTCGACCCGCGCTTCCTGCGCCGCTATCCGCACAGCTTCTCCGGCGGCCAGCGGCAGCGCATCGGCATTGCGCGGGCGCTGGCGCTGCAGCCCGACCTGCTGATCTGCGACGAGCCGGTGTCGGCGCTGGACGTGTCGATCCAGGCGCAGGTGCTGAACCTGCTGAAGGACCTGAAGGAAAAGCTGGGTCTGACCTACTTGTTCATCTCGCACAACCTGGCGGTCGTGGACTATATCGCCGACCGCATCGCGGTGATGTGCGCCGGCCGCCTGGTCGAGACGGCACCGCGCGAGATGCTGTTCAAGAATCCGGTCCATCCCTATACCCGCGCTTTGCTGGCGGCGGTGCCGAAGCCGGATCCGAATGCGCGGCTCGACCTGGGCGCGCTGATGGAGGGCAAGGCATCGATCCCCGGCAACTGGCCGCAGCCCTTTACCCTCGATGGCACCGCGCCGGCCCATCTCGCCGATCTTGGCGGCGGCCATTTCGTGCGGGTACGCGATGGCGCCGACCTTTCGTCCCTCGGCCTGGCCAAGGTGGCGTGATGCGCAGACTGGCACCGCTCTGCCTCGCTCTGGTTCTGGCGCTGCCGGCGGCCGCGCAGGAACTGAAGGAAACGGCGTCGCTCGCGGTGGAGGTGGCGGCAGGCCGGCTGCCGCCGGTTGCGAAGCGCGTGCCGGCGGAGCCGTTTGTCGTGAAGCTGGAGGGCGACCTGCAGCCCGGCAAGCAGGGGGGCGAATTGCGCACCCTGATCGGCCGCGCGCGCGACATCCGCCTGATGGCCATGTTCGGCTATGCCCGCCTGGTCGGATATACGCCCGCGCTGGAAATCCAGCCCGACCTCTTGAAGTCGATCGACGTGGTGGACGAGCGCGTCTACACGATGAAGCTGCGCAAGGGCCATAAATGGTCGGACGGCGCGCCGTTCACCAGCGAGGACTTCCGCTATTTCTGGGAAGACGTCGCGAACAACCCCGAACTGATGCCGGGCGGTCCGCCGGTCGACCTGCTGGTCGACGGCGTCAAGCCGAAGGTCGAGATCCTCGACGAGGTCACGGTGCGCTATTCGTGGCCGACGCGGAATCCGAACTTCCTGGCCCGGCTGGCCGGCGCGGCGCCGCTGTACATTTTCCGCCCCTCGCACTTCCTGAAGAAGTTCCACGCGAAGTATGCCAACCCGGACGAACTGAAGGTCGCGATCACCGCCGCCCGCATGCGCGGCTGGGCGGCGCTGCACAACAAGCTGGATAACCTGCTGGAATTCGACCAGCCCGACCTGCCGACGCTGGAGCCGTGGCACATCGTCACCCGGCCGCCGGCGATCCGCTTCGTGGTCGAGCGCAATCCGTTCTTTCACCGCATCGACGAGAACGGCGTACAGCTGCCCTATATCGACCGGGTCATCGTCAACCAGGCCGACGGCAAGCTTATTCCACCCAAGACCGCGGCCGGCGAGTCCGACCTGCAGGCGCGCAACATCTCGTTCAAGGACTTCACCTTCCTGAAGGAGAACGAGAAGCGCTCGGGCTATGCCACCCGTCTCTGGAAGACGGCCAAGGGCTCGCAACTGGCGCTGATGCCGAACCTGAACTGCAACGATCCGGTCTGGCGCGCGCTGAACCGCAATCCTGCCTTTCGCCACGCGCTGTCGATGGGGATCGACCGCGAGGGGATCAACCAGTCGCTTTATTATGGTCTGGCGATCGAAGGCAACAACACGGTGCTGCCCGGCAGTTCGCTGTTCAGGGACGAGTACCAGACCGCGTGGACCAAGTACGACGTGAAGCGCGCCAACAAGGCGCTGGATGACCTGGGCCTCAACAAGCGCGACGCGTCAGGCGTGCGCCTGCTGTCCGACGGGCGGCTAATGGAAATCGTCATCGAGACCACGGGCGAGGACACCGAGCAATCCGACGTGCTGGAGCTGGTGGCCGAGAACTGGGCGAAGCTGGGCATCAAGCTGCTGGTGAAGCCGTCGCAGCGCGACGTGCTGTACAACCGCGTGTTCTCGGGCGAGACGGTCATGTCGGTGTTCTTCGGCCTGGAGAACGGCCTGGCCACGCCGATGGCCAGCCCGATCGAGCTGGCGCCGATGGCGCAGGTGCAGCTGCAATGGCCGAAATGGGGCCAGTACTACGAGACCAAGGGCACCGCCGGCGAGCCGGCTGACCTGCCGGCGGCGCGCGAGCTGCTGGGCCTCTACCAGAACTGGGTCGATGCCGGCGAACGCGAACAGCGCGCCACGATCTGGAACCGCATGCTGCAGATCCATGCCGACGAGCAGTACACCATCGGCATCGTGTCCGGCGTGCACCAGCCGGTCGTGGTCAGCCGCAGCCTGCGCAACGTGCCGATCGAGGGCATCTACAATTTCGACCCGGGGTCATTCTTCGGCATGTACCGCCCGGACACGTTCTGGTTCGACCGGTGACCCTGTCATGCTGAACTACCTCGCCCAGCGCGTCCTGATCATGATCCCGACGCTGCTCGTCATCAGCCTGCTGGTGTTCCTGATCATCAAGCTGCCGCCCGGCGACTTCCTGAGCAACAAGATGCAGGAGCTGCAGTCGCAGGGCGACCGTTCGGCGCTGGAGCGCATGGAATTCCTGCGCCAGCAGTTTGGCCTCGACCGCCCGATGATCGAGCAATACGCGGCGTGGCTGGGCGTCTGGCCGCATCACGGCGAGTTTTCGGGCCTGCTGCAGGGCGACTGGGGCTGGTCGTTCGAGTTCAACCGGCCGGTCATCGACCTGATCGGGCAGAGCATGCTGCTGACCGCGATCCTGAACCTCGCGGTCGCGATCTTCGTCTACATGGTGTCGTTCCCGATCGGCGTCTATTCGGCGACGCGGCAATATAGCTGGGGCGATTACGGCTTCACGTTCCTGGGCTATCTGGGCCTGGCGACGCCCAGTTTTCTGCTGGCGCTGCTGCTGCTGTATTACGCCAATGTGTGGTTCGGCCTGTCGATCGGCGGCATGATGGACGAGCAGTTCATCGATTCCGCCTGGACGTGGGCCAAGATCAAGTCAGTGCTGTCGCACCTGGCCATCCCGGTCATTGTCATCGGCACCAGCAGCACGGCCGGCATGATCCGCCGCCTGCGCGCCAACCTGCTGGATGAGCTGCAGAAGCAGTACGTGACCACGGCGCGGGCCAAGGGCCTGCCGCCGATGCGGCTGCTGATCAAATATCCGATCCGCATGGCGCTGAACCCGTTCGTGTCCGACATCGGCAACATGATCCCGCAGATGGTGTCAGGCTCGGTCATCGTGTCGGTGGTGATGAGCCTGCCGACGGCCGGCCCGATGCTGCTGCAGGCGCTGCAGAGCCAGGACCAGTATCTTGCCGGCTCGTTCCTGATGTTCCTGGCGCTGCTGACAGTGATCGGCATGCTGGTCTCGGACATCCTGCTGGCCATTCTCGACCCGCGCATCCGGCTCAGCGGCAGTGCCACGACATGACCGACCTGAGCCGCACCGAGCCGCTGCAACACTGGTCGTCGCCCGACCCGTTCGATCCGCACAGCATCGAGAAACTGGCTGCCGGCCAGGAACGCTATTACATGGCGTCGCAGTGGCAGATGATGTGGTGGAAGTTCCGCCGCCACAAACTGGCCCTGTGGTCGGGCGTAATCCTGCTGGCGCTGTATGCGCTGACGCTGGTGGTCGAGGTTGTCGCACCCTATGCGCCCTCGACCCGCAGCGCGCGGCACATCTTCGCGCCGCCGCAAAGCGTGCACCTGTTCCACGAGGGCGAGTTCGTCGGGCCCTTCGTCTACGGTTACCGCTTCAAGCTGAACACCGAGACGCTGAAGCGGGAGTACACCGAGAACCGCGAGCGCGTTCAGCCGCTGCGCTTCTTCTGCCGCAGCGACCCGTACAAGTTCTGGGGCCTGGTTGCGTCCGACATTCATCTGGTCTGCCCCGCCGAGGACGGCTTCATGTTCCTGCTGGGTACCGACCGGCTGGGGCGTGACGTGCTGTCGCGCATGATCTATGGCGCACGTATCTCGCTGACCGTGGGCCTGCTCGGCATCGCCATCAGTTTCCTGATCGGGATCACGCTGGGCGGAATCTCGGGCTATTACGGCGGCTGGATCGATTCCGTCATCCAGCGCCTGATCGAGATCGTGAAAAGCCTGCCGGAACTGCCGCTGTGGCTGGCGCTGTCGGCGGCGTTGCCGGTGAGCTTGAGCCCGATCCTCGTCTATTTCGGCATCACCATCATCCTGGGCCTGCTGGAATGGCCGGGCCTGGCGCGCGCGGTGCGGTCGAAACTGCTGTCGCTGCGCGAGGAGGATTTCTGCACCGCGGCGCAGCTGATGGGGGCGTCGCCCAAACGCGTCATCGGCCGCCACCTGTTGCCCAGTTTCATGAGCCACCTGATCGCGTCGGCGACGCTGGCGATCCCGTCGATGATCCTGGGCGAGACGGCCCTGTCGTTCCTGGGCCTGGGGCTGCGACCGCCCATCGTGTCGTGGGGCGTGCAGCTGAGCGAGGCGCTGAACATCAACGTCGTCGCGCTGTACCCCTGGCTGCTGCTGCCGATGGTGCCGGTGATCGTGGTGGTTCTGGCGTTCAACTTCTTCGGCGACGGCCTGCGCGACGCCGCCGATCCGTACAAGTAGAAGCTTCTACACTTCCTTCAGCAGCCAGAGGCTGGCTTCGAAACTGCCGGGTACGAATGGCAGTTTCGACGCGGCACAGACCGCGAAGCGCGCCGGCATGCGCGTCACCACATAGCGGCTGGAAAAGACGGGGCGGAAGCCGCCACCGCCCATCAAGGCAGCCACGCCCTGCTGTTCATTGTAGCCGCGCCAGTCCCAGCCCATCGGATAGTCGTCGGGCAGGAAGATGTCGTGGAAGTGCACCATGACGCCGCGCGGCAGTTCGGGCAGGAAATTGTTGAGCAGGACGTCGACATCGCTGCCCGGCACCAGGATGTGGCTGGAATCGATGAAAACGAAATCGCCCGCCTCGAGCCCCGCAAATGGATCGAGCCCGGCCTGGGCGAGCGGGAGCGCGACATGCTCGATGCGCAGACCGGCGAGATCGGCGCGCGGTTTCGGGTCGATCACGATGTGGCGGCATTCGTAATTCTCGTCACGGGCCGCGCGCGCCATGAAGCGCGTTGAGTGGCCGCCGCCGATTTCGACGATGCGCCGGGGCCGCAGCGCCCGCACCATGGTGTAGGCCATGGCGCCATCGAGACGGGGAAACCACATTTGTTCCCAGCGCGGCGCAGGCGCCGGTTCATGACCGATGGCCGTCAACGCATCGCGATAGCGCTCCATGGTTTCCAGCCAGACGTCGAAGCCAGGCTCGGCCTTTTTGAAGCGCGCCTCGAGCGAGGGGAAGCGGCCGCGAAACCCGGCGCGGGGCAGGGTGTCGGCATGGCGATAGGGTATGAAGAATCCCTGTGGCGTCGGGCCGATCAGGGTGGCCAGGCCCATGCGCAGTCGCCGCCAGAAACTCATGGGTGCAGGACCATGCCTTCGCGGGCAACGACCGAGCCCGGGCGCGCCGCCGTGATATCGAGGGCCACGCGGTCCATGAAGTCGTCGTTGTGGTCGGGATCGTGGTGGAAGGCGACGAAGGTCTTGGCGCCGGCCGCGTTGCACACGTCAACACCAGCCTTCCAGGTCGAGTGGCCCCAGCCCTTGCGGGTGGCATATTCGGCGTCAGTGTACATGGCGTCGTAGATCACGATGTCGGCCCCTTCGATCAGGTCGACAATATTAGCATCCAGCTGGCCTTCCACGTGCTCCGTATCGGTCAGGTAGCAGATCGACTTACCCTGGAAGTCGACACGGTAGCCGGTCGCGCCATTGGGATGGTTCAGCGGCGCAGTGCGCAAGGTCACGCCGGGCGCGGGGTGCAGCGTCTCGCCGCAAATGAAGTCGTCGAAACTGACCTTGGCGGCAAAGAATGACGGCGGGATCGGAAACAGGGGCGCCGCCATCATCTGGCACATGGTGTCGTGCAGGTTGGTCTGCGGCGCCAGGTTGCCGGCGTGCAGACGGAAGGTGCTGCGCTTGTCGAACAGCGGTGCGAAGAACGGCATGCCGCAGACATGGTCGAAATGGGCATGGGTGAAATAGATGTCGGCATCCTGGCCGCCCTGGGCGATGAGTTCGCGGCCCAGATAGCGCAGGCCGGTGCCGCCATCGAAAATCATCAGGTGATCGCCGCAGCGAATTTCGAGGCACGACGTATTGCCGCCGTACCGGACCACATCTTCCGACGAGCAGGCGATGCTGCCGCGGACGCCCCAGAACCTCACATGGAAGTCGAGATTGGCCATTTTCACTCGCCGGCGGCCTGTCGCCGCCTGTTCGATAGGTGCCATGCCGGATACACTGCCGCCCGACAAAACGGCCACATCAGCTATAACGCTTCGATATACAACAAACTGCTATGTCCATAGGCTTTATATTAGACGTGACGGGCGGGGGCGCAACCCTCACGCTCAACCGCCCCGACAAGGCCAATGCGCTGGATCTCGACGATCTGCGGGCGATGGAAGCTGCGCTTCGGGGCCTGGCCTCGAACCCGGACCTGCGCAGCCTGGTGCTGACGGGGGCGGGGCGACACTTCTGCTCCGGCGTGAACATCCTGGCCGTCGCCTCCGACCATGACTGGACCGACAACCCGATCGGGCGCGTGGCCGACCTGATCGACAGCCTGGCCATCCCGACGCTGTGCGCCTTCAATGGCGAGGTGTTTGGCGGCGGCGTCGACCTGGCACTGGCCTGCGATTTTCGCCTGGGTGTCGAGGGCATGAAATGTTTCGCGCCGCCGGCCCGCCTCGGTATCCAGTATCCAACCGGCGGGCTTGAGCGCGCGGCGACGCGGCTGGGGCCGGGCGGCGCCAAGCGGTTATTTCTCGCGCTCGAGACGCTTGATGCGGCCGAACTGCTGCGCCTCGGTTTTCTCGACTGGCTGGTGCCCGCCGACCAGATCGCGTCGCGCGCAGCGCAGTGGGCCGCGACCATTGCCGGCCTGGCGCCGCTGGCCGTTCAGGGCATGAAGCGGACGATCAACGAGGCTGCCGCCGGCCGGCTTGATCGTGCGGCCGCGGACGCACGCTTCGTTGCCGGTTTCAGATCGGCGGATTACCAGGAAGGCCGGCGCGCCATGGCGGAGAAACGCACGCCCGATTTCAAGGGGCGCTAGCGCGCCAGCTTGTAGCCGCCGGGTCCGGTCAACAGCAGCTGGGCCGCCGCTGGATCGCGTTCGATCTTCTGCCGCAGGCGATAGATGTGGGTCTCCAGCGTGTGTGTATCGACGCCGGCATTGTAGCCCCAGACTTCGGCCAGCAGCACGTCGCGCGCGATGGTCTTGCCGCCGGCGCGATACAGGAATTTCAGGATCGCCGCTTCCTTCTCGGTGAGGCGGATCTTTCGGCCGCGCTCTTCGTCGAGCAGCATCTTGGCGCTGGGGCGGAATGAATAGGGGCCGATGGCAAATACAGCGTCATCGCTCTGCTCATGCTGGCGCAGCTGCGCGCGCACGCGGGCCAGCAGCACGCCCAACTTGAACGGTTTGGCGACATAGTCGTTGGCGCCCGCCTCGAGGCCGAGGATCGTGTCGGCATCGCCATCGGCGCCGGTCAGCATGATGATGGGCGCGCGGATGCCGGCCCGGCGCAGCAGGCGGCAGAGTTCGCGTCCGTCCATGTCGGGCAGGCCGACATCGAGCAGCAACAGGTCGAAGCCGCCGGTCTTGGTGGCGTCGAGGGCGGCGGCGGCGGTCGGCGCCTGATGGGTGGCGAACTCGCCGCGCAGTTCCAGCTGCTCGGCCAGCGCCTCGCGCAGCGCGCTGTCGTCATCGACCAGGAGGATGCGTTTACCGGTGCTCATGGGACGGTGGTTATACCCGATCCGTCCGATGCCGCGCACCCCTTGCGGGCATCGGGCCGGCGGCGTACAGGAACGCCATGTCTGAGCAGGAATTGCCAAACGGGGCGGCCAACGCACAACGGATGCTGGTCGCCGTGGACCGCGCCGTGGCCGAATTCCGGCGTGGCCGGCCGGTTGGTTTCCAGGACGCAGGCGGCACGGTTCTAGCGGTGGCGGCGGAGGGTCTGAGCGCCGCCATGCTCGACCGGCTGCGCGGCCTGGGCGCGCCGCGCCTGGTTCTGACCCGCGAGCGCGCGGCTGTCCTGCGTGTGCGAACGGCAGGTACCGATCCCGTTCTGGTGCCGGTAGGGCCGGACATGACGGCAGACGACATTGCCGGCTTGGCGGATGCCACCCAGGATCTCGCAAGGCCCCTGCGTGGCCCCTATACGGCTTTGCGCGAAGCGCCGCCGTCTGGCAGCCACGCCGCCATCGTGCTGGCCAAACTGGCCCAGCTGCTGCCCGGGGTGGTCGGGCTGGCAATAGGGCCCCGGGAACTGGCGCAAATGCAGGCGAGCGATGACGTACTGGCCCTACCTACAACCTGGGTGGAAACGCACGCTGACCGCGCGGCGGCCAGCCTGACCATCGTGACGCAGGCCCGCGTTCCGCTGGCTGATGCCGAAGACACGCGCATCCTGGTGTTCCGGCCTGGCGACGGCGGCATCGAGCATCTGGCCATTATCGTCGGCGATCCGCAGCCCGGTGCGCTGCCGGCAGCGCTGGTGCGGCTGCATTCGGAATGTTTTACCGGTGATCTGCTGGGTTCGCTGCGTTGCGATTGCGGCGAGCAGCTGCGGGGCGCCATCCAGATCATGCGAAGTGCCGGCAGCGGCATCCTGCTGTACCTGGCGCAGGAGGGCCGTGGCATCGGGCTGGTCAACAAGCTCAGGGCCTACCGGTTGCAGGACCAGGGCTTCGACACGGTCGAGGCCAATGAGCGGCTGGGATTCGGCGCGGATGAGCGGCTGTTTCGGCCGGCGGCCGAGATGCTGCGCCTGCTGGGGCACCAACAGGTGCGGTTGTTGACCAACAACCCCGGAAAAGTCGCGGGGTTGCAGGATTTCGGGATCGAGGTTGTCGAGCGCGTCGGTCACGCCTTTCCGGCCAATGTACATAACGAGGCCTATCTCGAAACCAAGAAGAGGAAGTCCGGGCATTTCCTGTAGCGCCCGGCAAATCTTGCCTGGCAGAGACGTGGGCCGGGGCTGAAAACTGAGGGAATCCGAGGCTCCTTCAGTGGCGCGTTTTCTGCAGCTAGATCAGCAGGAGTGCGCAGATGTCCATCAGTCCGACGACCGCAATTGCCCCCATCCCCGATAGAGCGAAGCCGGAGGCGACGGCCGAAACGTCGCTGTTCGGTCCTGCAGGCTTCAGCTTCAAGGCGCTGGTTGACACGCTCAACCCCCTGCAGCACCTGCCGGTCGTTTCGACGGTTTACCGGGAGTCGACCGGCGAAAGCATTGGCGCCATACCGCGGCTGCTGGGCGGCGGATTGTTCGGCGGCATTGTCGGGCTGATCGGTTCGGCCATCAACCTGGTGGTGGAGGGCCTGACCGGCAAGGATATTGGCGAGCACGTCGCTGCCGCCTTTGGACCCGGCGAAAGTAGTCCCGATTCAACGGTAGCGCATCGGAACTACGCCACCGAGCGCTACCAGCAGGCAGCTACTTTATCTGCGGAAGAGATAGATAAAATGCGCGGCTACATGGTCAGCTGATCATCTGGTAGTGTTGCGAGAGTAGTTCTTTTCGCGGCAAGAATATCGATGGCGGACGACATTCATGTCTCTCCGAACGGGCACCTGCTCTTCCAGGGCAAGCCCTACCGTTGTGCGCTGGGACGTGGCGGCGTGCGTAGCGACAAGGTCGAAGGTGACGGCGCGACGCCGGCGGGAAGCTGGCGACTGCGGAACCTGCTTTATCGAGCGGACCGGATCGCCAAGCCACATAGCCTTTTGGCAGCCGCGCCAATCGGATCAAATGACGGCTGGTGCGACGATCCTGGCGACCCTGCCTATAACCAGCCTGTGATCCTGCCTTATGCCGCCCGTCACGAACGCCTGTGGCGCGACGATGGGCTGTACGACGTTGTCGCCGTTCTCGGTTATAACGACGACCCGCCGTTGCCCGGTCGCGGCAGCGCTATTTTTCTGCATGTCGCCCAACCGGATTATCGCTCGACCGAGGGGTGCGTGGCGCTGGCCATGCCCGACCTGCTGAGGGTCATCGCGCAATGCGGCCCTGAAACAAAGCTGGTCGTCAGCGACTAGGGCTGAGGTCGGGCGCCGAAGATGGCGGTGCCGACACGGACAAAGGTCGCGCCCTCGGCAATCGCGACTTTGTAATCGCCGCTCATCCCCATGCTGAGATGGGGCAGATCGTGGCGCATGGCGATTTCGCGCAGCATGGCGAAGTGCGGGCGGGGATCGGCATCGGCCGGCGGGATGCACATCAGTCCGATCACCGGCAGCTGCGCCCGGCATATCTCAATGAAGCGATCCGCGTCTTCGGGCAGGACGCCGGTCTTTTGGGGCTCGCGCCCGGTGTTCACCTGAATCAGACAATCGGGCCGGCGCTGCGTGCGCGCCATTTCCGCGACCAGTGCGGCAACGAGCTTTGGCCGATCGACAGTGTGGATGACATCGGCCAGGGCCACCGCCTCACGGACCTTGTTGGTCTGCAACGGGCCGATCAGATGGAGGCGCAGATCGGGCCAGCGCGGCCGCAGGTCAGGAAACTTCGCCGCCGCTTCCTGGACACGATTCTCGCCGAAATGCCGCTGGCCGGCAGCAAGCGTATCCAGCACAGCGGCCTGGTCATGGGTCTTGCTGACCGCGATAAGGGAAATCGTTGCGGGATCACGCCTAGCGGCAATGGCAGTATTGGCAAGATCGCGCCGAACAGTGTCGAGACCCGCGCTTATGTTACTCATACGAACAGCGTAGCGTTATGCACAAAAGAAAAGGGGGCGGCAAAAGCCACCCCCTTCCCCAACCGATCCTTGTGGGATCAGAAGCCGACGCCAAGGCCGACGATGGCAGTGGTGCCCTTGTTGTCGACCGACGGGGCGGCCGTGCCCGACTTGTAGTCGAACTTCTCGTAGATCAGGCCGCCGATGGCCGCGACGCCCGGGCCCAGCAGGTAGCTGGTCGAGAGCATGTAAGCCCGCTTTTCGACTTCGCCGCCGAGCAGCGAGTTCGACAGCGTCTCGTCGGAACCGCCCGTGACCGTCGCGGCGAAGCGCCACGCATCCAGGTCGTACGACACGCCCGCTTCCCACACGATGATGTCGAGCTTGTCGCGCGAGCCCGCGGCAAGCGCCGCACCAGCCACGTTGGTACTCTTGATATTGTACGGGGCGTAACGTAACGCGCCGCCAACCTTGAAGTCACCGAACGTCAGGATGCCGGACGCGGTACCGGCGAACTGCTGGCCATCGGCCACCACCGCCGTCGCCGCCGCCGTGCCGCCGAACACCAGGCTGCCTTCCGGCTTTGCGGTCTCAACGGCGATCGCCGCCGACACACCCACATCGCCGAGCTTGCCGTTGTACTCGAGACCCACGTCGATGAAGTCGGCCAAGCCGGCACCCTGCGTCTGGGCGAACAACGACGGCGCGCCGCCGGTGGTGTTGTACTCGATCGCCCGCGGCATGTACGACACCGACAGATTGAAGCCCGAGAAGGTCGGCGACATCCAGTAGATCTTGTCGCCGTCCGACGTGGTGAAGCCGCCCAAGGTCGAGAAGTTCGCGCCGGCGTTGTTGCCGACGTTCGCACCGAGGCCGCCCGCCGCACCAACCGCCGTCTGCGGGTGGGTGATGAAGCCCTGCTCGTTGATCGACACCAGTTCGGTGTTACCGCCACGGATGGCGTTCGGCGCCGAACGGGTCAGCTCGCGAACCACCGGGTCGAACTTGCCGAGGATCACGCGGCCGAAGCTGCCGCGGAAATCGATCCAGGCTTCGTCGATCTGGTCGGCGTCGACGTCGGCTTCCAGTTCAATCTGGGCGCCGACCTGCAGGCCGTTGTCCAGCGTGGTGCTGCCCTTGAACTGGATTTCGCCGGTGGACGCGAAAGCGCGGCCACGGCGGTCGTAGCCGCCAGAGCGCGGAACAGTCGCTGTCGGCACCGGGATATCGTCTTTCTGGTTGAAGTTGTAGACGAAGAACGAACCCCAGTAGCCGCCAACGCTGAGGGTTACCGGCTTCGCCTGGGCGAAAGCCTCGCTGGTAAAGGCACCCGCGGCAACGATGGCCGAGGTGACGAGAAGCAGTTTCTTCATGAAGTAGTCCCTTTCGGTGTTACGCCTGTGACGCTGAATGCCCCTAACAACCCCAGCGGCTCCAGCAAGTCGGGACAGATAATGAGAGGGCGCTCCACACCGGGCAACCGCAGAATGCCCAATTTTTGTCGTTTCCGGCTCATGTGTGGCGGCAAAGCCACAAGATTGTGCCGAAACGGTGCGGCCCGACGGCGGAAAAAAAGGCCGTGGCGACATAAACCACTGTACTAATTATTATATTTCTTGGCAAGGGTTTCGACCGCCCGGGCATCCTTGTGCCGCAGCAACACCCACTCCAGGTTGCTCAAGGTCGTGAAATCACGCGCAAAGGCAGCAATGACCTCGGCGCGCGGCGCGGATGTATGCGCCGCCGCCCGGTCGAACAGCAGGCCGAGACGGGTCTGGCCGTCCACCAGCGCCAGCACGGCTTTCGTCAGGGGGGCGAGGTCGAGCTGGATTTTCAGCCCCAACCGCAAGGTCACGGCGATAGCGCCGGGCGGCGCCTCGATGGCCGCCGTACAGGCCTCTACCGCATGGTCCATCAGAAAGAACGGCACCATGTCGTCTTCGGGCACGGCGCGCGTATCCTCGCGCGGGGCCGCAAAGAAGGTGTGCAGGCCCATGGAGCCATTGATGATTTCGGCCACGGTCTGCTGCACGGGCAGCGGCATTTGGCGAATTCGCTCGAGGACGGGCAGCCCGGCGAGATAGAGCGCCGGGCCGTATTCCAGGCGGCAGACCGCATTCAGGCTGTGATAATTGGTGAAATCGACCAGATGCAGTCCGGCCCCGGCCAGGAATTCATAGATTTCCGTCACGCTGTAGGGCCGGTCCTGCTCGTGCAGCAGGGCGTCGACGAGATTGGGCTCGTCGTCGAGGAAGAAGCGCAGCGCGGCGGCGCGGTCGCGACCGCGCATCATGATGTTGTTCGGCGGCAGGCGCTCCAGCACGGTACGGGCAGCTGCGACGCGGTGGACCAGGTCCGGCTCGCCCGCCAGAGCGAGGCGCATCAGGTCCTGGATCTCGTAGATGTCGGTGCGGCCATAGCGGCCATAGACCATCAGCCCCATGCAGCCGTCGGGCTTGAGCACCGACGCCAGGCTGCGCAGGCCCGCGTCCGGGTCGGCCAGGTGGTGCAGCACGCCGACGCAGTTGATGTAGTCGAACGGCTCCAACCCCATGTCGGGCAAGGCCAGCAGGGAGTCGTGCCGCCACTCGATATTGGTCAGGCCGCGGACCTCGGCCCGCTTGCGCGCCGTATCCAGGCTCGACTGGCTGATATCGACATAGGTGACGCGGCCGGCGCGACCGCGCCGGCGCAGCTGCTCGGCCAGGAAGATCGCGGCATCGCCGGTGCCGCCACCGGCGACCAGGGCGCGAAAGCCGGGGCCAAAACTCTGCCGGCCGGCAAAGCCGAAATGGTTGATCTTGCCCAGCATATCCAGCTCGCACTGGATAAGGCGGCGCCGTTCATCCTCCGGTTCCCGCTTCGGGAACGGATAGGCCTCGTATTGATCCCGTACATTTGGCAGGTACGATGCAATGACCATGGCCGCATGGATACCCGCCGCAATCAGACGGGTGTCGCGGCGGGGCGCCGCAGCGGCGTTTTGCCACGGAACTCCTGCCCTTTTGTCGCCACACCGATGGTTGAGGATTCGGTTCTTGTTGACAGATTCCCTCCTTCGCTCGAAACAGGGCCCATGAATATTTCTCGCGGTCGACGGTTTTTGGTTCCGGTGCTGGCTTCGGCCCTGCTCGCCGGCTGTGGCTTCATGGGCGCCGACAGCACCGATACCCGCACACAAGGCGAGAAAAAAACCTTCGAGAGCGGCAGGGCAACGGACAATGGCGGCCTGTTCAGCTTGGGCGGCGGCAAGAGCAAGACCGACCAGGGCGGCGGCGTGCTGGGCGTCAACTCGTTCCTGTGGCGCGCTTCGCTCGATACCCTGTCGTTCATGCCGCTGGCCTCGGCCGACCCGTTCGGCGGCGTCATCATCACCGACTGGCACACACCGCCGGCGACCCCGTCGGAGCGCTTCAAGGTTACGGTCTACATTCTCGACCGCACCCTGCGGGCCGATGGCGTCCGCGTCGCCGTGTTCCGGCAGGTGCGGCAGCCGGGCAGCGACGCCTGGACCGACCAGGCGGTTACCCCGGAAACCCAGGTCAACATGGAAAACGCCATTCTGACCCGGGCGCGCGAATTGCGGGTCGCTTCCGCCGGGCTCTGAGCCCCATCGTCATTGACTAGTCCGGCACACCCCGGTTTAACGGGGTGAGAGCTTGAGCAGGACGGTCGGAGCGTGATGTCGCGGTACAATTCCAAGGTCGTCGAAGAAAAGTGGCAGGCGGAGTGGACCGCGCGCGGGACCTTCCGCGCGGGCGAGGACCGCTCGAAGCCGAAATACTATGTCCTCGAGATGTTCCCCTATCCGTCGGGGCGCATCCACATGGGCCATGTCCGCAACTACACCCTTGGCGACGTTGTCGCGCGCTACAAGCGCGCGCGCGGCTTCAACGTGCTGCACCCGATGGGCTGGGACGCGTTCGGCCTGCCGGCGGAGAATGCCGCGCAGGAAAAGAAGGTTCATCCCGCCGCCTGGACCTACGACAACATCGCCACCATGCGCGCCGAGCTGCAGCGCATGGGCCTGTCGCTGGACTGGGAGCGCGAGATCGCGACCTGCCACCCGGAATACTACCGGCACCAGCAGAAGCTGTTCCTCGACTTCCTGAAGAAGGGTCTGGTCTACCGCAAGGAGAGCTCGGTCAACTGGGACCCGGTCGACATGACCGTGCTGGCCAACGAACAGGTGATCGACGGGCGCGGCTGGCGCTCGGGCGCGCTGGTCGAGAAGCGCAAGCTGAGCCAGTGGTTCCTGAAAATTACCGCGGTCGCCGACGACCTCTTGAAGGGCCTCGAAGAACTGGAGCGCTGGCCCGAGCGCGTGCGCACCATGCAGGCCAACTGGATCGGCCGCTCGGAAGGCCTGCGCCTGACCTGGAACATCCAGGGCGGCGGCGAGGTCGAGATCTATACGACGCGGCCCGACACGCTGTTCGGCGCCAGCTTCATTGCATTGTCGCCGGAACATCCGCTGGCGAAGCAGGTTGCGGCAAAAGACGAAGGCGCTGCGGCCTTTATTCTCGAGTGCCAGCACAGCGGCACTGCCGAGGCGGAAATCGAGAAGGCCGAGAAGCGCGGCTACGATACCGGCCTGAAGGCCGAGCATCCGCTGATTCCGGGCGCGACGGTGCCGGTGCATATCGCCAATTTCGTGCTGATGGACTATGGCACCGGTGCGATCTTCGGCTGTCCGGCGCACGACCAGCGTGACCTCGACTTCGCGCGCAAGTACGGCCTGCCCGTCATTCCGGTCGTCAGTGCCGACGGCACGTCGCCGGCAATCGCCGACACCGCGCTGGATGGCGATGGCACGCTGATCAATTCCGGCTTCCTTGACGGCCTGACGGTCGCCGACGCGAAGAAAACGGTCATCGACAGGATCGAGGCCGATGGGCGCGGCGCGCGCACCGTGAACTACCGCCTGCGTGACTGGGGCGTGTCGCGGCAGCGCTACTGGGGCTGTCCGATCCCGGTGATCCACTGCGATTCCTGCGGCATCGTTCCCGTACCGGAGAAGGATCTGCCGGTGCGCCTGCCCGACGACGTCACCTTCGACAAGCCGGGCAATCCGCTGGACCATCATCCGACATGGAAGCATGTCGACTGTCCGGCGTGCCGGCGGCCGGCGCTGCGCGAAACCGACACCTGCGACACGTTCGTCGACTCATCGTGGTACTTCGCGCGCTTCTGCAGTCCGCGCAGTGACAAGCCGATGGATCGCGAGGCGGTCGATTACTGGCTGCCGGTGGACCAGTATATCGGCGGCATCGAGCATGCGATCCTGCACCTGCTCTACGCGCGCTTCTTCACCCACGCCCTTGAAGCGTGCGGGCATGTCGGCGTGCGCGAGCCGTTTGCCGGCCTGTTCACCCAGGGCATGGTCTGCCACGAGACGTACAAGGACGCGGGTGGCGCCTGGCTGATGCCAGCCGACGTGGTGAAGCAGGACGGCCAGTGGATCAAGCTGGACACGCGCGAACCGGTGACCGTCGGCCGCACCGAGAAAATGTCGAAGTCGAAGAAGAACGTCATCGACCCCGGCCTGATCATCGACCAGTACGGGGCCGACACGGCGCGCTGGTTCATGCTGTCCGACAGTCCGCCCGAGCGCGACATGGAGTGGACGGAATCCGGCATCGACGGCGCATGGCGTTTCACCCAGCGCCTGTGGCGGCTGGTTTCGGAGGCCCTGCCCGATCTGCCGCCCCGCGATGTAGCGGCGCCGGCAATCGGCGAGGCGGCGCGCGCGCTGCGGCAGGACGTGCATCGCGCGATCCGCGATGTCACTGCCGACATCGATGCGTTCCGGTTCAACAAGGCGGTCGCCCGCCTGTACGAACTGACCAATGCCATCGCGGCATTCAATGCGAAGGGCGGCGACGCCGGCTTCGCGCGGCGCGAGGCGATGGAGGTGCTGGCGCGTCTGGTGGCGCCGATGATGCCGCATATCGCCGAGGAGATGTGGCAGACACTGGGAGGCCAGGAAATGATCGCCGATCTGCCCTGGCCCATGTTCGATGCCGAACTGACGCGCGAGGACACGGTGACCATTGCGGTGCAGGTCTCGGGCAAGCTGCGCGCCACGCTGGAACTGGCGCGTGACATGGAACACACGGCACTGGAATCTGTCGCGTTGACAAACGACAATGTGATTCGCGCCATCGCGGGCAAGCCTGTGCGCAAGGTGATTGTCGTGCCCAACCGGATCGTCAATGTCGTCATCTGATCGATCAACACCTTCGCGGCGCGCGGCCGGCGCAGTGCTGGTGGGGTCGCTGCTGCTGCTGGCCTCGTGCGGCTTCCGGCCGCTCTATCGCCAGGACGCCAGCGGCGCCACGGTGCCCCAGATGGCGGCAATCTCGATTCCAGCGCCGCCGGACCGGCTGCACCAGTTGCTGCGCAACGAACTGCTCGACCGCCTGAACCCGACCGGCCAAGCCGTTGCGTCGCGTTACGTCCTGACCCTCAAGGTGACCGAGGCCCGCGGTGCAGTTCTGGTGACGCGTACGGAATCGGTCAGCCGCTTCAACCTGACCGAGGCGTTGGACTACACGCTGACCGATGCATCCACCCGCACCATTCTGATCACCGGGACATTGAACTCGACCGCGAGCTACAACGTGCTGCGCGCGGAATATGCAAATCTCGCGGCCGAGGAAGACGCGCGCGTGCGCGCGGCACGCGACCTGGCCGATCTGCTGCGCGCCCGCATCGCGCTGTTTTTCGAGCGCGGCGGCCAACCGGAAACGCCTGCGGCCGATGGCAAAGGTTAGGTCGGAAGGATTCGACGCGTTTGCGCGCCGGCCACCCCGCGACCTTCGTTTCGTCTTGCTGTATGGCGATGATGCCGGGCTGATCCGGGAACGCTCGGACGTTCTGGCGCGCACGGTGGTTCCGGATTTGCGCGACGCTTTCCAGGTCGCCGACATGACCGCCGCCAATGTCGATGCCGATCCGGCGCGCCTGGCCGACGAAGCTGCCGCCCTGTCGCTGATGGGCGGCCGGCGCGTCGTGCGGGTAAGCGGCGCGACCGCGAAATTCGTCGATCATATCGAGCCACTGTTCGAGATGACGACCATCGAGGCGCTGGTCATTGTCGAGGCCAAGGACGTTACTTCGACGAAGTTGAAGCTGGTGTCGCTGTTCGAAGGCGCGCCCGACGCGGCCGCCATCCCCTGTTTCCCCGATACGGCAGCATCACTGGCCGGCGTGATCCAGTCGATGCTCAGAGATGCGAAGCTCGATGTCGATCCGGACGCGCTGGAATTTCTCGCCGCAAATCTCGGTGGCGATCGGCAGCTGACGCGTCGCGAGCTGGAGAAGCTGGTGCTGTACAAGGGCAGCGGCACGGTCACCCTGGCCGACTGCCGTGCGTGCGTCGGTGACAGTTCAGATCTGGGCCTGGACGACGTCGTGTTCGCCACCGCCAGCGGCAGCGTGGCAGAACTGGACCAAAGCCTGACGCGGCTTTATCTGGCCGGCGAGAATGCCGTCCGCATCCTGCGAGGTGTGCAAAGGCACTTCCAGCAATTGCAATTGGCCCGCGCCGGCGGGCGGCCCATGGGCGTGTTCTGGAAAAGGGCGGACGAGTTCTCCGCTCAGACGCGCACCTGGAGCCCGGCAAACCTGGCCCGCGCGCTGGATTTGCTGACTGATGCCGAAATCGACTGCAAGTCGACCGGCATGCCGGCCGAAGCGATCTGCCGCCATGCCCTGCTTCGTATAGCCCAGGCAGCCCGTCCCCCGCGCGGGCGCTAATCCGGCGTTGAATTACCTTTCGGATGGCTTGTGCTGCAACATTGCTGCGCAGCAATGCCTGCGCTCGCAATATTGTGCGATGCACAATTATCTGCTTGAAAGGCCCAATTTACGTACTAAATTCGTTGTGTGCACTGCAGCAATAGCAGTGCGGTCTCGGGTTGGAGGCGCCCACATCAGCAAAGGAGTCTGGGATGTGGAGCTACACGAATACGGAACAAGACTGGGTCGAAGGCCGTGCGACGGCCGCCCATGGTGCGACAATCGGCCGGCAGGCCGCGGAAATCCTGCTGGCCTTGGGTGGACTGTTTGAGCTTTGGTCCGGTCGCATGGAAGGTCGCCACGAACTCAACCATCTGGGCACGCGCGATCTGCGCGACATCGGGCTGACCCGCCTCGATGCCCTGTGCGAGGCTGACAAGCCGTTCTGGCAGGCATGATCTGATAACGGAGCGCGCCCTGCACCTGCCGGCGCGATCCGCTCAGTTCGAGTTGTTGTCTGTGCCGGTCAACGCGGCCAGTTCGCTGGCCACGAGGTTGGGATCGGGCAGGCCTTCGAACGGATCTTCAGCGAGGGCCGAGTTGTGGCGCGCCGACAGTAACCGGCACACTTCGTCGAGTTGCTCAAGCGACGCGTAGGTCACGCGCAGCTCTCCGGCTGCGCCACGGTGGTCGATCTTGACCTTGAGGCCCAGGGTCTCTGACAGGCTGCGCTCCAGCGCCAGCGTATCAGCATCCTTCGGCGGCGCCGATGGCGGCCGCGCTCCCCGCTTCGCGCCAGCGGCCGCACCCTCGGCCTGGCGAACGGTCATGCCGCCGGAAATAATCTGCTCGGCCATGGCGATGGGGTCGGCCGCCGACAACAGGGTACGGGCATGGCCCTCGGTCAACCGGCCATCGCGCAGCATGACCTGAACGGGCTCAGGCAGCCCCAGCAGGCGGAGCTGGTTGGCGACCGCTGACCGGCTCTTGCCGACCATCTCGCCGACCTTTTCCTGGCTGTAGCCGAACTCGTCCATCAGCCGGCGATAGCCGAGCGCCGCTTCGATGGCGTTCAGGTCGCGGCGCTGGACGTTTTCGATCAGCGCAACTTCCAGCGCCTCGGCATCGCCCATCGCCTTGATGATGATCGGCACACGATGCAACCGGGCCCGCTGCGCCGCCCGCCAGCGGCGCTCGCCGGCAATGATCTCGAACTGATGTGCATCGGGGCCGCCGATCGGCCGCACCAGGATCGGCTGCAGGATGCCCTTTTCGCGGACAGAGTCCGCCAGTTCGACAAGGCCGTCCTCATCGAACTGCTGGCGCGGCTGGTAGCGGTTGGGCACCAGCTGTTCGATCGGCACTTCGCGCATCGGCTGGCGATCGGACGAGACGTGATCCGGCGGACCCTCTTCGTCCAGCAGCGACGCCAGGCCGCGGCCGAGGCCCTTGCGGCGGTTGTCGTCGATCATGCCGCGCGCAGGCCCCGCTCACGACGGATCACTTCGCCGGCCAGTTTGATATAGGCATCGCTGCCGGCGCACTTGTGGTCATAGATCAGGGCCGGCATGCCGAAGCTCGGCGCCTCGGAGATGCGGACGTTGCGCGGGATGACGGTGTTGTAGACCTTGTCGCCCAGATAGCCACGCACGTCGCGCGCGACCTCGTCGGACAGCTTGTTGCGGCGGTCAAACATGGTCAGGACCACGCCCTGGATTTCCAGCGCCGGGTTCAGCGTCGTGCGTACCCGCTCGATGGTCTTCATCAGCTGGCCCAGCCCTTCCAGCGCGAAGAACTCGCACTGCAGCGGGACCAACACGGCATCGGCGGCGACCATGGCGTTGATCGTCAGGAAGGTCAGCGAGGGCGGGCAGTCGATCAGGATGTGATCGACCTCGAGATGGCATTCCGCGAGAGCATCGCGCAGGCGATGCGTGCGGCGCGGCAATTCGATCAGGTCGACCTCGGCGCCCGACAGGTCGACTGTCGCCGGTACGATGCTGAGGTTCGGCACCTTGGTCTCGACCACCGCCTCGGCAACCGTCGCCTCGCCGATCAGCACATGGTACGAGCTGCGGACACGACGGATGCGATCGACACCCAGGCCGGTCGAGGCATTGCCCTGCGGGTCCAGATCGATGATCAGAACCTTCTCGCCCACGGCAGCGAGCGCTGTGGCAAGGTTGATGGCGGTCGTCGTCTTGCCAACCCCGCCCTTCTGGTTGGCCATGGCCAGGACGCGCGGGCGGCGAATGATGTTGGCGGGACTAGGCAGATCGGACACGGCGCAACCCCTTTAAACGGAGTATGACTCCCGCAGGATCGGTTTGGCTGGGTAGTCTTTCCACCTCCATACTCCAATATTTGGTGGCTTCAGTCAATTCCTGCTCAACATCTTGTCCCTTGGGCAGCAAAAGTATCGTCTGCGGCGTGGCAAACCGAGCGGCAAGGTTAAGCAAGTCCGGCAAAGGCGCCAATGCCCTCGCGGTAATAACGTCGGCCATGGGTGCGGCGGCAGCTTCAATACGCCCATGATGGACGGTCGCTGCGGCACCACTGACCCGTGCAGCCTCCCGCAGGAACAAAACCTTCCGCTGGTCACTCTCGACGAGGTGGGTCTCCCCAACGCCAAGGATCGCCAGGACAATGCCTGGAAAACCCGCCCCGCTACCGAGATCGAGCCATCGGCCGGCCGGCGCCATGTTTTTTAACTGCGCGGAATCCAAATAGTGCCGCATCCAACGGTCGTTGACGGTCCCGGGTCCGACAAGGTTGATCGCCTTCTGCCACTTGAGCAGAAGATCGTCGAAGATTTTGAGCCGGCCGAGTGTTTCATGTGAAACATTTGCTGCGGCGGCGAAATCTTCGGCGCTCAGGCGCGGCGGCGGCGTGGCTCGCTCCGTTTGACAAAAGCCAGGAGCGCGGCGAGCGCGGCCGGCGTTACCCCGGAGATACGCCCCGCCTGGCCAAGCGTCGCCGGGCGCGCTGACGCCAGTTTCAACCTGACTTCTGTCGATAGCCCGCCAACCTTCGCGTAATCCAGGTCGACAGGGATCAGCAGGCTTTCGTCCCGGCGAAACGCGACAATGTCGGCTTCCTGGCGATCCATATATCCGGCGTAGCGGGCGTCGATTTCCAGTTGCTCCCGCACATCCGGCCGAAGATCCGAGAGTTCGGGCCACAGCGCGGTTACCTGCTCCCAGCTGACACCAGGATATCCCAGCAGAACAGCAGCGCTCCGCGCCACACCGTCCTGGTTTATCGTAAAGCCGTGCCGTTGCAGCTCATTGGGTGTCCGGGCCAAGGTGCGGACCAGCGCCCTCGCCCCTTCCAGAGCTGCAGCCTTGATTGACCATGCCGCGCTGCGCCGGGCGCTGACCAGGCCAATTTCAATACCCCGTGCAGTCAGCCTTTGGTCCGCATTGTCGGCGCGCAGCGTCAAACGGTATTCCGCCCGGCTGGTAAACATGCGGTAGGGCTCGCGCGTCCCCAAGGTCACCAGGTCGTCAATCAGAACACCGATATACGCCTCGGCGCGATCGAGGATAAAGGGCGCCTGACCGGCGGCTGAAAGGGCCGCATTCGCCCCCGCCATCAACCCTTGGGCGGCAGCCTCCTCATAGCCGGTCGTACCGTTGATCTGGCCCGCAAAATACAGGCCCTGCACGGCCTTGGTCTCGAGCGTGGGTCGTAACGCCCGCGGATCGACATAGTCATACTCGATGGCGTAGCCGGGGCGTAGCATGACCGCCTTCTCCAGACCCGCGATATGGGTCAGCAGGGCAGCCTGGACGTCGCGGGGCAGAGAAGTTGAGATGCCATTAGGATAAATGGTGTCGTCGTCCAGCCCTTCCGGCTCCAGAAAGATCTGGTGCCGCTCACGTTCACCGAAGCGGACGACCTTGTCCTCAATGGAGGGACAATAACGGGGGCCGGTTCCCTCGATCTGACCCGAATACATCGGCGCCCTGTGCAGATTGGCCCGGATCAGCGCATGCACGGCGCCGGAGGTGTAGGTGATGTGGCAGGGGACTTGCCGGGTCGTTATCGGGCCGCCAAGAAACGAAAATGGGACGGGCGGCGTGTCCCCGTGCTGAATTTCAAGGCTGGCCCAGTCGATGGTACGTCCGTCCAACCGCGGCGGCGTGCCGGTCTTAAGGCGCCCTACCGGAAAATCGAGCCGCTTGAGCGTGTCCGCCAGGCCGATAGAGGGTTTCTCGCCCACTCGTCCCGCCGGCACCTTCTCGTCGCCGATATGAATCAGACCCCGGAGGAAGGTGCCGGTGGTAAGGATGACCCGACCGGCATCGATTATCTCGCCGAGCGCCGTTTTGACCCCGACGACCCGCCTATCCTTCAGGATCAGGTCCTCAACGGCCACGCCTCGGATATCCAGGTTGGCCTGCTCCGCCAGCGCGGTCTGCATGGCGGTACGGTACAGCTTTCGATCCGCCTGGGCTCGGGGGCCGCGCACGGCCGGCCCTTTGCTCTGGTTGAGCACCTTGAACTGAATACCGGCGGCGTCGGCCACCCGACCCATTAATCCATCAAGCGCGTCGATCTCGCGCACCAGATGCCCCTTGGCCAAGCCACCGATCGCCGGGTTGCACGACATCTCGCCAATCGTCTCGAGCTTATGGGTAAGCAGGAGGGTCTTCGCGCCTAGGCGCGCGGCTGCGGCTGCGGCCTCGCATCCCGCATGTCCGCCGCCGATGACCACCACGTCATAAATCATGGCGCAATCTATGAATCGTACGGTGCTAAGTCAAAGCGTAGGGCAATGTTTCACATGAAACACTTGGGCCAACCGGGTAATACCCCTATTTGCCGATACAAAATGTCCGGAACAAATCGTCAAGTATGTCCTCGACATCGACCCTACCCGTAATGCGGCCTAGCGCCCGGGCCGCCAGGCGCAGGTCCTCTGCCGCAAGTTCCGGGTAGGGCGCCATCGAAAACCGGTCGAGCGCAGCCAAGGCCTCCGTCAGCGCGTGTCGATGGCGCTCGCGGGTAATTCCCACTGTGTCTGCGGCACCGACGTCATGGGCCAAAAATAGTCCAATTTCCCGCAATAAGTCGGCAATTCCCGCTCCTGTGCGAGCCGAAACAGCAAAAACGCGGCGCCCTCGCCAAACTGGTTCTGGCGACGCGACCTCCGCTTTGTTGGCCACGAGCAAGGCGCGATCGTCGAGTAGGGCGGCCACATCATTGTGAATGTAGGGCAGGCTCGCCGCTTCTACCAGGACAAGTTTAAGATCAGCGCGCTCGGCCCGACCATAAGCCCTCCTGATACCCTCTGCTTCGATCTCCTCGGCTGCTGCCCTAAGACCTGCCGTATCTGCAAGGGTGACGAGAAGCCCTTCCAGTTCAAGCTGGATCTCGACGACATCGCGCGTAGTCCCGGGCTGAGCCGATACAATAGCCGCCTCCCGTCTAGCTAATACATTGATAAGACTAGATTTTCCGACGTTCGGCTCACCCAGTATGGCTACGGACAGCCCCTCCCTGAGGCGTTCGCCGGCGCGCCGGTCGTCAAGGTGTTGCCGTATGGCGGCACGCAGTGCCTCGACCCTTCGCCCTACCCCCTGGAGTAGGTCGGTAGGGAGATCCTCGTCGGGAAAATCGACGGCAGCCTCCTGGGCAGCCATGGCCGAAATCAGTTCGACGCGCCAACCGTCGTATAATTGGCCGAGCTGGCCCTCCATCTGCCGCAGCGCCTGTCGGCGCTGCGCCTCGGTTTCCGCCGATATAAGGTCTGCCAACCCCTCGGCTTCAGTCAAATCCATACGGCCGTTTTCAAAGGCGCGCCTGGAAAATTCACCGGGCTCCGCCGGACGCAGATCCGGTAGGGCGCCAAGTGCCCCAAACAGAAGCGTAAGAACCGCCCTTCCGCCGTGGACCTGGAATTCGGCCACGTCCTCGCCAGTGAATGACCGCGGTCCCGGGAACCAGAGGGTTAGAGCCTTGTCGATAACGCCGCCCGACGCAGTCGAAATAGTCCGTAGGGCGGCGCGTCTCGGTTCCGGCAAATCCACGCCGGTAAGGGCCTCTAAAGCCCTACCCGCCATTGGGCCCGACAAGCGCACAACAGCTACGCCGGCGCGCCCGATCCCACTAGCCAGTGCAAAGATGGTGTCACGCCCGGTCATGCCGGGGACGCCCTACTCGTTAGACTTTTTCGACTTGTCGGTCATGTTGCCGACCTGCGACCAGAAGAATTTCTGAACCTGTTCGAGGTTGTGGATGCCAATAGGAAACCACGTCTTGATGAGTTGCTCGGGGTCCGTCGCAGATAGCGCATTGGCCATACGCTCTTCCAGTTGCTTCATCATCGACGCCTGCATTGGCTTCAAATCTGGTAGGCCCAGAAAAGTCCGCGCCTCTTCCGGCGTGCAATCAATATCGATGGTGACTTTCATGGCCTAACCCGTGAACAGCGACGTACACCCAGACTAGGGGATGCGGGCAAGTGATTCAATGAGCCCCGCACAGCTTAAAAGTCGACTGCGAACTATGCACGATGACGGCGTGCCCTGCCGATTGTCGCCCTACCAAGGGCCATCAAACAAACGCACCACGCCTATGTCAATCGGCGCTGCCGCAACACGCAAGCGCGGTTTACCGATAGATCGCCAGCGAGAGTCCGAAGCCGATCAGGATAACGCCGACGACCCGGTCCAGCCCGCGCCGCCATCGATCATATAATTCGCGCACAGGAGGTAGGGCGAAGATAAAGCCAAGCATGCCGCGCCAAAAGATCGAGAGGCAGATGATGAGCCCTACGATCTCAGTGGCGAGCCCAAGCGTCAAATCGCCCGGCACCGCGACAAGAAACACGCTGGTCCAAAAAGCTGCTGATTTCGGATTGGTCATCGCGGTCAACAGACCCAGGCGATACGCGCGGGCAACATCGGCAGCCAGCGCCGATGCCCCCTTTTCCGGCGATGGCTTACCAGATCCCGCAAGCAACCGAATCCCGAGCCATACCAGATAGAGGCCACCCACGAGCCGCAGCGCCGCGTAGACCAGCCCAGCTGCTGCAGCACAACACCGAACCCGAACAGGCTAAGCCCTACCCACAGGACGGAGCCGGTACAGATGCCCGCCACGACGGCGAAAGCCGTCAATCGCCGTCCCGCGGCTGCATGATGCAAGATCAGCATGGTGTTCGGGCCCGGCAAGGCGGCGGCCGCCAAGTAGAGTGCCGCAATGGTACCGAGCAGGCCAATGTTCCCCATGACCGGACACTTCCACGACCACCCCGGTTCGGCAAGACATCGAGATGCTATACTGGCGCCATGACGGTCCTCTCGTTTCATTCCCCCCTTGGCGAATTGACGGTGGCAGAAGAAAACGGCCGCATCGTCAGCCTGGACTGGGGCCGCGCGCCCGACGAGTTTCAGGCCGAAACGCCGCTTCTGGTCCGCGCACGGGAGCAGCTGGACCGCTATTTCGATGGCGGGACTACCGGTTTCGACCTGCCACTGGCCCCCGAGGGATCGACGTTCGAACGCCGTGTGTGGGATGCCATGCTGGCCATACCGCCGGGATCAACCCGCACCTACGGCGCACTCGCGGCCGAACTTGCGGCGTCGGCGCGCGCCATCGGCACGGCCTGCGGCGCCAACCCCATTCCCATCATCATTCCCTGCCACCGCATCGTCGCGGCGGATGGCGGCCTGGGTGGTCATTCCGGCAGTGGCGGCGCGCAGACCAAGCTGGCGCTGCTGCGCCTCGAGGGCGCGATATTGTTGTAGCCGTGCTTGCCGCAACCTGCGCTAAGGTTCGCGGCACGCGAAGACCAGGAGGACGACATGGCTGGCAAGGAAATCACCATCAAGGCCCATGATGGCGGCAGGTTCATGGGTTACATCACGGTTCCGCGCAGCGGCCGCGGCGCCGGCATCGTCGTCATCCAGGAGATTTTCGGCGTCAATCATGTCATGCGCGAAATCTGCCACGATCTCGCCGCCCAGGGCTACGTAACCCTGTGCCCCGATCTTTTCTGGCGCCAGCAGCCCGGCATCCAGATCACCGACAAGACCCAAGCGGAATGGGATCAGGCGTTCAAGCTGTTCGGCGGTTTCGACCTCGACAAGGGGCTGGCCGACCTCACCAGTTCACTGAGCTACCTGCGCGCCCGGCCCGAGACGACGGGCAAGGTCGGCGCGGTGGGATATTGCCTTGGCGGACGCCTCGCCTACCTGATGGCGGCGCGAACCGATGTCGACGCCGCAGTCGGCTATTACGGCGTCATGCTGCAGGACCATCTTGGTGAAGCCGCGAAGATCGACAAGCCGCTGCTGCTGCATGTCGCCAGCGAAGACAAGTTCGTGCCCAGGGACGCGCAGCAGAAAATCATCGCAGGCGTGAAGGGCAACAAGAACATTACCGTTCATGAATACGCCGGCCAGGATCACGCCTTTGCCCGCATCGGCGGCGAACACTACAACTACGATGCCGCGACGCTGGCGAATAACCGCACAGCATCCTTCTTCGAGGAGCACCTGGCCGGATGACGCACGCGATACGGCTGCACAGCCACGGCGGACCCGAGGTTCTGGCGTGGGAAGAAATCGAGCTGCCGCCGCCAGCCACCGGTGAAGCGCGCATCCGCCATACCGCCATCGGTCTGAACTTCCTCGACATCTACCATCGTACCGGCCTGTATCCGAACGCGGTGCCGCACGGCATCGGCAGCGAAGGCGCCGGCGTGGTTGAAGATGTGGCGCCCGATGTCAGCGAGCTGAAGCGTGGCGACCGCGTCGCCTATGCCGGCGGTCCGCCGGGATCGTATGCCGAGCGGCGAAACATCCCCGCACATCGCCTGGTCAAGCTGCCCGACGCGATCGATGACCGGACCGCCGCCGCGATGATGCTGAAGGGCATGACGGCCGAATACCTGCTGCGGCGGACCTACCGGGTCCAGCCGGGCGATACCGTCCTGATCCATGCCGCCGCCGGCGGCGTAGGCCTGATCCTGTGCCAATGGGCAAAGTATCTCGACGCCACCGTGATCGGCACCGTGGGCAGCGACGACAAGGCCAGGCTCGCGCGCGACAATGGCTGCGATCATCCCATTGTCTACACGCGGGAGAATTTCCGCGAGCGCGTCGCCGCCCTGACCAACGGCAAGGGCGTGGCCGCCGTGTACGACTCCATCGGCAAGGACACCTTTGCGGATTCGCTTGCCTGCCTGCGGCCACTCGGCACGATGGTGCTGTTCGGCCAGTCTTCGGGCGTCGTGCCGCCGTTCGACATCGGACTTCTGTCGGCCAAGTCGCTGTTCCTGACCCGACCGACCCTGAACACCTATACAGCGCACCGCCCCGACCTGCTCGCCATCGCACACGACCTGTTCGACGCCGTCGCCGGCGGCGCGGTGAAGATCCAGGTCAACCAGACCTACGCCCTGAAGGATGCCGCGCAGGCGCATCGCGACCTCGAGGGGCGCAAGACAACAGGCTCAACGCTCCTCCTGCCGTAACGGATAAAAATGACACCTCTGACCTCCGGCGGGACAAGCAATATCGTTCCTCATCTCAACGGCGCCGACCTCGGCCTGCTCTGGATTATCCCCTTCGCCGGCGTGCTTCTGTCCATTGCGCTGCTCCCGCTGACGGCGCCGAAGTTCTGGCATCATCACTACGGCAAGATCGCGATAGCCTGGGCGCTGGCGTTCTTCGTTCCCTTTGTCTTCACGTTCGGCCCGGCCATTGCGGGCTATGAATTCCTGCACACGCTGCTTCTGGAATACCTGCCCTTCATCACCCTGTTGTTCGCGCTGTTCACTGTCGCGGGCGGCGTCGGAATCACCGGGCGGCTGGTCGGCACGCCAGTGGTGAACACCGGCCTGCTGCTGTTCGGCACACTGATCGCCAGCATCACCGGCACGACGGGCGCCTGCATGCTGCTCATCGGCCCGGTGCTGAAGGCAAACCGCTGGCGGCGCAAGAAGGCGCACGTGGTCATCTTCTTCATCTTTCTGGTCGGCAATATTGGCGGCTCGCTGACGCCGCTCGGCGATCCGCCGCTGTTTCTCGGTTTCCTGAAGGGCGTCGATTTCTTCTGGACCCTGCAGAACATCCTGCCGGAAACCCTGGTATCGGCAGGCATCCTGCTCACGCTCTTCTTCGCGATGGACACCTGGTACTACAAGCATGACAAGGGCAAGGAACCGCCGCATGACGGCGAAAGCTTCGGCATCGAAGGCGGCGTCAATCTGCTTCTGCTTGTCGGCGTGGTCGGCGCGGTCCTGCTGTCCGGCCTCTGGGATGGCGGCATCGCGTTCATACTGCATGGCGTCGACGTCGACCTTGCCGGACTGACACGCGACGTACTCCTCCTTGTCCTTGCCGGTCTGTCGCTGTGGCTGACGCCGGTGAAAAGCCGCCTGCATCACGGCTTCAGCTGGGCGCCCATCGTCGAGGTGGCCAAACTGTTCGCCGGCATCTTCGCGACCATTATTCCCGCCATTGCCGTCCTGCGCGCCGGAACGTCGGGCGCACTGGCCCCGCTGGTCCGCCTGGTGTCGACACCGGATGGCCAACCGGTGGACGCGATGTACTTCTGGCTGACCGGCCTCCTGTCGAGCTTCCTCGACAATGCGCCGACCTACCTGGTGTTCTTCAACCTGGCCGGCGGCGACCCGGTGCAGCTGATGACCGACTACGCCACGACACTGGCGGCGATTTCCGCCGGCGCGGTCTTCATGGGCGCCAACACCTATATCGGCAACGCGCCGAACTTCATGGTCAAGGCGATCGCCGAGGAGCGCGGCGTGAAGATGCCCGGCTTCTTCGGCTACATGCTGTGGTCGGGGGCGATCCTGGGACCGCTGTTTATCCTGCTGACCCTGTTGTTCTTCCGCTAGGCCGGCAGCAGGTCGGCGAACACAAAACCATCGCGCTCCACCACCTCGCCCGGCCGTACCGCAACGGCGTGACGGAACATCGGCCCGGCCGACGCGAAGCTGTGGAATTCGCCGTTCTCGCCGCAGGGGTCGATGTCCGTCGGCAAATCGTCCACCAGCGCATCGTCGAACAGGCGGCCGGCAAAGGCGCGCGGCAGTTTCCGGGGATCGATACACGTCAGGTGCGCGACAAGACCCGCGCGCACCATCTCGCGCGCGAGCGCCGGCGTAGGCACAGCCCAGAGCGGAAACAGGGCCGCGATACCCGTCCCCGCCATGCGCTCCTCGCGGTAGCGCCGCACATCTTCCAGAAACAGGTCGCCAAAGGCGATAGCCGCGATCCCCTCGGCGCGCGCCACGTCGAGCGCGGCCGTCATGCGCTGCTCGTAGATTTCATTCGGGCACGGCGCCGGCAGCATGACCTTGTGCACCGGCAGGCCAGCGGCGGAGGCCTGGGCATCGAGCAACGCGTCACGCACCGCATGCATGGCGACGCGCCCGGCCTCACCATTCAGCGTCGTCAGCAGGCCGACAACCTCATACTCGCCCTGCTGTCGCAGGACATGCAGCGCCCAGGCGCTGTCCTTGCCCGACGACCATGACAGCCAAAGCTTCTTGCGGCTCACGGCGCACCTAGGTCGCGGGCCAGCCGGGCATCGACCCGCGCCATGGCGTCAGCCCGTGCCACCGGATCGGTCGCCAGCGTCACGACGCCGCCCCGCGCCACCGCCGCCGCTGCATCCGTCCGCGTGATGCTGACATTGCCCGGCCCATCGAAGCCGTGATGCGCGCCGGGATAGAGCGCGAGATCAACCGCCTCGCCCTTGCGCCTGAGATGATCGGTCAGCGCCATGCAGGGCGGCGCCGGCGTCCAGTCATCCGCCTCGCCGATCAGGATCAGCAGCGGCAGCGTCGTGCCATAGCGTTCGTTCGACAGCGCCGGCAGGCAGGGCGGATAAAACGCAATCAGGGTGCGGAAATCCGGCCCAGCCATTTGCCGGCGTAGATTTGTCGCAAGGCGCGAGGCGGTAAACAAAACTGTTCCGCCGCCATGGCTCCAGCCGATATCGGCGACACGATCGGGTTTCACGTCGGTTCGCGATTGCAGGTAGGCGAGGGCGCCAGCGGCATCACGCGGTCGCTCAAAGCCCATGCGCACCGGCTGCGGCGCCGGCTTGGTGCACATCTCGGCATGGCCGCGTGGCCGGAATGAATCGACCGCGAGCGCGATATAGCCCTGCTGCACGAAATGCCGCGCCCAGGCAGTGGTGTGCGGGCTGGGGGCGCCGGTGCGGCCGTACATGCCGCCACAGCCATGGTGCATGACCACGGCAGCAAACGGACCGGGTCCGTCGGGGCGGTAAAGATAGGCGGTGAGTTCGGTCGCCTTGCCGCCGGTCAGGTCGGCATCGCGCGACGGAAAATGAACAACCTCTTGCGCGGAGGCAGCCAAGCCCGCCGCCGTGCCGGCGCACATCAGCACCAGCAGGGCGGCAAGCCGGCGCATCAGGTGTTCATGCTGTCGAAGAAGTCCGAATTGGTCTTCGAGTTCTTGAGCTTGTCGAGCAGGAACTCCATCGCATCGACCACGCCCATCGGCATGAGGATGCGGCGCAGGACCCAGATCTTGGCCAGCGTGCCCTTGTCGAGCAGCAGCTCCTCCTTGCGGGTGCCCGACTTGGTGATGTCGATGGCCGGGAAGGTGCGCTTGTCCGACAGCTTGCGGTCCAGGATGATTTCGCTGTTACCGGTGCCCTTGAACTCTTCGAAGATCACCTCGTCCATGCGGCTGCCGGTGTCGATCAGCGCGGTCGCGATGATGGTGAGCGAACCACCCTCTTCGATGTTGCGGGCGGCACCGAAGAAACGCTTCGGCCGCTGCAGGGCGTTGGAGTCCACGCCGCCGGTCAGCACCTTGCCCGATGACGGCACGACCGTATTGTAGGCGCGCGCAAGGCGGGTGATCGAGTCCAGCAGGATCACGACGTCGCGCTTGTGCTCGACCAGACGCTTGGCCTTTTCGATCACCATTTCGGCGACCTGGACGTGGCGCACCGCCGGCTCGTCGAAGGTGGAGGAGATGACCTCGCCCTTCACGCTGCGCGACATGTCGGTCACTTCCTCGGGCCGCTCGTCGATCAGCAGCACGATCAGGTACACCTCGGGATGGTTGGCCGAGATCGAGTGCGCGATGTTCTGCAGCAGCATGGTCTTGCCGGTGCGCGGCGGCGCGACGATCAGGCCGCGCTGGCCCTTGCCCAGCGGCGCGATCAGGTCGATCACGCGCGACGAGCGGTCCTTGCGGGTCGGATCGCGGCTTTCCAGCTGCAGGCGCTCGTCGGGATAGAGCGGGGTCAGGTTGTCGAAATGGACCTTGTGGCGGATCGCCTCCGGGTCCTCGAAATTGATCTTGTTGACCTTCAGCAGCGCGAAATAGCGCTCGCCATCCTTGGGGCTGCGGATCGGGCCCTCGACGGTGTCGCCGGTGCGCAGGCCGAAACGGCGCAGCTGCGAGGGCGAGATGTAGATGTCATCCGGGCCGGGCAGGTAGTTCGACTCAGGGCTGCGCAGGAAACCGAAGCCGTCCTGCAGGATTTCCAGCACGCCGAGGCCGGTGATCTCGACCTCCTTGTCGGCAAGCTGCTTCAGGATCGCGAACATCATGTCCTGCTTGCGCAGGGTCGAGGCGTTCTCGACCTGCAATTCCTCGGCAAAGGCCAGGAGCTCGGTCGGGGTTTTGGACTTCAAGTCCTGGAGATTCATGTTCTGGAGGCTCATGGGCTGCTCTTTTGGGAATTGGGGCCGGGCCGGGGCCGTGAGGAGGGGTGTTTCGCCGGAATCCGCGCCGTAAGCGGCGCGTTCGAACCGGAAATGGCCTGAAGGGGACGGGAACCGTCTTTTGCTTGATGGGTGGTGTTTAGGCTGGGGAATTGGCCGCCGGACGTGCCGGCTGGCCTCAACGACCCCTGCTATGTGCCACAAAGACCGGGGTTTTTCAAGGGGCTCCGCAGAGCCGATGCGCTTTCTGCCTCAGAACGGCTTCACCACCACGAGGATGACGATGACGATCATCAGGACGGTCGGCACCTCGTTCATGATCCGGTAGAACTTCGCCGGCCGGGTATTCGCGTCGCGCTCGAATTCCTTGCGCCAGCGGCTGAACAGGCCGTGCAGCGCTGTCATGCCGATCACAAGGACCAGCTTGGCGTGGAACCAGGGCGCATGCCACCACTCGCCCAGCACCGCGGCCCAGATGCCGAACACGAAGCTGGCGCCCATGGCCGGGTTGATGATCGCCCGCAGCAGGCGACGCTCCATCACCTTCAGCATCTCGGAGCGGTCCGAGCCCTTGGGCGCATCGGCGTGATAGACGTAGAGCCGCGGCAGATACAACATCCCCGCCATCCACGCGATGACGCTGATGATGTGCAGCGCCTTGATCCATTCGTACATCGTTACGCCGCCATCGCGCATCTGCCGCAGGTGCCCGGGCACAGGCGGGGGCCGGTTGCACTGGTCACGCCGGTGCTTTCGCGCGCCCAGCGAACGAGGCCGGCCAGGCCGGAAATGAATTCCGGCTCGGTCTGCACGGTCGCCACGCGCTCGTAGTGCGGTACGCCGAACTGCTCGGCCTTCTCGCGATACTCGATGTCGAGTTCGACCAGCGTTTCGGAATGTTCCGACACGAACGCGACCGGCACCACGACGACGGGCACCTTGTCGGTGGCGGCACGCTCGATCTCGCTCAGCAGCGGGGGACCGATCCACTCCAGCGGACCGACGCGGCTCTGGTAACAGATCGCATGACCGGCATGGCGCGGACCCAGGGCTGCGACAATGGCAGCGACAGTCTGCTCGACCTGCCACTGGTACGGGTCGCCGGACGCAACGATTTTCTTCGGCAGGCCGTGCGCCGAGAACAGCAGGCGCGGCTTCTGGCCCTGGGCGGCAAGGCTGCGGTCAATGGCCGCCTCGATGAGCCGCGCTTGTGCCGCGATCCAACCATCTTCGACCGGATAGCAGCAGACCGAACTGGTCGGCACGTCGAGGCCGGCCGCAGTCGCGGCCTGGTTCCAGTCCTTGAGCGAGGACCCGCTGGTTGTCGTCGAATATTGCGGATAGAGCGGCAGCAGGACGACATGGTCGGGGTGCCATGCTCGCATGTCGGCCGCCACAGCGCGGGCGAACGGGTGCCAGTAGCGCATGGCGACAAACACGCGATAGTCGTCGCCCGTGCTGCCCTGCTGGACGAGCAATTGTTGCAGCGCCTGGGCCTGCGCCGTGGTCTGGCCAAGCAGTGGCGAGGCACCGCCGATGCGCGCATAAACCGCCTTCGCCACCGGCGCACGGCGGGACGAAATCAGCTTGGCCAGCAGCCAGCGGAACAGTTTCGGCAGCCCGATAATGGCCGGATCGTTGAACAGATTGAACAGGAAGGGCTGGACCGCGTCGGGTCCGTCGGGACCGCCGAGGTTGAACAGAACGACGGCGGTACGGTTCATGCCCGCCAGTCCTGCACCAGCTTGACCAGTTCGGCGACATTCTCCGGTGGCGTTTCCGGCACGATGCCGTGGCCCAGATTAAAGATGTAGGGACCGTGGCCCAGTGCCTGCAGCAGGCGTTCTGCCTCGCGCCGCAAGGCGGCACCGCCGGTCACCAGATAACGCGGATCCAGATTGCCCTGCACCACGATATGTTTCTGCAGCTGGCGGGCAAAATCCATCGGGACCGCCGTATCCAGACTGACTGCATTGATCGCCCGCGTCTCCGCGAAGCTTGCATAATTCAATCCGACGCCGCGCGGAAACGCGATGACGGGAATATTCGGATGCCGTTCCCGCAGGCCCTGAACGATGGATAAAACCGGCTTCAGGCACCAGCGGCGGAAATCGGCCTCGGGCAGCGCGCCAGCCCAGGTATCGAAAATCTGCACGACCTCGGCGCCGGCCTCGACCTGCTTCGACAGGTAATCGATCGTCGCATCGACAAGGCGGTCGATCAGCACCTGGAAGCCTTCCGGATCGCCATAGGCCCAGGTCTTCGCCGCGGCCTGGTCATTCCCGCCACGGCCTTCGACCATGTAGGTCGCGACCGTCCATGGCGCGCCAGCAAAACCGATCAGCGTGCAGGTCTCGGGCAGGGCCTTGCGCAACAGGCGAACGGTTTCGTAAACCGGCGCCAGGGTCGCATGGATGTCGCGTTCGCCGAGCTGCTTCAAGGCCTCGACCGACCGGATGGGTTCCATCACCGGCCCCTCACCCTCGCGATAGTCCAGTTGCTGGCCCATGGCGTTGGGCAGCAGCAGGATATCGGCGAACAGGATCGAGGCATCGAAGCCGAACCGGCGGATCGGCTGCAAGGTCACCTCGGCCGCATGAACCGGGTTGTAGCAGAGGTTCAGGAAGCTGCCGGCCCTGGCCCGCAACTCGCGATATTCGGGCAGGTAGCGGCCGGCCTGGCGCATCAGCCAGATCGGCGGCCGGGGACCGGTGTCACCCTGCAAAACGGAAAGAAGAGACTTGGGCCGGGTGCTGGTCGTTGTCATCGTGGCCGGACGTTACGCGAAAAGACTCCGAAAAGTCAGCCCCTCCAACCTTAATAAGAATCTAGATTCTTAGAAGTAGTTGTAGTGGTTGGCAGGCGCAAACCGGGGATCAAATCGGTCCCGATTCAGTCCCGAAACCGCGGAAATGTATAGATATGCGCACAGATCGGGACAAGTCTGTGGGCAAGTGCGTACTGTCGGGTTAGGCAAAGCCACGAATGGCGGGGATCAAACTGTCGCTGGCGAACAGTCCCCGGCTTCCGCGGCGGCTGGGGAAAGCATACCGGCGCGCCAACAGGGCGCACACAAAATGACATTGGCGTGGCGGAATTTTTGCGGTCCGGCTAAAGGGGGGACTTGTCCCCGTTATCCCCTGTCGTCCACAGTCTGCCCGGCATGACCAAGTATCATATCCACCTGGTGTCGGATTCGACCGGCGAGACGCTGAAGTCGGTGTCGGGCGCGACGTTGGCCCAGTTCGCCGAGAGCCAGAAGGACTGTATCGAACATCTCTGGGCGCTTGTGCGCACGCCTGGCCAGATGGAGCGGGTGATCCAGGCCATCGCGGCGGCGCGCGGCATGGTGATGTTCACCCTTGTCAGCGAAGAGATGCGCGACATGCTGCAGGAGGCCTGCCGCAACCTGGGCGTCCCTTATATTGCCGTGCTCGACCCGGTGCTGGCGGCACTCAGCGCCTATCTTGGCGAACAGGCCCATGGCCTGCCGGGCAAGCAGCACCAGCTTGATGCCCATTATTTCGCCCGCATCGAGGCGATGCAGTTCACCATGGCCCATGACGATGGCCAGGGCGTCGAGGATGTCGACAAGGCCGATGTCGTGCTGGTCGGCGTCTCGCGCACATCGAAGACGCCGACCTCGATCTACCTCGCCAATCGCGGCCTCCGCACGGCCAACGTGCCGCTGGTCGCCGGCTTGACCGTGCCGCCGGAACTGGAGACCGCGACCCGCCCGCTGATCGTCGGGCTGACCACCAGCCCCGACCGTCTGATCCAGGTGCGCCGCAATCGTCTGCAGAGCATGAACCAGATTGGCGATACGACTTATGTGGATCTTGAAACGGTGAAGGAAGAGATCGCCAATGCGCGGCGCCTGTTCACGCGCAATTCGTGGCCGGTGATCGATGTGACCCGCCGTTCGATCGAGGAAACCGCCGCCGCAATCTACACCCTGTACCAGCGCCGGGCGGAAAGCCTGCGCGTCGAGGCTGCGAAGGGATCCGAGCCATTGTGAGCCGGTTGGTTCTGGCGTCGGGTTCGGCCGTCCGCGCGCGCCTGCTGGGTGCCGCGGGCATCGACTTTACGGCACGACCCGCTGATGTTGACGAAGACGCGGTGAAACAGCGGTTCCGCGCCGAGGGAAAGTCGCCGGCCGACCTCGCGCGCCAGCTCGCCATCGACAAGGCGCTGGCGGGCATGCACCCCGACACCTACGTCATCGGGGCCGACCAGGTGCTGACATGTGGTGCGGACTGGTACGACAAGCCGGCGGACATGGCGACGGCGCGGGCACAGCTTCTGGCGCTGCGCGGCCGCACGCACCACCTGACGGGCGGGCTGGCCCTGGCGTATAACGGTGCCATCCTCTGGCAGCACCACGAGACCGCCGCCCTGACCATGCGCACCTTCAGCGAGGCTTTTCTGGACGATTATTTGGCCCGCACCGGCACGCCGATCCTCGGCAGTGTCGGCGCCTATCACTACGAGGGGCTTGGCGCGCAATTGTTCGAACGCGTCGAGGGCGACTATTTCACGATCCTCGGCCTGGCGTTGCTGCCCCTGCTTGGTGCCCTGCGAAAACACAAGGTTCTCCCGGCATGACAACGTTGCGCGCCGGCGTGATCGGCTGGCCCATCGCACACTCGAAAAGTCCTGTTCTGCATGGCTACTGGCTGCGCCACTACGGCATTGACGGCAGCTACGAGCGCATTCCGGTCGAGCCCGGCACCCTGCCGGCCTTCATCGCCGACCTGCGCACCAATGGCATGCGTGGCGTCAACGTCACGCTGCCGCACAAGGTGGCGGTGATGGACCTGGTGGATGATGTAGCGCCCGAGGCCCAGGCCATCGGTGCGGTGAACACCATCGTGGTCCAGCCAGGCGGCAGGTTGCGTGGCAGCAATACCGATGCGTTCGGCTTTCTGGAGAATCTCAAATCAGGCGCGCCGGACACCAACTTTTTCAGTGGGCCCATGGTGGTGCTGGGCGCCGGCGGCGCGGCACGGGCGGTGGTCCACGCGCTGGCGGAATTCGGCACCGTGCGTATTGCCAACCGCGACCCGGCCAAGTCGCAATGGTTCGTCGAGCGCTTCGGCCGCAACGTGAAGGCGGTGCCGTGGGAGCAGCGGGCCGAGGCGTTGCGGGGCGCATCGCTGCTGGTCAATACGACCAGCCTGGGCATGAGCGGTCACCCGCCGCTGGATATCGCCCTCGATGCCCTGCCGGTGCGGGCGCTTGTGCATGACATCGTCTATGCACCGCTGGAAACCGATCTGCTGCGGCGGGCCATGGCGCGCGGCAATCCCGTGGTCGATGGCCTCGGCATGCTGCTGCACCAGGCGCGGCCGGGTTTCAGCGCCTGGTTCGGCCGCGACCCCGAAGTGACGCCGGAACTTCGCGCCGCGGTGCTGGCCACATGATCGTCCTCGGCCTCACCGGCTCGATCGGCATGGGCAAGAGCACCGTGTCGCAGATGTTCCGCGATTTCGGCGTGCCGGTTTACGACGCCGACGCCGTGGTGCACCAGCTCTACGCCAAGGGCGGCGCCGCCGTGCCGCATGTCGAGGCCGCGTTTCCCGGCGTCGCGGTCGACGGCGCCATCGATCGCGCACGCCTCAGCCAGCATGTCATCGGCAAGCCCGAGGCGTTGCGCCGGCTGGAAAAGATCGTCCATCCGTTGACGGCGCTGGAGCGCGGGCGCTTTCGGCAGGAAGCCCATCTCGGCGGCGCGCCGCTGGTCGTGCTCGACATTCCGCTTCTGCTCGAGGGCAGGGTCGCACACACGATCTGCGACAAGGTGGCGGTGGTCAGCGCGCCGGGCGATGTGCAGCGCGCCCGAGTTCTGGCGCGCCCCGGCATGACGCCGGAAAAGCTGGACGCGATTCTCGCCAAGCAGATGCCCGATGCGGAAAAGCGCGGTTTGGCGCACTATATAATCCCGACCGGCACCGGCCTGGACGAAACCCGTGCGGCGGTGGCGGATGTGATAGCCGACCTGACCGGAAAGCGGCCCTGATGCGCGAAATCGTCCTCGATACGGAAACGACCGGCCTGGATCCCAACGCCGGTCACCGGCTGGTGGAAATCGGCTGCATCGAGCTGATGAACCACATCCCGACCGGCGCGTCGAAGCAGTGGTACATCAACCCGCTGCGCGACATGCCGGAAGAGGCGTTCCGCGTCCACGGCCTCAGCGCCGACTTCCTGGCGAAGCACCCGACATTCGACGTCATTGCCGACGAGTTCATCGAGTTCATCGGGGATTCGCCGCTGGTCATCCACAATGCCGGCTTCGACATGAAGTTCGTCAATGCCGAACTGGAGCAGGCCGGCAAGCCCACGGTGCCATTCGCCCGCGCTATCGACACCGTAACCATGGCGCGACAGAAATTTCCCGGCGCGCGCGCCTCGCTCGACGCGCTGTGCCAGCGCTTCGGCATCGACCTGACATCGCGCGAAAAGCACGGCGCCTTGCTGGACGCCACGCTGCTGGCCGAAGTTTATCTGGAGCTGCGCGGCGGACGGCAGGCGGGACTGGAACTGGCGGCACAGGCGGCCGTCGTGGTGATGACCGAGACGACGGTGACCATCCGGCCGCCCCGCCCGCACGGTCCGACCGAGGCGGAAGCCGCGGCCCACGCGGCCTTTATCGCCAAGCTCAAGACGCCGCTCTGGCTGGCCGACTAGTCCCGGGCCCGGGTTTCAGACCACCGCGCCGAAAAACTTCCCGATCGCCGCGGTGACCGCCATTGCCACGGCGCCCCAGAAGGTGACCCGGACGGTCGCGCGCATTACAGCCGCCCCGCCCATCGAGGCCCCGAACGCACCCAGAATGGCGAGCGACACCAGGGCGACCACCGCGGTGGCATAGGTCGCAATCGCGGCCGGAGCGACCACGACGGTCAGCAGCGGCAAGGCCGCGCCGACGGCGAAGGTCACCGCCGAGGTCAGCGCGGCCTGAACCGGGCGGGCGCTCATCGTTTCGGAAATGCCGAGTTCGTCCCGCATGTGCGCGCCCAGCCGGTCGCGGCTGCTGAGCTGCTTGGCCACCGTCATCGCCAGGTCCGGATCCAGCCCGCGTCCCTCATAGATGCCGGCCAGCTCGGCCAGTTCGCGGTCCGGCTCGTCGCGCAACTCGCGGCGCTCGCGGGCGAGGTCGGCGGCTTCGGCATCCGCCTGTGAACTGACCGAAACATATTCGCCGGCCGCCATGGACATCGCGCCGGCCACCAGACCGGCGACGCCGGCGATAATCATTGCATCTCTCGACGGATTGGCAGCGCCGACACCGACAAGCAGACTGGCCGTCGAGACGATGCCGTCATTCGCCCCGAGGACTGCCGCGCGCAGCCAGCCCACGCGTCCGACCAGGTGATGTTCGCGATGGAGGCGGGGGCGCATGGTTCAACCTCTCCCCGCCGTATGCATCAGGCCCGTCCCGGCGCCGCCTGCTGCGCCTTGCTGCGACGGTACAGCTCGGCGAAGTCAATCGGCTCCAGCATCAGTGGCGGATAGCCGCCGTCGCGCACCGTGTCAGACACGACGCGGCGGGCATAGGGGAACAGCAGGCGCGGGCACTCGATCAGGCAGACCGGCTCCAGGCTTTCCTGCGGGATATTCTTCAAGGTGAAGACGCCGCCATAGACCAGTTCGATCACGAACGCCGTCTTGTCCTGCTGCTTGGCGTCGGCCTTGACGGTCAGGATGATCTCGAACATCTCCGGCGCAATGCCGCGCGCCTGGACATCGACATTGACGGCGATTTGCGGCGGGCCGGCCTGGTTGGTCAGGCTCTGGGGCGCGTTCGGGCTCTCGAACGAGAGGTCCTTCACATACTGCGCGTTGATCGACAGTTGCGGGATCGCCGCGCCGCCATTCTGGGTATCGGCCATGGTCACTCCGGTCGCCTGGGGGCCTGAAATTAGGGGCGAACCGCTACCATGGATGGCGGGGGGCCACAACCCGGCCATGGTTGTTTCCTGCCGGTTCGTGCCTATCTCCACAAGGCGGCTCCCCGGTTCCAGTGGACCGGCTTCCGGCGGGAGTCTAGGGTGGCGCACGCTTCTGAATCGACGATTTGGACTTGGAACAGGCATGACCGACGGCGCATTGGACATCATTCTGCTGGCTCTTGTGGCGGGGTTTATCCTGCTCCGGCTGCGCAGCGTGCTGGGCCGGCGGACCGGCCATGAACGGCCGCCGACCCGGCCGGTCGAGGACAATGTCCTGCCCCTGCCGGATCGCCGTCCCAAGGACGGGGCTCCGGCGCCTGTGGTCGACTTGCCGGCGGGTAGCCCGGTTGCGGCGGGTCTCGCGCGCATCAAGATGGCGGATGCCGGTTTTGACGATGCTGAGTTCGTCGGGGGGTCGAAGGCGGCCTACGAGATGATTGTCGGCGCTTTTGCCGCTGGCGACCTCGATACCCTGCGCTCGATGCTGGCGCCCGAAGTGCTGACCGGCTTCCGCCAGGCCATCGAGGACCGCCAGAAGGCGGGACACAAGCTGGAAACCACGGTCAAGGCGATCCGCGCGGCGGAAATCATCGAGGCCGATTTGCGCGGCACCATGGCCGAAGTGACCGTGAAATTCGTCAGCGACCTGGTCAACGTGACCCGCGACGCCGGTGGCCAGCTCATCTCCGGCGCACCGAACGTGGCCGAGGAAGTGACTGACATCTGGACGTTTTCGCGCAACACCCGTTCGTCCGATCCAAACTGGACACTGATCGGCACCGCCACCCCGGCGTGATCCGCACTCTCGCAGTTCTCGGCCTTGCCGCGCTTGTCGCGGCCTGCACAGTGCCGCGACCGGGCCCCGGGCCTGCGCCGGCACCTCCGGCGACAGCGGCTAAACTCACCTTCGCACCCGCCTCGTTCGCCACCCTGCCCGGCTGGCGGGATGATCGCCTGGCCGAAGCGCTGCCGGCCCTGCGCGCCTCGTGCGGCACGCTGGCCAGTGCGCCTGGGGATCGTCCGTTCGGCGGCTTTGCCTTTGCGGGCACCAATGCGGACTGGGCCCCCTTTTGCGCCGGCCTGGCGCGCGCGACCGACCCGCGTGCGCTGATCGAACGTGAATTGCTGCCGGTGCTGGCGGCCGACAACGGCAATCCGAACGGCCTGTTCACCGGCTATTTCGAGGCCAGCCTGCGCGCCAGCCGGCAGCAGAACAGCCGCTTTCGCGTGCCTGTCCTCGGCGCGCCACCGGACCTTATCACCGTCGAGCTGGGCCAGTTCCGCGACAGCCTGAAGGGCCAGCGCATCGCTGGCCGCGTCGTTGGCAGCCAGTTGCGTCCCTATGACGACCGCGCGGCCATCGAGGGCGGAGCGCTGAACGGCAAGGCGCCGACCCTGCTCTGGGCCGACGATCCGGTTGATGTGTTCTTCCTTCACATCCAGGGGTCGGGGCGTGCCGAACTGCCCGACGGGCGGGTCGTGCGGCTGAACTACGCGGCGCAGAACGGCCACGCCTATACCGCTATCGGCAAGACCTTGATCGACCGCGGCGCGCTGACCGCCGACAATGTCTCGATGCAGTCGATCCGCGCCTGGCTCGCTGCCAATCCGGGCGAGGCCGCCGGTGTCATGCGGACCAACGCGTCCTATGTCTTCTTCCGCGAAGTGACGGCATCTGCCAATGACGGCCCGCCCGGCGCGCAGGGCGTGCCGCTGACCGCGGGCCGCAGCCTGGCAGTCGATCGCGCGTTCCTGCCTCTCGGCCTGCCGCTCTGGCTCGACGCCGTGCGCCCGAACGACACCGAAGGTGCGCCGGATGTCCTGCTGCAGCGTCTCGTCGTCGCCCAGGACACCGGCGGCGCGATCAAGGGCCCCGTGCGCGGCGACATGTTCTGGGGCCACGGCCCGCTGGCCGGCAGCATCGCCGGCCGCATGAAGGCGCAGGGCCGCTACTTCCTGCTGTTGCCCCGCGCGGTTGCTGCGCGCCTGCTCGCGAACGGGTGATTCGCAGTCTATAGTCGGGCCATGTCTGCCGAACCGAAGACGGTTGCGCTGTTCGTCACCTGCCTGGTCGATCTATTCCGGCCGTCGGTCGGCTTTGCGGCCGTGAAGCTGCTCGAGGATGCCGGCTGTCGCGTGGTGGTGCCGGCGGCGCAGACCTGCTGCGGCCAGCCCGCCTACAATTCCGGCGACCGCGGCGACGCCATCGCCATTGCCCGGCAAGTGATCGAAGCGTTTGCCGGCTTCACGTACGTCGTCGCCCCATCGGGCTCGTGCGCGGGGATGATCCGGCATCACTATCCCGCCCTGTTCGCCGGCGATGACGAGATGAAATCCCGCGCCGACGATCTCGCCAGTCGCACCCATGAGCTCACCTCGTTCCTGACCGACGTGCTGGGCGTCAACGCGGTGGCAGCGCAGTTCGATGGCACGGCCACCTACCACGATGCCTGTTCGGGCCTGCGCGAACTCAGCGTGAAAGACCAGCCGCGCCGCCTGCTGGCCTCGGTCGCCGGCCTCGACCTGGTGCCGCTGCCCAATGCCGAGACGTGTTGCGGCTTCGGCGGCACGTTCTGCGTGAAGTATCCGGAGATTTCGACCGACATCGTCAGCCGCAAGACGGCGGACATAGTAGCAACTGGAGCCGGCACGCTGCTGGCGGGCGACCTCGGCTGCCTGATGAACATGGCCGGCCGCCTGCAGCGCGAGGGGCATGACGTAAAGGTGCGCCACGTGGCCGAGGTTCTGGCCGGCATGGCCGATGGCCCGGCGATAGGCGAGCCGGCATGAACTTCCAGCCGCTCGACTTCAAGGCCAATGCCCGGAAGGCCATGGCGGACCCGAACCTGCGCGAGGCGCTGAGCCGCGTGCAGACCAATTTCTCCGGCCGGCGGGCCGAGGCGGTGGCTCGCCTGCCCGAGTTTGACCAGTTGCGCCATGACGCCCGCGCCATCAAGGACCATGTCCTGGCGCATCTCGACGTCTATCTGGAACGGTTCGAGCAGAAGGTGGTCGAGGCCGGCGGCCACGTGCACTGGTGCCGTACCCCGCGCGAGGCGCGCGAGACCATCCTGTCGCTGTGCCGCAAGGTGGAGGCCAAGACCTGCACCAAGGGCAAGTCGATGATCGCCGAGGAGATCGCCCTCAACCCGTTTCTGGCTGCGAACGGCGTGCAGCCCATCGAGACCGACCTCGGCGAATACATCATCCAGCTCGCCGACGAACCGCCCAGCCACATCATCGGGCCGGCTGTGCACAAGACCAAGGCGCAGATCAGCGACCTGTTCCACGAGCATCACGCCAAACTGGGCCGTACCCAGCGGATCACCGACGAACAGGGCCTGGTCAACGAGGCGCGCGAGATCCTGCGGCAGAAATATTTCGACGCCGATGTGGGCATTACCGGCGCCAACCTGCTGGTGGCCGAAACCGGTTCGTCGGTCATCGTCACCAACGAGGGCAATGGCGACCTGACCCAGACGCTGCCGAAAATGCACATCGTCATCGCCTCGCTGGAAAAGGTCGTGCCGACGCTCGAGGATGCCTGCACCATCCTGCGCGTGCTGGCGCGCTCGGCAACGGGACAGGAATTCTCGGTTTACACCACGTTTTCCACCGGTCCGCGCCGGCCCGACGATGTGGATGGCCCCGGTGAGTATCATGTTGTTCTGCTCGACAACGGGCGCAGCGCCATGGTCGGTACGGTGCTGGGCGAACTGCTGCGCTGCATCCGCTGCGGCGCCTGCATGAACCACTGCCCGGTGTACCAGTCGGTCGGCGGCCACGCCTATGGCTGGGTTTATCCTGGCCCCATCGGCGCCGCGCTGGACCCGCATTTCATCGGTATCGAGGCCGGCCAGCATTTGCCGCAGGCCTCGACCTTTTGCGGCCGGTGCGAGGAAGTCTGCCCCATGCAGATTCCGCTGCCGGCGATCATGCGCCATTGGCGCGAGCAGAGCTTCTCGGCGCGGGTGACGCCACCGCTGCAACGCTATGCCATCCGCCTCTGGGCCATGGCTGCCAGGCGACCGGCGCTGTACCGCCTCGGTGCGCGGCTCGCCATGGGCGCGCTGGCTTTGGCGGGGCGTGGCCGGGGCCGCTTCGCGCGTCTGCCGCTGGCCGGCGGCTGGACGGCGGGGCGCGATTTGCCGGCGCCTGCGGGTCGCACCTTCCAGGACCAGTGGCGCGGGGCCCGGGAATGAGCGCCGCCCGCACCGCCATCCTCAACGACATCGCCCGCGGCCTGGGCCGGGCGCCGCTCGACCCCGCAGCACAGGCGGCCGTCACCCGTCGCATCGACAGCCGGACCCGCAACACGGTGCCGTTGCGGGGCCAATTGCCGGCCGCGGAGCAACGCGACCTGTTCGTGAGCCAGGCCCAGGCGATGGGCGCGACGGTCAATCGCATCGGCTCGACCGAGACGATACCCGACGCGATCGCCGACTATCTCGCCGGCCACAACCTGCCGACGGAGCTGATCCTGTCGCCCGATCCCGACCTGACCGGCCTGCCGTGGCAGCGTCGGCCCTTGTTGTCGATAAAGCACGGCGCGCCTTGGCCAACCGACATGGTCGGCGTCGCCCTGGCCGTGGCTGGCGTGGCGGAAACCGGCACGCTGGTGCTGCATTCCGGTGCGCACGCCTCGACCAGCCTCAACTTCACGCCGGACACCCATATTGTCGTGGTGCACGGCAGCCAGGTCGTCGGCGCCTACGAGGACGCGTTCGACATGCTGCGCGCCAAGGTCGGCCCGTCCTGGCCGCGCACGGTCAATCTGATCACCGGGCCGTCGCGCACCGCCGATATCGAACAGACCCTGATCATGGGGGCGCACGGACCGCGCCGCTTGCATGTCATCCTCGTCGAAAACCAGACCGCCTGACCCGGCCGACCTCGACGCGTGGTCGCATCTGACCCAGTCGGTCCGGCCGCTGCCCGACCGTCCGAAGCCCAGGCCGGCAAAGCCTGTGGTGCGTGCCGAGTCGGCTCCACGGCCAAAAGCAGCGGCAATTGCGGCACCAGTTGCAAAACCCAAGACGGTGCCGACGCAGCCGATCGAAAGCCTGGCCGGCCTCGATGGCCGCAATGCCGAGCGCTTTCGCCGCGGCCAGATGCCGCTCGATGCGACGCTCGACCTGCACGGCATGACCCAGGACGAGGCGCATGGCGCGCTGATGTCGTTCCTCGATCGGTGCTATGCCGCGGGCCGGCGCAACCTGCTGATCGTCACCGGCAAGGGCAAGCTGGGCGATGGCGTGTTGAAGCGCGCACTGCCGCGCTGGCTGAACGAACCGGGCCAGCGCGCGCGCATCGTCGCCATTGCCGGTGCGCGGCAGAACCATGGCGGCGGTGGTGCAACATATGTTTTGCTGAAGCGGAAACGTTAACGCCGCTTGCTCGTTGTCCCGTACGCGACTACGATTTTTCCACCGCTGATTCCAGCAGGGGGCGATCATGAAGAAGCCGACGAAGACCAAGAAGAAGGTGGCCAAGAAGAAGGTTACCAAGAAGGCCGTGAAGAAGGCGATCAAGAAGACCGCTTCGAAAGCGAAGAAGGCGGTCAAGAAGGTCGTGAAGAAGGTGGCGAAGAAAGCTGCCGCGCCAAAGGCCAAGGTGAAGGCGGCCAAGAAGAAGGTCGTCAAGAAGGTGGCCAAGAAGAAGGCTGCCGCGCCGAAGGCCCGTCCGGTCACCGCGATGATCGAGACACTGACCGCGATGCTGCCGTGGACCGACACGCCGTCAGGCTCATCCGACAAGAGCTAGGCGGGACTGAAACGGCGCAAGGCGGGTCAGCCGCTTGACGCCGTTCGGCGAGCGGGTGCGGGGCCTGCGCAAGAAGCGCGGCCTTACCCTGAAACAGATGGCGGCCGACCTCAAGGTGTCGGCCGCCTATCTGTCGGCCTTGGAACACGGCCACCGCGGCAAGCCCTCGTGGTGGCTGGTCCAGCGCATCTGCGACTATTTCCAGATCATTTGGGACGAAGCCGAGGAATTGGCCAACCTGGCCAAGGTCTCGCATCCCCGTGCCGTCATCGACACGGCCGGCCTCAGCCCGCGGGCGACAGAACTGGCCAACCGCCTTGCCGGCGAGATTGGCACGCTGGACGATGCCGCCATTGCGCGGCTGCTCGCGGTGCTGGATGGCGCCGCCAAGCCCAAGACATGACCGACTATCCGGGGCTCTGGGCCTCAGAAACCGGATAATCGGTCAGGGCACCTCACCTCACAGGATGAACTTCGACAGGTCCGTGTCCTTGGCCAGCTGGCCGACATTCTGGCGGATATAGTCGCCGTCGATGGTCACCGTCGTGCCGGCCTGGTCGGTGGCGGTGAAGCTGATCTCCTCCAGCACCTTCTCCAGGATCGTGTGGAGCCGACGCGCGCCGATGTTCTCGACCGAGGTGTTGACGTCCTCGGCCAGGCCCGCCAGTTCGTCGATGGCGTCATCGGTGAACTGCAGGGTCACCTGTTCGGTCGCCAGCAGCGCCGTGTACTGCCGGATCAGGCTGAACTCGGTCTGCGTCAGGATGCGGCGGAAGTCCTCGCGGTTCAGCGCCTTCAATTCGACACGGATCGGCAACCGGCCCTGCAGCTCGGGCAGCATGTCCGACGGCTTGGCCATGTGGAACGCGCCCGACGCGATGAACAGGATGTGGTCCGTCTTCACCGGCCCGTGCTTGGTCGACACCGTGGTGCCCTCGATCAGCGGCAGCAGGTCGCGCTGCACACCCTCGCGGCTGACATCGCCGCCGCCGCGGAACTCCGAGCGGGCGCAGATCTTGTCGATCTCGTCGATGAACACGATGCCGTCTTGTTCGGTCAGGCGGATGGCCTCCTTGACCAGCTTTTCCTGGTCCAGCAGCTTGTCACCCTCCTCGGTGACCAGCAGGCGATAGGCCTCGTCGACCTTCATCTTGCGCCGTTTCTGCCGCTGGCCGAAGGCCTTGCCCATCATCTCGCCGAGATTGACCATCTGGGCGCCCGGCATGCCGGGAATGTCGAAGTTCGGCATGCCGCCGGTATCGGCGACCTCGATCTCGACATCCTTGTCGTTCAGCGCGCCCTCGCGGAACATCTTGCGGAACTTCTGCCGCGTTTCCGGATTGGCACCCTGGCCGACCAGGGCATCCAGTAGGCGCTCCTCGGCCGCCAGTTCGGCGCGAGCGGTCACGTCCTTGCGGCGCTGCTCGCGCACCATGGCAATCGACGTTTCCAGCAGGTCGCGCACGATCTGCTCGACGTCGCGGCCCACATAGCCGACCTCGGTGAACTTGGTCGCCTCGACCTTCAGGAACGGCGCATTGGCCAGCTTGGCCAGGCGGCGGCTGATCTCGGTCTTGCCGACGCCGGTCGGCCCGATCATCAGGATGTTCTTGGGCAGAACCTCGTCGCGCAGTTCCTCCGGCAGCTGCTGCCGGCGCCAGCGGTTGCGCAACGCGACGGCAACGGCCTTCTTCGCCTCGTGCTGGCCGATGATGAAGCGGTCCAGTTCGGAGACGATCTCGCGCGGGGAAAACTCGGGCATGACTACAGACTTTCGAGGGTGACGTTACGGTTGGTGTAGACGCAGATATCGGCGGCGATACCCAGGGCCTTGCGGGCAATCTGCTCGGCATCCAGGCCGTCGATGTCGATCAGGGCCCGCGCAGCCGACAGGGCGTAATTGCCGCCCGAGCCAATGCCGATCAGGCCGTCCTCGGGCTCCAGCACGTCGCCGGTGCCGGTCAGGACCAGCGAGACCTGGCTGTCGGCGACCGCCATCATGGCTTCGAGCCGGCGCAGGTAGCGGTCGGTGCGCCAGTCCTTGGCCAGTTCGACGCAGGCTCGGGTCAACTGGCCGGGATGCTTTTCCAGCTTCGCTTCCAGCCGTTCGAACAGGGTGAACGCGTCGGCGGTGGCGCCGGCAAAGCCGCCGATAATGCCGCCGCCCTGGCCCAGGCGGCGCACCTTGCGCGCGTTTGACTTCATGATGGTCGGGCCGACGCTGACCTGTCCGTCGCCGGCAATGACGACGCGGCCGTTTTTGCGGACAGAAAGAATGGTGGTGCCGTGCCAGATTTGTGGTTCGGTGCTCATGTGGGATGTGTCCTTCGCCTGCGCGGGGCAGGATTTAGGCCCGAACAGGAAGCGGTGGGAAGATGCCGAAGATGTAGCGACCCGCTGCTATTATTCAAGATCGCCCGGCTTGACCGGCTGGGCGCGTTGGTTCATTTCCCGCCCGGGAGCGAAACCATGGATGAATTAAAGGCCACGGCGCAATTGCCGAACATGACCATCGAACTGAGCCGGCGGGAGATTGCCGACGGCGAGCAGATCGTGGTCCAGATCACCGCCAGGCCATCCTTCCAGGCGGTCGAAGCCATGCTGAGCGCCTCGATGCAGTGGATGCTGCCGTGGATGATGCTCAACCCGTTCGTCCGCATCTGGGCCGACATGCTGGACCAGCCCGGCGCCCCCCAGGCTCCGGTCGCCCGGCGCAAATCGATGTTCCGCGCGCCCCAGCTTCGCCTCGTCCGCCCCTCGGAAGAAAAGTAAGTCGCCAGCAGGGCCTGGGTCGGGGCAAAACTGGCACCCGGCGCGGCTTCCTGCTATATCCGCGCCTTCGCGCAGGAGGCGTTTATGGCCGTCACCGCTGCGCCCAGGACCGCCGAGGTCCGGCGCAAGACCAAGGAAACCGAAATCACCGTCCGGCTCAACCTGGACGGAACCGGCACCTACAAGGTGGCGACCGGGATCGGCTTTCTCGACCACATGCTGGAACAATTGTCCCGCCACAGCCTGATTGACCTCGAGGTCACGGCCAAGGGCGACACCCACATCGATTTCCACCACACCACCGAGGATACCGGCATCACCATCGGCGAGGCCGTGGCCAAGGCGCTGGGCGACCGCGCCGGCATCACCCGCTATGGCTCCGCCACCATTCCGATGGACGAGACCTGTTCGCGCGTGTCACTCGACATCTCGAACCGGCCGTACCTGATCTGGAAGGTGGCGTTCAGCAAGCCGAAGCTGGGCGAGATGGACACCGAGCTGTTCAAGGAGTGGTTCCAGGCCTTCGCCCAGGCAGCCGGCATCACGCTGCATGTCGAATGCCTCTACGGCGAGAACAACCACCACGTCGTCGAGTCCTGCTACAAGGGCCTGGCGCGCGCGTTGCGGCAGGGCACCACCATCGATCCGCGCGCTGCCCATGCCGTCCCGTCGACCAAGGGTACGCTCGGCGGCACGCTCTAGGATTGCCGATGCGCTTCTACACCGTGCATGTGCGGCCCGGACGTCCGGCGGACGATCCGGACCTCGTGCTCGTCCGCGAAGGCTTTTCGTGGATAGCCTTCCTGTTCGCGCCTGTCTGGGCCCTGTGGCACGGGCTATGGCTGCCGCTTCTGGCCTGGGCGATTGCCTCGGTCGTCATCGGGCTGGGCGCCGAGATGTTCAGCGACGCAGGACAGGCGGCAGTGGGCGTGGCTTTTGCGCTCCTCATCGGCCTGCATGCCAATGATGCGCGGCGCTGGGTTCTTGCGCGCCGCGGCTTTCGCTTCACCGGGGTTGTCGCCGCGACGGATGTCGAGGCGGCCGAGCGCCGCTACCTGGATTCCGGTGCGCCGGGACTGGGCCGACATGTCTCGCGCCCGGCCGTCTTCGGGCTTCCGGGATGAGCATCGCCGCCATTGTCGATTATGGCTCGGGCAATTTGCGCTCCGCGGCCAAGGCGTTCGAACGCGCGGCGGCCGAGAGCGGCGCGGGCGGCAGCATCATCGTCACCGCCGATCCGAAACAGGTCGCGGCCGCCGACCGCATTGTCCTGCCGGGCGTCGGCGCCTTTGCCGATTGCCGGCGCGGGCTGGATGCCGTGGCCGGCATGGTTGAAGCGCTGCAGCGCACGGTGATCGAAGGTGGCCGTCCGTTCCTCGGCATCTGTGTCGGCATGCAGCTGATGGCGACGCGCGGCCTCGAACACGGCGTGCATGCGGGGCTGGACTGGATTGCCGGCGACGTCGCGGCGCTACAGCCGCGCGACCCTGGCCTGAAAATCCCGCACATGGGCTGGAACAATCTGCAGGACCTGAGGCCGCACCCGGTGCTGCATGGCATCGCCCAGGGTGCGCATGCCTATTTCGTGCACTCCTATGCGATCACGCCGAAAGACCCGCAGGCACAGCAGGCGACGACCGACTATGGCGGCCCGGTCGTTGCCGCCATTGGCCGCGACAACCTGTTCGGCACCCAGTTCCACCCCGAGAAGAGCCAGGCCACCGGCCTGCACCTGATCGCGAATTTCCTGAAGTGGCGCCCATGATCCTGTACCCCGCCATCGACCTGAAGGATGGCCAGTGCGTCCGCCTGTACAAGGGCGACATGGCGCAGGCCACCGTGTTCAACGACGTGCCGGCCGACCAGGCGCGCGCCTTTTACACCGCGGGCTTCACCCATCTTCACATCGTTGACCTGAACGGCGCCTTCGCTGGCAAGCCGGTCAATGCGGCGGCGGTCGAGGCGATCCGCGCCGCGACGCCGGTCCCGCTGCAACTGGGCGGCGGCATTCGCGACCTCGGCACCATCCAGGCCTGGCTCGACAAGGGGATCGAGCGCGTCATCCTCGGCACGGCGGCGGTGAAGAATCCGGAGCTGGTGAAGGATGCCTGCCGCCTGTTCCCGGGCCACATCGCCGTCGGCATCGACGCGCGCGGCGGCAAGGTCGCGATCGAGGGCTGGGGTGAGGGCAGCAGTCTCGATGTCATCGACCTCGCCCGCCAGTTCGAGGGCGTCGGCGTCGCGGCCATCATTTATACCGACATCGACCGCGACGGTGCGCTGACAGGCGTCAATGTCGAGGCGACCGCCGCACTTGCCCGCGCGGTGACCATCCCGGTCATCGCGTCCGGCGGCGTTGCGGGCATCGACGACATTCGCGCGCTGAAGGCGCGGGCGGAGCCCATTGCCGGCGCCATTATCGGCCGCGCACTTTACGATGGCCGCATCGACGCCGCTGCCGCGCTGAAACTGGCGGCGTAGAGATGCTGAAGGCGCGTGTCATTCCCTGTCTCGACGTCAAAGACGGCCGCGTCGTCAAAGGCATCAACTTCGTCGGCCTGCGTGACGCCGGCGATCCGGTCGAGCAGGCGAGCGTCTACGACGCCCAGGGCGCCGACGAGCTCTGCTTCCTGGACATCACCGCCAGCCATGAACGGCGCGACACCCTGTTCGATGTGGTGGCCCGCACCGCCGAGCGCTGCTTCATGCCGCTGACGGTCGGCGGCGGCGTACGCACGGTGGACGATGTGCGCAAGCTGCTGCTGGCCGGCGCCGACAAGGTTTCGGTCAATACGACCGCGGTGCAGAATCCGGACTTCATCCGCGAGGCGGCGGAAAAGTTCGGCAGCCAGTGCATTGTGGTCGCCATAGACGCCAAGCGCGTCGGCGACCACTGGGAGGTGTTCACCCATGGCGGTCGCAACGCGACGGGGCTGGAAGCGGTGGCCTGGGCGCAGCGCCTGACCGCGCTGGGCGCCGGCGAGGTGCTGCTGACCTCGATGGACCGTGACGGCACCAGATCCGGCTTCGATCTGGCCCTGACGCGCGCCATTGCCGATGCGGTCAGGGTGCCGGTGATCGCCTCCGGCGGCGTCGGCTCGCTGCAGGACCTGGTCGATGGCGTAAAGCAAGGCCATGCCAGCGCCGTGCTGGCGGCCTCGATTTTCCACTTCGGTGAGCATACGGTAGCGGCAGCGAAACACGCCATGCGGGCGGCCGGCATTCCGGTGCGTCTCGAAGGCTGAGGGAGTACAGATGGCCAGCGGCACCGGCAGCGACAACGAAGTCCTCGAGCGCCTCTACAAGGTGATCCTGTCCCGCAAGGGTGGCGATCCCGAGAAGTCCCACACCGCGAAACTGTTTTCCCGCGGTCGCGCCCGCATGGCCCAGAAGGTCGGCGAGGAAGCGGTCGAAACCGCCATCGCCGCGGTCGGGAACAAGGTTGATGAAGTACGCCAGGAAAGCACTGACCTGCTGTACCACCTGCTGGTCCTGTGGGCCGATTGCGGCATCACGCCAGCCGACGTGTTCGCCGAACTGGCCCACCGCGAGGGCACCTCGGGCGTCGACGAGAAGAAGAAACGCAACTATCCGGCGTCCTGACGGAGCGCGCGCCTTGGCCTACGACAGCAGCAACATCTTCGCGCGCATCCTGCGAGGCGAAATCCCGTGCAAGAAGGTGTTCGAGAGCGCGCACAGTCTGGCATTCCACGACATCACGCCGGCGGCGCCGGTTCATGTACTGGTGATTCCCAAGGGCGCCTATGTAAATTGGAACGATTTCTCGGCCAATGCGCCCGAGGCCGAGATCGTCGATTTCGTGCGCTCCATCGGCGCGGTGGCGCGCCAGCTGGGCCTGCCGGCATCTGGATATCGCACGCTGTCCAATGCGGGCAGCGATGCCCATCAGACGGTGCCCCACCTGCACGTTCATATTTTCGGCGGCAAGAAACTGGGCGCCATGCTGCCGGGCGCATCGGAAACGCAATAGTGCGCTGCCGATTTCTTAACGAGGGAGGAAACATGAAAAAGCTATTGGCCCTAACGGCCGGTTTTTTGGCGGCCGGCCTTGCCGCTGCACCGGCTTTCGCCCAGGCCTGGCCCAGCAAGCCGGTCACGCTCGTCGTGCTGACAGCCCCCGGCGGCGCGCAGAGCGCGCTGACGCGCCTCATCGCCGACCAGCTGGAAAAGAAGTGGGGCCAGCCCGTCATCGTCGAGAACAAGCCCGGTGCCGGCGGCCTGATCGCGTCTGAATATGTCAGCCGCGCCGCGCCCGATGGCTACACACTGCTCAGCGGCAGCGATGCGATCTCGACCTATCCGCTGTTCATGAAGGCGACCAAGTTCGACGTCGAGAAAGACCTGACGTCGATCAGCATCGCGACCTATGCGCCCTTCATCCTGCAGATCAATTCCAAGGTGCCGGCGAAGAACTTCAAGGACGTCATCACCTACGCCAAGGCCAATCCGGGCAAGATGAACCAGGCGATCATCGGCGCTTCGCAGCAGATGCTGGATTCGATTCTGTTCGGCCAGAAGGCCGGCGTCGACATCACCATCATCCCGTATCCGGGCGGTGGCCCTGCCATCACCGCGCTGCTGGGCGACCAGGTACAGTTCTATTTCGGCAGCTACAGTGTCTCGCTGCCGCATTTCCAGGCCGGTACGCTGATCCCGCTCGCGGTCGGCGGTGAGCGGCGTCATCCGGGCCTGCCCGACGTACCGACGCTGAGGGAGCATGGCATCGATATGGTGTCGGGCTTCTGGTACGGCTTCTACGGCCCGCCGGCGATGGACAAGGCGCTGCGCGTGAAGATCGCTACCGACATGCAGGAGGCGCTGCGCAAGCCCGAAGTCGCGAAGACTGTCGGCGAAACGCTCGGCTTCGATATCATCGCCTCATCGGTTGACGAGATGGAGGCGCGGGTGAAGCGCGAGAACCAGCTGCGCAAGGACATCGCCATCTCGGCGAAGGTCGAGCCGCAATAAATTCACTGCACCGGTAATGAAGGGGCCGCTTCGGCGGCCCCTTTTGTTTTGCGCCGCCGTGCCGCCATGTCCGACACGAACAGGTGCACCAGGGTCAGAACCGCAAAACCCGCGGTGACCAGTCCCAGCATTTCATAGCCCGACCAGTCCAGGATCGCGCCACCGATGGCCGCGCCCGCCGCGGTGCCGACGTAGTTCGACGACGAATTCAGCGCCAGGACCACGTTCTGCATGGTCGGCGCGATCGCCACCAGCCGCGCCTGCTGCGGCGGCATGTAGCTCCAGTTCGCAATGCCATAGACGAAGGCAAAGACGCAGGCCGCAACGAAGCCATAATGCCCGTGGGTCATCAGCGGAAACAGCACGATGTCGATCACCGGCAGCATGGCCAGCGTGATGCTGGGCCCCACCGTATCGACCAGCCGACCGACCATGAAGGTCGCGACCACCGCGCCGATGCCGACCAGCATAAACGTGATGCTGAGTTGCGTGGAATCGGCACCGGCCCGCTGTTCGAACAGCGGACCCATGAAGGTGTTGATGCCATGGTAGGTGGTGCAGATCGACGCCGTCACCAGCACGGCACCCATGACGACGGGGTCGCGCAGCGCCCGGCCGACATCGCCGAGGGACGATGGCTGGAACGCCACGCCGCGCGGCACCTGCCAGATGACGCCGCCCAGTGCGAGCAGGGCCAGGACCACGCCGCCCATGGGCGCGGCCTGCCAGCCCAGGGCATAGCCCAGCCAGGTGCCGATGGGCATGGCGATGACCTGAGAAATCGACATGCCGAAGAAAACGATGGCCAGCGCGCGGCCGCGACGCTCCGGCGCCGTCACGGCGATGGCGACCGCCGCGACGTTGGGTGTGAAAAGGCCGGCGCCGATGGCAGCCAGCGCCCGCCCGATCAGCACGCCCCAATAGACCGGAGCAAGCGCGGTCAGCAGGTTGCCGGCGGCGAACAGCAGCAATGCAATGGCCAATATGGTCCGCCGGTCGGCGCGGCCGGTCAGCGCCACCAGCACCGGGGATGACACCACATAGACCAGGGCATAGATCGTCATGCTTAGACTGGCCGCCGAGGCCGACAGGCCGAAATGGTCGGTCATCGGCCGGATGACACCGGGGATGACAAAGCCCCCAAAGGCCACGGACAAATTGCCGAACGACAGGGCCGGCAGCAGGAAAGAACGCTTCATGACGGGATGACTACCTAGACCGGCAAATCGGCGGCGCTTTGCACCATGATGATGTCGAGCTTGGCGCTGCGCCCGCGCACCTCGATCTGGTCGGCGGCAAAGGCATCGAGGTCGACCCCGGCACGGTCGGCCACGGCCCGGCTGACGACCAGCTGGACATTGTAGTCCTTGGTCGCCGCTTCCAGCCGGCTGGCGGTGTTGACCGCGTCGCCGATGGCGGTGACGGTCACGGCATTGGCATAGCCCATCTCGCCGACAATGGCCGGGCCGCTATGTATGCCGATGCCCATGCGCAGGGGCTCGTCCATGTCATGGGCCAGGCTGGCATTCATCTCGGCCAGGTTGGCCGCCATCGCCTTGGCGGCAATCAATGCCTCGCGGGCGCCTTGCTCCGCGCCGCTCTCGATGCCGAACAGGGCCATGACGCCGTCGCCGATGAACTTGTCGATACGACCGCCCGCCTGTTCCACCGCCATGCCCATGTGGCGGCTGAACTGGTTGATCACGAACACCACGTCGTACGGCAGTTTCTTCTCGGAGAACTTCGTGAACGCGCGCAGGTCGGCGAACAGGATGGCAATCTCGCGCTCGCTGCCGTGGACGAAGTCAGGCCGGGCAGCGGCATCACGCGCACCGGCATTGGCCGGCAGCAGCGGCATCACCGAAATGTCGTCCGTCGGGCGAATCTGGCAGGCCAGGCGCACGCCCGGCGGTGCACCGACGCGTTTCAGCACGCGGCGCTCGTTTTCGCCCGGTTGCATCAGCAGACCGGCGCCGCGGGTGATGCGCACGCGGCAGGTGGAGCAGCGGCCGCGGCCGCCGCACACCGCGGCATGCGGGATGCCGGCAATGCGGCTGGCCTCCAGCACCGTTACGCTGCCGGGCCGCACCGAGACACTTTGCCCGTTCGGATAAGTGATCGCGATGCGCATCCGCCGCCGTTCGATGATCCACATCACGGCCCGCCCTGCGGCCAGGGCGGCGGCCAGGATCACCATGCCGTTGATGAAGTTTGCGTAGAGGCGGTAACCCCACGCCGCCATTTCCGGGGTGAGAACGACGGCCTGCCGGTATTGCGCAACCCAGTCCGGATCGTCCAGCAGCCGGACTGCTTCGCGGGCGCCCGCCGCGAAGCCCAACAGCGCCAGGACCGGCACCAGCACCGCCAGCGCGAACAGCGGCAGGTGTAGCCGGGCGTACCAGGGCCGCAAGTGCAGCCAGTGGTGCAGGCCGATCACGCCATGCACCCAGACCACCAGCACGGCGAGACTTTGCTGCACCCCGTCCCACGGACTGTCGTACCAGAGCGACAGGACCAGGTAGGCATACAGGTCGTTGAAATCGTAGCGGGCGTTCAGGCCGCGGGTGCCGATCATGTGCAGGATCAGCAGCGGCAGGATGGCGAGGCCGAATACGCCCTGCAGGATGTCCGAGCGGGACGTGCGCTTGAGCGTGCGGCGCCGCAACAGGGAAAACAGTGCCAGCCCGGCGTGCAGGACCAGGCTGCCGTACAGCAGGACCTGGCCGGGGGCACTGCGCCATATGGCCAGGAAGCCGCGTCTGCCTGCCTCCATGGCATCGAGCGAAATCAGCCCCAGCGCATGGTTGCCGTAATGGCCCAGCACGAAGACGAACAGCACCACGCCGGTGGCGAGGCGCAGGCGCGAGTGCAGGCCGAGGATGCGGGCCAAGAACGCTCCTTGCCGGGTTGGGCCGGCTTTATTTGATCCGCGTCGCCACCAGTTCACGCAGCGAGGCGGTGGGCCGGGCGCCGACCTGGGCGATCACCGCCCCGGCGCAGACACTGCCGATCCGGCCACAGGTGCCAAGGTCGCGTCCCTGGGTCAAACCATACATGAAACCCGACGCGTAGAGGTCGCCGGCGCCTGTCGTATCGACCACCGGGCCAATCCGCGCCGCGTCGATGACATGCAGCTCGTCGCCCGACGCGACCACCGAACCCTTTTCCGAGCGGGTCAGGGCGGCGATCTGCACCTTCGAGCGGACGCGCTGCAGGGCGGTGTCGAAATCTGGCGCCTGGTACAGCGCCTTCAGCTCGGCCTCGTTGGCGAAAAGGATGTCGACCTGGTTTTCCACCAGGTCCAGGAATTCCTCGCGCCAGCGGCCGACGCAGAACGAGTCCGACAGGGTCAGCGCCACCATCTTGCCGGCCTTGTGACAGACATGCATGGCCTGGCGGAAGGCTGCCTTGGCCTGGGGCGGATCCCATAAATAGCCTTCGAGGTAGGTGATGTCGGCGCGTGCGATCAGGTTGGCGTCGATATCGGCCGGCGTCAGCCCGACACAGGCGCCCAGATAGGTATTCATGGTGCGCTGGGCGTCGGGCGTCACCGCGATCATCGAACGTGCGGTCGGCGCGCCATCGGTCGATAGCGGTGTGTCGAATTCCACCCCTGCGGCGCGAATGTCGTGGGTGAAAACCTGCCCCAGCTGGTCATCCCTCACCTTGCCGATGAAGCCCGCCGTGCCGCCCAGCATGGCGACGCCGGCGACCGTGTTGGCGGCCGAGCCGCCGGAACATTCCAGCCCGGACGGCAGGGCGGCATACAGCGCCTCGGCCCGGTCGGCGTCGATCAGGGTCATGGCCCCCTTGTTCAGCTCGAACCTGGCCAGAAAATCGTCGTCAACCTGCGCCAGCACGTCGACAATGGCATTGCCGATACCCACTACGTCCAAACGATCAGAAGCCATGCTCGAAAAACGCCCCAAATCCGCCGCGAACGGCTGCGAAACTGCGCGGAGTATAGGTACCGGTGCCGCGCGCTCAAGCGAAACCCGGGCGACCGCAAAAGGGATCGGCCTGCTTCACCCATGATCAACGGTCTTGTCCTCGCCATCCGGCAGGTTGCCGATCCGGCGTTTCGCCGCGTTCTCCTGCTCAGCCTGGGCCTGACGCTGGCGGTTATGGTCGTATTGGGCTGGGCGGCCAGCTACGCACTCGCCCTGGTGCCACCGACCGGGTTGGCCTGGCTCGACACAATAATCGCCTGGCTGGCTGGCGCGGGGCTGGTGGTTACCCTGCTGATCCTGTTCCCGCCGGCGGCCAGCGCCGTGATCGGGCTTTTCCTGGATGATATCGCCGACGCGGTCGAGCGCCGCCACTATCCTGCTGATCCGCCCGGGCGGCCCCTGTCGCTGCGGGCCGCGCTGTCCTATGGCCTCGGCTTCGCGCTCCTCGTCCTTGCCGTGAACATCGTCGCCTTACCCCTCTATGTCACAGCCTTTGTCCTAGCTGGCACCGGCGCGCTGATCTACTGGGGAGTGAATGGCTACCTGTTTGGACGGGAATATTTCGAACTGGTGGCCCTGCGGCAGGTCGATGCAAAAGCCGGCCGCGAGTTACGAAAGGCCAACGGATTCAAACTGTTTCTGGCCGGCCTTGTGATCGCGTTCGGGTTCTCGGTTCCGGTCGTTAATTTGCTTGTACCGTTGATCGCAACAGCGTGGATGGTTCATATTTTCAAGGCTTTAAAAATGAAAGCTGAGATAGTATCGTAACTTGACGTTGTAGCGGTATGGTGCCCGCTCACGAAAAGGGCCCGGGCGAGCCAATGGCCTGAAGGGGGATTTCCTCATGTTTGGTCGCAAGAAGCCGGTTCAAGAAGATATGAAATTGGGAGACTCCGCGCCTCCCTCACCACCTAAGCCCGCCAGTTTCCAGCCGCGCACGGTGCGTCAGGCCGCCGCCGCGAGCGATGCCGCTGTCGCCCCTGCTTCCGCTCCCGCCGCCCCGCCGGCACCTGTCGTACAAGTCGCAAAAGAAGGACCAACAATGGCTGATACCGCCCCCACGCCCGCTCCCTTCCGTCCCGATCTGGTCCGTCGTCCGGCCGCAGCCGAACTGCCCGGCAGCAAGCCTGCCGCAATGCCCACGGGCGCGCCGGCGACCAAGGGCGGTCCCGATCCGAAGACCCTCATTGTCGGTCGCGAAATCAGCCTGAATGGCCAGATCACAGCCTGCGATCGCCTCGTCGTCGAGGGCAAGGTCGAGGCGTCGCTGAGCGACAGCCGGTTCGTCGAAATCGCCGAGACCGGCATGTTCAAGGGCAATGCCGAGATCGAAGAGGCCGATATTCGCGGCCGCTTCGAGGGCAAGCTGTCGGTTGGCGGCCGCCTGCTGATCCGCAGCACCGGCAAGGTTGTCGGCGAAATCCGCTACGGTCAGATCGAGATCGAATTGGGCGGCCAGATTTCCGGCACGGTCGAGACCACCGGCCGGATTTGATCGCCACCCTGTTCTGGCGTCCGGCGGCCCTGGCCGTCGGCGCCAGTCTTCTGGCAGCGTGCGGCAATCTGCCTTTGCCCTTTTCGGGCGGGGATAATGCCTCCGCCGTCACAACGACGGCACCGGCCGACGCGCCGCCGCGGGTCCGGTCCGAACCGGGAGCGGCCCTGGCCGCCATCCCCGTTCCTCTGCCTCCGCCCAAACGCCTCGCCACGACCGACCTTGTCGGGCAATCAAGCCAGGACATCGGGCGCCTGTTCGGGCAGCCACGCCTGCTGCGCCGCGAGGCGCCGGCCGAGGTATGGCAGTTCCCCGGCAGCACCTGCACCTTGCTGGTGTTCCTGTATCCCGAGGAGTCCGGACCGGCCTCGTCCGGGCTCCGCGTCCGCCATGCGGATGCGGTCCCGCTGACGCGCAGCTCCAAGGTGAGCGACGAGGACTGTGTCGAAAGCCTGTTGCGTCTTCGCCCGCCGCCGGTGAGCTGAGAGGGCCCGCGGCTCAGACCAGCGTGGTCTTGCCCTTGAACTCGCAGATGTCGGCGACCGGGCACACCGGGCAGTCGGGCTTGCGCGCCTTGCAGCTATAGCGGCCGTGCAGGATCAGCCAGTGGTGCGCGTGCAGGCGATAGGCCGGCGGCACCACTTTCTCCAGCTTCAGTTCCACCGCCAGCGGCGTGCGCCCGCGCGCCAAGCCGGTGCGGTTACCTACGCGAAAGATGTGCGTGTCGACAGCGATGGTTGGCTGGCCGAACGCAACGTTCAGCACCACGTTCGCAGTCTTGCGGCCGACGCCGGGCAGTGATTGCAGTGCGTCGCGGTCGCACGGCACGCGGCCATCGTACTGGTCGGCGAGAATCTTCGACAGCTTCAGGACGTTCTTCGCCTTGTTGTTGAACAGGCCGATCGTCTTGATGTGGTCGCGCACGCGCGCCTCACCCAGCGCCAGGAATTTTTCCGGCGTGTCGGCAATCTTGAACAGGTTGCGTGTTGCCTTGTTCACGCCGATGTCGGTCGCCTGGGCCGACAGCACAACCGCGACCAGCAGGGTGAAGGGATTGGTGTATTCCAGTTCCGTCTGGGGCGCCGGGTTCGCGCGCTTCAGACGCCGGAAGAATTTTTGTACGTCGGCCGGCTGCATGACGCGGGACTTTAGCGAAGCGGTTTTCCCGCCGCCACAGCGATTCGCGGGCTGATTTGCCGCAGGCCGCCGCGCCGCCTATGCTGCGCCCATGCTGTCCACTCTTCCGGCCGACGGTTTGTATTTCGACGCCGTGCTGCGTCCGCGCCGCTCGCTTGGCCGGCGCGGTTTTCATGTCCTGTTCGCGATCGTCGGCACCTTCTCGATCGCTGCCGGCGTCCTGTTCGCCACGCTCGGCGCGTGGCCGGTCTCCGGGTTCTTCGGCCTCGATGTGCTGGGGCTCTACATCGCCTTTCGCGCCAGCTATCGCGCGGTCGCCCAGGAATCTGAAACCATCCGCCTGAGCGATGGCGAACTGGTCGTGCGCCGCATCTGTCGCGGCCAGGCCAGGGAGTGGAGTTTCCAGCCCTATTGGCTGCAGGTCGAGACGGTCATCGACGACGAACAGGTCGTGGCGCTGCTGTTGCGCAGCCATGGCCGCGAACTGGTGGTGGGCCGTTTCCTGTCGCCGGTCGAGCGGCAGGATTTGGCTACGCGCCTGCGCGATGCCCTGGTGCGCCAGCGGGCGGCGGCCATCGCATAGTCAGAAATCCGGCACAAGAATCGGGAAGTCCGGCGAAACGCCGGGCGACATTATTCACACCATGACCCAGGACAAGATCAATCCGCGCCTCTCGGCGCATAGCTGGATCCTGCTGATCCTGCTGTCCTTGCTGTGGGGCGGTTCGTTCCTGTTCATCAAGATCGCGGTAGCGGAGATTCCGCCGGCGACCGTTGCCGCGCTGCGCGTCTCGCTTGCGGCCCTGGGCCTGCTCATCGTGATGCGGGCGACGGGTATTCCCCTGCCGCGCGGGCGCGTGGTCTGGCTCGGCCTGCTGCTGCTCGGCCTCGTCAACAACACGCTGCCCTTTTTCCTGATCAACTGGGGCCAGCAGCACATCGACATTGGCCTCGGCGGCATCCTGAACGGCATGACGCCCCTGTTCACCGTCCTCCTCGTCCCTCTGCTCGGCGGGGACGAACGACTGACGCCGATGCGGCTTGGCGGCGTGCTCTGCGGCCTGGTCGGGCTGGCCGTGCTGGTGGGGCCCGAGGCCTTCACCGGCCTGGGCGAGCATGTCTGGAGCGAACTGGCCGTCGTCGGCGGTGCACTGGGCTATGCTTTCGGGGCAATCATCGCCCGTCGCTTCACCGACTTGCCGCCGGTATCGCTGGCCGTGGGGCAACTGGCCGGCGCGGCCCTGTTCAGTGTGCCACTGGCGCTGGTGCTCGACGCGCCATGGACCCTGCGACCGGGACCGGCCGCCCTGGCCAGCGTCGTGACGCTGGCGCTCGCCTGTTCGGCCTTGGCCTATATGCTGTTCTTCCGCGTGCTCAAGGACGCCGGCACGACCAATGCCTCGCTGGTCACATTGCTGGTCCCGGTATCGGCGACGGCGCTCGGCGTACTGTTTCTCGGCGAACGCCCGGGCCTCGAAATGCTGGCCGGCTTCGCCCTGATTGCGTTCGGCGTGTTGCTGGTCGATGGCAGACTAGGTTTCGGCCGCCGCTAGTTCAGCCCCAGCACGTCGGCCATGCCGTACAGGCCGGGTGCTGCCGAGCGCGCCCATAGCGCCGCCCGCACCGCGCCCCGCGCAAAGATGGTGCGGTCGCTGGCCTTGTGGCTCAGTTCGATGCGCTCGTTCTCGGCGGCAAAGATCACGCTGTGGTCGCCGACCACGTTGCCGCCGCGCAGGCTAGCGAAGCCGATACTGCCCTTCTGCCGGGCGCCGGTAATGCCATCGCGGCCGCGCTCGCTGTGCTGCGCCAGATCGATGCCGCGGCCGCGCGCTGCCGCCTCGCCGAACAGGATGGCGGTGCCGCTCGGCGCATCGACCTTCAGGCGGTGATGCATCTCGACGATCTCGATGTCCCAGTCCGGACCCAGCTGGGTCGCCACCTGCCGCACCAGCCCGGCCAGCAAATTGACGCCGACGCTCATGTTGTAGGCCTGGACGATGGCGGTGTGGGCGGCGGCCTTGCGCAGGGCGTCGAACTGCTCGGCCTCCAGCCCCGTGGTGCCGACGATGTAGATCGTCTTGCCCTGCGCGGCGAGGCTGGCGTGATGGGCCGTGACGGACGGGCTGGTGAAGTCGATCACCGCGTCGCAGCCGGCGAACAGGGCCAGCGGATCGTCGTGAATCTTGACCTCGATACTGCCGATCCCGGCCATCGCCCCGGCATCCTGGCCCAGGACAGGCGCGCCCGGGCGCTCGCTGGCGCCGGCCACCATGCAGCCGTCCGTGCCACCGATCTCGCGCACCAGCGCCCGGCCCATTCGCCCGCCGGCGCCGACAATCCCGATCCTTACGTCCGTACTCATGCCGTCCTCGTGCACCGCAAGGGGCGCAAGTTATGCCGAACCGTCTGGCGGGCCAAGAGCGGTATCAGGCCGCTGTGACCACGACATCGATCTGCTGCTTTCTCCTGGCAAGGGTGAAGCGGCCAGCATAGCCGGGATTTGTTACGTCACCAGCCGGCGGGTGAGATCACGCAACAAGTCGGCTTCGCCGAACATGGCCAGCGCCTGGCTGAAATGGCCCCGTGGCCGGATATGAACGTTTCCGGGGGGCAGCTGCCAGCGCCGGGCGAGGGCGGCGCCGCTGTCATAGGGCGTGACGACATCGGCGTCGCCGAGCACCATGAGGATATCTTCCGGCGGCAGGGCGGGACGGTCCCCGGGCTCAAGCAGCGAACGCCAGCGCGCCAGTGCGGTCTCGGTCCGGCCAGCCTCCGCCAGGGCGCGGTCCAGGCCCAGGCCGCGTGCCAGTCCGCCCCGCAGGCTGACGTCCAGCATGTCGCCGCTGGTGGTGACGAGCAGCGCTGTGTCGGGCCGCTGCGCGGCCGGCCAGTCGCCGGCGCTGCCGACGAGCCATTGTGCGGTCAGCGCGCCCATGCTGATGCCTGCCAGGCCCACGCGTTGGCTGCCGTGCCCGCGCGCCCACGCGATGAGGTGGCCGGCCTCGGCGCTCCAGGCCCGCAAGAGGTCAAGCATGCCGAGCGGTGCGCGGCCAACCACCGGCTCGCCGCCGCTCCATCCCGGCAGGCGGCGACGGCCATGGAAGGGCGCTTCGGGCGCGATGATGCGAATGCCGGCATTCAGAAGGGGCGCATAGCTGTCCGGCAGCCCGCCCAACATTTCCGGTTCCACCGCCAATCCATGCAGGCTGACCAGGGCGGCGGTACAGGGCTGCGATGCCGGTTCGGTGACCCGGGCCCAGGCCGTGTCGCCCAGCAGGGAGGGAAAGCGCAGCCAGTAGGTACGCTTGTCCTGTTGCACCAGACTTTGCGACATTTCCGGCGCGGCAAAATCGTGCGGCACGTGGCGCGCATCCAGACGCATGCCGTGACTGGCTTCGACGCTGGCCGCATCGGGAACTTCGTAGCGCACGGGCGGCGCGCGCCACCATCCCGGCACTGCGGCGAAGCCGATCCGTGCCGCCATCAATCGGCGGGCCGCCCTGCCGCGGTCGCGATGAAACTTCGCCAGATCATCGCCCGCGCCAAAGAAGGCATTCCGCCAGCGGCCCTCAAGCACGTCATAGTCAGCGCTTCGCCGTTTCAGCGAACGAAATGCCGCATCGAGTGTGGCGCCGCGCGACAGCGAGGGATAGAGAAGCGCCAGGCTCTCAGCCGTGTCTGCTTCAAGCCCTGCGGCCCAGATGCGGCTGAGCGGCGAGAGGCCGCGCACCACGATATCGAGCGCCATACGGTCGAACCACGGGCGCAGGACAAAGCGGCCGGCAAGGGCGGCGGGAGTCAGACTGGCCGGGAAGCGAGCGTCCAATCAGTCGCGCAGGCCGCCCAGCATTTCCTTCACCTTGGCGAAGAAGCCGCTGGACTCCGGACTGGTCTCGTCGCCACCGGCCTTTTCAAACTCGTCCAGCAGTTCGCGCTGGCGCTTGGTCAGGTTCATCGGTGTCTCGACGACGACCTGCACATACATGTCCCCGCGTGCGGCCGAGTTCAGCACGCTCATGCCCTTGCCCTTGAGGCGGAACTGCTTGCCGGCCTGGCTACCGGCGGGCACCGCGACCTTGGCGCGGCTGCCATCCAGGACCGGCACTTCGATGGAGCCGCCGAGGGCGGCCGTCGTCATGGCCAGCGGCACGCGGCAATGGATGTGGTGGCCTTCGCGGCGGAAGATCGGGTGCGGCGTGACCGACAGGAAAATATAAAGGTCACCGGCCGGGCCGCCGCGCAGGCCGGCCTCGCCCTCGCCGGCAAGGCGGATGCGGTTGCCGTCCTCGACACCCGCCGGAATGTTGACGGCCAGCGTCTTCTCCTTGTGGACGCGGCCCTGGCCGCCGCAGGTGCGGCAGGGATTCTCGATCATGCGCCCGGCGCCGCTGCAGGTCGGGCAGGTGCGCTCCACGGTGAAGAAGCCCTGCTGGGCGCGTACCTTGCCGCGGCCCTGGCACATGCGGCAGGTGATCGGCTGGCTGCCGGCGGCGGCGCCCGAGCCACTGCAGGTTTCACACGCGATGCTGGTGGGAACACGGATCTTCGCGGCGCTGCCAGTGAAGGCGTCTTCCAGCGAGATTTCCAGATTGTAGCGCAGGTCGGCGCCGCGCGTGGCGCTGTTGCCGCCACCACGCCGGCCACCCATGATTTCGCCGAACAGGTCGTCGAACACGTCCGAAAACGAGCCGCTGAAATCGAAACCGCGCGCTCCGCCGCCACCGCCATTCTCGAAGGCGGCGTGGCCGAACTGGTCGTAGGCCGCGCGCTTCTGCTCGTCCTTCAGGACGTCATAGGCCTCGTTGATTTCCTTGAAACGCTTTTCCGCTGCGGCATCGCCGGGATTGCGGTCGGGATGGAATTGCATCGCCTGCTTGCGGAAGGCGCGCTTCATCTCGTCAGCGTCGGCCCCACGGGAAACACCCAGCAGGTCGTAATAGTCTGCCTTTGCCATATACGCCCGCGCCGCCCCTCAAATCACGCGGGGGCCAGTCTGCACTGGCCCCCGTTTGCTTCGGCTAAAAATCAGGCCGACTTCTTCTTGTCGTCCTTCACTTCCTCGAAGTCGGCGTCGACGATGGTGTCGTCGGACTTGCCTTCTCCGCCTGGCGCCGCGCCGGGTCCGTGGCCGTCACCGCCCGGCGCCTGGCCGGCTTCGGCTTGCGCCTTGTAGATGGCCTCGCCCAGTTTCATGGCGACCTCGGTCAGCTTCTGCGTCGCGGCCTTGATCGCCTCGACATCCTCGCTGTCCTTCAGCGCCTTCACGCCGGCAATGGCTTCCTCGGCGGCTGTCTTGTCACCGGCCGGAGCCTTGTCGCCCAGGTCGGCGATCGACTTCTCGGTCTGATGCACCAGCGCGTCGGCGTTGTTGCGCGCCTCGGCCAGTTCGCGACGCTGCTTGTCCTTGGCCGCGTTTTCCTCGGCGTCCTTCACCATGCGCTGGATGTCAGACTCGTTCAGGCCGCCCGAGGCCTGGATGCGGATCTGCTGCTCCTTGCCGGTGCCCTTGTCCTTGGCGGACACCTGGACGATGCCGTTGGCGTCGATGTCGAACGTGACCTCGACCTGCGGCACGCCCCGTGGCGCGGCCGGAATGCCGACCAGGTCGAACTGGCCCAGCAGCTTGTTGTCCGCCGCCATTTCGCGCTCGCCCTGGAACACGCGGATGGTCACCGCGCTCTGGCCGTCCTCGGCGGTCGAGAAGGTCTGGCTCTTCTTGGTCGGGATCGTCGTGTTGCGGTCGATCAGTCGGGTGAACACGCCACCCAGCGTCTCGATGCCCAGCGACAGCGGCGTCACGTCGAGCAGCAGCACGTCCTTGACGTCGCCCTGCAGCAC
>CANJGB010000006.1 GCA_947473805.1 Alphaproteobacteria bacterium
GGTGCGTTTCGACGGACGGGTGGCGATCGTAACGGGCGCGGCGAACGGCATCGGCCGCGCACATGCGCTGCTGCTGGCATCGCGCGGCGCGAAGGTCGTCGTGAACGACACCGGCGGCGACGTGAACGGCAAGGGCGCCGACAGCCAGGCCGCCGATGGCGTGGTGAAGGAAATCACCGCCAAGGGCGGTACCGCCGTTGCAAGCTACGACACCGTCGGCGACGCCAAGAGCGCGCAGGCCATTGTCGACACGGCGCTGAAAGCGTTCGGCAAGGTCGACATCCTGATGAACAATGCCGGCATCCTGCGCGACCGCAGCTTCATCAAGATGGACCTGTCGGATTTCGAAGAGGCGATGCGCATCCACTTCTACGGCGCGGTCTATGCGACCAAGGCGGTGTGGCCGCTGATGCTGGAGCAGAAGTACGGCCGCCTGGTGTTCACCTCGTCCAGTTCGGGCATTACCGGCAATTTCGGGCAGACGAACTACGGTGCGGCGAAGACGGCGCTGCTGGGCTTCATGCACTCGCTGAACTTCGAGGGCAAGAAGAGCAACGTGCTGTCGAACGCGATCTCGCCGGTCGCCGACACGCGCATGACCAAGGGCATCATGCCGGAGAAGATGGTGCCGTGGCTGCGGCCCGAGCACATCGCCACCTCGGCGGTGTGGCTGGCCAGCGAGAACTGCACCCAGACCGACCTGATCATCAACAGCGCGGCCGGCTTCTTCGCCCGCATCCAGTTCTTCCGCAACGACGGCGTCCAGTTCGACCCGGCCCAGCCGGTGACGCTGGAAATGTTCGACGAGAAGGCCGCCGAGATCACCGATCCGAAGACTGCGAAGCCACTGGCCAGCGCCTTCGCCGTGATCGAGCCGAAGCTGAAGGATATGGGCCGGATCTAGCCCGGCTAGAGCTTCGCCAGATAGGGCTCCAGCGCGTCGGCGACGCGCTGGAGGACCAGGTCCTCGCGCCCGACCAGTTCCTGCGCCTTCGCCGCCAGCGAACGACGCTTCGCCGGATCAACAAACAGCAGATTCTCGACCGCGGCGGCAAGTGCATCGCCGTCGGGCACCTCGACCGCCGCACCGGCGGCATGGAACGACGCTGCGATGTCGGCGAAGTTGCGCATGTCGGGCCCATGCAGCACGGCGCAGCCGAGGCGCGCCGGCTCCAGCGGATTCTGCCCACCACGCCTGGCCAGCGAACCGCCGATGAACACCACTTCTGACAGGCGGTACCACAGGCCGAGTTCGCCCAAGGTATCGGCAATGTAGACCTCGGTTTCGGGCTCGATCTCCTGCCCGGCGGAGCGCAGCCGCACATCCAGACCGGCATCGCGGAAAGCGCGCGCCAGTGGCGGGCCGCGTTCGCGATGGCGCGGCGCGATGACGGTCAGCAGATCGGGATGGCGGCCGACCAGGGCACGGTGAACATCGACGGCGATGTCCTCTTCGCCCGGATGGGTGCTGGCGGCGACCCAACGCGGGCGGGTGCCGAACAACGCACGCTGGCGGTCGAGCCGTTCGGCATCAACCTCGAGCGGCGGCGCGGACAGTTTGAGATTGCCGAGGGATGCGACCTGCTGCGCACCGAGAAAGCGGAAGCGCGCGGCATCGCCTTCGCTCTGCGCAAACACCGCATCAAATGTCGCGAGGATCGGCTGCACGACCGACCGCGCGAGTCGCCAGCGCCGGAACGATCGTTCCGACATGCGGCCGTTGAGCAGCACGGCAGGGATGCCGCGCGCGGCAGTCTCGCCCAGCAAGGTCGGCCACAATTCGGATTCCACCCAGAGGACGAGATCGGGCCGCCAGTGGTCGAGAAAGCTTCTCGCCGCTTGCGGCAAGTCAACTGGCACGAACTGGTGCAAGGCCCGGGCCGGCAGGCGCTGCGCCATCAGTTCAGCTGACGCAACGGTGCCAGTGGTCAGCAACACGTTGAGATCGGCGCGCCGCGCCAGCAGGCGGTCGAGCAGCGGCAGCATGGACACCGCCTCGCCCACGCTGGCGCCGTGAATCCAGATCAGCCGGCCCGGCGGGCGGGCTTGCCCCGCAACGCCGAGGCGTTCCCCGATGCGCGTCGCCAGTTCCTTGCCGCGCGCCAGGCGGCGGCGCAGGTATAGCCGGGCGAGCGGCGTGCCGACGGCGCCCAGACCGCGCCACAACTGCAGCGCCAGCGCTGTCACGCCACGGCCCAGCGGCGACGCCAGGACTGGAACATCAGTACGCACCACAGCGGATATTGCAGGTTACGCCGGCCAGACAGATGCGTTGCCCAGGCGGCGCGGATCGGGGCCGGGTTGAGCAGGCCACCCTCGCCCAGCGCCTGCTCGTTCAGCAGATCTTCCGCCCAGTCGCGCAAGGGGCCGCGCAGCCACGTTTCGAGCGGCACCGCGAAGCCGGCCTTGGGGCGGTCGACCAGGACCTGTGGCACGTGGCGGTGCAGGACCTGGCGCAGCAGCCACTTGCCGTGCCCGTCGCGCTGCTTGCGGTGCGCCGGCTGTCCCATGGCGAATTCCACCACGCGATGGTCGAGCAACGGCACGCGCGCCTCGAGACTGAAGGCCATGCTGGCGCGGTCCACCTTGGCCAGGATGTCGTCGGGCAGGTAGGTGGCAAGATCGAGATATTGCAGCCGCTGCAGCGGGTCGCGGATCGCGTCGGCAAGCGTCGTGTCATCGAGCACGCCGGTCAGGTCGAAGGCGCCGGGCACGATGCTCTCCGGCGCTTCCCACTGCGAAACCAGGCGGCGATATAGGCTTTGCACGTCGCGCGCAGTGGCGATGCGCGCGAACTTGTGCATCTTGCCGCCGGCCTGCGGCAGGTGCGAGCCGAAGGCGGCGAAGACCTGGTCCCAGCGGGTTGGCGATACCGAGGTCATCGCCGCCGCCATCGCCTGGCGCAGCGGGCCGGGCAGCACCGACAGGCGCTGCCACAGGCGCAGCGCCTCGTACCGGTTATACCCGGCGAAGCTTTCATCACCGCCATCGCCCGACAGGGCGACGGTGACGTGCTGCCGTGTCAGTTGTGCAACGAGGCAGGTGGGAATTTGCGATGCATCGGCGAACGGCTCGTCGTAGTGGTCGGACAATTGGGGGATGAGGCCCAGCGCATCGGCCGGCTGCACGATCAGTTCGGTGTGGTCCGAGCCGATATGTTTCGCGACCGCGCGCGCCGCGGCGGATTCGTCGTAGCCCACGGCATCGAAGCCGATGGTGAAGGTGCGGATGGGCTGCGCACTGTGCCGCTGCATCAAGGCCGCGACGGTGGAGCTGTCGATGCCGCCCGACAGAAATGCGCCAATGGGCACGTCGGACACCATCTGGCTGGCGACCGCGTCATTCAGCAGGATTTCAAGCTGCCGGATTGCCTCGCCATCATCCATTGCCGGGGCGGGCGGCGCCGAGGCGACGTCGCGCAGGTTCCAGTAACGGCGATGCTCGGTGCGGCCGGTGGCCGACAGCGTCACCATGCAGCCGGGTTCGAGCTTTGAGATGCCGCGCCAGATCGAGTGTGGTGCGGGAATATAGGCGAAGCGGAAATAGGCGCGCAGCGCATTGCGGTTCATGACCGGCGCCCAGGCCGGGTGGGCGGCGAAGGCCTTGGGCTGCGAGCCGAAGAACAGCACCTCGCCCTGCCAGCCCCAGTACAGCGGCTTGATGCCTAGGCGGTCGCGCACGAGGGTCAGCTCACGCCGTTCGCGGTCCCACAGGGCGAGCGCGAACATGCCGTTGAGGCGCTCGACGGTGGCGCCGACACCCCAGCGAGCCACGCCTTCGACGATCACCTCGGTGTCGCTGTGGCCGCGGAAGCGGACGCCCTCGCCCTCGAGCTCGCGCCGCAGGGTGGCGAAATTGTACACCTCGCCGTTATAGACGATGGCGAAGCGGCCATCGGCGGACAGCATCGGCTGCTGGCCCGCCGGCGTCAGGTCGATGATGGCGAGGCGACGAAAGCCCAACGCCACGCCCGCCGCAGGATCGCACCAGGCGCCGCCCGCATCGGGGCCGCGACTGCGCAGCCGTTCGGCCATGGCTTCGACAGTCGCGGTCAGGGCGTCCATCGACGAGCCAGGCGCGCGCGTCAGGAATCCCGCGAACCCACACATGATTGAAACAACCTATCAGGCGGCTTCGACCGCCTGCAATGGCACTTGCACCCGGACCGGGCGGCCGAGCAAATCGAGCAGCAATATGACACGCTGGGCGTCGTCCACCGACTGAAAGCGGCCGACGAGATCGGCCATCGGTCCATCGACGATGCGGAGTTCGGTACCGGGCGTGAGATTGCGCACCGGATTGTTCACCGCGATGAAGCCCTCGTCATCGGCCTCGGCCTGCAGCGCCTCGACAATGCCGTGCGGCACCGGCATGGGCTGGTCGCCGGTCGCGACGACATGGCGGCAGCCAATCGTGCCGTTAATCGACCGCCAGCGCGCCGTGGCGGGATCGAGCGACACGAACAGGTACGATGGAAACAGCGGGGCGGCGACCACATCGACCTTGCGTGCGTGACGGCGCGCCTTGCGGCAGCGGGGCAGCCAGGCATCGAAACCCTGGCGGCGGAGATTGGCCAGGGCGGCGGTCTCGGCGCGGGGATGGGTGGCCACGACGTACCAGCGGGTCATGACGCCACCCGTTCAGCGGCGGGATCGGCTGCCCGGGCGACACGCAGCGTGCGCGGGCACAAGATGCGCTCGGGCAGGACCTCGGCCAGCAGGGCGTCGTAGGCCGCCTGGGGCGCGCCAATCTCGGTCAGCAGTACGGCATCGAAGGCACCGGCCTCGGCCAGGCTGCGGACGACCGGCAGGCCGGCGAAGCGGCCGGCGTTGCGGCCGGGCTCGACGACGGCCACCAGCTCGATCTCGTAGTCGCGCGCCGACAGGGTCGCGATCTCGGCCAGGTCGCTGGCTCCGACGACCACCACGCGCCGCCAGCCGCGGGCGGCGGCCTGGCGCAGCAGGTCGTCGCATTCGCCGCGCACGCGGCGGAAGAAGTGAAACGAGTCCGACAGGTATTCCCGGGTCAGGCGCGCCTTTTCGGCGAAGCCTTGCGGGGTGAGGTAGTACATGTAGCGGCGGGCGGGAGCCTGGCGGACCTTGATCAGGCCCTTGGCCATGGCGCGCTTCAGATAAGCATTGGTCAGGCCGAGCGCGACGCCCATCTGCTGGGCGAGGGTGCGCTGGGTGATGTCGGCCTTTTCCTCGACCGCGGCGAGCAGTTCGAGGGTGGTGGCCATATCGGCGGAATCTGCGGTTTCTGGTTCCGGAACGGGCATGCCCAACCGATCCTTCGCCCAAGGGCTGGAAAAGTGGACGGTATCTTGTTCACCCCATGAACGTCAACCGACGTTCACGATATCAACACGGTCAGGCGGCGTTGGCGAGGTACCACGCATAGGCCTGCCGCATCCCGTCCGGCAGGTCGATCCGGGCCCGCCAGCCGAGCGCGGACAGGCGTGAGACGTCGACCAGCTTGCGGGGGGTGCCGTCGGGCTTTGAGGCGTCGAAACGATAGCTGCCCCGCCAGCCGATTGCGGCTCCGATAATATCGGCCAGTTCGCGGATGGTGACGTCGGTGCCGACGCCGATGTTCAACGGGTCCTCGCCGGAATAATTGCACATCAGGAACAGGGCTGCGTCCGCCAGGTCATCGACGTGGAGAAATTCGCGGCGCGGCGTGCCGGTGCCCCACAATTCGATTGAGTCCTCGCCGCGCACCTTTGCATTGTGCACCTTGACCATCAGCGAAGCGGCGACATGGCCCGAGACCAGGTCGTAATTGTCGCCGGGGCCATACAGGTTGGTCGGCATGCAGGCGATGAAGTCGGCGCCGTACTGCCGGCGATAGGCCTGGCACAGCTTGATGCCGGCGATCTTGGCGACCGCGTACCACTGGTTGGTCGGCTCCAGCGGGCCGGTGAGCAGCGCGTCCTCCGGCATCGGTTGCGGCGCCAGCTTCGGGTAGATGCAGGTCGAGCCGAGCAGCAGCAGCTTCTTCACGCCCACCTGCCAGGCGGCGTGGAGGACGTTCGCCTCGATGATCAGGTTGTCGTAGAGAAATTCGCCGGGGCGGGTGTCGTTGGCATGGATGCCGCCGACGGTGGCGGCGGCCATGAACACCGCGTCGGGGCGATTGCGGCCCAGCCACGCCTCGACCGCCTCCTGCCGGCGCAGGTCCAACTCGTCGCGGCTGGCCGTCAGGATCGTGCAGCCTTCGCCCGCCAGGCGGCGCACGATGGCCGAGCCCGCCATGCCACGATGGCCCGCCACCCAGACCTTCTTCCCGGCCAGATCGAAATGTCCCGAAGTCATTCCGCTTCACCCTCGAAGCTGCGCAGCGCGGCCACAGTCCAGCCGATAGTCAGCGCAAGCGTACCAACCCACCATGTCTGCCACACGCCGAATGAAAGGCAAGCGAGGACCGCCGCCGTCACCAGCAGTCCCGAAGCCAGCGCCCGCGCGCCGCGATCATTGATCCGGAACAGGCCGCGCCCGATCAATACCAGCAGTCCCGCGAGCACCAGCATGCCGGGCACGCCCAGTTCCAGCCAGACCTGCAGCGGCCCGTTATGCGGATGCATCATCATCACCTGCCCGCCGGCGGGTGTCGGTGCATCGCCACCCGGCATCGAGCGCGAGGAATCGAGACCCCAGCCGGACATCGGGTGTTCGGCAATGCGATGGGCGGCGAATTCCCAGATGTACAGGCGATGTAGCCCGGAATTGCGGATGGGTTCGACCAGAGCGCCCGAACTGCGGGGCGACAACGGACCCAGCGGCAGCAGTGGTGCCGTGACGACGAGCAGAACCAGCACCGCCGTGATGGCCGCCGCCGCCCAACGCCCACCCAGCCAGACAATGGCGGCTGCCGCGACACCCAGTAGCAGGGCGCCGCGAGTTGAGTAATGGTCGCCGCCCCACGCGATCACGACGGCGGCGACAAGACACAACAGCATCGGTCCCAGATGACGCCCCCGCCACAGCAGGAGTGCGCAGGGCCAGGACAACAGGGCCGCCAGCACGACCGGCCGGCTGAGCGCCGACAATTGCCACAGGCGGATCGGATGGTGACGCCAGGCGGCCAGCGTCCGCGCAATGCCGCCGCCAGTGGCGATCTCGACAGCGATCAGCGCCAGCAGCAGGAAATAGGCGGCCAGCAGCGGCGCGCGGAGCCGCGTGGCCGCGTCATCCGGCAGGCGCAGGGCGACTGTCGCGATCACACCGCCGCCGAGCAGCAGCGGGGCAAGGCCGTAAAGCGTGGAGACTGCATCACCCGGCACCAGCGCCCAGGTGGCGCTGAGCGCCATCCAGGCCAGAAGGGCAACCATCAGCGCAACGGGCGCGGAAATCAGGCTGCGGGGATCGTCGCGCAAGGTCGCGGCAAGGAGAAGCAGCGCCACAAGGCCCGCAAGCGGCGCCAGTCCGTTCGACGCCAGGGTGGCGAGCAGGGCCGCAAGCGGCGCCGCGGCGGCAAGCACGCCCCGCGTCCATGCGCTTCCCGACCGGATCACTTCGTCAGGCTGGGCAGAAGCGGCGGCCGTTCCTCGGCCAGGGCCGCGGAAATTCGCTGGCAGGAATAGTGGGCGCGGATCGGCACAAGCAGGGAACAGACGCCAATGTCGTAGCGGTTGGACAGCAGCTCCGCCCCTTCGCAATTCTGCTCGACCAGCTGGCGGACCCGTTCGGGCGTCGTCGAGTTCGAGTTGTAACAGAGCGACACCAGGGTGGGGCCGCGGGTGATGGGCGTGGCGGCGCGCTGGCCAGGCGTGACCAGCGGCGCAAAATACGGCCCGACCGGGCCCTGGTCGGCGCATCCCGCGACCAACAAAGCCCCTACCGCAAACAGCCGAAATAGCCTACCCATTGGCCAATCCCCGATCGGCGCCGAGGCGCCGGTTCACGAAGCGCCGCATATTCGACGAGCGGCCCGCCAGAGGCAAGAACAACGCATGGCAGCGCAGGCCGACACCGCACAAGCGACCGGCTGGACGGGAAGAAAGGTCCTCGTCACCGGGGGGCTGGGCTTCATTGGCTCGAACCTGGCGCGCCGCCTGGTTGAACTGGGCGCCGACGTGGTCATCGTCGACAGCCTGGTGCCGGAATATGGCGGCAACCTGTTCAACGTCGACGGGCTGGACAAGGCCCTGCGGGTGAACATTTCCGATATCCGCGATGGCTACAGCCTGCGGTATCTGGCCGCGGACCGGGAAATCATCTTCAACCTGGCGGGCCAGACATCGCACCTGGACTCGATGCATGACCCGTTCACCGACCTAGACATCAACTGCACGGCGCAGCTGCGCCTGCTGGAGGTCTGCCGGCACCACAATCCGGGTGTAAAGATCGTATTCGCCAGCACCCGGCAGATTTATGGCAAGCCGGCCTATCTGCCGGTCGACGAGAAGCACCTGCTGGGCCCCACCGACGTCAACGGCATCAACAAGATGGCCGGCGAGTGGTACCACATCCTCTACAACAACGTGTACGGCGTGCGCGCCTGCGCGCTGCGCCTGACCAACACGTTCGGGCCGCGCATGCGCATCAAGGACGCGCGGCAGACGTTCCTGGGCGTCTGGGTGCGCATGGTACTCGAGAACAAGCCATTCGAGGTCTGGGGCGGCGAGCAGCTGCGTGACTTCACCTATGTCGAGGATTGCGTCGAGGCGCTGCTGCTGGCGGCCAGTACGCCTGCGGTCGATGGCAAGGTGTTCAACCTGGGCGGTGACGGCGTCATCAGCCTGGCCGACCTCGCCGCGGCGGTGGTCGAGGCCAGCGGCAGCGGTACTTACCAGGTGCGCGAGTTTCCGGCCGAGCGCAAGCGCATCGACATCGGCGACTATTATGCCGACGACCAGGCGTTCCGCAGCGCGACCGGCTGGCGCCCGCAGGTGCCGCTGACCGAAGGGCTGCGGCGCACCCTCGACTATTATCGCCGGCATCTGCCGCATTACCTCTGAGTACGGTTCCGCCATGACCCAGCCGACAGTCCCGCAAAACGATCCGCGCGCCGCCTATCTCGCCGCGCGCGAGGGCATCGACCAGGCGATCCGGCGGGTGCTGGATGGCGGCTGGTACATCCTGGGCACCGAGGTGACGGCGTTCGAACAGGAGTTCGCGGACTTCATCGGCGCGCGCCACGGCATCGGCGTCGCCAACGGCACGGATGCGCTGGAATTGGCATTGCGGGGCCTGGGCGTCGGCCCGGGCGATGGCGTGATCACGGTGTCGCACACGGCGGTCGCAACGGTCGCTGCCGTCGAACTGGTCGGCGCGACGCCGATCCTGGTCGATGTCGACGACATGTACTGCCTGGACCCCGCGGGGCTCGAGGCCGCGCTGGCAAAGGCGCCGGTGCCCGTAAAGGCGATCATTCCGGTGCACCTCTATGGCCAGCCGGCCGACATGACGGCGATCATGGCGCTGGCCGATGCGCGCGGCATTCCGGTGCTGGAGGACTGCTCGCAGGCGCATGGCGCTAAGCTGGTCGGCCGCACCACCGGCACGTTCGGCCGCATCGCCGCCTACAGCCTGTACCCGACCAAGAACCTCGGCGCACTGGGCGATGGCGGCATCCTCACCACCGATGACGACGTGCTGTGCGAACGGCTGCGGAGCCTGCGCGAATATGGCTGGCGCGAACGCTATGTCAGCGACCTGCCCGGCATGAACACTCGGCTCGACGAGTTACAGGCCGCGATCCTGCGCGCCAAGCTGCCGCTGCTGGCGCGCGACAATGCGCGCCGCCGCGAGATTGCCGCCGCCTACGACGCCGGCGTCTACAGCCCCAAGATGACGCTGCCACGCCGGCGCTTTACCGCCGAGCATGTCTTCCACCAGTACGTGCTGGAAACCGCCGACCGCGACGGCCTGCGCGCGCGGCTCAAGGAAAGCGGCATCGGCACCAACATCCACTACCCCATGCCGGTGCATCTGCAGCCGGCCTATCGCGGCCGGGTGCCGCTGGGGCCGCTGGGCCTGAAGCGCACGGAAGCGGCGGCCACGCGGGTGCTGAGCCTGCCGATGTATCCGCAGATGACCGATACGGCAGTGAAGCGGGTAATCGATGCCGTGCGGGCCGCCGGTCAGGTCTGATTCAGCAGCACGACGCCGATGATCACCAGCGCGATGCCGACCATCTGCGTGGTGACCAGGATTTCCTTGAACAGGAACACGCCCGCCAGGACGCCGGCCACATAGGTCAGCGCCGAAGTCGGGCCCGCGACCGCCAGTGGAATACCGCGTAGCGCGAAGATAAAGGCACCGGCCGACAGGCCGTAGCAGCCGAGGCCAATGATCGTCGCCGGACGAAAGACCTGGGTAATGAATCCGGCGGCGCCCTCGGTCGCGCCGGTCTTCAGCAGTATCTGGCCGCAGGCGCTGGACACAATGGCCGCACCGAGCGCGATGTAATACCACACGGCGTCAACCCTCCGGGGGGCGCGTAACATCGCGCACGATGTACTGCGGCTTGCGGTTGGTCGTCAGATAGAGACGGCCGAGATATTCGCCGATCACGCCCAGCATGACGAGCTGCATGCCGCCAACGACAAGCACCGCGGCCATCAGCGAGGGATAGCCACGAGGCGCGCGGCTATCGATTACGGCTTCGCCGACGATGTAGAGCAGCGCCAGCAGGCCCAGGGCACCGATGGCAAGACCGGCCAGCGTCGCGATGCGCAGCGGCATGACCGAGAAGTTGAGGAACATCGCCATCCACAGGCGGATGAGGCGGCGAATGGTGTAATTGCTGCTGCCGTCGGCACGCGGCAGGTGCTCGACCTTCAGGCGGTCGATGTTCCTGGTGACCTGCATGACCAGGCCATCGATATAGGGATAGGGCCCGGCATAGTTGAGGACCTGTTCGGCGACGAAGGCGCTGATGCAGCGGAAGCTGGAGAGATACAGCCCCTTGGGCTTGTCGAGCAGGACGTCCGCGCACCAGTTGGTGAAGCGGCTGCCGAGGTTGCGCCAGGCGGCGTGCTCCTTCACCTCGTAGTAGGAGTAGACGGCATCGAGCTGGCGATCCCGCGCGAATTCGAACAGCCGCTTCACCTCGTGCGGCGGATTCTGCAGGTCGTCGTCCATGGTGATGATGTAGTCGCCGCGCGCATGCGCAAGGCCCGCCATCACCGCGTTGTGTTCGCCGAAATTGCGCGCGAGATTGACCACCGTGACCGGCAGGTCGCGCCGCTTCGCAAGTTCGAGACACACCTGCAGGCTGTTGTCCGGGCTGCCGTCATTGACCAGCACCATTTCGTGGCCGCCGGAAATTTGCAGGCCCGCAATGGCATCGACCAGGCGGCCGACACTGTTGGCGCCGTTGTAAACCGGGACGACGATGCTCAACGCAAAAGGCCTAGCCATTTTTTCTTGCCACCGCGAGAACCGAGCCGCCGAACGGCATGGGAATGCCGGTGCGGATCATCAGATGCTCAACGCCGGTCGCGGCGCCGAACAGGAGCTCCAAAACTAGAGGATATTCCTGCACGTCGCTACCGCCGCTGCCGGGAAACAGGCGCCGGCGGGCGGCCATGAGGGGAAACAGCACCGTATTCCAGTAGCCGGCGCGCACGGAAGCGAAGCCCGCCTCGCGCAGCATTTCCAGCGTGCCGCCGCGTGTGTAACGCCTGGCGCCATGTACCGCCGCATCGTGGGTGGACCGCATCCACTCATAGGCTGGCAGGTTGATGATCAGCGCGCCGCCGGGCTTCAGGCAACGGATCGCCTCGGCCAGGGCGATCCGTTGGTGCACCGCCCGGTGATACAGGACATCGACACTGAACATCGCGTCGAACGAGGCATCGCCAAAGGGCAGCGCGTTGACGGAACCGGCGACGACCGGCGCGCCACTCTTGCGCTGCGCCGCCACGGCGGCGTGGGGCGCCACGTCGAGACCGGTCAGACTGGACGCCGGGAACTGCCGCGCCAGATGGGCCAAAAGGGCGCCGGTGCCGCAGCCGGCATCGAGGATGGCGGCGTCGGCGGGCAGGTGAAGGCGGCGGAACGCCAGAGTCAGGTTGGCGCGGACCGCGCGGTACCACCACATGCGATCCTCGATGCGCGCCATCGCCTCGTATTCGGCCCGATCCATGTCCCTGCTTGTCCTGCCGCGGCGAGGCGAATTTAAGACGCCGGCGGGGCAAATGCGACCCGAATGCGGCATTCGGCCCCCGGCCACGACCTTTGCGGCTGCCGCCCGGGGTGTCTATAAGGAAACCGACTTGCCCGACAGGAATCCCTTGGCGTGACCACCACAAACGGACTGTTCCAGCCGGCCGACCGGGACGAAGCCCGCGCGCGGTTGACGGCCAACGCCATTATGGGCCTGCTGATCCTGCTGCCCGCCCTGTGGGTTGGCGGCTATCTGTTCCCGCCAATCAATCACGATGTCGCGTCGATCCTGAACGTCTGCAAGCGCTGGCTGGACGGCGACGTGCTGTACCTGCAGATCATCGACGTACAGGTGCCGATGGTCTTCGTGCTGTATTCGGTGCCGGAGCTGCTGGGCCGGCTGACCGGCATCCCGACGCCGACCATGCTGACGCTGTGCCTGATCGCCTGGATCGCGTTCGCCTTCCACCTGGTGCGGCGCAGCCTGGCGCTGGTGGACGACGCGCACCAGGCGCTGACCGGCGCGCTGCTGCCAGCCATGTCGCTGTTCCTGATGACCGTGCTGCCGCTCGACATGTTTGGGCAGCGCGAACATGTGATGCTGGTCGCCGCCCTGCCCTACATCTTCCTGTCCAGCGCGCGGGCCAAGGGCCTGACCATCCCGTTGAGCCTTGCCATGCCGATCGCGATCTTCGCCGGCATCGGCCTGAACCTGAAGCCGCACTTCATCGCCATTCCGGTGCTGGTCGAGTTGTACGTCCTGGCGAAGATCGGCCTGTGGCGCATCCTGCGCGATACTGTGCCGTGGCTGATCCTGGCGGTGCACGTGGCGCACCTGGCGTTCGCCTGGTTCCTGACCCCGCACTATTTCCAGACCGCGCTGCCGCTGATCCAAGAGTCATACCTGAAGATCGGCGAGTATACCTGGTGGGAGGTTATGAGCGGGCCACTGGTCGCGCCCACGCTGGTGGCACTTACGCTGCTGACCATCGCTGCGTTCGCGTGGCTGGGCGATCTGGCACGGGTCAACGCGCTGTTCGCCATCGGCGCCATGGCGTCCGCCATCGTGCAGGCCAAGGGCTGGGCCTACCACCTGTTCCCGGCGCTGGCCGCGACGGTGCTGCTGGGCGCGGGCCTTGTCACCCGCACGCTGGACCGTTTCCTGACACTGGAGGCCCACCGGCACCGCCTGCCCATCGCGGTGGCGACGGCGGCGTTCATGCTGCTGTTTTACCACGAGGCGGCGCTGCTGGATTTGCCGTTCAAGAAGCAGGCGGAGTTCCGCGACAGCATTACCGGCCGCTTCATCGCGCTGGTCGAGCGCGAGGCGCCGAACAAGAAGATCCTCGTCCTGTCGCCCGGCATCTATCCGCACTATCCGCTGATCAACTATGCCGGCCTGCGCATGACGATGCGCTTCCAGACCATGTGGCCGCTACAGGGCATCTATGCCGACTGCCCGGACCTGGCGCCGCTGTACAACGCGCCGGAGCGGATGGACTGGGCGGAGACGTTCGTGTTCCGCACCGTGGCCGAGGATTTCGCCCGCGAGAAGCCGGACCTGCTGTTCGTCGACCAGATCGCCGGCATGCCGCGCTGCCGTGCTGACACGTTCGACTATCTGGAGTACTTCAGCCGCAACCCGCTGTTCGCCAAGGCGTTCGAGTCGTACGAGTTCTACGCGCACATCGAGCGGTACGACATCTACAAGCGCAAGCGGAACTAGACGGCTGCGTCCGTGTGCCCCCTCACCCTTCGACGGGCTCAGGATGAGGAAGACCGAAAAGTTGTAAGAGTAGCCTCATGCTGAGCTTGTCGAAGCGTGAGGCGGCCCGGCTTCAGACGTGGAAGCTCTCGCCGCAGCCGCAGCGGCCCTTTTCGTTGGGATTGTTGAAAACGAAGCCGGACTGCAACTTGTCTTCCTTCCAGTCCAGTTCGGTGCCGAACAGGAACATCTGGGCCTTGGCATCGAGCAGGATGGTGACACCCTTGTCCTCGACCACAAGGTCAAGCGGCTCCTTCTTCTCGGCATAGGCGATGTCGTAGGCGAGGCCGGAACACCCCTTGGTCTTGATGCCGACGCGCAGGCCGATGGCCGGCGTATCGCGCTTGGCCATGATGGCCCGCACGCGGTCGGCGGCGGCATCGGTGATCGAGATCGCGTTCGGCATCGGTCGCTCCCTAGAACATGCCCAGTTCGAGCCGGGCAGCCTCGGACATCATGTCCTGCGTCCACGGGGGCTCGAACGTGATGTCCACATTCGCTTCGCGCACGCCCGGGAGGGCGTTGATCTTGGTCTCGACTTCGGCCGGCAGGCTCTGCGCGGCGGGACAATTCGGCGAAGTCAGCGTCATCGTCACGTTCACGTCGCCATCCGGATTGACGTCCACCCCATATATAAGGCCCATTTCGTAGATGTTAACCGGGATTTCCGGGTCGAACACCGTACGGATGACATCGACGACCTGTTCCTCGAGCGTACGGGGAACCAGGACTTCGCCCGGCAGGGGCGGCAATGGCGGCGGGACACTCGGCTGGTCGGGGGGCTGGTCAGGCATAACCTGGTCCTCAAACTCACTTATTCGGTTTTGGCGGGCTGACCGGCGCCATCGAGGGCGGCGATCAGCGTATGCCAGGGAAGGGTGGCGCATTTCACCCGTACCGGGAACTCGCGCACCCCCGTGAAAACCGCGAGTTTCTCGAGGTCGTCGGGGGGGGCGTGTTCGTCGGCATCGGTCAGCAGGTGGTGGAACTCGTCGAACAGGTGGCGCGCCTCGGCCACCGGGCGGCCCTTGACCGCCTCGGTCATCAGCGAGGCCGAGGCCTTGGAAATGGCGCAGCCATCACCCTGGAAGGCGATGTCCTTGATATTCCCGCCCTCGACATCGAGCCACAGGTTCAGGCGGTCACCGCAGAGCGGGTTGTGGCCTTTGGCCTCGTGGGTCGAGGCATCGAGGCAACGGAAATTGCGCGGCCGCTTGCTGTGGTCGAGAATCACTTCCTGGTAGAGGTCGCGCAGGTCGCTCATGCGAAAATCTCCGCGACCTTATGCAGGCCGGCGACGAGCGCATCTACCTCGGCCCGCGTGTTGTACAGGCCGAACGAGGCGCGCACCGTGGCCGGCACCTCGAACCGGTCCATGACCGGCTGGGCGCAGTGGTGGCCGGCGCGTATGCAGATGCCCTCGCCGTCCAGGATAGTGCCGATGTCGTGCGGATGCACGCCGTTCAGCACGAAAGAGATCACCGCCGACTTGCGACGCGCGGTGCCGATGACGCGCAGGTCGGGCACCTGGTTCAGGCGGGTGGCCGCATAGGCCATGAGGTCGGCCTCGTGCGCCGCAATGGCCGCGTAGCCGATGCCGTTCACATAATCGATCGCGGCGCCAAGGCCGATGGCGTCGGCAATGGCAGGCGTGCCGGCCTCGAACTTGTGCGGCAGGTCGGCATATTCGGTCTTGTCGAACGTGACCGAGCGGATCATGTCGCCGCCGCCCTGCCACGGCGGCATGGCATTCAGCAGTTCGGCACGACCGTAGAGCACGCCGATGCCGGCCGGGCCGTACAGCTTGTGGCCGGAGAAGACATAGAAGTCGGCGCCGAGCGCCTGCACATCCACCGCCATGTGCGGCACGGCCTGGCAGCCATCGACAAGGGTCACGATGCCGCGCGCCTTGGCGAGCGACACGATCTGCTCGACTGGCAGGACGGTGCCGATGGAATTGGCGACCTGCGCCACGGCAATGAGCTTGGTGCGCGGGCCGATGAGGGCCTCGAAGTCTGGCCAGATCAATTCACCGGCATCATCGACGGGCGCGACCTTCAAGACGATGCCCTTTTCATCGCGCAGCATTTGCCACGGCACGATGTTGGAATGGTGTTCCAGCGCGGTGATCAGCACCTCGTCGCCGGGCTTCAGGAAATGTCGGCCCCAGCTTTGGGCGACAAGGTTGATCCCCTCGGTCGCGCCACGGACGAAAATGATCTCGCGGGAGTCACGGGCGTTGAGCAGGGCCCGCACCTTTTCGCGCGCGCCCTCGAAGCGCTCGGTCGCATGCTGGCTGAGCCAGTAGACCCCGCGATGGATGTTGGCGTACTCGGCCTCGTAGCACGCGCGGATGGCGTCGATGACGGCGCGCGGCTTCTGCGCGCTGGCGGCACTGTCGAGGAAGACCAGCGGCTTGTTGCGCACGGTGCGCGACAGGATCGGGAAGTCGGCGCGGATACGCGCGATGTCCAGCGCGGGAGAGGCCATGTTCATGGCGCACCCCGCAGCCACTGGCTTACCGCAGATTCGAGATGGCCGCGGACCGGGGCCTCGAGCCCCTCCAGCACATCGGCCACGAAGGCGGCGACCAGCATCTGACGCGCCTCGTCGGCGCCGATACCGCGCGCACGCAGGTAAAACAGTTCCTCGACGCCGAGGTCGCCTGTCGTGGCGCCGTGCGTGCACTTCACATCGTCGGCGAGGATTTCCAGTTCGGGCTTGGCGAAGGCAATCGAGCGCTCGCCCAGCAGCAGGTTGCGGCAAAGCTGCTTTGCGTCGGTCTTCTGCGCATCGGGCGCGACCGCGATGCAGCCCTGGAAAATCGACATGGCGCGGTCGTCGACCGCGACGCGGATGTCCTGAACACTACGCCCCTCGCGGGCGGCGTGGTCGATGCGGCTGAAATAGTCGAGATGCTGCTGGCCACGGCCGAGATTGGCGCCGGTCAAGCGGCACTCCGCGCCGACGCCGGCAAGCTGAACCAGGATGTCCTGCCGCGCCGTCGCCGCGCCGAGCGAGACGGTGCAGTTGGAGAAACGCGCGGCCGTATCGACGCGCGCCGAGATGCGGCCGGTATGCCAGGCCGCAGACCCCTGCGATTGCAGGATGGCGTGATCGAGGGCAGCGCCGGGTGCGACGACAGCGTCGGTCACCACATTGGTCCAGCAAGGCTCCGTGCCCAGGCCGGCATAGGTTTCGACGACGGAGGCGGACGCACCGCGGCCAAGGTCGATGCGGTTGCGCACCTGCGCACTCCGAACGGCGCCGCCGGTCGCGACAAACAGGAACTGCACCGGACGGTCGAGGGAAACGCCGTCGGGCACGCGTACCAGCGCGCCATCGGTGGCGAGCGCGCCATTCAGGGCGGCCACGGCATCGGCCGCCGCCTCGCCCGACACCGACGCACCCGGCGCGGCACGACCGAGGCTCACGCCATCGGTGGCATTGAATTCGGAGAGATCGGCGCGGAAGCCGCCGTCGATGAAGACGAGGACATGCGCGTCGGCCAGGCGCCACGGCGCGAGGTCGGCGGCGGTGACCGGCGCGGACACGGCGGCCACGAACGGCATTTCGCTGACCGGCTTGAGATCGGTGTACTTCCACGCCTCGACCTTGCGGTGCGGCAGGCCGTAGCGCAGGAACAGGTCGCGCGCGCGGGTCCGCGCCGGCGTATCGACAGCCGGGGCCTGCGCCGCTTCGAGACGGCGCAGCAGCGGCTCGGCGCTGAGGGCCGTCACGCTCATGCGGCTTCGCCGATGCCGGCGTAACCGGCCTTTTCCAGCTCCAGCGCCAGTTCCTTGCCGCCCGACTTCGCGATGCGGCCCTGGGCCAGAACGTGGACGAAATCGGGGACGATGTAGTCCAGCAGGCGCTGGTAGTGGGTGATCATGATGATGCCGCGGTCGGGCGAACGCAGCGCGTTGACGCCGTCGGCGACGATGCGCAGCGCGTCGATGTCGAGGCCGGAGTCGGTCTCGTCAAGCAAGGCCAGCTTCGGTTCCAGCATCGCCATCTGGAACATCTCGTTGCGCTTCTTTTCGCCGCCGGAGAAACCGACGTTGACCGCGCGCGAGAGGAACTTCTCGTCCATCTGCAGCAGCTTCATCCTGGCGCGGGCGAGTTTCAGGAAATCCATCGCGTCGAGTTCCGATACGCCCTGGTGGCGGCGCACGGCGTTGACGGCGGACTTCAGGAAATTGGCATTGGCGACACCGGGAATTTCGACCGGATACTGGAACGCCAGGAAGATGCCTTCGCGCGCACGTTCCTCCGCCGGCAAGGCCAGCAGGTCCTTGCCGAAATAGCGCACGCTGCCGGAGGTGACCTCATAGCCGTCGCGGCCGGCCAGCACGTAGGACAAGGTGCTCTTGCCCGAACCATTCGGACCCATAATGGCGTGCACCTCGCCGGCGCGGACGTTCAGCGTCAGACCGCGCAGGATTTCCTTACCGTCAACGCTGGCGTGGAGGTTTTCGATCTCGAGCATGACTGGTCCCTAACCGACGCTGCCTTCGAGCGAGACGCCCAAAAGCTTCTGCGCCTCGACGGCAAATTCCATGGGCAGCTTCTGCAGCACCTGCTTGCAGAAGCCGTTGACGATGGTCGAGACGGAATCCTCTTCCGACAGGCCGCGCGAACGGCAGTAGAAGAGCTGGTCCTCGCCGATGCGCGAGGTGGAAGCCTCATGCTCGACCTTGGCGGTGCGGTTGCGCACCTCGACATAGGGCACGGTGTGGCCGCCGCACTTGTCGCCGATCAGCAGGCTGTCGCACTGCGAGTAGTTGCGTGCGTTCTGGGCGCCCGGCTGGATGCGCACGAGGCCGCGATAGGTCTGCTGGCCGTGGCCGGCGGAGATGCCCTTGGAGATGATCGTGCTTTTCGTGTTCTTGCCGATGTGGATCATCTTGGTGCCGGTATCGGCCTGCTGGCGGTTGTTGGTAACCGCCACCGAGTAGAACTCGCCGACCGAATTGTCGCCCTGCAGGATCACGCTGGGATATTTCCAGGTGATCGCCGAGCCGGTCTCCACCTGGGTCCACGAGATTTTCGAGTTCTTGCCGCGGCAGGCGCCGCGCTTGGTGACGAAGTTGAAAATGCCGCCGCGACCATCCTTGTCGCCGGGGTACCAGTTCTGCACCGTGGCGTACTTGATCTCGGCATCGTCCAGCGCCACCAGTTCCACGACAGCGGCGTGCAGCTGGTTTTCGTCGCGCTTCGGCGCCGTGCAGCCTTCGAGGTACGACACGTACGAACCGACGTCGGCGATGATCAGCGTGCGCTCGAACTGGCCGGTCTCGGCGGCGTTGATGCGGAAATAGGTGCTGAGCTCCATCGGGCAGCGCACGCCCGGCGGGATATAGACGAACGACCCGTCGGTGAAGACGGCCGAGTTAAGCATGGCGAAATAGTTGTCGCTGACCGGCACGACGGAGCCGAGATACTTGCGCACCAGGTCAGGGTGTTCGCGCACGGCATCCGAGATCGAGCAGAAGATGATGCCGAGTTCGTTCAGCTTGCCCTTGAACGTGGTGGCGACCGAGACGCTGTCGAACACCGCGTCGACCGCAATGCCGGCAAGGGCCGCGCGCTCCGCCAGCGGAATGCCCAGCTTCTCGTAGGTCTTCAGCAGTTCGGGATCGACCTCGTCGAGGCTCTTCGGCCCGTCCTTCTTCTTCGGCGCGGCGTAATAGAAGATGTCCTGGTAGTCGATCTTCGGATAGCTGATCTTGGCCCAGGTCGGCTCCTCGTCCTGGCGCGGCACCCAGGCGCGATAGGCGGCGAGACGCCAGTCGAGCAGCCATTCGGGCTCGCCCTTCTTGGCCGAGATGAAGCGGACGATGTCCTCGCTCAGGCCGCGCGGCGCGAACTCGGATTCGATGTCGGTGACGAAACCGTACTTGTACTCGCCGCCGGTAATGTCCTTGACGGTCTCGGCGGTCTGGACGGACGCGGTCATGGCTGCGCCCTCATCTCAGGCCCGGCAACCGCACGCGACGGCAAAGCAGGCATGGGCGTCGAGACATCGGCGAGGGTCACCGCCTCCAGCGCACTGCGGATGGCGGTGTTGATGCGGTTCAGGCCCGAACGCGACGGGCAACCCTGCTCCACCTCGCAGGCGCCGGCGCCGGATTTCAGGCAATGGGTCAGCGCGATGGGGCCATCGATGGCGGACACGATGTCGGCGACGGTGATGGCGTGCGCGCCGCGCGCCAGGGCATAGCCGCCCCGCGCGCCGCGCTGCGATACCAGCAGGCCGCGATGGGCCAGGGCCTTCAGCACCTTCGACACCGTCGGCGCCGGCAGGCCGGTGGCCGCCGCGATATCGACCGCGTTGTGCACTTCGGTCTTCGCTGCCGCGACGTGGCTCATCAGCACGACGGCATAGTCCGCCAGCCGGCTCAACCGGATCATGCCCAAATCCTTTGGTGCGAGGGCGCTTGTTGCGAAGGTTTCGCAGCTAACAGGACCAAATTGGTCCTGTATGGCAACATACCGCAGGCAAAAGGGAATTCAAGACGTGGCTGATTCGGGAAGCGCCCGGCCGCCCATGGCCTAAACTGCCCGGCCCGACAGGCCCGTAGGGAGCGAAAGAGCATGGCAAAAAGCGGCAAAATCTACGCCGGGATCGGCGGCTGGACCTTCGAGCCATGGCGCGGGACGTTTTACCCCGAGGGGCTGGTCCAGAAGCGCGAACTGGAATTCGCCAGCCGGGCCCTGACCTCCATCGAGATCAACGGCACCTACTACTCCACCTTCAAGCCGGAGAGCTGGCGCAAGTGGCGCGAGGAGACGCCGGACGGCTTCGTGTTCGCGGTGAAGGCGTCGCGCTTCTGCACCAACCGCAAGGTGCTGGCGGGTGCCGGCGAATCCGTCGAGCGGTTTATCGGCCAGGGCCTGGAGGAACTGGGCGACCGCCTGGGGCCGATCAACTGGCAGTTCATGGCGACCAAGAAGTTCGACCCCGAGGACATGGAGGCGTTCCTCAAGCTGCTGCCGAAGAAGGTGGGCAAGCTGCCGCTGCGCCACGCGCTGGAGGTGCGCAGCCCGACCTTTGCGACCGATGAGTTCTACGACCTGTGCCGCAAGTACAACGCCGCCATCGTGGTCGCGGACGATGACGAGTTTCCCGCCGTCGACGAGGCGACCGCGGACTTCACCTATGCGCGCCTGATGCGGACCGAGGAGAAAGTGCCGACCGGCTACAAGCCGGCCGCGCTCGACGCCTGGGCGAAGCAGGCAAAGGCGTGGGCGAAACGCGGCGATGCCTTTGTCTATTTCATCTCTGGCGCCAAGGTGCGCGCGCCCGCGGCGGCGCAGGCCTTCATCGAGCGTGTGGCAAAATAAAAACGACGAGGGAGAAAGAAATGACCGGCAGGCTGGCGAACAAGACGGCGGTGATCACGGGCGGGGCCAGCGGCATTGGCCGCGCCTCGGTGCTGCGCTTCCTCGAGGAGGGCGCCAAGGTGATGGTTGCCGACATCAACGAGGCCAACGGCAACGAGACGGTGGCCGAGGCGAAGCGCCGGGGCTTCGCCGAGTGCCGCTTCGTCAAGGTTGATGTGAGCGAGGAGGCGCAGATCGAGAGCGCCTTCGCCCAGGCCCGGCGCGATTTCGGCAGCCTTGATGTGGTGTTCAACAATGCCGGCCTGCCCGGCGCCATCGGCCATGTCACCGAGATCGACGTGGACGACTGGGACTATACGCAGAACATGCTGCTGCGCAGCGTGTTTCTCGGCATCAAGCATGCGGGGCGGATGATGCGGGCGCAGGGACGCGGCGGCGCCATCGTCAACACCGCCTCCATCGCCGGGCTGATCGGCGGAGACAGCCGCGCGCTGGCCTATGCCGCCGCCAAGGCGGGCGTGGTGCAGCTGACGCGGCGCAGCGGGGCGACGCTGGCCGCCGACCGCATCCGCGTGAACGCGGTGGCGCCGGGCTATATCCTGACGCCGTTGATCCACCGCGGCGATATCGACAAGGCGCGCGCCGCCATCAGCCAGGCGCAGCCCTGGCCCGATGCCGGCGAGCCCGTGGACATTGCCAATGCCGCCTTGTTCCTCGCCAGCGACGAAAGCCGCTTCATCACCGGCACCACCCTCACCGTGGACGGCGGCGTGACCGCCATCGGCTCGGACCGCTTCAACGCGGCGTTTGGCACCTATGAGCTGAACCCGCAACGCAACGCCGTGGGCCGCGACGTGGGCACGACCGGCGCCGGCACGGTGCTGAGGCCAAAATGAGCGACATACGCCTCGAGCCGGCGATTCCGGTGCTGCGCATCTACAACATCGCGAAGGCGAAGGAATTCTATGTCGATTTCCTCGGCTTCAAGATCGACTGGAAACACCAGTACGAGAAGGACCTGCCGCTGTAGATGCAGGTGTCGCGCTCCGGCGTGAAGCTGCACCTCAGCGAGGATTACGGTGACGGCACGCCGGGCAGTGTTGTGTATATCCGCGGCAAGGACATCGCCGCGCTGGCGGCGGAGCTCAACGCGAAGGGCGCGCGGTTTGCGCGGCCCAGCCCGACGGACAACGCGCCGAAGCTGACCGACCCGTTCGGAAATGTGCTGCGGTTCGATGACGAGGCGAACCATGCATAGGAATGAGGTGGTGGGCCCGGCAGGACTTGAACCTGCAACCAGACCGTTATGAGCGGTCGGCTCTAACCAATTGAGCTACAGGCCCCCCGTAGGCTCTTGGCTTTCAGCTATCAGCTTTCAGCAACGCGTACAACGGGCGGCGGGGCGCAATCCCCTCACCCTCCCGTCGCGCAGCGACGGGAGGGTGAGGGGAAGAGGGGGTTCAATCTTAGTTGTCCAGGAAGCTGCGGAGCTTGCGGCTGCGGCTGGGGTGCTTGAGCTTGCGCAGCGCCTTGGCCTCGATCTGGCGGATACGCTCGCGCGTGACCGAGAACTGCTGGCCCACTTCCTCGAGCGTGTGGTCGGTGTTCATGCCGATGCCGAAGCGCATGCGCAGCACGCGCTCCTCGCGGGGCGTCAGCGTCGCCAGGACCCGCGTGGTGGTTTCGCGCAGGTTGGACTGGATCGCGGCCTCGACCGGCAGGATGGCGTTCTTGTCCTCGATGAAATCGCCGAGGTGGCTGTCTTCCTCGTCGCCAATCGGCGTCTCGAGGCTGATCGGCTCCTTGGCGATCTTCAGGACCTTGCGGACCTTTTCGAGCGGCATGCCCAGCTTCACGGCCAGTTCTTCCGGCGTCGGCTCGCGGCCGATCTCGTGCAACATCTGGCGAGAAGTGCGGACCAGCTTGTTGATCGTCTCGATCATGTGGACCGGAATGCGGATGGTGCGCGCCTGGTCGGCAATCGAGCGGGTGATCGCCTGGCGGATCCACCATGTCGCGTAGGTCGAGAACTTGTAGCCACGGCGGTACTCGAACTTATCGACCGCCTTCATCAGGCCGATATTGCCTTCCTGGATGAGGTCGAGGAACTGCAGGCCGCGGTTGGTGTATTTCTTGGCGATGGAGATGACGAGGCGCAGATTGGCCTCGACCATTTCCTTCTTGGCGACGCTGGCTTCCTTCTCGCCTTCCTTCACGGTCGAGCAGAGCTTCTTGAACTCGCCCACCGGCAGGCCGGCCTCGGTCGCCAATGCGGCGATCTCGGCGCGGATGGCCTTGACGTCCTTCTGCTGCGCGTTCGAGAACTTCTCCCAGCCCTTGCCCTTCAGCTTGGAAATGCGCTTGAGCCAGTTGGGGTCGAGCTCGGAGCCGAAATAGTTCTTGAGGAACTCCTCGCGCGGGACCTTGCAGCTCTCGGCCAGGCGCATCAGCTTGCCCTCGTGGCCGATGAGGCGCTTGTTGAGGTCGTACAGCCGGTTGAGCAGGCCCTCGATGCGGTTGTTGTTGAGGTGCACGGACTCCATCAGCTCGACCAGTTCCTGGCGCAGCTTCTGGTGGCGCTTCTCGGACGCGGGCGGAACCACTTCGCCGGCGAAGGCGGCCTCGAGACGGGCCTCCTGGCTCTTGCGCAGCTTCTTGTTCAGCTTGGCGATGTTGTCGAAAATCTCAAGCACCTGCGGCTTGAGCTGGAGCTCCATCGCCGCGAGCGAGAGGTTGGCCTCGTAATCGTCGTCGTCGCCGTCGGAATTGCTTTCGGGCGCCTCGGCAGGCGCCGCATCCGCGGCCGGGGCCGCCGCGGGGGCCGCCGCAACGGCGCCGTTCGGACCATTCGGCCCGTTGGCCGCGCCGGCACCGCCGCCCAACGTGGCCTCGAGATCGACCACGTCGCGCAGCAGGATTTTGGAATCCATCAGGTCATCGCGCCACTGGATGATCGCCTGGCTGGTCAGCGGGCTTTCGCAGATGGCGCCGATCATCTTCTCGCGGCCGGCCTCGATCCGCTTGGCGATGGCGATTTCGCCCTCGCGCGACAGCAGCTCGACCGAGCCCATTTCGCGCAGGTACATGCGCACCGGGTCGTCGGTGCGGTCGAGCACGGGGGCCGCGACGACGGGCGCCTCGGCCTCGGGCTCGGCTTCCTTCTCTTCTTCCTCGTCGTCGCCGGAATCCTTGGCCTTGGCGGCCTTGCCCTCGGCGCCGTCGTCCTGTTCCTCGGCCTCGACGACCGTGACGCCCATTTCGGACAGCATGGTCATGGTGTCCTCGATCTGCTCGGAGGACATCTGGTCGGGCGGCAGGACGGCGTTCAGTTCGTCATAGGTGACGTAGCCGCGCTCCTTCGCGCGGGCCAGCATCTTCTTGACCGCAGCCTGCGACGAATCGATCAGCGGGCTGTCACCCGCCTCTTCGGCCTTTTCAGGCGCTTCGGTCGCTTCGGCGGTCTGCTGTTTGGCCATTCTGCTACCTACTGGACGGCGGTGTCGTTACGGCCGCCGGAGGGGCGGCCAGATCGTCTTCGGGCGACAGTTCGGCCGCCGCCCGGGAGAATTCCTCTAACTGCTTGCGTATGGCCTGGAGGCGTTTGAAACCGGCATTCGAAATATCCGCCTTCGCTTCTTCCAGGTCCCGTTCCAGCGCCTTGCGCCGAAACGGCGCCAGAGCGCGCACCCAACCGGCCTCGATCGCCTGCCAATCGCTGCCTGGCTGCGCAAACCGCTCCTGATACCTGACATTCGGCCCCGCCAACCGCGCTACGGTATCGGCCAAGCCTGCCTCAGTGAGGTGGCGCGCGAGGGTCGCCGCGTCAAGCCCTTCGGAGCGGGAGGCCGCTTGTAATATCGCCCGCCGGAGGCTGTCAAGTTCGCGGGAGCGGAACGTCAGCCCGGCGACCTCCTCCTCGTGCCGGTCCAGCAGTTCCGGGTAGCGCAGCAGGCCGACCAGGAGCAGCCGCTCGCGCCGGTCCTCGGACGCCGCGCCGGCGGACGGCAACGGCATGCCCGGGGGTGGCCCGGGCTGCCAGCGGCGACCGCCCTTGCCCGGGACACCACCGCCGAAACCGGGGCGGAAGGGCGCCGCGGCGCTGCGCTGGGGCTGGAACAATTGCTGCAGCCGGTTGCGGAATTCGCGCTGGTAATGCTCGCGGACATCCGGGTCGGCAATATTGGCCGCCGTCTGCTCCAGGTCCTGCTTCAGGCCGGCGCGGCGCTCGGGCGTGTCCAGCGGCTTGCCCTCGGTCGCGGTGCGCCAGAGCAGGCCGGCCAGGGGGATCGCCTGGTCCAGCACCGTGGCCATGGCGCCCCGGCCCTTGTCGCGGATCAGGTCGTCGGGATCCTTGCCATCGGGCAGCAGGGCGAAGCGGAACGAGCGGCCGGGCTTCAGCAGCGGCAGGCAGCGCTCGGCGGCGCGCAGGGCGGCGCGGAAGCCGGCGCTGTCGCCGTCGAAACAAAGGATGGGTTCAGCCGCGAGTCGCCACAACTCGCCCATCTGCTCCTCGGTCAGCGCAGTGCCGAGGGGTGCGACCGCATGGGCGAAGCCGGCCTGGGCCAGGGCGATGACGTCCATATAACCTTCCGCCACCACGACGGTGCCAGCGCCCGGCGCGGCCTCGCGCGCCAGCGCGTGGTTGTAGAGCATGCGGCCCTTGTGGAAGAGCTCGGTCTCGGGCGAGTTCAGGTACTTTGCCGGCGCATCGCCCAGCGCCCGGCCGCCAAAGGCGACGATGCGGCCGCGGCGGTCGGCAATGGGGAACATCAGGCGGTCGCGGAACCGGTCATAGGTCTGGCCGCCGTCCTCGGGCTTGATCAGCAGGCCGCATTCGACCATCTGCGCCTCGGTCACATCGCGCGCCAGCAGCGCCTCTTTCAGCGCGGTGCGGCTGTTCGGCGCCAGGCCCAGGCGAAAACGCGCGACGGTTTCCGCCGTCAGGCCGCGCCGCTGGACATAGTCGCGGGCGGCAGCGCCGGCGCGGCTGGACAACTGGCCCTCGAACCACTTGGCGGCAAGGTCCATGACGCCGGCCAGGCCGGTATAGCGCGCGGCCTTTTCCCGATCGCCCGGCGCCATGCGCGGCACTTCCATGCCGGCCTCGGCGGCCAGGCGCTCCACGGTCTCGGGAAACGACAGGTTCTCGCTGCGCATGACGAAGCCGATGATGTCGCCGTGGGCGCCGCAGCCGAAGCAGTGGAAGAAGCCCTTGTCCTCGCTGACCGTGAAGGACGGCGACTTCTCGTTATGGAAGGGACACAGGCCGGTATGTTCCCGCCCCCGCTTGACCAGGCGCACACGCCGGCCGACCGTCTCGGCGATCGAGAGACGGCTGCGCAGCTGGTCGAGGAAGGCGGGCGGGAAGCTCAAGACGACAGCAGGCCCTTCACGGTTGCGGCCGCCTTGGCCGGGTCCATCTGGCCGACGAAGCGCTGTTTCACCACGGCCATGGTCTTGCCCATATCCTTGATGCTGGTGGCGCCGGTTTCCGCGATCACCGCCTTGAGCGCCGCGGTCATGGCCGCCTCGTCCATCTGCTGCGGCAGGAAGCTTTCAATGACGGCAATTTCCTCGTTTTCCTGCTGCACCAGGTCGGCCCGGCCACCCTTTTCGTAGAGTGCGACCGATTCCCGGCGCTGCTTCACCATGGTCTGCATCAGGGACAGGATTTCGTCGTCGGTCAGCGGCGAACCGTCGCCGCGGGTGCGGGCCGCGATGTCGCGATCCTTCAGGGCCGCCTGAACCATGCGCAGGGTGGAGACCTTGCGGGCCTCCTTGGCGCGCATGGAATCCTTCACCGCTTCGCTCAACCGGTCGCGCAGCATCATCACTCCTTCACTGGAAGCCCAAGGTTTCAACTTACCACCGACTCGCGACGAAAGCGCCGCCCTGCCAGCAAATACTTGATACATAAGGAAAAAATGGCGTCCGATGCAGCTTGACGCCACGCCGTCATTTGCTATTCTCCGCGCGCTTTCGGCCCCCGCGAGTCGTGCGGAGCCGCGACGCTACCGCACACCGGCTTTCCTGCCATCAGTACGCCCTCTCGGGAGCTTCCGTCATGCCCGAACCGCTGCAACACGCCGCCGCCCCCGAACCGGGGATGACGGCGGTTATCGTGCTGAAAGACGGCACCGTCCTGTGGGGCTGGGGCGCCGGCGCCGAGGGTGAGGCCACCGGCGAAATCTGCTTCAACACCTCGATGACGGGCTACCAGGAAATCCTGACCGACCCGTCCTATGCCGGCCAGATCATCACTTTCACCTTTCCGCATGTCGGCAATGTCGGCGCCAACGCGGAAGACGTGGAGACCACCAACACCGCCGCCCGCGGCCTGATCCTGCGCACCAGCATCACCGACGAAGCCAATTGGCGCGCCGAGCGCAGCCTGGAAGACTGGCTGAAGTCGCGGCACCTGATCGCGGTCACCGGCATCGACACCCGCATGCTGACCCGGCGCATCCGCGACCTGGGCGCGCCGAACGGTGTGATCGCACACCGCAAGGACGGCCATTTCGACATGCCGGCGCTGATCGGCAAGGCGCGCAGCTGGCCGGGCCTGGAAGGCATGGACCTGGCGCTCGACGTGGCGACGCGGCAGACTTACGAGTGGCCTAATGAAGGCCGTTGGGAGCGCGGCACCGGCTATGCGAAGCCCGGCACGCCGAAGCACCATGTGGTCGCGGTCGATTTCGGCATCAAGCGCAACATCCTGCGCAACCTTGCGGCCTCGGGCTGCCGGGTGACGGTTGTTCCGGCAACGACAACCGCCGAGGACATCCTGCGCCACAAGCCCGACGGCGTGTTTCTGTCGAACGGTCCGGGCGACCCGGCGGCGACCGGAAAGTATGCGGTGCCGATGATCCGCGACGTGATCGCCAGCGGCAAGCCGCTGTTCGGCATCTGCCTGGGCCACCAGATGCTGGCGCTGGCGCTGGGTGGCACGACCAAGAAGATGCACCAGGGCCATCGCGGCGCAAACCATCCGGTCAAGGACCTGGCCACCGGCAGGGTCGAGATCACCAGCCAGAACCACGGCTTCGTGGTGATGCCCGAGACGCTGCCGGGCGGTGTGGAAGTGACGCACGTCTCGCTGTTCGACGGCTCGAACGAGGGCCTGAAGCTGAGGGACAAACCGGTCTTCTCGGTGCAGTACCACCCCGAAGCCTCGCCCGGCCCGGAAGACAGCCACTACCTGTTCGACCGTTTCGTAGGATTGATGGACAAGCATGCCTAAGCGCACCGATATCAAGTCGATCCTGATCATCGGCGCCGGGCCCATCGTCATCGGGCAGGCGTGCGAGTTCGACTATTCGGGGACGCAGGCCTGCCGTGCGCTGAAGGCCGAGGGCTATCGCATCATCCTGGTCAATTCCAACCCGGCCACGATCATGACCGATCCGGAAATGGCCGACGCGACCTACATCGAGCCGATCACGCCGGAAGTTGTCGCCAAGATCATCGAGCGCGAACGCCCCGATGCGCTGCTGCCCACCATGGGCGGGCAGACGGCGCTGAACACGGCGATGAAGCTGGACGAGATGGGCGTGCTGGCAAAGTTCGGCGTCGAGATGATCGGCGCCAAGCGGGAAGCCATTTCCATGGCCGAGGACCGCGGCCTGTTCCGCCAGGCGATGGAACGCCTGGGCCTGGAAATGCCGAAGTCGGGCGTGGCGCACAGCCTGGCCGAGGCGCGCGAAGTTCTGGCGACCACGGGCCTGCCGGCGGTCATCCGCCCGTCGTTCACCATGGGCGGCACCGGCGGCGGCATTGCCTATAACCGCGACGAATTCGAGGAAATCGTCAGCCGCGGCCTGGAAGCCTCGCCGACCAGGGAAGTGCTGATCGACGAGTCCGCGCTCGGCTGGAAAGAGTACGAGATGGAGGTTGTCCGCGACACCAAGGACAATTGCATCATCATCTGCTCGATCGAGAACATCGACCCGATGGGCATCCACACCGGCGACAGCATCACCGTCGCGCCGGCGCTGACGCTGACCGACAAGGAATACCAGGCGATGCGCAACGCCTCGATTGCGGTGCTGCGCGAGATCGGCGTCGAGACCGGCGGATCGAACGTGCAGTTCGGCATCAACCCGCGTGACGGCCGCATGGTCGTGATCGAGATGAACCCGCGCGTGTCGCGCTCGTCGGCGCTGGCATCGAAGGCAACCGGCTTTCCCATCGCCAAGGTCGCGGCGCGGCTGGCGGTCGGCTACACGCTGGACGAACTGATGAACGACATCACCGGCGTGACGCCGGCGTCGTTCGAGCCGACCATCGACTATGTCGTGACCAAGATCCCGCGCTTCACGTTCGAGAAATTCCCCGGCGCCGAGGCGCTGCTGACCACCGCGATGAAGTCGGTGGGCGAGGCGATGTCGATCGGCGGCACGTTCCAGGAAAGCCTGCAGAAGGCACTGCGCTCGATGGAGACCGGGCTCACCGGCCTGAACGACATCGCCATGCCGGGCCTGAGCGGCGACCGCAACGCGGACCGCGAGACGATGTTCGCCGCGCTGTCGCGGCCGACGCCGGACCGCTTGCTGGTGGCGGCACAGTGCCTGCGCAACGGCCTGTCGGTCGCCGACGTCGCAACCGCGTCGAAGTTCGATCCGTGGTTCCTAGAACAGATCAAGGGCATCATCGACACCGAGGCCGGCATCCGCGCCAACGGCCTGCCCACGGATCGCGCCGGCCTGATGAAGCTGAAGCAGATGGGCTTCTCGGACCCGCGCCTGGCGGAACTGGCCGGCAAGAAGGCGAGCGACGTGTCCGCCCTGCGTGCGTCGCTTGACGTTCGCGCGTCGTTCAAGCGTGTCGACACCTGCGCGGCCGAGTTCGAGAGCCGCACGCCGTACATGTATTCGTCCTATGCCGACGAATGCGAGGCGCAGCCCAGCGACCGCCGCAAGGTGATGATCCTGGGCGGCGGGCCGAACCGCATCGGCCAGGGCATCGAGTTCGACTATTGCTGCGTCCATGCCGCCTATGCGCTGAAAGAGGCCGGCATCGAGACCATCATGGTCAACTGCAATCCGGAAACCGTCTCGACCGACTACGACACGTCGGATCGCCTGTATTTCGAACCGCTGACCGTCGAAGACGTACTGGAAATCGTCCGCGTCGAGCAGAGCCGCGGCACACTGCTGGGCCTGATCGTGCAGTTCGGTGGCCAGACGCCGCTGAAACTGGCCAAGGGGCTTGAGGCGGCGAACGTGCCGATCCTCGGCACCTCGCCCGATGCCATCGACCTGGCCGAGGACCGCGAGCGGTTCCAGAAGCTGCTCGGCGAACTGGGCCTGTTGCAGCCGCCGAACGGCACCGCGCGCACGCTGGACGAGGCCAAGGCCGTAGCCGAGCGCATCGGCTTCCCGGTCGTCATCCGGCCATCATATGTGCTTGGCGGCCGCGGCATGGAGATCGTGCGCGACCATGCGGGCCTCGATCGCTACATGGGCGAGGCGGTGCGCATCTCCGGCGATGCCCCGGTACTGATCGACGGCTACCTGTCGGACGCCATCGAGGTGGACGTGGACTGCCTGGCCGACGGCGAGACGGAATTCGTCGCCGGCGTCATGGAACATATCGAGGAAGCCGGCGTCCATTCGGGCGACAGCGCCTGCTCGATCCCGCCGCACAGCCTGTCCAAGGCCATTGTCGACGAAATCCGCCGCCAGACCATGGCGATGGCCCGCGCGCTGAAGGTCGTTGGCCTGATGAATGTGCAGTACGCGATCAAGGGCGAGACGATCTACGTCCTGGAAGTGAACCCGCGCGCCAGCCGCACGGTGCCGTTCGTCGCCAAGGCGGTCGGCATTCCGATCGCCAAGATCGCGGCGCGCGTCATGGCCGGCGAAAAACTGGCCAGCTTCAAACTGGTGCAGAAGCCGATGAAGCATATCGCGGTGAAGGAATCGGTCTTCCCGTTCGCGCGCTTCCCCGGCGTCGATATCATCCTGGGGCCGGAAATGCGCTCGACCGGCGAGGTCATGGGCCTGGACCGCGACTTCGGCACCGCTTTCCTGAAATCGCAGCTGGCGAGCGGCACCCGCCTGCCACGCGAGGGCAAGGTGTTCATTTCGGTCCGGGATAGCGACAAGGCCGGCGTCCTGCCGGCGGCCCGCCAGTTGGCGGCCATGGGCTTTGCCATCGTCGCCACCAAGGGCACGGCCGATTATCTGATCGGCCTCGGCGTACCGGTGACCTACATCAACAAGGTACTGGAAGGCCGGCCGCACATCGTCGATGCCATGAAAAACGGCGAGATTGCGCTGGTATTCAACACCACCGAGGGCGCGCAGGCGATCCGGGACAGCTACGAACTGCGTCGAACCGCCCTGATGAACAAGATTCCCTATTTCACGACCTCGGCCGGCGCCCGCGCCTCGGTTCAGGCGATTGCCGCTTTGCGGGCCGAAAGCCTTGAAGTAACGCCGCTGCAAGCTTACTTTTGAAGCTTCTTCGTCAATTCCGGCTACCCAGAGCGGGACGGACCCCGCCGAAAGAGGTTTGACCCGTGTCGCAGATGGACAAGCTCCCCATGACGGCTGGCAGTTATGCCGCCATCGAAGAGGAACTGAAGCACCTCAAGACGGTCGAACGGCCGACGATCATCAAGGCGATTTCCGAGGCGCGTGAGCACGGCGACCTTTCGGAAAATGCCGAATACCATGCCGCCAAGGAGCGGCAGGGCTGGATTGAATCCCGCGTGCTGGAACTGTCGGACAAGCTGCGCCGGGCGGAAGTCATCGACGTCAGCAAGCTGTCGGGCGACACCGTCAAGTTCGGCGCGACCGTGATGCTGATCGACGAGGACACCGACGAGAAGATCACCTACCAGATCGTCGGCGCCGACGAATCCGACATCAAGAAGCGCAAGCTGTCGATTACCGCACCCCTGGCGCGCGCCATGATCGGCAAGAAAAAGGGCGACCAGGTCGAATTTGCCTCGCCCGGCGGCTCAAAGGCCTACGAGATCGTCTCGGTCAAGTTCGTCTAGGCGGCGGCCCTTGGCCCCTTGGCGGGCCTATTTGCCCGGCATCATTTCCAGCGGCACGCCCGGCTGATGCTTGCTGGGCCGGATGGTCAGCGACGTCTTCACGTGGCTGACGTTCGGCGCAGCGGTCAATTCGCGGGTCAGGAACGCCTGGTAGGCATCCCAGTCGCGGGCAACGATCTTCAGGATGAAGTCGTTTTCACCGGCCAGCATGTGGCACTCGCGGACCAGCGGCCAGGTGGTCACCTGCTGTTCGAAGGCGGTCAGATCCGCCTCCGCTTGGCTCTTCAGCCCGACCAGCGCGAACACCGTGACGCCGAAGCCGAGGGCCTCGGCCGACAGGTCGGCGTGGTAGCCCCGGATATAGCCTGCCTCTTCCAGGGCGCGGACGCGGCGCAGGCAGGGCGGGGCAGAAATACCGACCCGGCGCGCCAGTTCCACATTGGTGATCCGGCCATCGGCCTGCAGATCTGCGAGGATCTTCCGATCGATGTCGTCCAGCTTGACCCGCTGCATAACCCTATCCTCAACCACCTTGGCGAAATATAATTACCCAAAAGCAATAAAATTGCCAGCCCGGCCAGATTCCTGCCGCAGTGCAGCATAGCTGGACTTCGGGCCGGCAAGGCGGTAGGCCAAGACCGTGAACGGGGACCGGATGTCGCTACCGATCGAGACCTTTACCAACCTTTCGGCCGCCAGCGGCTGGCGCCCCGGCAACAATTTCGGCGGCAGCACCCTGTTCAAGGCGCTGGGCCACCCGAAGACGGTGGCGGCCGGCCATGCCATGGCCGCCCGCCTGAAGACCATGGGCCGCGTCGCGGTCTACGAGCCAGCCGGCAGCACGGCCGCCGATCATGTCCACGCCTTTTTCGGCATTGGCCAGGCGCAGATCGCCGACGTGTTCGTGCAGCGCATGGAGCAGGTCGGCGCGAAGCGGCTGGGCCGCCTCGCCCGCCCCGTTACCGAACTGCATGCCGCCAAGCCCGATGCGTTGTTCGTGGCGGCATTCGACGCCAAGGCCATCGTCGCGCAGCTGGGCCCCCTGGTCCCCGCTGGCCTGCCGGTCATCACGCTGGACGACATGCGCCTGCCCGACGAGTGGCTGGCCAACCGCACGAACTACCTGGACCCGGTCAATTTCGCGACCAACTTCGCGCTGCTGACCGATGCCGGCGGACGGCACAGCCGGGTGGCGACAGCGAACTACTGGGCGCGCTATGGCGCGACCGACACCGACCTGTGGCTTTGCCTGTTCGGCCCCGACGGCAAGGTGCTGGCCGAATGGGTCGAGGAACTCCCGCCGGCGCTGAACACCATCGCGATCGACAGCCGTTCGGTGCGCCAGCGCTTCGGCCTTGGCGAGTTCACCGGCTCGCTGTTCATCCACGCCCGCCGGCCCAAGGGGCACGATGTGGTGAAGTACGCGCTGGATTTCTTTTCCGACGACGGCACGCAGCTGACCTGCACCCACGACGCCAATGCGTGGCCGGCCGACCTCTATGCCGGCATTCCGGGACCCGAGACGGGCGAGCGCATCACGTTGTGGGTACAGAACAGCCATCCGGTGCCGATCCCGGCCAAGGCGATCGGCGTCAACTGCGTGGGCCATGACGCCATCGTGCCGGTGGACGGCGAGATTCCCCCCTTCGGCACCCGCGCCATCGACCTGACCGCCCTGCTGCCGCAGGCGAAGTGGCCGGACCAGATCGAAATTCATGCCGGGCGCTATTTCGTCCGCCCGCGCTACGAGGTACGCAGGGCCGACGGTCGTGCCCGCATCGCCCACGCCAATGTGGAGCGCATCGACCTGAAGCCCGACCCCGCCATCGCCGACCTCGGCGCCAGCATGGGCAAGGGTTACATCATGCCGCTGCCGGTGCTGCCGGTGGGCGAATTCCGCACGGTGACGGTGCCGGCGCCGATGGCCGACACGCAGGCGGACCTGCCGCTGAAAATTTTACTGATCGATGGCAATGGCCGCACCGTCGCGGCGAAATTCCTGGGCAAGCTGCCGCGCAGTGCCTGCCCGCCCACCGACGTGGATGCCTGGCTGAAAGAAGCCGGCGCGAACCTGCCGTCGGGCTATGGCCATGTGGAATATCTGTACGACTTCCGCGACGGCGGCGGCGCCGATGGCTGGCTGCATGCGCTCGGAAAATACGAACAGCGCTCATCGGGCCACATGGCGGAGACGATCTTTGGTGCGCACATCTACAACGTGCCGACCACGTTCCGCGACGAGCCGCAGAGCTACACCCACAAGCCGCCCGGCCTGACCACGCGCCTGTACCTGCGCGTCGGCGATGTACCGATGGATACGCTGTGCCACCTGGTCTATCCGGCCTCGCTGCCGTGGCACAAATATTCGACCACGGTGCTGACGCTGCATGACGGCGAGGCGCGGCCGGTGGCCACGCGCACGGTGCAGATCGCCTGCGGCGGCTCGCTGCACTGGCGCACCAGCACAATGTTCGATGCCGGCGAACGCAAGGCGGCCGGCGCCGGCGCCTGGGTGGAAGTGCGCGACACGACCTGCCGCCTGTTCGGCTTCCACGGCCTGGTCAACGGCACGACCAGCTTCTGCCTGGATCACATGTTCGGGTTCTAGTACCCCCGCGCCAGGTCGATCACGTCCTGGACCGGCTCACCCTTGATGAAGCGTTGCAGGTTGGCGATGAAGTGCGGGGCGAAGCGGCTGTTTTCGTCGCTGATATGGCCGGACATGTGCGGCGAGATGCGCACGTTGGGATGCGCGTAGAGCGGATGCCCCTCGGGCAGCGGTTCGGGCAAGGTGACGTCGAGCGTGGCATAGCCGACCTGTCCTGAATCAAGTGCCGCCAGCAGCGCCTCCTGGTCCAGCACGTCGCCACGGGCCACGTTGATGACGTGGGCGCCGCGTTTCATCTTCGCGAAGAAGCTGGCATCCAGCATGTTGCGCGTCTGCGGCGTCGATGGCATGGCGGCGACCACGTGGTCGGCCAGCGGCAGCATGTCGTCCAAGCGATCGAACATCTCGACACCCTCAGGCCCCGGGCCGGGCGAGCGCTTGATGCCCAGCACGCGCATGCCGCAGCCGCGCGCCCGCCAAGCGAGTTCGACGCCGATGGAGCCCAGGCCAATAACAGCGAGCGTGGTGCCGGCCACCGGCTTTACCAGGCCGGCCTTCCACTGAGCCGGGCTGCGGACGCGGATGTCGTCCCATCTGCGCGCCAGGGTAAAGATCGCGGTCAGGCAATGTTCGGAAATGGGCCCGGCCAGCAGGCCGCGGGTGCAGGTAAACGGTACGCCTTCGAACAGCCAGGGCGCGCACATGTCGGCGCCAGTGCCGATGAACTGCACCCACTTCACGCGGGCGGGCCAGCCGGCCGGCTTCGGCGCCTTGTTGCGCGCGAGCAGCGGGCCCTTCGGCCAGATCCACAGGACATCGGCGCTGGCAGCGGCCTTGTCGAGGTCGTCGCCGAGCGGCTGGATGGAAACGCCGGTGGCCTCGCGCACCAGCGCATCGGTCGCCGTGCCCAGCATGCTGGCCACGACGACATGGCGACTGTCCGTCATCCGCTGATCCTCCCCGACACGCAAATTACCCTATGGCGTGATGATACCCATCGTCGTTATGATTTGCGTCTAAAGCAAATAATACCGGGTGAAAATTCCCGATATGACATACCTCGCCAACGTCATCCGGCACCTGTGGGTGTTCCTGGTCGCCGCCGAGGAAAAGCAGTTCCAGCGGGCGGCCGCGCGGCTGAACATCGCCAATTCAGCGGTGTCGCGGCGCATCCGACGGCTGGAAGAGGAACTGGGCGTCACCCTGTTCGAACGGCAGCCAGACGGCGCCCACCTGACCGCCGAGGGCGAAATCTTCCGCGCCGATGTGGACGCCGTGCTGAAATCGCTGGAAGCCGCCGTCGCGCGTACCCAGCGCGCCAAGCAGGGCCAGGTCGGCTCGCTCCGCATCGGCTTCATCGAAATGGCGGCGCGCAGCCCGGTCATGATCGACGCCATCAGGAAGTTCCAGACGTCGTTCACCGATGTGGAACTGAAGCTGATGCCGATGCTGTCCGAGGACCAGGACCGCGCGGTGAAAAACGGCGAGCTGGATGCCGGATTCTACCACCGCAGCGCCGAGCGTTCGCCCGAACTGGAATACCATATCCTGCTGGTGCACCGGCTGTTGCTGGCCCTTCCCAAGACCAGCCCGCATGCGAAAAAACGGAAGGTCAGCCTGGCCCATCTCGGCGACGAAAGCTTCGTATTTCCCCGCCGCACCCAGGCGCCGCGCGTTTACGAAGGCCTGCTGACCAATTTCCGCCTGGCCGGGGTGATGCCGCGGATCATCATGGAGGTCGGCACGTCGGAAACGATGCTGACCATGGCATCGCTCGGCGTCGGCATCGGCTTCGTCGACAATGCGCGGCGCGCCAACCTGCCGGACAACATCGTGCTGAAGCCCATGGTCGAGGAGCTGGCGCCGCTGGAACTGGAACTGGCGTGGCGCCGGGACAACAACTCGCCGGCGCTGAAGCGCTTTATCGAGACGGTAATGGCCGTACCGGTGCCGGCCGAAAACAAGCCTCCGACACCTACTGGTCGAAGCCGGGGCTGATATCCTCCATCCAGCGCCGCATCGCGGCAAACAGGACGGCGTTCTGCTCGGCGACGCGGTTGTTCTCGCCGCGATTGCCGCGTACGCGCTGCTCCGCGGTCTTCCGCGCCATGTCCATTGGCGGCATGTTCAGTCGCGCCCCGGCGCCCTGTGCCGCGATCTGCTGCTGGCAAGCGGTTTCGAGAAAATAGAGTTCGGCAAAGGCATCGGCCACGGTGGCGCCGCAGGTGAGCAGGCCGTGGTTGCGCAAGATCATCGCGTTCTTGTCGCCCAGGCTTGCCGCCATGCGGTCGCACTCGTCGGTCTCGATCGTGATGCCTTCGAGGTCGTGATAGGCGATGCGGTCGGTGAACACCATCGAGGTCAGGTTCAATGGCAGCAGACCCTCGGCCTGGCAGGCGACCGCGACACCGGCCAGCGAGTGCGAATGCATGACGGCGCCGACGTCGGGCCGATTCATGTGGACCGAGCGATGGACGATGAAACCCGCCTGCAAAACAGGATGCGGCGACGGCGACAGCTTGTTGCCCTCGGCATCGATCTTGATCAGGTTCGAGGCCGTGACCTCGCGGTACATCAGGCCGAACGGGTTGATGAGGAACTGGTGGCCAGGGCCGGGTACGCGTGCGGTGAGATGGTTGTAGATCATCTGGTGCCAGCCCATATGCGCGACAACGCGATAGGCGCAGGCCAGATCGACCCGTAGCGCCCATTCCTCGGGCGAGCAGTCGATGCGCGGTTCGGCGACGCGTTCCAGGGTGGCGGCCATGCTGAATTCCTCCCGGCGCGATGGCGCGCGATCAGGCAGTCATTCTAGGACCGCACCGAACGGCATCAACTGCCGTTTACGCGTGACCCGTTTCCGATTCCGGCAAGCCGGCAGGCTCAGTCGCCCCAGATCAGGCTGGCGGCATCCATCGCCTGGGCGGTGACGCCCCCCAGTTCGCCCTGCAACACGCGCAGGCGATAGGTCCACAGATGCAGCGGATGCTCCAGCGTGATGCCCATGGCGCCATGGAATTGCTGGGTATCGTAGATGATGCGTGTCAGCGGTTCCTGCGCGTGGGTCGCGGCCAGTGCGGCATCGGCCGGATCGCCACTCCAGGCCGCGCGGCGCAGCAATGCGCGCATGCCGTCGATCAGCACGACGCACTCCGAAACACGGTGCTGCAATGCCTGGAACGAACCGATCGGCCGGTTGAACTGGCGGCGGTTCTTCAGGTATTCGACCGACATGTCGACGGCGACGCGGGCATTGGCCTCGATCTCGGCGACGAGACCCAGCTGCCACCATTGGCGGAGCGCCGCCCCGGTCACGCCCGGCACGACCGGCGCCTTGGACAGATCGGGCGGTTCGACGAAGGCGCCGAACGGATAGGCGAAGAAGGTCTTCAGCGGCTCGACCTGGTGCTTCGAGGCATCGATCACGCGCACCTCATCGCCGCAATCGACCAGCACGGTCGCGTTCTTGGTCAGGAAGCGCAGCGGGCCATCGGCCTTGCCCCGCGCCAGAACAACCGGACGCGGCACCGGGGCCGGCAACAGCTTGGCGGCCACGAGCGCGGTGCCGGCAACCTCGGCACACCACGGCAGCTGTGCCACGGCGCCGATGAGCAGCGCCGCCTCGGAGGCGCCCATGCCCTCCTCGCGCGCGATGTCGTAATAGCCGCCGGCCTCGAGATCGCGCTCGACGGCATCGCCCGGGAAATAGTGGACGGCCTCATTGGTGGGATAGTCCTTGTGCCGCGCCAGCAACTGGTCGATGGCCGATTGCAGGGCGGACTGGTCCGGTGTGAGATCGAAGTCCATGGGCCTATTCCCGCGGCAGGCGCAGCATGTCGCGCGCGATGAGATTGAGCTGGATTTCCGCCGAACCGGCGCCGATGCCGGTCGAACCGGTGCGCTTGTAGCCGACGTTGATCAACGGGTCCTTGCCCGACATCACTTCCTCGTACATGAAGTCGTTGAGAAAGCCGAGCAGCCAGCGGTCGCCGGTGACGAGGGCATAACGCGCCACGCTGGTGGTCGCTGTCGGCGCCTTGCCCTTCATGCGGTCGTCGATGATGTTGAGCATCAGGTTGCGCGCCGCCTCAAGCGCCGCCTTGGTCTTGGCGGCGTAGGAGCGGACAGCGGCGTCCTTGAAACGGTTCTTCTTCTTCAGCAGGCCGACCGCATGGTCCAGCACGCGCATGCTGAGCGCGTAGCGCGGCATGCCGACGCGTTCATTGTGCATGACTGCGCGCACGACCTTCCAGCCGTCATTCTCGTCGCCGAGGCGGGCACTCTCCGGCACTTCCACATTCGTGAAGAACACCTCGTGCACCGAACGTTCGCCGACCAGGCAGGGGATGATGCGGACATCGATGCCCGGCGTCTTCATCGGCACCAGGAAGACCGATATGCCGCCGTAGCGCTCGGTACCCGTACGGGCCAGCATGAAGCAGAAATCGGCGAGGCTGGCGCCAGAGGTCCAGATCTTCGAGCCGTTGATCACGTAGCCGTTTGGGGTGCGCTCCGCCGTCGTGCGGATCGCGGCGAGGTCGGAACCGGCAGAGGGTTCCGAGAAGCCCTGGCACCAGATGTGCGTGCCGGCGACGATCTTGGAGATGTGCTGCTGCTTCTGCTCGTCGGTGCCGAAGCGGATGATGGCGGGGCCGGCCCAGTTCACGTTCATGTACTGGTAGCTGCGCGGCTCGCCAACCTTGATCATCTCCTCGCCCAGCACCCAGTGGTGATAGGGGTCGAGGCCGCCGCCGCCCAGTTCCTTGGGCCAGTGCGGGATCAGCAGGCCTTCCTTGGCCAGAGCGGGACAGAAGGTGCGCGAGAATTTCGACACATATTCCGAACTGGTGTCGTACTGCGACTTCTCGGCCCAGTCGGATGGCAACAGCCGGTCGATCGCCGCCTTGATTTTGCGGCGAAATTCCTCGTGCTCGGGCGCCCAGGCAAATTCCACGGCTTATTCTCCTCCCGCTGACCGGACCAAGTCGGGCCGTTTTATAGAGCAAATCGGCGAGACGGTGGCGGGGAATTTGGTATGCTATTTAAATGTCCTACCTCTTCTCGCCCATCCAGCTCCGTTCGCTTACGCTCGACAACCGCATCGTCTATTCGCCCATGGGCCAGTACATGGCCGAGGATGACGGCACTGCGAGCGACTGGCACCTGATCCATCTTGGCATGATGTCGCTGTCGGGCGCCGGCCTGGTCTTCACCGAGGCGGCGGCAGTGGAGCCGCGCGGCATGCATGCGCCGCACGGCCTGGCGTTATGGACCGACAGGCACGAGGCGGCGCTGAAGCGGGTAATCGATTCCTGCCGCCGCTATGCACCGGCAAAACATGCCATCCAGCTGTGGCATGTGGGCCGCAAGGGTTCCGTCACCGATCCGTGGGACGGCGCGAAATTCATTCCGCCAGAGCAAGGCGGGTGGCCCGTGGTTGCGGCATCGCCGGTGCCATTCCAGGGCCGCACCGACATTCCGGTCTCGCCAGATGAAGACGGCCTGGACGCCATCGAGGCCAGTTTCGTGCAGGCGGCACAGCGCGCCGCGCGCATCGGCTATGACGTGCTGGAACTGCACTGCGCGCACGGCTACCTGCTGTATTCGTTCCTGTCGCCGATCAGCAACAAGCGCAATGACCGCTGGGGTGGCGACATCGGCGGGCGGATGAGCTTTCCGCTGCGGGTGTTCAAGGCGGTGCGTGAAGCCTGGCCGGAAGATAGACCGATGGGCGTGCGGGTGTCTGCCACCGACTGGTTCCCAGGCGGCTGGACGGTGGAGGACGCCACCACCTTTGCCCGCGAACTGAAAGCGCTGGGCTGCGATTACCTGACGCCATCCAGCGGCGGTTCAACGCCGGAACAGAAGATCAAGATGGGGCCCGGCTACCAGGCCGATTTCGCCGCCGCGATCCGCGCCGGATCGGGCATCGCGACCATGGCGGTGGGCTTGATCAACGACGCGCGCTTCGCCGAGTACCTCGTCTCCACCGACAAGTGCGACATGGTCGCGCTGGGCCGCGGCCTGGTGGAAAACCCGCGCTGGCCGTGGGATGCGGCGAAAGTGCTGGAGGCCAGCGTGCCGCATCCCAAGCAGTACATGCGCGGCGAGAAGCCCGTGTGGCGCTACTCGTCGGCGACCAAGCGCTAGGCTTTTACTTGCCGATGAATTTCGGCTCGCGCTTTTCGTTCATGGCAAACACCGCTTCCTTGTGGTCGGCGGTGAAGAACGACTGGGTTTCCATTTCGAGATGCTTCTCGATCAGCTCGTCCAGTTGGCGGATCAGCAGCATGTTGGTCGCCATCTTGGTCCAGGCAATGGCCTTGGTGGCGCCGGTCGCCAGCCGCTCGGCCAGGGAATAGACCTTCTCGTCCAGTTCGGCCTCGGTGGCGCAGGAATGGGTGATGAGGCCCAGTTCCGCCGCCTCCTTTCCGGTCATCACGTCGCCGGTGAAGAGGTACTGCTTGGCCTTGCTGTGGCCCATCAGCAGCGGCCACATCAGCGAGCCGCCGTCGCCGGCGACAAGGCCGACCTTCACGTGGGTGTCGGCGATCTTGGCGGTTTCCAGCATGAACGAGATGTCGCAGAACACGGCGAGCGAGGCGCCGAGGCCCATGGCATGGCCGTTTACGCGGCCGATCAGCGGCTTCTCCAGGCGCAGCAGACTGCGCAGGATGTTCTTCGCCTCGTTAACGCCCTCGAACCAGTTGGCCCAGTTCTGGGTCTCGATGCGCTTCTGCATGTTCTTGATATTGCCGCCGGCAGAGAAACCCTTCTCGGCGCCGGTCAGCACGACGACCGCGGTCTCGTCGTCGCGATTGATGTCGGTAAAGATGCGCGACAGTTCGTTGTGCATCTTCGGCGTCATCGGGTTCAGCGGGGGGTTGGTCATGGTGACGACCAGGATGCGCCCGCGGCGTTCGAACTTCAGGAACTCGTATTCCTCGTACATGGATTTCCTCCGTGACTTTTATCGCGGGCGGTGCGCCCAAATGGACTCAATTGGGCAAAAGGTGTACTGAATGGCGAGGTATTGCGCCATGAAAAACAGGGAGGAATAAACGCATGTCCGGATTCTCGGAGTTCATTTCCGCGCTCGGCCGCTCGGCACTGCTGGCCGCCGGCCTTGCCCTCGCCGCCCCGGTTTCCGGCGCGCTGGCCCAGGCCAATGCCCCCTATCCGAGCCGCACGATCACCATCATCGCGCCGCTGGCCGCCGGTGGCCCGACCGACACCACCGCGCGCGTCGCCGGCGAGGTTATCGCCAAGGAACTGGGCGCGCAGGTCATTGTCGAGAACAAGCCGGGCGCCGGCGGCCTGCTGGCGGCGGACTATGTCGCCAAGGCTGCACCCGATGGCTACACCCTGCTGCTGTACACGGCCGGCACCAACCTGCTGCCGGTCATCAACAAGAACACCAATATCGACGTGGTGAAGGATTTCGCCCCGATCTCACGCCTGATCGAGGCGCCGACCGCAGTGCTGATCAACAACGACCTGCCGGTCAAGAACATGAAGGAGTTCCTGGCCTATGCGAAGGCGAACCCCGGCAAGCTGAACTACGGCGTGCAGGCGGCGTCAGACGCGCTGGTCATCGCGGCATTCAACAGCCAGATGGGGATCGACACCCAGCCCGTCCGTTATACGGGAGGCGCGCCGGTAACCCAGGCCCTGTTGTCGAATGAGGTGCAGTTCTCGTTCTTTTTCCCGGGCACCGCGAAGAGCCACATCGACGCGGGCAAGCTGCGCCTGCTGGCCGTAATGGACGACAAGCGCTTCCCGCAATCGCCCGACCTGCCGACCATGGCGGAGGAAGGCGTGCCGTCGTTCAAGTTCGTGTCGTATTTCGGCCTGGTCGCGCCGAAGGGCACACCGAAGGCAATCACCGACAGGTTGTCGGCCGCGCTGGCCAAGGGCATGAAGACCGGCGAACCCGCCGCCCGCATCAAGAGCCTGGGCATGGAGGTGGTCGCCTCGACTCCCGAGGAGTTCGGCAAGGCCATGGATACGGAGCTGGCGCGCTGGAAGGCCGTCGCCGACAAGGCCGGCATCAAGCCGGAATAAACCTCAACGGATGCTGTGAAACGGCCGGGACAGAGATGTCCCGGCCGTTTTCTTTTTAACTGGGTCGCGCCTGGGGGCCACGGACCAGACGGCCCGGCAGGGCGCCGGTCGATTCACCGCCGCGATAGGTGACGATGCCGTTGACGATGGCGGCGGTGTAGCCATCGGCCCGCTGCACCAGCCGCTTGCGGCCACCGGGCAGGTCGGCAACCACCTCGGGCGCACGGAGCGTCAGGTTATCGAAATCAATCACGTTCAGGTCGGCGCGGTAGCCCGTGCCGATGCGACCGCGGTCGTTCATGGCGACGAGGCCGGCGGTGTCGCTGGTCAGCGAGCGAACGACATCCTGCAGCCTCATCTTCGCACCACGGCTGCGGTCGCGTGCCCAGTGGGTCAGCATGTAGGTCGAATAGCTGGCATCGCAAATGGTTCCGAAATGCGCACCGCCATCGCCCAGCGCGGGGATCACGTTGCGGTCGCGCAGCAGTTCCGACACGACGTCGAGCGACTTGCCTGCGTAGTTCATGAACGCGATGTACAGGGTGTGCTTGCCATCGCGCTGCAGCAGCAGGTCGTAGGCATATTCCAGCGGATCGCGGCCCATGCGGCGCGCCTTGGCGCCGATGCTCTGGTCAGGTAACGGCTCGTAGTCCGGCGGATCGGCCAGTTCATAGATCTCGTCGAAGCGGCGCACGGCGAGGCCCAGCAGGTTGGCCGGGTTCGGATCCAGCTGTTCGGCGAGCAGCTTCGCCTTCATCTCGGGCTTGCGCAGTTCGGCGATCTTCTGCTCGAACGGCAGGTCGTTGAGCTTCAGGTAGGTTTCGCTGGAATAGAACGGGTTCAGCGTCAGCTCGTGGCCGAGGATCAGGCCGATCGGGCGCGTCATGACCTGCGCCTTGATCGGCAGGCCGTCCTGGTTGCACTGGGTCACCCAGTCGCGGATGTCGCGCCACATGTCGGGCGTCGGGTGGTGCTGGGCCAAAGTGAAGGTCAGCGGCCGGCCCGACTTCTCGACCAGGGTACGCATGCGGCGCAGCGCCTTCTCCGGATCGTCCCAGTCGGTGACGTGCTGGATGATGCCCTTGCCGCAATCCTTCAGCGCCATGGCAAGCGCCATCAGTTCGTCATCGGAGGCGACGAAGCTGGGCGTCGACTTGCCGGTGGCCGAGCGGTGGAACACCGTCTGCGACGTACCGAAGCCCATGGCGCCAGCGGCCATCGCCTCACGCAGGACGCGGGCCATGTTGGCCATATCCTCGGGCGTCGCGGCTTCAAGATTGGCGGCGCGCTCGCCCATCACGAAAATGCGCAGCGCCGCATGCGGCACATAGCCGGCGACGTCGAGGTCGTAGGAGGTCGCGGCCAGGGTATCGAGATATTCAGGGAAGCTCTCCCACGTCCACGGCACGCCATCGGCCAGCACGGGATAGGGAATATCCTCGACTCCTTCCATCAGGCGGAGCAGGAGTTCGTGCTGCTCGGTGCGGCAGGGCGCAAAGCCGACGCCGCAATTGCCCATAACCACGGTCGAGACGCCATGCAGCGACGACGGCTGGACCCGGCTGCTCCAGGTGACCTGGCCATCGTAATGGGTGTGGACGTCAACGAAGCCCGGGGTGACGATCTTGCCCTTGGCGGCGATCTCCTCGCGGCCCGAACCGGCAACGCGGCCGACCGCGGCGATCTTGCCGCCGGACACCGCCACGTCCGCCTCGAAAGGCTCGCCGCCATTGCCGTCGACGACGGTGCCGCCGCGAATGACGAGATCGAATTCCTTCATGTGCCGCTTCCTCTCGAATTGACCCCAATGTCCTGCGCGGGGCCCTGAATGTCAAACATCCCGCCGAATCTAGGCAGGAGGCATTTGACCCTGTGACCAGTGCCGCCTAGCATCCGGCCCGCCGCCAAAACGGGAGGAAAAACGCGTGACAACAGACGTTCTTTTGCGCACCGACGATTCCGGGATCGCAACCCTGACCCTGAATCGCCCGGATGTGCTGAACGCCCTGTCGCCCGAGAGTTTCCGCGTCCTGCGCGGGCATATTCAGGACATTGCCGCCCGGACCGACGAGATCGGTTGCGTGGTCATCCGCTCGTTCGGCAAGTCGTTCTGCGCGGGCTTCGACATCAAGGCGCTGAAGGCCAACAACGACGCCGAGCCGCCCAGCGCCCGCGCCGAGGTTTTGGTCCAGCTTACGAAATTGCCACAGCCGGTGATAATGGCGGTACAGGGGTATTGCTTCACGGGCGGACTGGAACTGGCGCTGGCCGGTGACATCATCATCGCCGCCGAGCGTGCGCGGTTCCGCGACACTCACGCCAAGATCGGCCTGATGGCCGGCTGGGGCCTGCCGGCGCGGCTGTCACGCCGCATCGGCACCGGCGCGGCCAAAATGATGATGCTGACGGCGCGCGAGATCGATGCCCAGGAGGCGCTGCGCCTGGGCCTGGTCAACATGGTCGTGCCCGATGCCGAGCTGCACGCCAAAGCCGACGAGGTCGCCCGCATGGTGACGGCGAATTCCTGGCCGGCTGTGCAGTGGGACAAACGGATGATCGACGCCGGAATCGAGATGTCGCTGGCCGATGCATTGAAGATGGAGCGGGAAGACCGCCCGGCGCGCACGGACGACGTGAAGAAGCGCCTGGAGAAGCAGGGATGGTAAGCGTGCCGGTGTACAAGAATGTGAAACTGTTCATCAACGGCGCGTGGGCCGATGCAGCCGACGGGCGCACCCTGCCCGTCCTGAACCCGGCCACCGGCGAAATCCTTGGCACTGTCGCCCATGCCGGCCGCGCTGACCTGGACCGCGCGCTGGACGCGGCACAGGCGGGCTTCGCGGCATGGCGCAAGGTCCCGGCGCTGGAACGGTCGAAGGTGATGCGCAAGGCCGCCGCCCTGTTGCGCGAGCGGGCGGAGGACATTGCCCGCACCATGACCATGGAACAGGGCAAGCCGTTCGCCGAAGCGAAGGGCGAGGTCCTGTCGGGCGGTGACGTGATCGAATGGTTTGCCGAGGAGGGCCGCCGTGCCTATGGCCGCGTCATTCCCGGCCGCGCCGAAGGCGCGCTGCAATACACGCTGAAGGAGCCGGTCGGCCCGGTGGCCGCCTTCACGCCGTGGAACTTCCCGGTCAACCAGGCGGTGCGCAAGGTCTCGGCTGCGCTGGCCGCTGGCTGTTCGGTCATCCTGAAGGCGCCGGAAGAGACGCCGGGCTCACCGGCCGGATTGATCCAGGCCTTTGCCGATGCGGGCGTGCCGGCGGGTGTGGTCAACCTCGTCTATGGCAATCCGGCGGAAATCTCTTCGTACCTCATTCCGCACCCGGTCATTCGCAAGGTGTCGTTCACCGGCTCGACCGCCGTCGGCAAGCAGCTGGCGGCCATGGCCGGCCTGCACATGAAGCGCGCGACCATGGAACTTGGTGGCCATGCGCCAGCCTTTGTGTTCGACGATGCCGACATCGGCACGGCCAGCAAGATGATGGCGACCCTAAAGTTCCGCAATGCCGGCCAGGTCTGCGTATCGCCGACACGCTTCCTGGTGCAGCGGAAAGTATTCGACGCTTTCGTCGATGGCTTCAGCACGGTCGCGAAGTCGTTGAAGGTGGGCGACGGCCTCGACCCGCAGAGCAATATGGGGCCACTGGCCAATGGCCGCCGGCTTGACGCGCTGGACGCCCTGATTGCGGACGCCGTGGAACATGGCGCGACGGTGCGCACCGGCGGCAAGCGGATCGGCAACAAGGGCAATTTCTTCGAGCCCACCATTCTCACCGGCCTGAGCCGCGACGCCCGCATCATGAACGAGGAGCCGTTCGGCCCGGTCGCCCTGATGGTGCCGTTCGACAGTGTCGAGGAGGGCATGGCCGAGGCCAACCGCCTGCCCTACGGCCTCGCGGCCTATGCCTTTACCCGCTCGACGGTAACCGCCAGCGCGGTGACAACCGGCATCGAAAGCGGCATGATATCCTTCAACGGTGCGGCTTTGGGCCTGCCGGAAGTGCCTTTTGGCGGCATCAAGGATTCGGGCTACGGATCGGAAGGCGGCCTCGAGGCGCTCGAGGCCTATCTGAACGTCAAGATGGTCGCGCAGCCCGGCCTGTAGGCGGAGGAAACCATGTCGAACCCCGTTGCCAAGGACACGAACTGGCCCACTACCGCCACGCCGGAGGCGCTGGAGGCCGAGCGGCTGAACCGCAAGCAGAAGCTGGCCGGCACCTATCGCCTGTTTTCGCGCTACGGCTTTGGACTTGGCCGCGCAGGGCACATCACCTGCCGCGACCCCATCCTGGCCAACCACTTCTGGGTCAATCCTTTCGGCAAGGATTTCAGCCGCATCAAGGTGTCGGACCTGCTGCTGGTCAACGAGCAGGGCGACATCGTCGAAGGCAAGGGCGTGCTGAACAGGGCGGCCTTCACCACCCATTCAGCGATCCACGCCGCACGGCCCGACGTAGTCTGCGCGGCGCATGCCCATTCGATCTATGGCAAGGCATGGGGCTCGCTGGGCCGCAAGCTGGACCCGATCACCCAGGACGCCTGTGCGTTCTATGAGGACCATGCGGTCTATGACGATTACGGCGGCATCGTCGTCGCCGAGGAAGAAGGCGCCAAGGTTGTCGAGGCGCTGGGCAACAACAAGGCGTTGATCATGGCGAACCATGGTCTGATCACGGTCGGCCAGACCGTCGATGCGGCGGCCTGGTGGTTCATCTCGCTGGACGCGTGCTGCCACGTGCAGCTGCTGGCCGAGGCGGCAGGCAAGCCCCGCGTGCTGGGCCACGACGTAGCGCTGATGACCCAGAAGCAAATCGGCCGGCCGAAGAGCGGCTGGCACAATTTCCAGTCGCTCTGGGAAATCATCGTCGACGAAGAGCCCGATCTTCTCGACTGAGTGACGGGGCCCGCTTCCGGGCCACGGAGAACGGACAAACCGTGCGGCCGGTGCCTTACTGCCGCGCCGGCGAATTAAAGTGGTCCGTGCGGTTCAACTTCAAGCAGGTCTAGGGGAAATTCGATGGGTCGTTTGGAAGGCAAGGTGGCGTTCATTACCGGCGCCACTGGCGGCATCGGCAAGATGTCGTCGATCATGTTCGCCAAGGAAGGCGCCAAGGTTGCCGTGGCCGGCCGCCGTGCCGACGAGGGCAATGAAGTGGTCAAGGAGATCAAGGCCGCTGGCGGCGAGGCAATCTTCGTGCAGACCGACGTGACCGAACCGGAAAGCGTCGAGCGCAGCATCAAGAAGACGGTCGAGGCGTTCGGCAAGCTGAACGTGCTCTACAACAATGCCGGCGGTTCGCGCCCGACCGACGGCCCGGTCACCGTTACGCCGATCGAGGAATTCTGGCTCACCATCAAGCTGGACCTGTTCGGCACCTATGTGTGCTGCAAGTACGCGATCCCGGAAATGATCAAAGCCGGCGGCGGCTCGATCATCAATACCGGCTCGATCATGGGCAGCATCGGCATGCCGAACCGCGACGCCTATACCGCGGCCAAGGGCGGCGTCGTGGCGCTGACCAAGTCGCTGGCATTCGAGTATGGCGAGCATGGCATCCGCTCGAACGTCATCGTGCCCGGCACGGTGAAGACGCCGCGCGTGATGAAGATGCTGGCCACCGAAGTGGCGATCCAGAAGCAGGTCTCGCAGTACCTGATGGGCCTGATCGAGCCGCAGGATGTGACCTATGCCGCGATCTACCTGGCATCGGACGAATCGCTCCGCACCACGGCGCAGACCATCGGTGTCGACAGCGGCTTCCTGAACACCCACAAGTAAAAAATACGCCCGGCGGACGGGGCCCGAAAATCCCGTCCGCCGTCGAGGATGCCCGGAGAAGCAGCATGGTCGGACCCGTCATGCGCGACCTGACCGACGCCGAAGTACGGTCATTCCTCGAACGGGGCTGGGTCTTCACGCCAGGCCTCATCCGGGCGGAAGCAGCAACGGGCATGCGCGACGCCGCGGAGGAGATGCTGCGCGGCACTGACTACAAGTCCGTGACCTCGTACGTGGACGACGCGTTTCGCGCCGCCCATCATCCGGAGCGAACAATTCCCTTGGCGCATGACGTGGTGCTGTCGCCCGTAACGGGGCGCAATTGCGCGCGCCTGCTGCGGGGCAATCCGCGTGTCCGCATGCTGCAGAGTACGTTGCTGGCAAAGTGGGGCGCGGCGGACGACGGGCAGCACGGCCCCACCCCTTACCACCAGGACTTCCCGGGCCACGCGCTGGACCGCTCGGAAATGCTGACCATCTGGATCGCCCTGAACGACATCACGCCGGACATGGGCTCGCTGCGCTTCTGCGAGGGATCGCACCGTTTCGGCGCGCTGGGCCGGTCGTTCGTCCGTGCCGGCGACGATGCCTTTTCCCAGCACCCCTGGCTGAAGGACCTGCCACTGTCGCCGCCGCTGACCCTGCGCCCGGGCGATGCAACGATCCATCACGGACTGACCATCCATGGCGCGCCACGGAACACTACGCATGACCCGCGCATCGTTCTTCAGGCGCTGTATGTGGATGCGGCGGCGCTCTACAACGGCGCCCGCCTCAACAAGCGCTGGGACGCAGCCGGGCTGAAGCTTCACGAGACGCTCGACAACCCCGAGTTTCCGCTGCTGCCGGCCGACCTGGTCTGATCGCGACCGGCCCCATTCCATAGAATCTTTTCGAGTCGCTTTTCGGTATCATTTCCCATCGTCCCGATTCGGGCTGTGGGGAGCCGGAGATGCGGCTGGTTGCGTTTGCTGTTCTTGCGATCCCGGTTACCGCCCTTTTTCCCTCCACCCAGGCCCTCGCGCAGACGCCCCCGGCGGGTGACCCCAGCCTGGTCGGCCGCGCCGCGATCGTCGAACAGGGCGTTTCCAGCGTCCGGGCCGGGCAGCCGCCGCGCAAGATCATCCTGGCCGACAACATCTTCTTCAGCGAAGAGATCACCACCCAGGCGGATGCCAAGACCGTCCTGCAATTCCGTGATGGATCGACGCTGGAACTGGGCCCCAGTTCGCAGGTCGTCATCGACAAGTTCGTCTTCAACCCGGTCGAAAGCACGACGGAAAAGTCCGTGAGCGTGGCGCAGGGCATGTTCCGCTACACCTCGTCGTTCGTTGCCAAGAACCAGATGACGACGCTGAGGACACCGGTCGCAACCATGGGCATCCGCGGTTCGGTGGTCGCCGGCGAAGCCCGCGACGAATTCACCTATGCCGAGGTCGTCGGTGAGCACGTCGAACGGCAACGTCGTGGTCAACCAGGGCCAGGCCATGGCCGCCCGGCGAGGTGCGCCGCCCACCACCAACATCCCGCCGGAGATCCGCGCCGCGGCCATCCGCGGCATGGTGCAACAACTGGGCATGGCCGCTCCGCGTGTGGCGCCACCTTCGCCGCAACAGGCGCAATTGCTTGCCGCCGCCAGTGGGCTGCCGCTGGCGCGGCAGGTCGCCGCCCAGCCGTCCTCGACCACCGGCTCGATCCAGACTCCGCCGGCGTCGAGCCCTGCCTCCCCCTTGCTGGCGCGCGCCCTGCAGGCCGGTCTGGGCAACACGCCGGCCCAGCGACAGATTGTCGACGAGGCGGCAGCGGTCGGGACACAGGAACAGCGCCAGACACTTGTTACCGAGTTTGGCCAGGCGAACACCCAGGCCAACGCCGCGCAGGTGCAGAGCGGCACGCAGCTGGTGATCAACGGCGCCATGCAGGCGACACCGCAGGACCGTCTGCAGGTCATCACCAACGGGTCGGCGGCCAATCCCGCCGCCGCCGGCCTTATCGTCTATACTGCCGGCCTTGCCGTGCCAGACCAGGTCATCAGTTTCGCACAGGCCGCGGCTGGCGCCGCGCCCCAGCAGTCACCCCAGATCGCGCAGGGCGCGGCCCAAGCGGTGCCGCAGCAGGCGATGCAGATCGCTATTGGCGTGTCGCAGGTGGCGCCGCAACTGGCGCCGCAGATTGCCCAGCGCGTGGCGCAGGTCGCGCCGCAATTCGCGAAGCAGATCGCCGCCGCCGTGTCGATGGCCGTGCCGCAGATGCAGGCGCAGGTCGAGGCGGGCGCGGACGCCGGCGCCGGACAGCCCCCGCCGCCGCCGCCGGAAAAACCGAACCAGGCGTCGCCCAGCTAGCGTTTCGCCCCGAGAATATCGGCGGCGCTTTCGAAGTCGGTCTCGCCGCGCAGCACCTGCTTGGCCAGGGCATCGAGCCCCGCGTCATCGATCCGACTGCGAAACCTCGCCACGGCAAGGTCGAGCAGCAGGCGGCGGGTACGGTTCAGCGGATCGGTCGCGGGGCGACGCGGACGGCTGGCGATGGCGTCGGCAAGTTCCGCGACGCCCTTGCCCGCAATCGCCTGGGTGCGGATGACCGGCACGCCGGGCGTCAGCGCCGCGAACTGCCGCGCGGTGCGTTCGGCTAGCGGCAGGTCGGCCTTGTTGACCACGAGAATGTCGGCGATCTCGAGGATACCGGCCTTGATCGCCTGAATGTCGTCACCGAAGCCGGGCGCGCAGACGACGACGCGGCAATCGGCGATCTCGGCCACCTCGATCTCGTTCTGGCCCGCGCCGACCGTTTCCACCACGACCTGGTCAAAGCCGGCCGCATCGAGGACGTCGATCACCCGCGCCGCGGTGCGCGAGAGGCCGCCGAGATGGCCGCGCGAGGCGAGGCTGCGGATGAACACGCCGGTATCGCCGGCATGGCTGGTCATGCGCACCCGGTCGCCGAGGACGGCGCCGCCGGAAAACGGGCTGCTGGGATCGACCGCCACAACGCCCACAGTGTGGCAACGCCGGCGCAACTCGCTGACATAGGCGCCGACCAAGGTGGACTTGCCGGCCCCGGGCGAACCCGTGAAGCCAATGATGCGGGCCCGGCCCAACCTGTCGGCAATGGCGCTCAGCACGGCCGGGGCCTCGGCAGTCTCGTTTTCGACTGCGGTTATGGCCCGGGCTATGGCCGTCCGCTCGCCGGCCAGGAGCCGGGTCAGCCAGTCGGTTGCAGCCTGATCACCCATGATCCGTCCCATTTGCCCGCTCCGCCGGCCGAAAACCAGCCCCAAACGGCAGGAATCCGGGAATGTCCGGCAACAATACGCAGATTGACAGATTCCGGGGCGGCCACGATACTTTGGCGCTTTCCAAGGCGAATCGCCCCTGTACGGGGCGATTTGGCGTTTCTGGAGAGCGTTCCGTGATCAGTGCCATCCTGCCGGTCTATGCGCCGCCAAACCTGTCGTTCGAACGGGGCGAAGGCTCCTACCTGTTCGGTTCCGACGGGCGACGCTACCTGGACTTCGGATCCGGCATCGCGGTCACCGCGCTGGGCCATGCCCACCCGCACCTGGTCAAGGCGCTGCAGGAGCAGGCGGCCAAGCTGTGGCACACGTCGAACCTGTTCAAGATTCCCGGCCAGCAGAAACTGGCCCAGCGGCTGGTCGACGCGACCTTCGCCGATACCGTTTTCTTTACCAACTCGGGCGCCGAGGCAGTGGAATGCGGCATCAAGATGGTGCGCAAGTATTTCGACGATAACGGCCAGCCCGAGCGTTACCGCATCATCGGCTTCGAAGGGTCGTTCCACGGCCGCACGATGGCAACGCTGGCGGCGGCGGGAAACAAGAAGTACCTCGCCGGCTTCGAGCCCAATGTCGATGGCTTCGACATCGTGCCGTTCAACGACCTGCCGGCGCTGAAGAAGGCCATCGGACCGGAAACGGCGGCGATTCTTATCGAGCCTGTGCAGGGCGAGGGCGGCGTGCGCCCGGTGCCGCCGCAATTCCTGAAGGCCCTGCGCGATCTGTGCGACGAGCATGGCCTGCTGCTGTTCCTCGACGAGGTGCAGTCGGGCATGGGCCGCACCGGCAAGCTGTTCGCGCATGAATGGGCCGGCGTCACCCCAGACATCATGGCTGTGGCCAAGGGCCTGGGCGGCGGTTTCCCGGTCGGGGCGTGCCTGGCGACCGAGAAAGTCGGCCAGTGCATGAAGCCAGGCAACCACGGCTCCACCTTCGGCGGCAATCCGCTGGCCATGGCGGTGGGCAACGCCGTTATGGACGTGATGCTGAAGGACGGCTTCCTGGAAGACGTGCGTCAGAAGGCCAATCATTTCCGCCAGCAATTGTCGATGCTGGCCGACAAGCACCCCGATGTGATCGAGGATGTGCGCGGCAGCGGCATGCTGATGGGCCTGAAGTGCAAGAAGGCAAATACCGCACTGGTCGACGCCATGCGCGAGCGCGGCATGCTGGCAGTGACGGCGGGCGACAACGTTGTCCGCCTGCTGCCGCCGCTGACCGTCAGCGAGAGCGAAATCAGCGAGGGTATCGACATCATCGACGCCGCTTGCGGGAGCCTGAACGGATGATCCGCCCCCGGCACTTCGTGGACCTGCAGGAGATCGACGCGACGACGTTGCGCCGCATCCTGGATCGTTCACACCTGTTCAAGAAGGCCCGCAGCGGCGAGTCCAAGGGCGTTCGCGACGACGGCCGGCCGCTATCGGGCAAGGTGCTGGCGATGGTGTTCGAGAAGCCGTCGACCCGCACGCGCGTATCGTTCGATGTCGCCATGCGGCAGTTGGGCGGCGAGGCGATCGTGCTTTCGAAGGACGAACTGCAGCTCGGCCGCGGCGAGACCATCGCCGACACCGCGCGGGTCCTGTCGCGCTACGTCGATGCGATCATGATCCGCACCACGGCGCAGAAGAAAGTCGTCGAACTGGCGTCGTACGCAACAGTGCCGGTCATCAACGGCCTGACAGACGAAAGTCATCCCTGCCAGATCATGGCCGACCTGATGACCTTCGAGGAGAAGAAGGGGCCGCTCAAGGACCGCGTCATCGCCTGGTCGGGCGACGGCAACAACATGTGCAATTCGTGGATCCACGCGGCGGTGCATTTCGACTTTACGCTGCGGCTGGCCTGCCCCGACCAGTACCGGCCGAACCGTTCGGTGCTGGACTGGGCGAAGAAACGCGGCGGCCGGATCGAACTGACCCGCGACCCGGACGAGGCCGTACGCGGCGCCGACTGCGTGACCACGGATACCTGGGTATCGATGGGCGTGGAGACGGGCGACCGCCACAACATCCTGAAGCCGTACCAGATCAACGGCCGGCTGATGTCACTGGCGGCGCGCGACGCGATCTTCATGCACTGCCTGCCCGCCCATCGCGGTGAGGAAGTCACCGACGAAGTGATGGACGCGCCCTATTCGGTGGTGTTCGACGAGGCCGAGAACCGCCTGCATGCCCAGAAGGGCATCCTGTCATGGTGCCTCGCGGAATGAACCCGTTCCCGTCGGCGCCAGCCGACGACCTGGTCCAGCCGTTCCAGATCGAAGGCGCCAATCTCCGCGGTCGCCTGATTCGTCTCGGCCCCGTGGTCGATGCGGTGCTGACCCGGCACAACTATCCCGAACCGGTGGCCACCCTGCTGGGCGAGGCACTGACGCTGTGCGCCACGCTGGCCAGCGCGCTGAAGTTCGAGGGCGTGTTCACGCTGCAGACCAAGGGCGACGGCCCGGTATCGACCCTGGTCGTCGATTACCGCTCGCCTGGCGACCTGCGCGGATATGCCAGTTTCGATGCCGCCAAGCTGGCGGCGGCGGAGCAACGCGGCGGCGCGCCGGTGCCGCGCCTGCTGGGCGCCGGCCACCTGGCGTTCACCGTGGACCAGGGGCCGGATACCGAACGCTACCAAGGCATCGTCGCGCTTGAAGGCGCGACGCTGGCCGATTGCGCGCATGCCTATTTCCGCCAGTCGGAACAGCTGGAGGCAGGCATCCGCATTGCGGTGCGACGCGACCGCGGCAAGTGGCGCGCCGGCGGCCTGATGCTGCAGCGTCTGCCACCCGAGAAACTGCAGGATGACGAAGCGATGGACGATGCCTGGCGGCGCGCCCTTACCTTCCTCGGCACGGTGAAGGACATCGAACTGACCGACGTCGGCCTGTCAGCCAGCGAGTTGCTGTTCCGCCTGTTCCAGGAGGATGGCGTGCGGGTGTTCGACACCCATGGCCTGACTGGCAATTGCCGCTGCTCGGTAGAGCGCCTTACCTCGGTCCTGAGCTCGTTCTCGACGGCGGAACTGGCCGTGATGGCAGTCGATGGGGCCATCGCCGTTACGTGCGAGTTCTGCAACCGCCACTACAACATCGATCCCGCAACCGTTCACCTCGGGACGCCTTGATTCTGCCGGCTTTCCCGGCTATCCCGCGAAGATCCGACCGAGGGCCCGCCATGATCCGCCTGCTTGCCGCCGTGATTCTCGCCCTCGGGCTTGCCGCCTGCGCCAACGTGCCGCCGTCGCGGCCGACTTTTCCGCAACTGACCTATGCCCATCTCGGCACAATGACGTTCGATGCCGGCCGTCTCGAGGTCGTCAACGAATACCAGCCGCCGATGATGGCGCCGAACGTGGAACATACCGCCCCGCTGTCACCTGCCGAGGCCGGCCTGCAATGGGCGCGCGACCGCATCAAGATGACCGGGCAGGGTACGCGCAGCGTCCGCGTCGTCGTGCGCAATGCGAGGATTGTCGAGACCGACCTGCGCAAGACGCAGGGTATACGCGGCGCCTTCACCACCGACCAGGCGCAGCGCTACGAAGCCACGCTGGAAATGGTTGTCGAAGTGCGGGGCGAGCGCGGCTTCCGCGACGCCTTCGCCACCGCGACGGTCGAACGCTCGACCACCGTGCCCGAGAACATCACGCTGAACGACCGCGACAAGGTGCTGTTCAGCCTGGTCGAGGATCTGATGAAGGACCTCAACAATCAGCTGGAAGGCAATATTCGCAACTTCCTGTCGACTTACCTCAGATAGGTCGGCGACCGGCATAGACGGCGAAGCGGCGGTCGGCGAACGGACTGCGCACCTCGGCGAAGCCGGCGGCCCGTAGCCACTGCATCTGGTCGGCCAAGGGCGTGGTAAGGTCGAACTTCATTCGGCCGATGGCGGCCGCCAGTGCCGGTTCGGTTGCGCCCAACGCCCGCGCTTCGGCCCGCCATTCATCTTCATAGCGCGCCTCCTCGGCCTCGGTCACGCCGCGCACCTGTTCGGCGTTCACGAACACGCCACCCGGCCGGAGCGCCGCGAGAATGCGAGCGTACAGGGCTCGCTTGCCGGTATCGTCCAGGTGATGGATCGACAGCGCCGAAACAATGGCGTCGAACCTGCCCGGCAGGGGTACGCGGCCGTAGTCGGCGGCGATGAAGGCGACATCATCACGGCCGGCAAAGCGGGTGCGCGCCTGATCCAGCATGTCGGCGGAGACATCGACCAGTGTCAGCCGCGCCCGAGGCCAGGTAGCGCTGACCATCGCCGCAAGCAGGCCGGTACCCGCGCCGAGGTCGAGCAAATCGAACGCCGCGTTGTGCGGGAATGGCAGCGCGGCGAGCGCCGCGCCGTAAAAAACATCGAAGCACGGCACCAGCTGCCGCCGTTGCGCATCGTAATCACGGGCAACGGCAGAAAACGCGGCCGCAACAGTCGTCATGACCGCAATTCCACCAGCAGGTCAGCCATAAATTTTTCCGCGGCAGCCACCTGGTCCAGCGCAATGAACTCATTCGGCTTGTGGGCCTGGGCGATGTCGCCGGGGCCACAAAGGACGGTGGGGATGCCGGCGGCCTGGAAGGCGCCGGCCTCGGCGGCGTAGGACACGGCGAGCGAGCGGTTCGCACCCGTCAGCTTGAAGGCCAGGGCTTCCGCCGCCGAACCGGGGTCGGGCGAGAGCGCCAGCACAACCGGGCCCATGCGGTGGCGCACGCAGCAGGCGGGATGCACGGCGCGCATGGCCGGGACCACGTCGCGCTCGATGCCCGCGACCCAGCGGTCGAAATGCGGGCGCACATCGACGCCGGGCAGCGGCCGGATGGCCCAGGCGAATTCGCAGCTGCGCGGGATGATGTTGCGCGCGGTCCCCCCGTGAATAGTGCCGACCTGGATCGAGCTGTACGGCGGATCGAACCGCGGGTCGCAAAGGTCGGGCACAGACAGGTCACGGCGCAGGTCGTTCAGGCGGCCTACGAGGTCGGCAGCGATCTGCACCGCGTTCACACCATCGTCGGGCGCGCTGGAATGAGCCTCAAGCCCCTCGACCACGGTATTGACGGTGAACACGCCCTTGTGCGCATCGACCACCTGCATGGCGGTGGGTTCGCCCACGATGACGAGGCGCGGCTTCTGGCCGCCGGCGTTGATGTGGCCGATGATGCCACCGATGCCGAGGCAGCCGACCTCCTCATCGTAGGAAAAGGCGAAGTGCACCGGTGTCTTCAGGCGCTGCGACGCAAACGAGGGTGCCGCCGCCAGGGCGCCGGCAACGAAGCTTTTCATGTCGGACGTGCCGCGCCCGAACAGGCAGCCGTCGCGCTCCGCTACCTTGAACGGGTCGGTATCCCAAGCCTGGCCATCAACCGGCACCACGTCGGTATGGCCGGACAACACGACGCCGCCAACGTCATCAGGACCGATCGTGGCCCAGAGGTTTGCCTTGCGCCGATCGGCGTCGTGGATGAGCGTGGACTTCACGCCGAGATCGTCGAGATAGCCAGCAACGAAATCGATCAGCGCGAGGTTGGACTCGCGACTGGTGGTGTCAAACGACACCAGCTTCTCGATCAGGCCACGGCTGGAAAGGGTCATGTCCGGCATTTAAACGCGAACAGTCCCCGCGACGCCAGCACGTGTTTCTTCCCGCGCACGCGGGAATCCAGCGCCCCCGCTTTCGCGGGGGCGACAAGCTCTACTCGCTGCGGCTGACGGGGTTGCCAATCATCGACAGGAATTCGTGGCGGGTGACCGCGTTTTCACGGAACACGCCCAGCATACGGCTGGTGACCATGGTGACGCCGGACTTGTGCACGCCGCGCGTGGTCATGCACTGGTGCGCCGCCTCCATCACCACGGCAACGCCGCGCGGTTGCAGCACGACGTCGATGGCGTTGGCGATCTGCGCCGTCATCTTCTCCTGGATCTGCAGCCGCTTGGCATAGATCAGGGCGACGCGGGCCAGCTTGGAAATGCCGATGACGCGATTGGACGGAAGGTAGGCGATGTGCACCTTGCCGATGATCGGCACCATGTGATGCTCGCAATGGCTCTCGAAGCGGATGTCCTTGAGGACAACCATCTCGTCATAGCCCTCGATCTCCTCGAAGGTGCGCTCGAGGATGGCGACCGGATCCTGCAAATAGCCGGAGAAGAACTCCTCGTACGAGCGCACCACGCGGTCGGGCGTGCCGAGCAAGCCTTCGCGCGCCGGATCGTCACCGGCCCAGCGGATGAGCGTGCGGACGGCGTCTTCGGCCTGTTCCTTGGTGGGGCGGGTGCCTGGCACACTGCGGGGCTTGAGCTTGAGCTCGGCTGACGACATTGGTTCCTCCTCGTTCCCGCCTAGGGACGGGATTACTTATATGGTTGCCAATGGGGCGGCAGCCAAGGGCGGCTTCTAGTTCAGCCGCACCAGGTCGTGCGGGCTGTCGAGCGAAAAGGCCGGGATAGCGACGGAGAAGCGGTCGCCGCCGACCAGTTCCATGCCGTAGGTGCCGACCATGATGCCGGACGGCGTCGAAAGCGGCGTGCCGCTGGTATATTCGAAACTCTCGCCAGGCTTCAGGATGGGCTGCTCGCCCACCACACCTGGCCCGCGCACCTCCTGCACCCGGCCCATGGCATCGGTGATACGCCAATGCCGGTCGCGCAGCTGCACCGTTTCGGCGCCCTGGTTCTCGATCCGCACCCGGTAGGCCCAGACATAATAATTGTCGGCCGGCGACGACTGGTCGTCCAGGTAGGTCGGCTGGACCGTAACCGAAATGCTGCGGGTGGTTTTCTCGTACATCACTGGCTCTCTGTCCGCCGCGGCACACGGGCGGCGGGATGGCGACATTTTAGGTCGGCTGCCCCCAAAAGAAAACGGCCGCCCCATGCCTGGGGCGGCCGTTCCCGGAACGCGTAGCTTACTTGCGCAAGAAGATTTCGACGCGACGGTTCTCGTCGTTGCGCACGCCGTCAGGCGTGTTCACACGCGGGCGGGCCTCGCCGAACCATTCCTCGTTGATCGCCGACTGCGCAATCCCCTTCGAGCGGAGATATGCCGCCACCGCATCCGAGCGGCGCTTCGACAGAGCGACGTTGTACTTGTCCGAACCCGAACGGTCGGCATGGCCTTCGAGCTTGATCGAGGTCGAGCCAGTGGCGCGGAAGTCGGCGATGGCGCGATCCAGCACCTGCGTCGCAACCGGGGTCACCTCGGACTTATCAAAGGCGAAGAACACGATGTAGACGTTCGGCACGGCCGGCGGGGCCGGCTGAGCGACAGGAGCCGGCGGCGGCGGCGGCGGCGGAGCTGCCGGACGCGGCGGCGGGGCCGGTGCCGGCTCGGCGGCCTGGGCCATCACAGGCTGGCCGAAGCGGTAGACGAGGCCAACGGTAACCGTGTGGCTCTTGTAGGCCAGGTCGCTGCCGCTGATCTTGGCATCCTGGGTGTCGAAGTAGCGGTACGCCGCATCCACCGCGAGGTTGCGGGTAAAGGCATAGGTCGCGCCGGCAATGCCCTGATAGGCAAAGACGGTGTCGTTGCCGTCGGCAATGGTCACGCCGTTGCGGGTGATGCCATCAGCCTTGATGCGCGCCGCACCGGCACCGACGCCGAGGTACGGGTTGAACTGCGAGGAGGGCATGAAGTCGTGATAGACGTTCAGCATGCCGCTGAGCGCCGACACTTCGCCGCCAGCGGTCGCCGCGTTGCGGATGCTGTCGAGATCGTTCGAGCGATAGCCCGGCTCGAACTCGAGGCGGAAATCGCCGAACTGGTAGCCAACGCCGCCCAAGGCAGCCCAGCCCTTGTCGTAGTCCGCACGACCCGCGCCGCCGACGTCACCGTCGCGGAGGATGTTCAGGCCGCCCGATAGGCCGAGATACCAGCCAGGGGTCACCTGGGCCGATGCGGCGAACGGTACAGCCGCCAAAACGGCTGCCGACAATAAAAGTGAACGAATGTTCATATCTGGGTTCCCTGACAATGACGGAGCGGAATTAAGTGCTAGATGCCGCTCGCTCCGAATTGTACTCGAGGACAATCTAGCAAGTCCCTCCGCAGGTTGGAATGCTCGCGGCCACCCTCGGGTTCCAGCCGCCTGCAAAAGCAGCGGCCTTGTGGTAAAAAAGCAACGGATTTAGGCATTTAGACCGCTTCGAGGGCCCGGGCGAGGTCCTCCTTGAGGTCGTCTATATCCTCCAGCCCCACCGAGAGCCGCAGCAGGTTGGGGCCGACGCCGACCGCCGCCCGTTCCGCCTCGGTCAGCCGCTGGTGGGTCGTGGTCGCCGGATGGGTGATCAGGCTCTTGGAATCCCCCAGATTGTTGGAAATATCGATGATCTTGAGCGCGTTCAGGAAGCGGAACGCCTCGTCCTTGCCGCCTTCAACCTCGATGCAGAGCAAGGGGCCGGGGTGCGACATCTGGCGTTTGGCCAGTTCGTGCCCCGGATGGCTTTTCAGGCCGGGGTAGATCAGCCGCTTCACGCCCTCACGCCCTTCCAGGAAGGTGGCCAGAGCCGCGGCGTTCTCGCAATGCTGGCGGACCCGCAAGTCCAAGGTTTCCAGGCCCTTGAGCATAACCCAGGCGTTGAACGGGCTCATCGACGGGCCGGTATGGCGCAGATAGGGGGTCAGCACGTCGGTCACAAACGCCTGGTCCGACAGGATAACGCCGCCCAAGCAGCGCCCCTGCCCGTCAACATGCTTGGTGGTCGAATAGACGACCACATGGGCGCCGAGTTCGAGCGGCTTCTGGAGCATCGGCGTCGCGAACACGTTGTCGACCACCAGGCGGGCGACGGTGGCACGGGCAATCTTCGCCACCGCGGCGATATCGACAATGTCGAGCGCCGGGTTGGTCGGGCTTTCCAGCAGGAACACCCTGGTCTCGGGCCGCACCGCCGCCTGCCACTGGGCGATGTCGGTGCCCTCGACGATGGTTGAGGTGACGCCAAAGCGTGGCAGCAGGTCCTGCACGATATACAGACACGACCCGAACATGGCGCGGGCAGCCACGATGTGATCGCCGGCCTTCAACTGGCAGGTCAGCGCCGCGTTGACCGCGGCCATGCCGCTGGCCGTGGCGCGCGCGGCCTCGGCACCCTCGAGCAGCGCCATGCGCTCCTCGAACATCGTGACCGTCGGATTGCCGAAGCGCGAATAGACATATCCCGGCAGTTCATTCTTGAACCGGCCCTCGGCCGTTTCAGCAGTGTCGTAGCGGTAGCCGGAGGTCAGGAACAGCGCTTCGGACGTCTCGCCGTGGGCGGTGCGGGTGGTGCCACCGCGCACCAGCAGCGTGCGCGGACGCCAGCCCTTGGGGTCCTGCCTGGAATATTCAGCCATGATCGACACTCCCTGCGCGCAACAATAAACCCCGGCCAAGAAGGACCGGGGCTGCGCCGCCACCCGATCCTTTTAGCGGTTTGTTTAACGTGGCCCGCAAGCCGATCGGCTCAAATCACCACGGAACAGCATTAGCGCGCGGCACGGCGGGCCGTCAAGCCCGCTTCACCGGCTGGGCGCGCAATGCTATATCTCCGCGCAGGCGGGTGTAGCTCAATGGTAGAGCAGGAGCTTCCCAAGCTCACGACGAGGGTTCGATTCCCTTCACCCGCTCCAACCCATCAATGGCTGACCTGGAAAATTAGTCGCAAAAGACTTCCGTGCGGAAAAAGTACGGAAACTTTTGCGCAGACGCGGATGGACGTCCGTGGGCACGGCCTTCTGTCCCGCATCGCAGCACACGACACAGGATCGAGCCCCCGAGAGGGTCATTGGCAAGGCACGTTGGCCGTCAGGTGATGCCGTAGACAGCGGCCGCGTTGCCCCACAGAACCTTGCGCCGCAAGACCGGATCGGCGTCGCCGAACATCCGCGCGATGACAGCCTGGGAATGGGGGAACGTCCCGTCCCCGTGCGGATAATCCGCCGCCCACATCACATTGCCGATGCCGATCTCAGGTATCAGCCGAACACCCAGTTTCTCGTCCTGGAAGGTCGCGTAGACCTGGCGGTGGAAGATCTCGCGCGGCTCGGCCTTGATCGGAACGCCCCCGGCCACGTCTCGGAAGTTGTCGCGTTCGTATTCCAGACGCTCCAGTACGAAGGGTATCCAGCCGATGCCGGCTTCGCCCAGCACGAATTTGAGGCCGGGGTGGCGGTCCAGCATGCCGCTGTAGATCGCCGTCGTCAGGATTTCGTCGAGCTGGATGCCGCCCAGCGCCGCGATGGTCGGGAAGCGCCACGCCTTTTTCGACGGAATCTTCGCGAACGTGTGGCCACCGGCGCCGGTATGCACGTTGATCGACATGCCCAGCGTCTCCGCCTCGCACCAGAGCGGGTCCCAGGCCTCGTCGAAAATCGGGATGGCCGCACTGAACACTTCGAAAAAGCCGCCGCCCAGGCCGATCTCCTTGGCCCGCCGCAACTCGCGTACCGCTGCTGCGGGATCATGTCCCGGCAGCGTGGCGAGGCCAATCAGGCGGCCCGGCGCGGCCGCGCACAACTCCTCCGCCAGCCATGAATTGAACGCCGTGCAACACGCGGCCTTCAACTCCTGATCGACGAAGGCCCAGTCGAGAAAATTGTACATAACGGAGGCGTGGATGCCCTCGCGGTCGAGATCCTCCAGGCGGTACTTCGAGCTAGTACAGCGCCAGATGCCGGGCTCCGGTTCCTCGGGCAGCCCCGCCTTGTCGTAAACGACGATGCGATTCTCCGGGCGCTTCGAGCCCCATACGCCCCAGCGCTTGCCTTCCTTGAACCAGATCTTTCCTTCTGGACTGTCGATCACGCGCGGCGCCTGCTCGCGCCATCGCGTCGGCAGCCGCTTTTCCCACAGGTCGGCCGGCAGGTAGCAAAGGTCGATGTGGTCGTCGGCAGAAATGATGCGATCGGTCATGACCCACTCTCCACTGGCGGCGTCCACGCCGCCAGTTTCAGTAACTTGCGCGCGTTGCCCTCGGCGATCTGGCGCGCCTCTTCATTCGGCACAGCGGAAAGTTCGGCGGCCAACCGCGATCGGTCGTCGGGCCAAAAGCCGTCGGGATGCGGGTAGTCACCCATCCAGAAAAATCGGTCGAGTCCGATCAGATGCCGGTCGCGGATGCCATGCGGATCGCTGATGAACGCGCCGAGGATCTGGTCATGCATCACCTGCCCCGCCGGGCGGCCCTTCGGCGCGATCGCCGGACGACCGTGGGTGGCGAAATCGAGGCGCTCTTCCAGATACGGCATCCACGACAGGTTGCCCTCAAGCAATACAACGCGGCGGTTGGGACGTTCGGTTAACAGTGGCGAGAAGGCCAGATCGCAAGCTGCCTCGAGGACATGCAGGTTGGCGGCGGCGACCTGCACCTCCGGCGGCCGGTAGCGCGGTTGGTCCGGCGAGGGCCAGCCGGCCAGGCTACCGGCATTGCTGGTCCCGCTGGATGCAATGTGGATGAACACCGGCAGACCGGCCGCGTCAGCCGCATCGAAAATGCGCGCCCAGGAAGGCCGGTGATAGCTGTCGAGGCCGAGATTGCCGGGATCGTGGGGCAGCGATATGCCACGCGCGCCGAGCGCGGCAACGCGTTCAATCTCGGCGACCGTCGCCGTCTGGTCCGCCAGCGGCAACAGTGCCAGGGCCACCAGGCGGTCGGGTGCGGCCGCGCAGAATTCGCCCAGGACGAAGTCGTTATAGGCGCGTATGCAGTCCGCCCACAGTCCCGGATCGCCCATTTGGCGCAGGCGTTCGCCGGTGAAGCCGCAGATATGCGGCAGCAAAGTGTGGACGGCGACCTTCGCGCGATCCATCGATGCCACGCGCGCGCCCGTTTCATTCGCTGCCGGCGCGATGTGGTCGATTCGCGTGACCGGCACCTTGACGTCGCGACGAAACAGCGGCGCGCCGAGCACCACGGAGAGTGGCACCAGTTCCGGGCCGAACCTCCAAGCCTGTGCGCCGCCATCGAGTTCCACGACTTGCGGTGCGTCAGCGGCGCGGCGGCGCGGCAGCCGGTCCAGCCACAGGCCGGCCGGCTCGACGAAATGGTCATTGACGGACACTGGCCAGACATCGTCAGGCAGCATGGTTTCCTCCCTGTCGGCAACACTAGGCCTTCAGAGACGCCATGCGTGACAAGCGCATTTCTCAAATATAGGTATCAAGTATTTTAAATATGCGTCGCCGACCTCAATCGCACTATCCTGTACGGACAAATAATAATGAATTGGGAGGATAAGATGCGCTGCACGGTTCACTGGCTCGCTGCACTTCTCGCATTGCCGCTCGCCGGCGCTGCCCCGGCTTTTGGGCAGGCCTTTCCGGCAAAGCCCATAACCTTAATCGTTGGAACAGCGACGGGCGGCCCCATGAATGCCATCGGCCGCCTGGTTGGCGACGAACTTGAAAAGGCCTGGGGACAACCTGTCATCGTCGACAACAAGCCCGGCGCCGGTGGGTTATTGGGCGCCAATTTCGTCAAGCGGGCCGCGCCGGACGGCTACACCCTGCTGATGAATGCCGACGCGGTGACGACGTTCAACCTGTTCATCAAGGACGCCAACTTCGATCCGATTAAGGACCTGCTGCCGATTACGCAGCTGACCGACACGTACTACACGGTGTTCACCGGCGCGAAAGGCCCTGCCAAGACGCTGAAGGAGTTCGTCGCTTACGGCAAGGCCAATCCCGGCAAGATGAATTACGCAGGCATCGGCCAGACGTCGTCATATCTTGATTCACTTCTGGTCCTGCGCACACTCGGCCTGGACTTGGTCATGATTCCCTACGGTGGGGCCGCGACGGGCGTTCCGGCGATGCTGGCCAACGATATCCAGATGTATTTGACGACGTTCTCGGTCATGGGCCCGCATCTCAAAGAGGGCAACATCGTCGCGATGGCGACCACGGCACCTACCCGGCTGCGTGAATTGCCCAATGTGCCCACGATGAAGGAGGAAGGCTTCGACATGGTGGGGACGGGCACCTGGTTCGGCCTTATGGCGCCGCTGGGAACGCCGCAACCGATCATCGACAAGCTGGCCACCGGCGCCAAACAGGCGATGAACCAGCCCGAAGTGCTGGCGCGCATTCGCGACACCATGGGACAAACCGTAATGACGGACGGACCAAAGGCCATGAGCGAACGTCTCGCACGTGATTTCAAGGTGCGTGCCGAGATCGCCCGCGTTGCAAAGATAGAGCCGCAATAGGCTGCGAAACGGGTAGCCCTCTCCGCCGGCAGACTCCGTCTCGTGGAGACATTTGGTCTCGGAGGATCACAGAAGAGGCCAGGGCCACCGCCCGTGATGCACGATGCCAGAATTTGACAAGGAGAACGCCGCCGACATCCGCTCCGTTTTCGCCGCTTCGAAGTGGCGGAAACGGAGGCCGCGTCGGCCCCAAGCCACCAACGGCGCGCTCTCAACGTCTCGCGCCACACCCGGCTAATTTCCACGGTGTAGTACAATGAGGCGCCAAGGAACGGCGAGAGCTACGCGAGGACGATCCCGCCCTTCGCCGCCCAGTCATTTCCCTCGTGCAAAAAACACGTGGACCATGACCGCGCCCGCCGCCAGCCCATGAAGGACAAAGGCGACCGCGGAAAGGTGATTGTCGAGACCTGGCTTCTAGGGACGTGCGGGGTCAGGCCGTGGCGTCAGGGTTCGCTCGCTCTGGCGCGCAGTTCCGCGAACCGGTCGCGGTATCCTTGGGCGTCACCATAGTCGACAAACCGTCGATAGCGGACGTGGCACCCCGCCATCGGCACTGAATGCTTGATCGGGCAGAAATACTGCTCCGTCCGGCTTGCGATCTCGCGCACATAGGCGATGACACCGTTGGCATAGCCGCAATAAACGCAATTCAGCTTTTCAAGCGCATTCAGGTACCCCAGCCGGTGGCGGTCGATGACGACGAAATCCGCCCGCCGTGCGCGCCGCATGCCGTAGATGGGGAAGCAAACGAACTGGTATAGCGAAGCCGCCAGATCGGTAAGGACCAGGGGCACGATCAATCCGTAGATAAAGGGCGCAGTCAGCCAGACCTGGGGCCGAATGCTGCCGAGATGGGCCAGAAGGCTGCGCCGCAGCTTGCCGTGCTCGGCCCGTATCTTGCTTGAGAATCGGTTGATCCTGGATTTGGCCGACTTCTTGACCTCGTTCCGCCAATCGGTGATCGCCTGATCGAGATTCCGCTCCGCCTCATCGATCTTTTGCAACAGAACTGTCATTTCATCGGTCATCGTCAATCCCTGTTCCGGGCGCCACTGCAGCAAACGACGACATCCCTCATCGGCGCGCGATGAAGAAGCGATCTTGGCGCAAAAGCACCACCGGCGGCAGCGGTTTGTTACGGGGCAGGCCGGGCGGCGCGCTTGACCACTGTCAGATCACACCGTCGCGATCGGTGTCACAGGCGAGCCGACCGCGCCCGGCAGGCGCAGTGGCGGAGCCGTCAGCAGGAAGGCGTTGCGGCCACGTGCCTTTAGCCATGCGGCCAGTTCGGTGAAGTACCAGAACTCGCCGAGATGGATGCCAAGCTTGAACAGGCAGAGCTCGTGTATCGGGTAGCCCGCATGCGGGCCGCCCTTGGCATCGATGCTGGGCTTCTCCACCGCGTTGTTGTCGGCGCAGATTGCGACAATGCCCGACTCGTCGATCCAGCGCAGCAGGCGCGCGTCCCGACCATCGAGGCCGGCACAGGTCTTCTCCAAACTTGCCGCGTCCGGCGACTTGCCCATTTCCATGACGAGATCACCCATGCCGGTATAGAGGCAGAGGAAATCGCCACGCTCGACCTCGACCTTCTGCGCCGCCATGGCCTGCATCAGCGCGTCGTACCCGACGCGCGCCTCGGCCCGGCCATAGATGCTGAAGAAATCGACGAGGACGCCGCGCCCCTGCACGCCGGCGGTCGCCAGGTTCTCAATTCCCAGCGCCCTGGCATAGGGACCGCCTGGCGCATCGGCAGGGATCACGTCGGTGCCGGGACGATAGCCGTTGTAGAACAGGCGCTCGGCCACGCCGTCGCCATCGGCGTCGAACGCATAGGACATGTGGCAGAACGCGTCCCATTGCGTCGAGTATTGCGTGAACAACACAACGCCATCGTCGTACAGAACCTCACGCACCTGCGGCGCGTCGACGAGCGCGTTCAGCGGCTGCGCATAGACGCCCTTGGCGAACAGGCGCGGTGGATCGCGCTGTGCCGTGCCGCGAACGCCGCCGCCGGGCAGGTCGAGCGGCAGGCCGAGCGTGAAGGCCACGCCCTCGCGCACCTCGCGCACCGCGGCAAGACGCCGCGCCGGCGTCAGAAGGTTCATGCGCCCGCGCTGGTCGTCATCGCCGAAATCGCCCCAGTTTGATCCCTGGGGCCGGTTCCGCCATCTTTTCATGTCATCCCCGCCGCACCGCTTTATCGACCGCACCATCGGCATTAAACTCAACCCGCTTCATCCGCCACAAGGATGATGCACGGCCTTAACTAGGGAGAGAAACGCCATGGCCCGTCTTCAGGGAAAGATCGCGCTCATCACCGGCGCCGGTTCCGGCATCGGCCGCGCCGCGGCGTTGCTGTTCGCCGCCGAGGGGGCAAAGGTGACCGTGGCTGAACTGTCGCCCGAATCCGGCGCCGAGACGGTAGACATGATTCGACAGGCCGGCGGGGACGGACTGTTCATGCAGACCGACGTGGGTGACGAAGACAGCATGAAGCGGGCGTTCGACGAGACGGTGCGGAAATACGGCCAGCTCGACGTGCTCTACAACAATGCCGGCGGTTCGCGCGCCAAGGACGGCCCGCTGGTCGATACGCCGATGGAGGAATTCTGGGCCACGCTGCGCTGCGACCTGCTGGGTACGTGGCTGGGCTGCAAGTTCGCCATTCCCGAGATGATCAAGGTTGGCGGCGGGTCGATCATCAATGCCAGTTCGCTGGTCGCGCTGATGGGGCGGCCGGGGCGGGATTCCTATACTGCGGCCAAGGGGGCGATCACCTCCCTCACCCGCTCGCTGGCAGTGCAGTACGCGCCGCAGAAGATTCGCGTGAACGCCATCGCGCCCGGCATGACGCGCACCGAACGGATCGCCAAGCGGGTGGAACAGGGCGCCATTCCGCAATACCTGTCGGACCGCCATCTGCTGGGCCTGGTCGAGCCGAAGGAGATTGCCTATGCGGCCCTGTTCCTGGCGTCCGATGAATCGCGCACCACGACGGGCCAGATATTCCCGATCGACAGCGGCATCACCATCGGCTGAACCGCCGCGGCGGCGCATGACCGTCAGGCGGTTATGGTGTCGTACTTCGCCGGCAGGATGATCTCCAGCGCCTCGCGGTCGTCGGAATATTCCAGCACTTCGTGGCGGATGCCGGGCGGCTGGATCCAGCTGCTGCCCTCGCGTACCGTTACCTCGCCGACGCCGTCGATGCGCATGCGCTGCCACCCCTTGAGGATGTAGACGAACTGGAATTCCACTGTGTGGTAGTGGTTGCCGCCGGTCGAACCCGGCTCGCATGGCCGCGCGGCCTTCACAACATGCGCCTCGGCAAAGCCGTTGGTCGCCGCCGCGACGCCGAGGTCGCGATAGATGTTGTAGGGACGCAGACCGGTCGACTTGAAAGACTCGTCGGTCAGATGATCGACGACAAAACGCTGCTCCATCGCACTCTCCCTAGTTTGAAAATTCCTACGCCGGCTTGAGGGTGCCGTCCTTGATCCAGCCGATCAGCTCGCGCTTGCGGATCTTGCCGGCGCCCATCGGCATCTCGTCGATAAAGTAGACGAACTTCGGCGCCTTGTAGGCGGAGATGCCTTCGCGGACGAAGGCGAGAAGTTCCGCCGCAGGTGCATTCGCCCCTGGCCTTAGCGTCACAACCACTGCCGGGATTTCGCTCTTGGCCTCGTCCGGCACACCCAGGGCGGCGCACACCGCCACCGCGGGGTGCTTGTAGAGGATGTTCTCGATCTCCTGCGGGTAGATATTGTTGCCGCCGCTGATGATCACGTCCTTCTTGCGGTCGACGATGAACAGGTAGCCGTCACTGTCGAGATAGCCGAGGTCGCCGCTCACCCAGCCGCGCTTGGTGAACGTCTTGGCCGAGGCTTCCGGGTCGCGCCAGTAGCCGGCGCCGATACAGTCGCCGCTCAGGATCACTTCGCCAATCGTGCCGGCGGGCACCGGGTTGCCACCATCGTCGACGATCTCGACGCGCGAACTGCCAATGGCGGTGCCGGCTGACCCGCTCTTGCGCACGCCCACCAGCGGCTCGATCACGTTCTGGCTCAGCGTCTCGGTGGCGCCATAGGCCTGCAGCAGCGGCACGCCGGCCATGTCCTCGAACTTCTTGACGACCACGGGCGATACCGGCGACCCGCCCTGGCTGCAGATGCGCAACGACGTCAGGTCGTCGCGCGCCGGGTCGAACTCGTTCATCAGGTAGACGTACATAGTCGGCGTGCCGACGATGTTGGTCACGCGGTAGCGCTTGATCGAATCAAGCACCCGCCGCGTGTCCCAGCGCTCGTGCAGCACCATCGAGCCGCCGTTGAACATGCAGAGGTTGGTGATCAGGTTGCCCAGATTGCCGAACAGCGGCGCGGTGCAGTAATAGACTTCGGCCGTGAACTGCGTGCGATGGGCCACCGTCATGTCGCGGAGCGCCGAGTATTGCGCAAAGTGCGGCTGCATCGCCGCCTTGGGCAGGCCGCTGGTGCCCGAGGTGAACAGCATCGTGGCGATGTCCGTTCCCTTGCACGGCGCGTTCTCGAACCGGTCCGACGCCGCCGCCATCAGTTCTGCCAGCGCCGGCCGCTCCGCCGTGCCGGCGCCATCGACCAGCACATGTTTCAGCGTCGGGAAATCGTGCCGGATGCGGTCGATATGCGGCGCCGTCTCGTCGTCGGTGACGATCAGCGCCATCTCCGTCTTGCTCAGCGCGTTGCGCAGCTCGGTCTCGCGGTACATCGAGCTCATCAGCACGGCGATTGCGCCGATCTTCTGGCACGCCCAGTAGGCCAGCGACATGGTCAGCCGGCTGGGCAAATACAGGCCCACGGGCTCCTGCTGCTTCGCGCCGTGCGCAACCAGCACGTTGGCCAGGCGGCTGGCACGCCGGTCGAACTCGGCATAGGTGAGATCGCCGTCGTCCGAATGGATGAAAATCCGGTCGCCGATGTGGCGCACGTTGCGCGCCAGCATTTCGTTCAGGAATTCCACCGGCCTCTCTCCCTCAGTCCCTGCGTGCGGCGAGCGGGCCCGCGACAAACGATAGTTCACTGCGGCTCACCGCCTCGCCGCCGTCCTTGCGACAAGTAACGGCCACGTCGATCATCGGCACGCCCGCAACGTCGTGCCGGCGCACCACGCCACCTTGCGCCACGATGACGTCGCCGGGAAACACGCGCGACAACAGGCGGATACTGGCCTTGCGCAGGTTTTGCGGGCCCAGCCAGTCCGCCGCCCAGTTGGCGCCGATACTGGCCTGGAACAAGCCCATGGCCATCGGCGCGGAGAGACCGGCCGCTTGCGCAAAAGGCTCGTCATGGTGGGCCGGATTGAAATCGCCCGACGCGCCGGCATAGCGGACGAGATCGGTGCGCGTGACTGGGCCAACCTTGAGCGGCGCAGGACCAGCTTCGGCAAACTGCTCGGGCGCGGGCAGCGACGGTGTAGGCGGTGCGGCCGGCTTTTCGTTGCCTGCCGCCTTCGGCGCGGTTTCGATGACCGTTGACATTACTTTCGCAACCGCTCGCCCGCTGTTGTCCCGAAATGCGGTCGCGATCTCGATGAACGTCATCGTGCCCAAGCGGGCGCTTTCCTTGTCGTAGATGCGCTCGATGGTGGACTGCCCGGTCAACAGTGCACCGGCGACCGGCGGCGGTCCGAAGAACTCGAACGACTGGCCCGCATGCAGGCCGCGCGCATAGTCGAACTTCAGAAGGTGAAAGACATTCGCCGCTTCGGTTTCCCAGTGCTCGCACGTTGTCAGGAAGTAGGGTGGCGTCGCCGCGCCCGCCATCCGGAAATAATCCGGGTGGCGGGCATAGGTAGCGCGGGCATATTCCCTGATCTTGCCGGTCTCGACCGGCATGTCGAAGGGCTTGCCGGCGGCACCGGCGGCACTGTGGTCTACCATAACGACGTTTTCGGCACGGCGCCCTACTGCGGCTGGATGTTGGCGTCGCGGGCGATCCTGGTGCGCGACGCCGTGTCGTTCGCCATACGCACCTTCAACTGATCCGGCGTGGTGATACGCGGGACAAGACCGATTGCCTTCACGCGCTCCTGCATCTCGGGCATCTTCATTACCTGCTGCAGGTCGGCCGAGATCCTGGCGGTGACGGCTGCGGGCGTCTTGAGCGGCGCGAAGAAGGCGTACCAGAAGGCGGCAACCTGGTCGCCGCCCTTCTCCTTCAGGGTCGGGATATCGGGCATTTCGGGAATGCGCTGATCGGCCAGCGCGACCAGCGGCACGACGCCGCCGGTCTTGATGTGCTGCGCCATGGAAGAATAGCTGGCGAGGTACATCTGTACATCGTTCGCGAGCAGGGCAGGCAGCACCGAACCCGAACCACCGGCATAGGGCACCATCGTCGCCTCGACGCCGGCCCATTTCAGGAACTTGATCGATTCAAGCTGCTGTTGCGATTGCGGCAGCACGGCGTAGTTCATCTTGTCCGGGTTGGCCTTGCCGTAAGCCCGGAAGTCCTCGAGATTCTTGATCGGCAGCTTGCCGCTGGTGAACATGGCAAAGTTCGCCTCGGCCACCAGCGAGATCGGCGCCAGATCAGTATTGGGATCGAAGGTCGTGTCCTTGTTGAACAGGCGGAACGCGGTCATCGCGTCGGCACTGAACAGCAGGCTGTAGCCATCGGGGTCGGCGCGCTTCACCAGCTCCGCCGCGAGCAAACCGCCGCCACCGGGCTTGTTTTCGACGATGACGGTCTGCTTCCAGGTCTTTTCCAGCTGGTCGGCGATCAGGCGCGCCAGCGAGCTCATCGGATTGCCGGTTGCGGTGATCACATAAATGGTGACCGGCTTGGTGGCCGGAAAGGTCTGGGCGGCGCCGGGCGTTACAGTGCCGAGGGCGAGGCCCGCGGCGCACAGCGCGGCGGCCAAAATCTGCTTCACTGGTTTCCTCACTTTGTGTGTTGCGGTCACACTACTTCAGGCGACCGGGAGGTCCAACCGCCGATCAATTGGAACTGCCATGGCAGGGCGTTTCCAGCCGCTCATTTTCTACGGATGTGGAAAAATGTCTCGGGCGAAATCATTCCGACAGCAGCGCCTCCACCTTCTTCAACAGCGCATCGCCCGAGAAGGGCTTGCCAATGAAGTTGACGTCCGCGTCGAGCACGCCGTGGTGGACGATAGCGTTACGCGTATAGCCTGTCGTGAACAACACCTTCAGGTCGGGCCGCAATGCCAGCGCGGCGTCGGCCACCTTGCGCCCGTTCATCGGGCCTGCCAGCACCACGTCGGTGAACAGCAGGCGCGTCTCAGGCGCCGAGGCGAGAAGTTCCAGCGCGCGCGGACCGTCCTCGGCCACCAGCACGCGGTAGCCGGCCTCCCGCAGGATCGTCGCGCTGAGATTGCGCACGAGGTGTTCGTCCTCGACCACCAGAATGGTTTGGCCTGCGCCGGATTTGGCGGAATCCGCCGCGAGAGCCGCCACAGGCGCCGCGATCTCGGCCATTGATCGCGGCAGATAAAGGCGCACGGTCGTGCCGTGGCCGAGTTCGCTGTACAGGGCGACATGGCCGCCCGACTGCTTGATGAAACCGTGCACCTGGCTGAGGCCGAGGCCCGTGCCCAAGCCGGTCGGCTTGTTGGTGAAGAACGGCTCGAACGCTCGCGCCATGATCTCAGCAGTCATCCCGGTGCCGGTATCTGTCACGGCGATCAGCACGTACTGGCCCGGCTTCACGCCGCTGTTTGCGGCCGCATAATTCTCGTCGAGATGCGCATTGGCGGTTTCGATGGTGATGCGGCCGCCGTCCGGCATGGCGTCACGCGCATTGACCGCCAGGTTAAGGATCGCGCTTTCCAGTTGGTGCGGATCGACGAACGTACGCCACAGACCGCCGGCCAGGACAGTTTCCACGGCGATGTTCTCGCCCAGCGTCCGCCGCAGCATTTCCGACATGCCGGACACGAGGCGGTTGGCCTCGATCGCCGCCGGCTCCAGCGGTTGCTGCCGGGAAAAAGCAAGCAGCCGCTGGGTCAGCTTCGCGGCGCGCGCCGCACCCTCCAGCGCGCTATCGACGCTGTCGCTTACGCGGCGGTCCGCATTGCCGGTCAGCCGCTTCACCCGCTCCAGATTGCCGAAGATAATGGTCAGCAGGTTGTTGAAGTCGTGGGCGATGCCGCCGGTCAACTGGCCGACGGCCTCCATCTTCTGCGCCTGACGCAACTGTTCCTCGGCTGCGGCGCGCCGGGTGGTCTCCAGGCGCAAGGCGTCGTACGTCGCCGTGCCCCGGCGTACCAGCGCAAGCGCAACGAGGATAAGGACAAAGAACGCGATGCTTGCCGGCAAGCCAAAAACAAGGTGGCGGGAAATGCCCATCAACCACGTATCGCGGATCGACGTGGCAGCCATGGTGACAGTGGCGTAGACCGGATAACTACCGACACGCTGATAGCCAACGCGGCGAATATTTCCATCGACGACGGAAGTGACGTCATAAGTGCCGATCTCGGGGTTCCTCTTGATCGCCTCGACGAGCGACAGCGTCGGCGGCACCTGGTCGAGCGGCACGCCGGAATCCGGGTAGCGCGCGAGGATGCGTCCATCGTCGCGAACAAGCCCCACGGTCGCAAAAGTGTCGCCGGCGAACTGGCTGTAGATCTCGTGGAAATAATTCGGCCCGAGCACGATGAGGATAACGCCATCGAACGCGCCGGTGCCGGGCGCTTGGCGCATCTTGGCAATCTGAAAAGTCGGCCTGTTGAACAGCCGATTCAACAGGTTCTCGGTGATGTAAATGCCATCGGAAGGAGCATCGCGAAACCGACGGAAATATTCGCGATCGGTCACGTCGATCTGGGGCGGCGCCGGGAAGGTCGCAGCGGTCACCAGCAGTCGTCCGTTGCGGTCGATGAGGATGATGTCCTGCACCTGGATGTACCGGGCAGTAATCGACTTCAGCAGCGTATTGATTGCCGCCTCGTCGGTGCGGATCGCATCGTCTGACCGTCCAGCCACGCTGGTTTCGATCAGCTGAACGACAAGCTCCTGGACCTCTAAAACCTTGACCGCATGTTCGCGTACCAGCTCGACACGATCCGATATCTGGTCGCGCGCGGCAGCCACATAGTCGCCATGGCTCAGCCATGCAAAGCCCGCAAAGATCGCGACGGGAAGGACAAGGCTGAGGACGGCGAGCGTACGCAGGAGGCGTTCCGCGCGTCTGAATTGCATGCCCGCCCCCGACAAACAAACCGCTAATTGAGGCAGATTAGCACGTGCGCGAGGAGGCCGTTAAGCCCGTTGCATCCGCATCAACCGACTATCGCTTCGGTAGCTGCGCGCCGGGGGCGGCGTAAACGCCGCACACCTGGCAGGCATTGACCTCGCGCACCGCGATATAGCCGGGCAGGCCCTTAAGCGCGAACATCACAATGTATCCGTACGCTGCCGAACCGCCGCCGGACTCGCCGTAGGTGCGTAACCACGCGAGGTCGGCCGGCAGAATGCCGAGATAGTCCAGCGCCGCCGCGGTGTCCGCCGCTCAGCGCCGCCTTGCCAGTGCGCGCCGCCGTCGCCCCAACGGATGGCCGACGGCGATGGCACCGCCGTCGAAGGTGGCCTTCTCGCGCGGGATGCCCAGTTCATTCAGTCAGGCCATGGCCTGGCTGCCGAACGCCCCGTTGATTTCGACAAGGTCCAGATCAGCCACCGTGCTGCTGCTGTCGGCTATGGTCGGCGGCCTCGCGCTGGCGCGCGCCACGGCGAAATCTTGGCCCGAGCTTTCGGCCGAGTTTCTGGCATCATTGCGAACGCAACAGGGCGATATTGCCCTTGCGACGTAGCAACGCGCCGGGAGTTCGCCGTGCTTGACCTTGTCATCGAACAGAAGCGCCGCAGCATCGGCAGTTTCGAGGTCGGGCGCGTCCTGCCCTCGGTCGGCCGCCGCATGGTCGGGCCGTTCGTCTTCTTCGACCATATGGGGCCGGTCGATTTCGCCGCCGGCATTCCGCGCAGCGTCGACGTGCGCCCGCACCCGCATATCGGCCTGTCGACGGTGACCTACCTGTTCGACGGCGACATCATGCACCGCGACAGCGTCGGCTCGGAGCAGGAGATCCATCCGGGCGAGGTGAACTGGATGACGGCCGGTCGCGGCATCACCCATTCGGAACGGTTCGAGCGCGCGCGTCGCGAGGGCGGCCGGCTGCATGGCATCCAGGCCTGGGTCGCGCTACCGGCAGCGGACGAGGAGACCGCGCCGACCTTCAATCATCATGGCGCCGAGGACCTGCCGCTGCTGGAGGGCGCGGGTGCAAAGGGGAGCCTGATCGCAGGCACGGCCTATGGCCTGCGAGCCGACGTGGAGACGCATTCGCCGCTGTTTTACGCGCACTGGAACCTGGACGACGGGGCCATCGCGGAGGTGCCGACAGGCGACCCGGAGCGCGCGGCCTATGTGGCCAGCGGCGCCATTGAACTGGAGGGCGAAACCTATCGCACCGGGCAGATGCTGGTGCTGAAGCCCGGCGGCGCGGTGGCGCTGAAGGCCGTGGGGCCGGCGGTGCTGATGCTGCTGGGCGGCGAGCCGCTGGGGCCGCGGTTCATCGACTGGAACTTCGTGTCGTCGTCGAAGGAGCGGATCGAGCAGGCCAAGGCGGACTGGCGCGCGGGCAGAATGAAACTGCCCGACCTCGACAACCAGGAATTCGTGCCGTTGCCGGAACGCTGATCAGCCGCCCAGCAGGAACTCGATGTTGAGCGGGTTGAACTCTGCTGGCCGCTCCAGATGCGGCCAGTGGCCGACGCCCGCCATGGTGACGAGGCGCGAGCCGGGAATAAGCCCGGCGATGTCCTTGGCGTCGCTGAAATCGGCGTCGTGGTCGTTCAGCGCGCCGATGACCAAAGCCGGCGCCGCGATGCGCTGCCAGTCCGCGTCACTAATAAGATTGCGCTCGCGGATATCGGGTTCCTGCAACGCCAGCGCGCGCGGCATCGCCTCCTTCATGCCGGGCAGACGATAGATCTGCTGCCGGCAGCCGACCATGTCGTCGAACATGGCTGTCTTGTCGTGCACGAGGCGGTCCATCATCGTGCGGATGTTCGTCCAGCTCGGATCGGCGGCAGACCCGCCGCGCGTCGCCTTCAGGCGCTTCATGCGTTCGGGATCGGACACCTTGCCCGACGGTGCCACCATGGTGAACTTGGCCGCCCGGTCGGCATGACTGAGCGCAAAGCGCGCCGCGACCCACGACCCCAGCGATACGCCGAGCAGATGCGCCCGACGGATGTTGTTTGCGTCCATGAAGGCGCGGACATGATCGACATAATCGGCGATCTCGAGATCGCGGTCCGGCTTGTCGCTACGTCCGTTGCCGACGAAGTCGAAGGCGTAGCAGTCGAAATGCGCCGAGTGCGGACCGAGATTGGCCGAGAAGATTTCCGCGTGGCTGCCGGTGCCGTGCAGCATCAGCAAAACCGGATTGCCCGGCGTCCCCGCATGCAGGTAGCGGGTCTTGATCCCGCCGGCATCCACATAGCCCTGGTCGAACGCGTAGCCGGCCAGGTCGGTCCAGATGCTGCGATAGGCGTCGCTCATGCGGCGACCCGCGCCGCTGCACGCAGGCCGGCGCCCCTGATACGGTCGATGACGGCGGCGGCATCCCCAGGTGCGGCGTCGCCGCGCCATGCCACATGCCCATCGGGGCGCACCAGCACCAGGCGGCGCGCGTACAACTTCGCAATTTCCAAGTCGTCGATACGATGCACATCGAGCGGCAGGCCGACTTTCTTTGCCGCCTCGACCAGGCCTGGCGCCTCGGCGCCGAAGCAGAGCAGGACGAACCCGCGGCCGAACAGGTCCAGCGTGGACTTGCCTTCGCTCAGCCACGCATGCGGCGCGCGGGCACCGGGCCGGCTGTTCGGTTCATAGCCGAACGTGTCGTCGGCGGGCTTCGGCGTGCCGTCATCGACGTTGATCGGCGACGGGTCGTAGACGTAACCCAGATGCATGCCCTGGCGGTTCCAGCCGCGCACGCCGGCAAATTCCTGGCTCAGCTTGTCGCCCAGCAACTTGCGGGCGCGGTCGCCCTCCTGTCCCGGCTGGTCGATGCCGGGATTGGCGGTGCCCTTCTTCAGGCGCGCGAAGTCCTTCATCGCCTCGTCCACCGCGCGGTGGGCGATGGGGCGGCGCTCGACGTCATAGCTGTCGAGCAAAGCCTCCGGCGCCCAGCCCTGGTGCACGGCGGCCAGCTTCCAGCCGAGGTCCATCGCATCGGCCATGCCGGTGTTCATGCCGAAACCGCCGTTCGGCGGATGGGTGTGGCCGGAATCGCCGGCGAGGAACACGCGGCCGTCCTGGAAGCGGTCGGCGACGAGCGCGCGGCGCGCCCAGGGCTTCGCGGCATCGATGGTGAAGTCGAAGTCGCGGCCGACAATGGTCCGCAGAAGTTTCGGCACATCGATCTTTTCGACGTCCTCGTCGCCGTAGTACAGGACGCGCCACAATTCCTTGCCATCGACCGCCATGCAGGTGGCCCAGGTGCCCTCGGGCTTCAGGAAGGCATAGCGCCCGGCATTGCCCTTGTCGTGCAGGCTGGCGAGGTCCTTGGTGCGGAACTCGACGCTGAGGGAATAGTCGATCAGTTCAGTGCCGCGCATGCGAATGCCCAGCAGGTCGCGCACCGTGCTGGTGACGCCGTCGCAGCCGACGACATAGCCGGCCTCAACCGTCTCGACCGCATCGGTGTCGAGGTTGCGGATCGTCGCCGTCACACCGCTGGCATGCTGGCGCAGGTCCTCCAGCTTGTGGCGATAGCGGATGGTGTTGGTCGGGAACGACTGCGCGTGTCGTTGCCAGATGGGATCGAACCAGGTCTGCGGGCAATGGGCCTGGTGCTCGGGGCTGAACTCGCCCGGCCTGACCTGGCCCATGGAGGGCGAGTGGCTGCGCGCGATTTCCCAGCCGGTCAGGCTGGTCACGAAAACGGAATCGAGCGGGAAGTCCTGCGGGAAGCCCCAGTTCTTCACCGCGTCGGCCGTGCCCAGCCGGCGGCAGAATTCCATGGTTCGCACGCTGACCAGCATGATGCGCGGCGAGCGGGTCCATTCGTCGTTCTGCTCGACCACCATGGCCGGCACGCCACGCCAGCCGAGATCGGCCGCAAGGCCCAGACCGACGGGCCCACTGCCCACGATCAGGACCGGCACCTGTTTCACCTGCGCCACGCCAAATCCTCCCCGAAACTCTTCTTACTTATTACTTATGGAACTGTCTGCGCGTCCGGCGCAACGGCGATGGAGCCGGTCCAGCTTTCCGCATAGCCAGCGATTTCCGTGCCCGCCGGCAGATCGGCAATTTCCAGCGCATCGCGCGTATCGATCATCACCGAATAGCTTTCCAGCATTTTCAGCGGGTGCTCGAACATGTGCGGCAAGGCCTCCGGGTGGGGGCCATGGACCACACCACTGGGATGGAAGGTCATCGTCCCCTCGCCCACAATGGCGCTGCGGCCGCGCAGCCGGCCCCGGTGGTAGAACACCACCTCGTCATAGTCGTCATTGCTGTGGAAGAACGGCAGTTTCATCGCGCCGGGCTCGCTCTCCATTGGCCGTGGCGCGAGCGTGCAGATCACGAAGCGGTCGCTGAGGAACGTCGTGTGCGCCGATGGCGGCAGGTGCACGCGGTGGCTGGTGACCGGGCGGAAGTCACGCACGTTCAGCCGCACGGGATAAAGGTCACCTTTCCACGACACGGCATCCAGCGGATTGAACGGGAAGGTCACGACGGTCTGCGCATTGCGCCGCTTCACCCGGACCTGCCACGGGCCGGCCTTGCGCTGGTCGCGGAAGGCGCCGTCCAGTTCGGGCCGCGCCAGCACGCCGGGATCGAACAGGGCATGCCGGCCCAGCATGCCGCGGTCCGGCAGGCGGTAGGATGCGTTGGTCGATTCCACCAGCAGCGCCTCGACCGGGCCATCGCTTTCGATGCGCCACATCGTGCCGCGCGGAAGGACAAGATAGTCCCCGGATTCAAACGGCAAGTGGCCGAAATCGCAGAACAGGCTGCCGGCGCCCTGGTGAATGAAGACCAGTTCGTCACCGTCGCCGTTGCGCACGAGGTGATCCATTGATCCCTCGGCGCGCCAGTAACGTACGCGCACATGGGCATTGTGCATCAGGGGCTGGGCGTCCCATGGCGAGGCGGCGGGCGTCGCCGTGCTGGCCGGATTGAAGGCGCGCGGCTTTGCGGCGCCCTCGATGGACGACCAGGCGTTCGGCGGGTTGCGGTGATAGACGTGACTGGCGGCGCCGAAAAAGCCCTCGCGGCCGATCTCGCGCTCATAGGTGTCGCGGGCGAAGTCCACATGGGCCTGGGTCGTGGCGCCGCCTTCGTTGTGCGGTCGCGCGAAGTTCCACGTGGGGGCCATGGCCTCCTCCCGAATGTTCGTATAGCGAACTTTTGTTCGTTAATAGTACGTCGACGCCACGCGCAGGGTCAACCCGACCGGCCGCGCGCAATGCCCGTGGCGGCGGCGCGCAGCACCGGCAGAATCCGCTTCACCATGTCGCCCTTCGTCACCCGGTTCGCGTGCGCACTGACGTTCAGTGCCGCAGTCACCCGACCATCCGCGCCTACGACCGGAACCGCAACGGCGCGGGCGCCATCGACATATTCCTGGTCGGCCACGGCATAACCATCCGCCTTCACCTCGGCCAGGATGCGGCGCAGCGCCTTTTCGGCCACCACCGTATGCGGGGTGTAACGCTGGCGCGGCCCCGCGGCAAAATAGGCATCGAGGTCAACCGGCGGCAGGCCAGCCAGTAGCACGCGCCCCATGGCGGTGGGATAGGCCGGCAGGCGGCGGCCGACACTGACAGGCACGTACATCAGATGTCGCGGCGGCACCTGCGCCACATAGACGACATCGGGGCTGTCAAAAACCGAGAGCGAGCAAGCCTCTCCCACCTCCTCCACCACGCCTTTCAGCACCGGCTGTGCCATGTCGCGCAGGTCGAGCGAGGACAGGAACGTGTAGCCGAGGTCGAGGACGCGGGCGGTGAGCGAGAAGCGGCGGCCATCGGCCCGCACATAACCGAGGGATTCCAGCGTCAGCAGGAAGCGGCGCGCCGTGGCGCGGTTCAAGTCCATGTGCGCCGCCACCTGGGACAGGGTCAGCTCGCGCGTCTCTGGCCCGAAGCAGCGCAGCACCGCAAGGCCGCGGGCCAGGGCGGTGACGAAATCGGGAGAGGTCTCATCGATCGGCATTGCGCGTCATTCTAGCGGCGCGCCGCGGCAGAGGCCCAAAAAGAAACGGGCGCCCCTGCCGAAGCAAGGACGCCCGCAACTCACGTGACCAGCGGACTCTGGCGCGCGAGGCGCCCGGGTCCAGCCGGATCAGGCCGCCTTGAGGTTCGCGGCGGCGCTCTTGCCGCGCTCGTTCACGACGTCATAGCTGATCTTCTGGCCTTCCTGGAGCGAGCCCAGATCCGAACGCTCGACCGCACTGATGTGCACGAACACGTCCTTCGAGCCGTCGCTCGGCTGGATGAAGCCGAAGCCCTTGGTGGGGTTGAACCATTTCACGGTGCCGATAGCCATAGTAGTTCTCCTTGCATGCACGCGCATGCGTTTAGCGACCGCCCGACGATCGGGCGGCGTTAGCGTCTCAACCTGGTTTTTGGAGGATCGTCCGGACCAGCGCGGCGTGCGTCTCAAGGAGGGCGGGCAGCGATGGTGTAGGCAAAGTCATGCCAAAACTCGATTGCAACATCGCCATAGGTGGGGTCTAGCGGTCCGAAGTCAAGCACTATCGCCGGACGACCACAGGCTGCCGACAGCCGTTTTTAGCGATATTTGCCCGCTTTTCATGGGCTTTTTTGACGCCGCATATACGCCGCCCGAAGGGCCGAACTCCGCGCTGAAGATTTTTTTCGGCCGCGGTGTGACGAAAGCGAGACTTTCACGTTGTCTGCCATCGTCCGGGGGACGCCGACATTCCGCATACGTCAGGTGCCGGCACTTGAGTTTGAATTGCCGGGAACCGGGAGCTGGGGTGAATAGACGCGAAACCGACCTTCTGGCCGAACTGGAAGCGCTCAAACGGGCGGTGCAGGACCGCGACGATTTCATCGCCGTCGCAGCCCATGAACTGCGCAATCCGATGACGCCACTGCTGGCGCGCCTGGAACGCCTGATGCGGCGCGCGGACCGGCTGCGCGGCACGGAAGCGGACGAAATCTTGGCCGACCTGACCGAACTCGAAACGGCTGCCCATGCCTTTCTGCGGCGCGCCACGCTGCTGCTCGACGTTTCTCGCGTGGCATCGGGAAATTTCAGTGTCGAGCGCGGACGGGTCGACCTGTCCGCGACGGTCCGCGATGTTCTGGATGAAGTCCGGACGGCTGCCCTCTACGCCGGCAGCACCATTGAGGCGCAGCTTGATAGCCTGGTCACGGGTCATTGGGATGGCCTCGCCATCCGCCAGATCGTCGAAAACCTGGTTTCCAATGCCATCAAGTACGGCGACGGGAAGCAAATCCATGTGCACGTCGAATATTTCGACAACGATGCCCGGCTGACGGTTGTAGACTACGGCATCGGCATCCCGGCCGCGGATCAGGCGCGGATCTTCGAACGGTTTGAGCGCGCCGTCCCTGACCACGCCCTGGGTCACCATGGCGGATTCGGCGTCGGTCTGTGGCTGTCGCAGCGGCTGGCGAATGCGTTGGGCGGCGACATTTCAGTGACCAGTGCGCCCGGGGATGGTTCGACTTTCACGCTCACGCTACCCTTGGAAGGCACCGCGCAACGCGCCCCCAGTGAACCGAGTTCCTCATGCAGAAACTAGAACGACTCCCAACGGGCATTCCCAATCTCGACGACATTCTGCAGGGCGGCGTACCGCGCGGCGGCGTTTTCATCGTGCAGGGCCAGCCCGGCGCCGGCAAAACCATTTTCGGCAACCAGGTGTGCTTCCACCATGTCGCGGGCGGCGGGCGCGCGCTTTACATCACGCTTCTGGCGGAAAGCCATGCGCGCATGCTGACCCATATCGGCCAGTTGTCGTTTTTCGACGAGGGGGCAATCCCGGGCAAGCTTTACTATATCAGCGCTTTCCGCACGCTGGAGGACGAGGGCCTGAAGGGGCTGTTGACCCTGCTGCGCCGCGAGATGCGCGCCCACGATGCCGACCTGATGGTGCTCGACGGCCTGGTCGCGGTTGAGGAAAGCGCCGGTTCGGCGCGGGAGTTCAAGAAGTTCATCCACGACCTGCAGTCGCAGGCCTCCATGGCCGACTGCACCATTTTCCTGCTGACCGGCGTGGCCGACTATGCGGCGTCACCAGAACACACAATGGTTGACGGCGTTATCGAGTTCCAGAGCCGGCTGTACGGACGCCGAGCCGAGCGCGAACTGCAGATCCGCAAGCTGCGCGGCGGTGGCTTCCTGCGCGGCCAGCACTCGTTTCACATCAGCGACGCGGGCATCGCCGTCTATCCCCGCCTCGAGGCCTATCTCGCGCGCCCCAGCCAGCCGGACGAGCGGCTGGATACGGCAATCGCGAGCGGTATCGCAGTACTGGACGAGATGGCCGGTGGCGGCCTGCCCAAAGGCTCGGCCACGATCATTGTCGGGCCGTCCGGCATCGGAAAGACGACCCTGGGCCTGCATTTCCTGGGATAGTCGAGTGCGGACGAACCGGGCCTCATGTTCGGGTTCTACGAGACGCGGAACGCGCTGCTGAGCAAGGCCGCTGCCTTGGGCCTGCCGGCAGGGGCATTGATCGAAAGTGGACAGGTCGAACTATTGTGGCAGCCGGCGACCGAGGCACTGATCGACGAACTCTGCCATCGTCTGGTCGATACCGTGCGGCGGCGCAAGATCAAGCGGCTGTTCATCGACGGACTGGGCGGGTTTGAAAAGCTTGCAGTCGAGCCGGCGCGCCTCGGCCGCATCTTCTCCGCCCTGTCAAACGAGTTCCGCGCGCTGGGCGTGACAGCCGTTTATTCCGCTGAAATGCGGCTGGGCGACGACGGCGCCGCGCTGCGCGAGCTTGAAGTGCACGGCGTCTCAAGCATTGCGGAAAACATCGTGATGATGCGCTACCTGGGCATGCGCTCAAGCCTGCACCGCCTTATTTCGGTGCTGAAAGTGCGTGACGCACGGGTCGACGATGCTTTGCGCAAGTTCATCATCGGACCCGGCGGCATCACCATCGAGAACGACCACCACAGCGCGGAGCAGTTGCTCGCCGAGCCAAAACACCGAAATCTTCGACACTACCCGTAACACACTGGACAGCGAGCAACAGGCAGCTATCTCCGTATCATGCAAACAGTCCTCGTCATCGACGACGAATACGGCATCGCTGAGGTACTCGAGGCGACCTTGCTGGACGAGGGCTATCGCGTGCTCGTTGCCATCAACGGGCGACAGGGACTGGAGCGCCTCCAGGAGACGCCCGCCGATATCATCCTGCTCGACTTCATGATGCCGGTCATGGACGGTCCGGCGACGCTGAAGGCGCTGGCCGCGAACCCGGCCTATGCCGCGATCCCGGTCGTCGTGATGAGCTCGCTGCCGGAGGACTCCGTCGCTGCGCGCAGCAACGGTGGCTACGCGGCATACCTGCGCAAGCCGTTCCGCCTGCAGGCCGTCCTCGACAAGATCGCGGAAATCCTGGCCGCACGTAAGCGCAGTTGACCGCTTAAGTCCGCACCACCTTCGCCTCGCGCAGCTTCTGGATCGCCGCATCGTCCAGGCCCAGAAACTCGCGCAAGATAACGTCCGTATGTTCGCCGATGCCGGGAAACCAGGCGTCAGGTCCCTCCTGCGCCTTCGACATCTTGATCGGATTGCCGGCCACGAGGATCGGCGGCCCGTCGCCATCGGGACGTGGCAGTTCGACCACCATGTGATGGCTGTCGACATGCGGGTCGCGCAGCAGATCCTCGGTGTTGTTGCAAGGTGCGGCGGCCACGCCGGCCTCGGCCAGGAGAGTCGCCGCTTCCAGCTTGCCGACGGTGCGGCTCCACTGTTCGACGATGGGACGGATCACGGTTTCGGTATGGTCGTACCAGCCCTGGCGGCTGGCGAGGCGCGGATCATTCAGCAGTTCCGGATGGCCGATGATGTTGGCGAAGCGGGCGAACTGGTGTTCGCGCGGCACGAACACCGTCATCCAGCCGTCCTTGCAGCGAAAGCTGGTGAGCAGCACCGGGTTGCGCAGTTCCTCGTTCTCGTCCTTGCGCAGGCCCAGCGACCAGAAGTTCAGCATCACCTCGTTGAGCGAGACCATGGAATCGTACATCGACATGTCGATGTACTGCCCCTCGCCCATGCGGTCGCGGTGATGCAGTGCGGCCAGCACGCCGATCATCCCGAACAGGCCGGTCACGGTGTCCCCCATGCCGGTCGTGGGGTTGACCAGCGGCGGCTGGTTCGGCGCCCGGATATGGTCGTAGATGCCGCTCATCGCCTCGGCCACGGCGGCATAGGCCGGCCACTTCTTGTACGGCGATGTGCCCGTCTGGCCGAAGCCCGATACCGACAGGTAGACGATGCGCTTGTTGCGGGCGTCGCACGCCGCGTAGCCCAGACCGTATTTCTCCGCCCGCCCGGGCCCGAGGTTTTCACACACCACGTCGAAGCGCGGCATCATGTCGAGCAGCAGATCGCGGCCCTTGGGATTGCGGATGTCCACCGCCAGGCTGCGCTTGTTCAGATTGTAGCGCATGAAGGTGTGGCCCATGTCGAAGCCGCGGTCGACCACTTTGGGCTGCGAGGCGCGCGAGGCATCGCCGCGTTCGGGGTCTTCGACCTTCACCACATCGGCACCAAGGCGGGCGAGGATCAGGGTCGCGAACGGCAGCGCCTGCATCTGTTCCAGCGCCAATACCCGCACGCCCTCCAGCGGGCGCCCGTATTTCGCCGCTGCGTCGTTGAACGATTCGCCCAGCTTCATGCCTTTTCCTCCCGGCGGGGATGATAGCAAATAGGGCCCGGGGTTCGAGCATCGTTTTGCTCCGCGGTGATTGCGCCGGCAGCAACGGGCGGCCAAAATGGGCGCGACGAACCTCGGGAGGAACGACATGGCCGGTACGGTCAGGCTTGATTATGACGGCGCCATTGCCGTGATCACCAACGACAATCCGGCCAAGCACAATGCGTGCGACGACGCAATGGACTTCCGCCTGTGGGAAATCCTGGGCGAGCTGCAGGAGCGCCGCGACATCCGCGCCGTCATCTGGCGCGGAGAGGGCAAGTCGTTCTCGTCCGGACGCGATGTCGCGGCCCTGGGTGGCGGCCAGGTGACGCTGAGCCACCACGAACTGATGAGCCAAGGCCATCGCGGTATCCGCCAGCTGATGGACCTGCCCGCCCCGGTGATTGCGGCGTTGAAGGGTTGGGTGATCGGCGGCTCGTTCGAGCGGGCCCTGCTGTGCGACCTCAGGATCGCTGCCGAAGGAACCCGGATGATGCTGCCCGAGGTCAACCACGGCGTCATCCCCGACACCGGCGGCGTGGCGCGCCTGTTCCAGATGTGCGGCCCGGGTGTCGCCAGCGACCTGGTATTGACCGGGAGGGTGATGGAGGCACCGGAGGCCTATGGCCATGGCATCGTCTCGCGGCTGGTGAAGCCGGAGGCACTGGACGACACTGCGTGGGAGATCGCCCGCCATATCGCGGCCCGGCCGGCGGTCACGGTGAAGATGGCGCGGCGGGTCATCCGTCACCTCGGTGAAGCAGCCGTGCGCGCGTCGATGGCCGAGGAGCTGATTGGCCAGACATTCATCGTGAAGTCGGATGACTTCACCGAGTTCCGCAGATCCAGGATCGAGAAGCGCGATCCCCGCTACACCGGCAGCTGACGCGCAGGAAAGGTCTGACAATGAGCGAGTTCAAAGGTCTTCCAGAGCCGCCGGCGTTGGGCGCCAGTGCCCTGCCCGCCGGTACGTTTGCCGGCACCGCGGTGATCGTCACCGGCGGCGGTACCGGCCTGGGCAAGGCGATTGCGGGCGAGTTCGGCCGCCTCGGCGCCGCCATCGTGCTGCTCAGCCGCAAGCCGGAACATCTTGAGGCGGGCCGGACCGCGGTCGCGGCGACCGGCGCGCGCGTCGTCACCGCCAGTTGCGACATCCGCGATGCGGCGCAGATCGCCGCCGCGTTCGATGTGGCGGAGAAAGAATTTGGCCTGCCTGCGGTGCTGGTCAACAACGCGGCGGCGAACTTTCCGGTGCCGGCCGAAGACATGTCGCCGAATGCCTGGCGCACCGTCGTCGATATCACCTTGAACGGCACGTTCTTTTGCTCACGCGAATTCGCCCGCCGTCACATGGCGGCCGGCACGCCCGGCTCCATCATCAATATCGGCGCGACCTATGCCTGGACTGGCGGGCCGGGCTTCGCCCACAGCGCCGCTGCGAAAGCCGGGGTGAAGAACATGGTCGAGACACTGGCCGTCGAATGGGGGCCGGCCGGCATCCAGGTCAATGGTCTGGTGCCCGGCCTGTTTCCGCACGACGACATGACTGCCGACATCCAGGGCAACCTGGCGCGGACGAATGACAAGGATATCTGCCAGCCCGCATTACGTGTCGGTCGACTGCGCGAACTGGGCTGGGCGGCGACGTTCCTTGCCTCGCCCTATGCGCGTTTCATCTCGGGGCACACGCTGGTCGTCGATGGCGCGAACTGGCAGCGGCGCAACCTGACCAATCCGCCCGTGGTCACCGTGCGCGACCAGATGGGCCGCGGCCCGTTCGTGCCCTGAAACGAAAAGGGAGGGCAGTTACCTGCCCTCCCCTAAGCTTGCCGCTAAAGCGGCTGCCTACATCTTGCGGCCGATGGCCTCTTGGTAGAACGAGCGATCCACCAGCTTCGCCTCGGGCTGCGGCTTGGTGTACATCAGCGCCTTGGTTAGCAGCACCGCATCCTGGATACGGGTCATGGTGCCGTCGCGGATTTCCCAGTCCCAGATGTTCGAGGGAACCGCGGTGAGCGAGGTTTCCGGCACGCCGAGGATCGCGGCCATCTCCTTCACCTTCACCGGGTCGGCCTTGTAGTCGCCATCCAGATAGGTGTTGTAGATTCGCGCCATCGCACGCGCGAAGCCGACGCCGGCGGCACGGTTCTTCCTCATGGTTGGGCCGTAGATCACGCCGCCCAGGGGCTCACCCAACGGCTGGCCCTGCATGAAGACGTAGTTCGGGTCGTTGGCGAACTTCGTCCACACCGGGTCGAGCAACCAAGCGCCCTGGACCGCGCCATTCTCCAGTGCCAGAACAGTGCCCTGCACGTCGAACCGCTGCAGGACGATGTCGCCTGCGGTGAACCCGCCCTTCGCGAAGGCGATGCCCTGCGGATACATAGTGATCGATCCCGGACCGACGACAGTGCCGATGATCTTGCCCTTGAGGTCCGCGGGCGCGACGCCCTTCTTGACCCACAGGCCCGTCTTACTGTTGGGCGCGGCCGAGTAATTGGCCAGCGCCCAGACCAGGTCGAAGCCCTGGTTGGTCGCATTGAGGAAGCCGCCATCGGGTGACGTCCAGGCCATGTCGATCTTGTCCTGCGCCATCAACTGGAAGGCGTCCGACGAAGGCATGTTCTCGATCTGCAGATCGATGTTTTCCTTCAGAAACTCGCCCTTCGCCAGGCCGATTGCGATGGGCAGGAAGTTTTCGATCTTGGTCGAGAGCGAGGCAAGCTTAACCACCGTCTTGGCCGGCAGCGGCATCGGCGGCGGCGAATTGGCGGCGCAGCGGGCGACCTTGTGCTCAAGCGGCTTGGGATCGGTGGCGGCGTCCGGCCCGCAGCCGGCGGCGGGAGTCAGGGTCTGGGCGTGGGCCGCGAAGGACACCACCGCGACCAATGACATGGCGGCGAACGCGAGAATTCCGGAACGGCGCAGTTCTGCACTCATGCTGGTTGCCTCCCTTTATTAAGCTTATGGCCGCGATTTGTACCCCAAATCGCGGCCATTCGCCATTCCGGCCTGTGGGAGGCCCCGTTTTCTACTTTTTGTCGAGTTTCAGCACCTTGATGGCGTTCTCACGCAGGAACTTCGGCCAGACGTGGTCACGGAACGGAACGTCCGGCAGCTCGGAGAAGCTGCGGTCCAGGCTGAGACCCGAGGGGTAGTAGCCGGCATAGATGATCTTGTCGGCGCCGCGGGTGTTTGCGTAGTTGATGATGTCCTTCGGGAAGTGCTTCGGCGCGAAGGCGCTGGTCGAATAGTACAGGTTCGGCCACTTCAGCAGCATCTTCACCGCCAGCTCGGTCCACGGCTCGCAGCCATGGCGGAACACGAACTTCAGTTCGGGGAAGAACCAGCAGACCTCGTCGACATAACCGACATACTGCGCGTCCATCGGCATGCGCGGCCCCGGCACGCCGCCATTGACGAAGATCGGGATATCGAGCTCGATGCACTTGGCATAGACCGGATAGGCGCGCTTGTCGTTGATCGGCACGGGCGGCGTCTGGCCAGACGGGAAGAAGGTCGCGGCCTTCACGCCCCACTGCTCGTAGGCGCGAACCAGGTTGCGCACGGTGTCCATGCCGCCGTTCATGTCGAGATAGACGCTGCCACCGAAGCGGTCCTTGTGTTTGGTGATCGCCTCGACGGTCACCTCGTCGTTCACGTGGCACAGCGCGTACTCGATGTTGTGCTTGTCCATCTCGCGCAGGGTATCGCCGATGGGGTCGGAGCCGCGCTCGGCCTTCACAGGATCCTTGAACAGGAATCCGGCGGGGTGATGGAACGCGCCTTCCTTGCTCTCCTTGTCGTGGAACAGGCTGGCGAACTGGTTGACCCAGCCCTTCTGCTTCGGCGACGGCAGATCGAGCATGGTATCGATAACGCCGATATTCTTCGGCATTGGCATAATTAGTTCCTCCCGATGTAAAACTGCAATTAAGTGGATTGGCCTTCAGAGATCCGGGAACAACAGCTTCCCGTTCTCGCAGAAGAAGTCGCGGCTGAAGGAGTCGGACGTCCGGTCGGTCCACTTGCGGAACTTGCCGATCGGGTCCTTGCTGCCCTCAAGGTGCGGGTAGTCGGTGTTGTAGCAGTAGATTTCTTCCATGCCGAAGCGGTCAACCATCTGCTTCAGGTCTTCGTGCCAGAACGGCGTGACGCGCACGTTGCGGCGGAAGAATTCGCTGGGCTTCAGGTCGTAACGCACGCCGACCTTGCCCATCAGTTCAGCGAAATAATCCATGCGCTCGCACATCGGGCCGGCCCACGAACCGCCGCACTCGATCACGCCGAAGCGCAGCTTCGGAAAGCGCTCGAACACCTTGCCCATGATCATGCCTTGCAGCCAAACCTCGACGGAGAGGTGGGCGGTCAGGAAGTAGAACGGGCCGATGGCCTCCTCGCCGCCGGGGCGGTTGACGAAGGTCGCGGCGCGCAGGTTCTTCGCATCCGCCCAGGCGCGCGGCGGCAGCATCGGGTCGGACGGGAGCGTCGACATGATCCCGCCGGCGCCGAGGTGCAGGAAGGCAGGCACATTGGCCTCTTCCAGCATGCGCCAGAACGGGTCCCACATCTCGTTGGCCGGCGACACGCCGCCCGGCGGCGAGGCGGCCGGAAGCGTCACGCCGCGGGCGCCGCCCTTGAGCACGCGGGCCAGTTCCTCGGTCGCCCACTTGATGTCGTTCAGGTTCAGTTCGCAGACCGCGCGGGCACGCCCGCCGGTCCGGCGCGTCCAGTCCAGCGCAAAGTCGTTATAGGCGCGGCAAGCGGCACGCGCGGCGTCGGAATCGATGCGCTGCTCGGCGCTGGACGTATTGGGAAACAGCAACTGGGCCCGGATGCCCATCCGGTCCATTGCCTCCAGCCGGCCCTCGGGATCGCAGGCACCCAGCGCACTGATGCCCTTGACCGCGAACACCTCGTCACGGTTGCGCGCGCGGTTCTTCAGGTCTTCTTCCGAACCGACATAGGTCCTCAGGAAATTGTAGATAAACCCGGCGCCGACATAGCCGACCAGGTCGAGCAGGGCATCGGGCTCCATGTACAGGTGGCCGTCGCAATCCAGCATTTGGCCCCAGAAGGGGTCACTGTTCTGCACTGCCAGCGCTGTCATGGATGGTCCTCTCCCGCCTGTCGCTCTTTTCAGCAAGCGTGGCAAACCCTATCGTCCGCTTATGGGCCAAACAAGGTCTTTCACGCCACCGGGATCGAACAAACATTTGATTTATTTCCTCGGTCGGCGGGACGGGAGGAAAAATGGATATTCTCAGGCTGCTGCAGGACAAGCACGAGATCGAACAGGTGGTTTTCCGCTGGTGCGAGATCGTGGACACCAAGGATTTTGATCACCTGCACGAGGTGTTCACCGACGATGCAATCGGTGACTATCGCGAGACCAACGGCAAGATGATGGAAGGCCTGGCGCCCTTCGTCGCCCACATGAAAGCCAACCTTGGCCGCGAGTCCAATTGCGGCGTCACCCAGCACAACGCCACCAACTTCCGCATCGCGGTCGAGGGCGACCGCGCCACCAGCAAGGCGCACTTCTACGCCGTGCACCAGGGGGTCCGCGCGCGCGCCGGCGCGACCTATACCTGCTGGGGCCAGTACGAGGACGAATGGGTGCGGACGGCCAGGGGCTGGCGCATCGCGCGGCGCGTCTACCGCAACTACCTGAAGGAAGGCACGGTCGACGTGGTGCGCGCCGGCGCCGCGTAACGTCTAGTGGCCGTAACCGGTCGGAATGCGGCGGTTGACCGCCTCCTGATACTCGCGCTCCAGCCGGTCGACCAGTTCGGCGACCGACGGCACATCGTCGATCAGGCCGATGCCGTGGCCGCCGGCCCACAGATCGCGCCACATCTTCTTGTTCGGGAAGTTCGGGTTCTTCGAGGTTTCCTCGTAGGTCAGCTTGTCGAGGTCGAAGCCGCTCTCCTTGATCGACGGCTTCAGCAGGTTGCAGTTCACCTTGTTGAAGGCCGGCGTGTAGATCACGTCGCTGGCTTTCGAGCGGACCAGCATGTCCTTGTAGCCCTGCGGCGCCTGCGATTCCTGGGTCGCGATGAAGCGCGTGCCCATGTAGCAGAGGTCGGCGCCGAGCATCTGCGCCGCGCGGATGTTGCTGCCGGTGGTCATCGACCCGCCGAGGATGATCGTCTTGTCAAAGATGCGCCGCAGCTGCGGAATGAAGGCGAACGGGTTGAGGATGCCGGCATGGCCCCCACCGCCGCCCGAAATGGCGACCAGGCCATCGACGCCGGCCTCAATGGCTTTCTCGGCGTGGTACATCGTCGTGACGTCGTGGAACACTAGGCCGCCCCAGCCATGTACATGCTTGACGATTTCGTCGGGCAGGCCGCTGACGGTGATGACCACCTTGATGCCGTGCTTGCGCACGAATTCAAGGTCGCGCACCCAGCGCGGCGTTTGTCCCGGCGGGGCTGGACGCGCGCCAAAATTGGCCAGCAGCGGGCCCGGCGTCTTGCCGGTCTTCTTGCTCCACGCCGCCAGCTCGTCGGTGATCTCGTGCAGCCACTCGTCATACTCCTCGGGCGAACGGCTCCACGACGCGGTGGCGACGCCGACAATGCCCGCCTTGCACGCCTCGATGACCAGCTTCGGCCCGGTGACCAGGAACATCGGCGCCGCCACCAGCGGCAGGCGCAGATTGGCGAACAGGTCTTCGACCCGGGCGGGCGCGTCTACTCGGTCCACTCTCGTCTCCTCAATGGCCGGCAAAGAAGCGCCGGGGATTGTCGTCCAGGATGGAAAAGATTTCCGCGTCCTTCAGGCCGCGCTGGCGCAGCATCGGAATGAAGTCGGTAAACAAATAAGTGAAATGGGGCGGCCACTGGCCAGCCTTGCTCAGCGTGTCGATGTTGGCCACTTCTTCCGCCGTCAGCACCCGCATCGGCCGGCCCAACTGGAAGCAATAGCGGTCCTGGCTCATCATCACGCGATGCGCGAAGCCATCGCGCACCAGCTTCACCAGGTTGTCGGCGCGCACCTCATCGGGCTGCAGCCGTACGATACCGATGCGGTCGAAACCGATATACGAACCGCCATCGACGATGCGCCGGTGATAGGCCGGATCGGCATTGCCGCAGGAATGGCCGATCAGGCAGCAATGGGGCTTCACGCCGCCCTTCGCAAACAGCGCCTGCTGCTCCGGTCCGCCGACACCATCCTGGGTGTGGCTGATGATCGGCACGCCGGTCGCCTTCTGCGCAATGCAGGCGGCGGCCACGAACTTCTCCTCCAGCGCGGTGACATTCGGCGCACCCGTCGCGACCTTGATGGCACCGGCGCGGATGCCGGTGTCGCCAATACCCTTCTCGATCTCACGGATATAAAGACTGGCAATGTCCTCTTCACTGCGCACACGCCAATAGACCGGCAGGCCCTGCGCCTCGTAGTAGAAGCCCGTCGTGCACACGACGTGCATTTCGGCCTTCTCGGAAATCTCGGCCATCAGCTGTACATCGCGGCCGAGGTCGATGGGGCACGGATCGACGAAGGTCGAGACGCCATGCTCCTTCAGCGCCTTGAGGCGCTTGACCGCCTCCCTCACGAAGGCAGGGCGGTCGAATACGGCCTGGGGGTCGTATTGCGCACCATCGAAGGCGATGAACAGGTGTTCGTGGATCAGGGTGCGGCCAAGCTGCTCGATCCCGATCGGTCCCAGCACCGTTTGCACGCGCATCATTCCACTCCCTTGGGTCTAGGCCGCCCTCAACCCGTTGTAACCCAACGGGAAGTCGATGCAAACGGCCTGCAACGGCAGATTCCTGTTGCACCGGCATGGCTTGGTTCTTAGGCTCCCGGCCCGTCGCGCCGCCCCCTGCCAGGATGCTGTTATGAATCTCGAATTTACCGCCGAACAGAAGCAATTCCGCCAGGAAGTGCGCGACTGGCTGCGCACCAATGCGCCGCGCGAGCCCCGCCCGATCACCGAACCGAAGGCGCTGCGCGCGTTCGACAAGGCCTGGCAGCAGCGGCAGTTCGACGCCGGCTGGGCCGGGATTTCGTGGCCGAAGGAATATGGCGGCCGCGGCCTGTCCACGATGCAGCAGCTGATCTGGTACGAAGAGTACGCCGCCGCCAATGCCCCCGTGGCCAGCGTATTCTGGGTCGCGCTCAATCATGGCGGGCCGACGCTGATTGCCAACGGCAGTGAGGAACAGAAGGCGTTCCACCTGCCGAAGATTCTCAAGGGCGAGGCCGCCTGGTGCCAGGGCTTCTCCGAGCCGGGCTCGGGTTCCGACCTGGCCTCGCTGCGCTGCAAGGCGGTGATCGACGGCGACCACCTGGTCGTCAACGGCCAGAAGATCTGGACCAGCCACGCCCACGTCGCCGACTACCAGGAACTGCTGGTCCGCACCGATTCCAGCGGTCCGAAGCACAAGGGCATCACCTGGGTCATCTGCGACATGAAGACCCCGGGCATCGAGATCCAGCCGATCTACAACATGGCCGGCACCCACCATTTCAACCAGGTCTTCTACACCGACGTCCGCATCCCGCTGAGCAATGTGGTCGGCAAGGTCGACGACGGCTGGCGCGTCGCGCTGTCGACCCTGTCGTTCGAGCGCGGCACCGCGTTCCTCGCGAACCAGCTGGAACTGGCCCGGGCGGTCGAGGAACTGATCGAGGTCGCGCAGCACCATGTCGGCCCGGACGGCGTCCGTCCCGCCATCAAGGACGACGAGATCGCCAGCAAGCTGGCCGAACTGCGTGCCGAGGTCGCCGCCCTGCGGGCGATGACCTATCGCAGCATCTCGATTGTCGAGCGCAACAACGGCCCGGGCGCGGAAGGCTCGATCATCCGCCTGTTCCATGGCGAACTGGTGCAGAAGGTGCACCGCGTCGCCATGGAAGTGCTGGGCCATGACGCGCTGGAATTCCAGGTCAAGCCGACCAGCCTGGTCTGGGGCTACCTGGACTCGTTCTGGCACACGATCGCCGGCGGCACGTCGGAGATCCAGCGCAACATCATCGGCGAGCGCGTGCTGGGCCTGCCGAAGCAGCGCTGAGCTTTCGCCGCTTCGCGCCCTCGCGGCGCACGATGTCGATAAAGGCGCGGAGCGGGTCGGACATGGCCCGCTCCACCCATACCAGGCTGAGATCGATGGACAGGTAGTCCGGCGCATCGGCGACCGGCACGAAGCTGACCCCCTCCATCGACATGCGGCGCACCTCCTGGTGCACCAGCGACACGCCGATCTCGCCCGAAACAAGCCCCAGAACGACCAGCGTTTCCTGGCTTTCCTGCACCACACGGGGCTGGAAACCGACCTCGCGGCAAGCGGCATCGACCAGCGCCCGCCAGGTGGGGCTGTGGTGCGGCGGCGACAGCACGAACGGCAGGTCGGCAAGCTCGGTCAGTTTCACAGTCTTGCGTTGCGCCAGCTTCCACGACGACGGAATCGCTGCCACGATGGCACTGGGCAGGACCGTGATCGCGGCGAAGGGGCTGGTGCCGTCCAGCGGCCGGCTGAGATAGCAGAGGTCGAGATTGCCGGCCTGCAGCCGCTTCAACTGTTCGGTCGGAGTCAGTTCCAGCAGGTCCAGCTCCACATCCGGGAACTGCCGCCGGAAAATCCTGATGCCGTCAGCGAGCAGGCCGAACACCGCCGACGAGATAAAGCCGATGCGCAGGCGCAGCGGCGCGCCACCGCCTGCTGCGCGGGTCAATTGTTCGGCCAGGGTCACGCGGCCGGCGATTTCGGCGGCCTCGTGCGCAAAGACCTCACCCGCCTCGGTCAGCCTGATCTGCCGCAAGGACCGGTCGAACAACCGCACGCCCAGCGCCGTTTCCAGCAGCTTGATCGAGCGGCTCAGCGCGGGCTGCGCGATGCCCAGCGCTTCGGCCGCCCTGCCGAAATGCATGGTCTCGACCACCGCGAGGAAATGCCGGACGCGGAGCAGTTCCTTCTCATACCCAAATCGTCATGAGTTGCCAGATATCTTGATATTGGACGGTTATGATTGGCGGGGTCAAGGTGAGCGCAAGAACACGGGAGGAAGCATGTTCACCGAGGCACTGCCCGAACGCATGGACGTCAAGGGCGTCACCATCGACCTGCTGGTGCGCGGCACTGGCCGGCCGCTGCTCTACCTGCACGCCGGCGACGGCGTCGATCCGTCCGACCCGTTCATTCCGCTGCTGGCGCAGCACTTCAAGGTCTATGCGCCGTCGCATCCGGGCTTCGGCGGTTCCGACCTGCCGCGTACGTTCGGCAGTGTCGATGACCTCGCCTATTTCTATCTCGACTTCCTTGAGGCACTGGATCTGCGCGACGTCGTGCTGGTCGGTTCGTCGTTCGGCGGCTGGCTGGCGGCGGAACTCGCGATCCGCGGCACCGGGCGCTTCTCGCATCTCGTCCTCGCCGACACCTGGGGGGCAAAGTTCGACAGCAGCGAGGGCACCGGCATCACCGACATTTTCTCAACACCCATGGCGGACCTGCCCGGCCTGCTGTTCGCCGACGCGGCGAAGGGCATGAAGGCGTTCGGCAATCTCGAATTCGCCGCCATGCCCGAGGCCGCCGTTACCCGCTTCGCCCGCAACCGTGAGGCGCTGACCCTGCTGGCCTGGTCGCCGCCATTCCACAATCCGCGCCTGACCAACTGGCTGCACCGCATCGACATTCCGACGCTGGTCCTGTGGGGCGCTGGCGATAAGGTCGCGCCGGTCAGCTATGGCCGCCGCTTCGCCGCCGCCATTTCCGGCGCGCGATTCGAGACGATTGCCGATGCCGGCCACTACCTCGCCATGGAGCAGCCGGAGAAATTCACGGATGTGATCTCCGCATTCACCAATGATGCGGTACAACAGCGGGGCGCAGCATGAGAACGTGGCTCTTTTCCGAACAACAATACCATCCGGCCTGGGACCGGGTGGATGGCCCCTTGCGCATCAAGCAGCCCAGCAAGGTGATCGATCCTAACGTTGCCGCCGCGCTGATGGACCGCTATTTCCAGGAATGGGCGGTATGCGACGAGGTCGGCATCGACATCGTGGTGAACGAGCACCACGCGACGCTCACCTGCATGTCCACCTCGCCGCTGCTGTCGCTGGCGGCGCTGGCGCGCACGACCAAGAATGTCCGCCTGCTGTCGCTCGGCACGCCGATCACCAACCGCATGGACCCGCTGCGCATCGCCGAAGAAATCGCGATGGTGGATGTCATGTCGCGGGGCCGGCTTGAAGTGGGCCTGGTCAAGGGCAGCGACTGGGAATTGTACAATTCCAATTCGAATCCGGTGCGCATGATGGACCGGTTCTGGGAAGCGCACGATTTCATCGTCAGGGCGCTGACCAGCCACGAGGGCCCGTTTGCCTATGACGGCGAGTTCTACCGCTATCGCAACGTCAACGTCTTCCCGCACGTCCTGCAACAGCCGCATCCGCCGATCTGGATTCCCGGCTCCAGCGCCCCGAGCGCCAAGCGCATCGCCGAGCTAGGCTATGTCGCTGCGACGTTCATGAGCGGCTTTGGCGCCAAGGCCTTTTTCGATGCCTATCGTGCATCGTACCGCGAGGCCCATAGCCGCCCGGCACCGCGCGACCGCCTGGCCTATATCGCCCTGTGCGTCACCGCCGATACCGAGGCCGAGGCGCGCGCCCGGGCCGAGCGCCTGCGCGCCTGGCAGTATGCGCTGTACCGCCTCGTCCCCGGCACGTTGAACCCGCCGGGCTACATGTCGGTGGCCGACAATGTGCGCTACCTGCGCTCGGGGGCGGCGACCGCCAGCGGCCCCGTCGCGATCCCGACCGTCGATGAAATGGCGCAGCGCGGTATCCTGTTCTGGGGTACGCCCGACATGGTCGTGGACCAGATCAGCCGTTTCCACGATACGGTTGGTGGCTTCGACCATCTGCTGATGCAGATGGGCGGACAGTTGACCTTCGAGGACACGGTGGACAGCCTGCGCCTGTATGCCCGCGAGGTCGCTCCCCGGCTGAAGAAGCTGACCGCAGAACCGGCCACAATGGAGGTGCCCGCGGATGTGGCCAGACGGAACGCTTTCCGCTAGAAACTTCGCCCACGGGACGAAACGCCGCTTGAGGATTGCATAATGGATTTCGAATGGACGGCGGAGCACAACGCCTTCCGGGAACGCCTGCGGGATGTGCTGACCCGCACGCTGCCGGCCGACTGGGGCGTGAAGTCGCGCTACGACACCAGCTCTGAATACGTCTCGAAATATTCGCGTACGTTCTGCCCGATGCTGGCCAAGGAAGGCTTGCTGATCCCGCATTGGGCCAAGGAACTGGGCGGCGAGGGGCTGGACGGTTTCCACCACTGGATCCTGGGCGAGGAGATGGTCGCCGCCGGCGAGCCGCGCAGCTACCAGTACATGAGCGTCAACTGGGTCGGCCCGACGCTGATGAAGTACGGCACCAAGGCGCAGGTCGACGAGTTCATCCCCAAGATCAAGTCCGGCAATTTCATCTGGTGCCAGGGCTTCTCGGAACCCAATGCCGGCTCCGACCTGGCCGCGCTCAGCACGCGCGCCGAGCGGACCAAGAACGGCTACATCATCAACGGCTCGAAGATCTGGACCTCCGGCGCCAGCTTCGCGAACCACTGCTTCATGCTCGCCCGCACCGGCGGCGCGCGGCGCAGCGGCGTGTCGGTGTTCCTGATTCCGATGGACGCCAAGGGCGTCGAGGTGCGCGTGATCCCGAACTATATCGGCGAGCGCACCGTGCACGAGGTCTTCTTCACCGACGTCGAGGTGCCCGAGGAATGGCGTCTGGGCGAGGAGAACAAGGGCTGGGACATCGTCACCCATGTGCTGAATCTCGAGCGGATCGGCATCCCGCGCTACGCCTTCTCGCTCCGCGTGCTGGACCATGCCATCGACCTGCTGAAGCAGCGTGGCAAGTACAGCGATTCCGCCGTGCAGGCCCGCGCCGGTCGCGCCAAGGCGGCGTGCGAGGCGTCGCGCCACATGGCGCTGAGCATCATCAACGAGCGCGTCAACGGCCGCCCGGCCAGCGCCACGACCAACGTCGCGCGCTACGCCCTGGTGACCAGCGACCGCATGATCGCCGAATTCCTGGGCGACTTCCTGCATGACGACCTGGTCGGCGGCAACGACCCGATGATCATGTCGGGCTATCGCCGCACCGGCTCGGTCGGCATCGCCTCGGGCGCCGCTGAAGTGCAGCTCGACCTTATCGCGCGCAACCTGCTGCAATTGCCGCGGGGAGACTGATCATGAATCTCGACCTCACGTCAGACCAGCTGACCCTGCAGACCGCCATCGAGCAGCTGGCCGATCATCACCGCACCGTGCCAACCGGCACCATCGACCATTTCGTGCCCGGCGTTGCGCTGGAACGCGACCTGGAAGAAAACGGCTTCTTCGATGTCGCCCGCCAGGACGACATGGGTGCGGTCGAGGCCGCGCTGCTGATCGAAACCATCGCGCAGCTGCCGTTCACCGTCGAAGTCGGCGCCTCTGCCCTCGTTGCGCCGATGGTGCTGCCGGGCCAGGTCCTGCCGCGGCCGATCGCCTTGGCCCGCGCGCCGTTCACCGGCCCGGTCCGCTATCTCACCACCGCCAAGACCGCGCTCATCGACACCGGCAATGATGTCCGCCTGATCGACCTGACCGGCGCGAACATCGAACCGGTCAAGACGCCGTTCGCCTATCCCTATGGCCGCCTGACCGAGGGTGACATCGCGAAGGCCAAGGTACTGAAGGGCGTGTCGCCCGCTTTGCTGCGCCAGTGGTGGCAGGTGTCGCTGGCCGTCGAGATCTACGGCGTCGCCAAGGCGGCCGTCGACCTGACGGTGCAGTACGTGAAGGACCGCCGCCAGTTCAACCGGCCCATCGGCCAGTTCCAGTCGGTGCAGCATCGCCTGGCAGAGTGCACCATGCTGGTGCACGGCACCCGCATCCTGGCCCGCCGCGCCGCGTGGAGCGGCAAGGCATCGGATGCCGCCGAGGCCGCGGCCTATGCACAGGAAGCAGCCACCCGCATCCACTACGACACGCACCAGTTCCACGGCGCCATGGGCATCACCGCGGAATATCCGCTCCACCTCTGGTCGTTCCGGCTGAAGGCGCTGCAGGGCGAACTCGGCGGCCAGTTCGAACAGGCCAAGGCGGCGGCGGTCGCGCACTGGGGCGCCTGACCGCGCCGACCGTTGCCGCCATGTGATAGGTCGGTCGCGTAAAAAGCACTGGTCCAAAGCCTCTCCGATTGCGATCATCGCCAGATAATCGTGAGTGGGAGGAAACATGCCCGGGACCGAAAAGGTCGTGGAGATCGCTGGCCTGAAAGTGCCGGTGTGGAGCGGGGGCAGCGGCCCCACGCTTCTGGTGCTGCACGGCGACACCGGCCAGAACGGCTGGATTCCACTATATGAACGCCTGTCCAAGCGCTTCACCGTCGTGGCGCCGACGCATCCCGGCTATGCCGGCGCCGACATTCCCGAATGGGCGCGCCATCCACGCGACATCGCCGCCCTGCAGCAATGGCTGGTCCGCGACCTGAAGCTGAACAGGCCGGCGGTGCTGGGCCTTGGCTTCGGTGGCTGGATCGCCGCCGAGATGGCGACGCTGGCGCCGCAGGCCTTCGGCAAGATGGTGCTGGTCGGGGCCATGGGCGTGAAGCCGGACAAGGGCGACATCCTCGACCAGTTCCTGGTCCACGGCGTCGACTATGTCCGCGCCGGTTTCCACGATGTGGCGAAATTCTCCGCCCTGTTCGGCGCCCAGCCCGACCTCGACCAGCTCGAGGCGTGGGAAATCGGCCGCGAGATGACCACCCGCATCGCTTGGAAGCCCTACATGTTCAGCCACGCTCTGCCGCCGCTGCTGCGCGGCTGCGACGTGCCGACCCTGCTGGTCTGGGGCGATGACGACAAGATCGTGCCGCGCTCCGCCGGCGAGCTCTATGCCCGCCTGCTGCGCACCGCGAGGCTGGAAGTGGTCGCCGATTGCGGCCACCTGGTCGAGCTGGAACAGCCCGACAAGCTGGCCGCGCTGGTCGAGGCCTTTCTCTAAAGCATACGAACTCTGGCCAACGGAGCTTCCTGATGTTCCTGATGTATTTCACCGAGCAGCCGATGAGTGCCTATCCCGAGGATGAGGGAAGGAAATTCGGCGCCACCGCGTTGATGTTCTCGAACAAGCATTTTGATCCTATCGCCGGCAGCCGCCTCTACAACGAGCGTCTGGCGGAGTACATGCTGGCCGAGGAAGTCGGCTTCGACGCCATCATGCTGAACGAGCATCATACGGCGCCGTATTGCATGCAGCCGCGCATGCCGGTATGGAGCTCGATCCTGGCGGCGACCACCCAGCGGGTGAAGATCGCCCAGCTCGGCAACCCGCTGCCGACCTCGGACAACCCGATCCAGATCGCCGAAGAGATCGCGATGATTGACATGATCTCGAAGGGGCGGCTGATCTCGGGCATCGTGCGCGGCGCCGGCACCGAGCAGCTGGCCAACAACGTGAACCCCGCCTACAACCGCGAGCGGTTCGAGGAGGCGCACGACCTTCTCATCAAGATCTTCACCGAGCCCGGCCCGTTCCGCTGGGAGGGCAACCACTACCAGTTCCGCGTCGTGAATCCGTGGGCGGTGCCGATGCAGAAGCCGCATCCGCGCATCTGGGTGCCGGGCGTGGTCAGCATGGAAACCGTCATCTGGGCGGCGCAGCACCGCTATCCCTATATCGCGCTCAACACCACCATCGAGGCGACCAAGAAAATCTGGGAGGTATATGACAAGGCGGCGCTGGAGGTCGGCTACGAGGCCGGCACCGAGCAGCGCGGCTACCTGATCCGCTGCCACGTCTCGGACACCGAGGAAAAGGCGCTGGCCAATGGCCGCCAGTTCATGTGGATGCAGGGCGAGTTCACCGGCCTCGGCCACCCCGTCTGGGGCGGCCCCAGCGGCTATTCCTCGCCGGCCGGCCGGCGCCAGCGCCTGATGGCGCCGAAGCGCGCGGCGAACCCCTACGAGAAGCAGCTCGACGAAATGACCATCATCGCCGGCACGCCGAAGCAGGTGATCCAGAAACTGAAGGTCATCATGGAAGAAACGCGGCCCGGCATCTTCGCCCTGTGGGGCAATGACGGCAACGTCAACCACGAAGATTCAAAAACCTGCATCCGCCTGATGGGCCAGGAAGTGCTGCCGGCGCTCCGCGACATCGCTAAGGGCCTTGGCCTCAAGGACCCGTTCGAACTGGATACGCCGGTAAGCCTGAAGGAAACGCCGAAGAGCCAGCTGCGGGTGCCGGCGTAAGTCTGGCCTACACAGCCGCGCTGAACGGCCTTACCGGGTCCTTGCCGTCCCAACCTTGCGCCGCACGCGCGATAGCGACGTTGAAGGCCTGGCGGGCGGGGGTCGGTTCGGTGAACTCGACCACCTGGTCGGGATTCCGCGGATGGGTGAAGTAGATGAAGCGGCCGCGGGCGGACGCGCCGTCCTGCACCACCTCGTAGCCGGCCTTCAGCGCCTTCTCGACGCGGGCGTCGTAATCCAGCGGCCAGAAGCAGATATGCTGCTGAAGGTCGCGCTCGAACGGGCGTTTCATCCAGTCGAGGTACATCGTCGGCACCTCGTCATGGGTCTGCATCAGCTCCAGCTGCAAGCCACCGGCATCGGCCATGGCGACCGACATGACGAATTCGCAAGCCTGTCCCTTGTAGCGGTGCTTGTTTACCGCGCGGTCGGCCATGAACCACGGGCCGATGCCCAACTGGTTGACGTAGAAGTCGATGCTGGCGTGGATGTCGCGGGTGACGAACGCCACCTGGGTGATGGGGCCGAACAGCGCGCTCATTTCACGTTCCCGTTGCGAAAGGCCGCCGCCGGATGCGTGGCCGGCAGGCGCGGCCCGCCGCCCAGCTTTTCGCGCATCGTGCCGGGTGTGTAGGCCTTCTTGTAATAGCCGCGACTCTGCAATATTGGCACGACCAGCTCGACAAACTCCTCGACGCTGCCGGGCATGACCAGACGCGCCAGGTTGAAGCCATCGATGCCGCCCATGTCGACCCATTCGATCATGGTGTTGGCGACCTGTTCCGGCGAGCCGACCAGCAGCAGGTTGCGCCCGGAGACCGCCATTTCCTCGGCCACCTGCCGCACGGTGAAGACGCGGTCCTTGCGCTGGGTCAGCGCCTCCATCGCGGTCTGGTTCGCGTCGGTCTTCTGGTAGGCGATCGGCTCATCGAGGGGATATTTCGCAAGGTCGATGTTCAGGCTGGCCGACACGTGGCACAGCACCGCATCCACGGTGGCGTACTTGCGATATTCCTCGTAGCGCGCGCGCGCGGCGGACTCCGTCTTCGCCACGATGACGCTGAGGCCAGCGAAGAACTTGATATCGGCGGGGTCGCGTCCAAACGTGGCCGCCTGGGCGCGCGTCTCGGCAATCTTCTGCTTCATCACGGCCGGCACCGGGCCGTTGATGAAAATGCATTCCGAGTGCTTTGCCGCAAAGGCTGCGCCGCGCGCCGAGGCGCCGGCCTGGAAGATGACCGGCGTGCGCTGCGGCGATGGCTGGCTCATATGGGCGCCGTCCAGCCTGTAATGCGTGCCGCGGTGATGCACCTCGTGCACCTTGGCGGGATCGGCGTAGATGCCGGCGGCGCGGTCGGCGACCACCGCATCGTCATCCCATGAGCCTTCCCACAGCTTGTACATGAGGTCGAGATACTCTTCCGCCATGTCGTAGCGCTCGTCGTGCGCCGGCATGGCGTCGCGGCCGGCCGCGCGCGCGCCGCTGTTCAGGATGCCGGTCACCACGTTCCAGGCGATGCGGCCGCCGGTCAGGTGGTCCAGTGTCGAGATGCGGCGGGCGAACATGTAGGGCGGCTCGTACAGCAGGTTTCCCGTGGTGCCGAAGCACAGATGCTCGGTCACCGCCGCCATGGCCGGCACGACCATAACGGGGTCGTTTTCGGGCACCTGGACGGCGCGGGTGATGGCGGCATCCTTGTTGCCGCCATAGACGTCATAGACACCGATGGTATCGGCCTGGAACAGGGCATCGAACTTTCCCGCCTCGAGCAGGCGGGCATAGTCGAGCCAGTAGCGCATGGTGTTGAACTCGACCGAGCGGTCGCGCGGATGCCGCCAGATGCCTTGGGCCAGGAAACTGGCGCAGTTCATGTCGAGGGCATTCAGAAACATTTCGCGAGCCATGCCCAACTCCCCATAGAGTTAACCCGGCCCGGGACATCGCGTGCCCGGACCGGGTTTTGTCGCAGCGTCGGACTGTTACACGCTCTTCTTGTACTGGTGCAGGGCCATGAAGTCCTCCAGCACCTCGTACAGGTACTCGCAGTCGTCCTCGGTCATGGTCGGGTGACACGGCAGCGTCACGCCGTGGCGCATGATCTGGTCGGCCACGGGGTAACCTTCCGCATCGGCGCGGTAGGTCTTGCCCTTCATCATCGGGTGGCGCGTCATATTGCCCGAAAAGATCACCCGCGTGGTGATGTCGTTGTCTTCCATATGGACTTGCAGGTCGCGCCGGCTCCAGCCCAGTTCGGGGCGCAGCTGGATGGGGTAGTACAGCCACGTCGTCTGCACGTCGGGCGACTGCCGCGTCGGTATGAAGACATCGGGATATTTACGGATGAACGCATCGTGCATGCGCCAGCGCTTGTCGCGCAGCTGCCAGAACATGTCCAGCTTGTTCAGCTGTTCGTGGCCGAAGGCGGCGCCGGCCTCGTTCGGGATGAAGCCGTAGGCGACGTCCTCGAAGATGAACTTGCCGTCATAGGGGATGCCGTCCATGTCCTCGAGGAAGCGGCCGTCGTTGTTGTCCTTCAGCGAGCCGTGGATGTACTTCTCGGAAGAACGGCCCCAGCAGCGCAGCATCAGGCCCTTGTCCCACAAAGCCTCGTCGTCCAGCGCGACCAGCCCGCCATTGCCCAGGCAGGTGATGATGTGGAAGATGGAGAAGCTGGTGACGCTGATATCGGCGCGCTTGCCCGGCGGCGTGCCGCGCAGCTTGGCGCCCAGCGTGTCGCACGAATCCTCGATCAGCAGGATCTTGTGCTTGTCAGCGATGGCGCGCAGCTTGTCCCAGTCGGGAATGCCGCCGATCAGGTTCGGCACCAGCATGGCCTTGGTCTTCGGGCCGATCATCTTCTCGATCTTGGTGACATCGACCTGGTAGGTGTCGAGCTCGACCTCGAGAAACACCGGTACATAGCCGGCGTGGATAATGCTCGCCACATCGGTCGAGAACGTCAGGACCGGGGTCAGGACTTCCGAACCCTTGGGCAGGTTGATCAGGTGCATGGCCAGCATCAGCGCCGAACTGCCGGAATTGACCATCACGCCGTACTTGTGGCCCATCAGCTCGGCGCAGCGCTTTTCGAAGGAACGGACATTCTCGCCCACCGCCATGCCGGTCTGCATGACCTTCACGACGGCGTCGATCTCCTTCTGGTCGATCATCGCGCCGCCGTACTCGATTTTACGCCGCTGGCGTGTGGGCATTTTTCATCCTCCCTGGAATTGCCGGCGCAGGCTAGGCCCTGGCCGCCGCCGTCACCAGTGATATGATCTGCGCTGCTTATCTGTTTTTTTCATAAGAGCCTGATATGGACCTGCGGGCGCTTCGCTACTTCCTGGCCGCCGCCGAAACCCAGAACCTGAGTCGTGCGGCGGAAAGCCTGAACGTCGTGCAATCCGCCCTGTCGCACCAGATTCGCGGGCTGGAGGAGGAACTGGGCGCCAGCCTGTTCGAACGCCACGGCCGCCGCATCCGGCTGTCGGCCATTGGCGGCGTGTTCCGGGAAGAGGCGAAACGCATCCTCGCCAATGTGGACCAGGCCAAGCACCGCGTCGACCGCGCGGTCGAGGGCGAGTTCGGCACTCTGCGGGTCGGCTTCCAGACGGTCGCCTGCCGCAACCGGCTGGTGTCGGAGTCGTTGCTGTCCTTCCGGGAGCGCCACCCTGACGTGGAACTGAAACTTTCGTCGATGACAGGCGCGGCGCTGTTGGACGGCATCCGTACCGGCACGTTCGACGCCGGATTCCTGCACCTGCCGGTCGAGCACCCGGACCTGAAGAAGATTCACTTCGAAACGTCCGACTGGGTGCTGGCCCTGCCGCGCAACCATCCGCTCGCGGCGCGGCGCGGCCTGAAGCTGAAGCACCTGCAGGGCCAGCCGTTCATCTGGCTGCCGCGCGACATCGCACCGGTCCTGTACGACCGCATGACGGCCATCTGCCATGCCGGCGGCCTGGCGCCGTGGATCGTGCAGGAGGCATTCGACGAGGTTATGATGGTGAACCTCGTGGCGGTCGGCATGGGGCTGTCGTTTGTCATCGACAGCGCACGCGGTACCTGGCCGGAAGACATGGTGGCGTTCCGGCGCGTCAGCGATTTCTCGCTGCCCCTGCCGCTCTGCTTCGTCTGGCGAGGCGACAATGAGTCCGCCCCGCTGAAGCGTCTCAGCGGCGTGGTCGCGCAGGTGAAAAAAGGACTGGGTTAGGAGGTCTAGGATGTCGCTCGTGCTGTACGGTCACCCCTTCTCCTCCTACACGCAGAAGGCTCTTGTAGCGCTGTACGAGAACGGCACCCGCTTCGAGTTTCGCTGCATCGCCCCGGATGAGCCGGAAAATTCGGCCGAGTGGCTGCGGCGCTGGCCGCTGCGAAAATTTCCGCTGCTGGTCGACGGCGGGCGCCAGTTCGCCGAGACCAGCGTCATCATCGAATATTTTCAGCTTGCCCATCCGGGGCCCATGCGCCTGCTGCCCATCGACCCGATGGCCGCGCTTGATGTGCGTTTCCTCGACCGCTTCTTCGACCTGCACGTCATGAACATGATGCAGCTCGCCGTGGACGGCGCGCTCACCGGCGACCCGGTGAAGCGCAAGGATGGCATGGCCATGGCGGTTGAAAAACTGGACCGCGCCTATGCGTGGCTGGAGGGGCATCTTGCCGGCCGCACCTGGGCCGCCGGCGCGGCCTTCACGCTGGCCGACTGCGCCGCCGCACCCAGTCTGTTCTACGCGGACTGGACGCACTGCATTCCCGAAAGCTTCCCCATGCTGCGCGCCTATCGGGCGCGGCTGCTCGCCCGCCCCTCTTTCGCGCGCGTGGTGGACGAGGCGCGGCAGTTCCGGCCGCTGTTCCCGCTGGGCGCGCCCGACCGGGACTAGGCGGCCTGCAGCACTGGCGAGGGCGACGGCCTGACATCGTCGAGGTACGGCGCTCGGACGGCATCCGGGTCGTATTCGAAATAATGCTGGATCTCGACTGATTGGCCGAGGGACAACAGGCCCGCCGCAAACAGGTCGGTGCGGACAAACGCCTGCACGAAATGGTTGCCATAGGCGCCGGGATCGCCCGGCCGGAAGATCGACGCGATGCCGATCCGGCCGCGCAGCTCGGGATCGTTCAGACCGGCGTCGCGGATGCGGTCCACCGTCGCCCGCCATTCCGCCACCGTCTGCTTGCCGAAGCCGAAATGGAAGAAATGCTGCGGCCCGCGGTCCAACGCGTCCGCGAAACGCGATTCCGCACCGAACTTCGGGTCATCGCGGCGGCGCTGCTGTAGCGCCTGTTCGAACGTCCATTGCTCCGGCGTCACCTCGGACGCGAACACATGACCATCGGCCTTAAACCAGATGCCGCCATCGTCGGTCACGTTGCAGCCCAGCAGTTCGAATGCCCGCTTCGCCAGCGACCGTCCGCCTGGCGGATAGACCAGTTCAACATGGTTCAAGGTGCCGAGACGTAGTGCCATGTCGCCCTCCCCCTAGTGCGAAGGCCGTACCTCGAACGAGATTGGCATGGAATCCGGCCCACAGATGACGCCCACCGGCTTTACGTCGATCTCGCCCGCCAGGCGGACATTCTGCAGGCGTTCGGTCAGGACGCTGAGCGATTCGCCCATTTCCGCCTTGGCCAGCGCAATGCCGATGCAGTAGTGCGCGCCATAGCCGAAGCCGATGTCGTACCACGGCTCGGGACGGTACAGGTCGAACTTGCTTGGATCGGGGAAGGCCGCGGGGTCGCGTCCGGCGGCCGCCAGGTTCAGCACGACGATATCGCCCTCGCGGAACTTCTCGCCGCCAAGTTCCAGATCGCCGGCCAGGATTTTCACCTGGCGCGGCACGGCCGGGTACAGCCGCATGGACTCGTTCACTGCGGACGGGATCAGGTCTGGCCGGGCACGAATGGTGTCCCACTCCCCTGACTCGATCAGGCAGCGCACGGCGGAACCCAGCTGGTAACGCGTGGTGTCGTGGCCCGCGAGCAGCATGCCGGCAATGCTCCACACCAGCTGCGCCTCGGTCAGCTTGTCGCCGCCTTCCTGCGCGTCGATCAGGTCGCTGATGAAGTCGTTGGCGCGCTTCTCGCGCCTTTTTGCCACCAGCCGCGCGCTGTACTCGGCGACCGCGCCGAATGACTTGTCGAGCTGGGGAATGACCGGCGCCAGCGGAATCTGTCCCAGCAGGCGCTGGTCCACCGTGGCGTTCTCGAACAGCGGTACATCCTCGGGGTCGATGCCGAGGAAGCGGGCGATCACGCCAATGGAAAGATGGTGCGAGAAGTCGCGCACGAAATCGGCGCTGCCCTTGGCGATCATCCGGTCGATGAGCTTGTTGGCAATGTCACGGATCATCGGTTTCGCCGCGTCGATCCGGCGCGGCGTAAATCCCTTGACCAGGATCGGCCGCAGGCGGTCGTGGTTCTCCGGCGTGGTGAGGTTGATATTTCCCTCGACCAGATAGGCCATGATCTGGCTGTCCTTCGGCACGCCGAGCTTTTCGAAATAGGCGGGGTTGCGTGGCGTCACCCGGCGATCACGGAACAGCGCACGCACCAGTTCGTAGGGGAACACCTCGACGCCCTGGATGCCACGGGCAAAGGTGACGCGGTCTCGTCCGGTGCCCAGAAGCGAATTCGGGTCGTCGAGAAAGGCGCGGGTATGGGTGTTCAACTGCGGCAGCGAAGCGGCGTCAATATAGGCGTTCTGAACGCTCATTTTGGTTCCTCCCTTTGGCCTAGGCTAGACCCGCGGCGGCGGCCCGTCGAGTACGCTCCTGATCTTGGTGGCGAGCCGGTCGCGCGTATAGGGCTTGCTCAACAGTTCGACGCCCGGGTCGACGCGGCCGTGGTGAATGATGGCGTTCTGCGTATAGCCCGAGGTAAACAGCACCTTCAGGCCGGGCTGCAGCTCGACAGCGCGCTTGGCCATGGTCCGGCTGCTGACATTGCCGGGCATGACCACGTCGGTAAACAGCAGGTCGAACGTCGCGCCGCGCTCGAAATGGGCCAGGCCATCCGCGCCACTGTCCGCCTGGGTCACCTGATAGCCGAAATCTGCGAGCATATCGGCCACGGTAGTGCGCACCACCTCGTCGTCGTCCACCAGCAGAATGGATTCACAGCCCGACATCGGCGCAACAGGCGCGCTGCGCGAGGGCAGCACCTCGTCCACCACCGAGCGTGGCAGATATATTTTGATCGTCGTGCCCTGGTTCGGCTCGCTGTAAATCTTCAGGTGGCCGCCGGACTGCTTCACGAAACCATAAACCATGGACAGGCCCAGGCCGGTGCCCTGCCCCGCCGGCTTGGTGGTGAAGAACGGGTCCAGCGCCCGCGCCACCGTCTCCGCATCCATGCCGTGGCCGGTGTCGGTCACGGCGAACAGCACATACTGCCCGGCGGTGACATCAGCATGCTGCGCCGCGTAATCGTCGTCCAGCGCCAGGTTCGACACCTCGATGGTCAACTTGCCGCCATCGGGCATGGCGTCGCGCGCATTGATCGCCAGGTTCAGCGCCGCCGACTGGAACTGTGTTGGGTCGATCAGCGTGTTCCACAGGCCCGGTGCGCCGACGCATTCGACCTCGACCGATGCGCCGACTGCGCGCCGGATCAGCGCCTCGGTCTCGGGCAGCAACTGGCCCAGATTGGTTACCTGCGGCTCCAGGGGCTGGCGGCGTGCAAAGGCCAGCAGTTGCGTGGTCAGCTTGGCCGCACGCTCGGCGCCGAGCAACAGCAGCGCAATCCGGTCCTCCGCTGGCTTGTTGCCGGAAACGGTGCGGCGCAGCAGGTCCAGATTGCCGGTGATGATCGTGAGCAGGTTGTTGAAGTCGTGGGCGATCCCGCCGGTCATCTGGCCGAGAGCCTCCAGCTTTTGCGCCTGCCGCGAGATCGCCTCGGTACGGCGGCGTTCGGTCACGTCGAGATAGGTGGCGACGAAGCCGCCTTCGTTCAGGGCATGGACGAAGGTCTGGTAGATGCGGCTGTTGCCCGACTTGTTCTCGACCAGCAGTGACCGGCCCACGCGGCGCGATTCCGCATCCAGGTCGCCGATGTTCGCGGATAGGCCGGTGCCGCCCTGCGCCACAACCGCCTGGAATTGTGCCAAGGTCATGCCGCTCTGCAACGCCGAAGACCGCACGCGCGCGACGTCCTCAAACATCGAGCTCCACACCACCAGCCGGCCCTCTGGATCGAAGGCGGTGACGCCCTCACGCACGCTGTCCAGGGTGGCGCGGAGCACCCGCTCCGCCGCGGCACTGTGCCGGTAGGCGCGGCTGAGCAGCAGCGACCCGACCAGCAGCGCGGCAAAGGCGATCCCCGCACCGCCGAACATGGACAGGCGCACCCGTTCCTCGGCGATCACCGCCGCCGCCAGCCGCGTACGCAGCAACCCGTCCTCGACGGCCACGAAGTCGGCCACCCCATTTCGGATGTCATCCATCGCCTGGCGGCCGACGTCATTCAGCATGACGGCGCGTGCGGCGTCGAATCCAGCCGTTCGCATCGTATCGACGGTGGCGCGCAGCACGTTCAGCTTCGTCGTCACGTTGCCCTGCAGCGTCAGCAGCCGGCGCTGCTGTTCCGGATTGTCCGCGACCAGCGCTTGCAACTGCGCCAGCAGTTCCGGAATCTGCGGCAGCGCGGCTTCATAGGGGCCGAGATAGGCCTGGTCACCGGTGATCAGGAAACCCCGGCCACCGGCCTCCGCCTCGCCAACCTTTTGCTCGATTGTCTTGGCGACGCGGATGACCTCGAATGTGTGGGTCACCGCCTCGCGCGAATCGCGTATTCCCGGCAGCGAGCCGAAGAACTGATAGAACATGATGATCGCGAGGAAAACGAACGGGATGAACCCGAAGAACGACGCAGCAGCAAGCTGCCGGTAGCTGACGCTGAGCTGGGGCATGGGTGCTAAGTCGCCACGGCCAGCGAATCAAACGAGCGCACGGGATCGCGGCCGTCCCAGTCGCGCGCGGCCCGCGCGGCCGCGGCGCGATAGGCAGTACGTCCCGGCGTGGCCTCGGTAAATTCGAGCATATAGTCGGGATTCTGCGGATGCAGCAGGAAGGCGAAGCGGCCGCGCGCGGTGCCGCCGTCTTGCACCACCTCGTAGCCGGAGGCGAGGGCAAGGTCCAGCTTGGCTGCGAAATCAACCGGCCACATGGCAACATGGTGCTGCAGCTGCCGCTCGAACGGTCGTTTCATCCAGTCGAGATAAACCGATGGGCCGTCGTCACGCTGCTGCAGCAGTTCGATCTGCGTGTCGCCGGCAAATGCCACGCCGACCGACAGGTGCACCGAAACCGGCTGGCCGCGATAGCGCACCGACTCCATCGGCGACCGCTCGGTATAGAACCACGGCCCGACGCCCATCTCGCGGGCATAGAAGTGCATCAGCCCCCCGATGTCGCGTGTCACAAAGGCGACCTGCATGACCGGGCCGAACCGGCTCACGATGCCGCCTCGGCGGCCGCCTGGGCATCGGCGAAGGTGCGGATCGGGTCGCGCCCGTCCCAGTTTTGCGCGGCAGCCGCGATGGCGCCATTGAATGCGCGCCGCCCCGGTGTTGCCTCGGTGAATTCGATCATGTGCTCCGGGTGCGCCGGATGCGACAGGTATATGAATCGACCGCGATGGTTGCCGCCATCCTGTTCGGCGCGATAACCATGCGCCAGCGCATCGGCCAGCTTCTCGTCGTACGCTTCGGGCCACATGCAGATGTGGTGCTGTACGTCGCGCACGAAGCTGCGCTGCATCGCCGCGCTGTAGATGGTCGGCGCGTCGTCGTGCTGTTCCATGATCTCCAGCTGCAGGCCGCCTGAATTGGCGAGGCCGACGGACATCGAGAACTGCACCGCCTCACCGCGGTAATTGTGGGTATGGATCGCGCGCTCCTGCACGAACCAGGGCCCGACGCCCATGCATCGAATCTTGAAATCCAGCGAGGCGCGGAAATCGCGCGTCACGTAGGCGACCTGGGTGATGGGGCCGAAACGGGCGGGCATGGACTCCACGGGGCGGGTCAATTTCCGATAGGCCATTGAAATTACTTTCTTATTGCCACTCCCGCTTGGGGATTAAAAACCCACACGCGGCGCTGCGAGAAATCATGTCGCCGCGCGCCGGATTGGCCTATGTGAAAGACGATGAAACGCCGCAAGCCAGAAAAGCTGCCGCCGATCGAGGGCGACGAGCCAGGCGAATTCGCCTCGCCCGCCTGTGCGGCGCGCGACATGGCCCCGGCCTATATGTGGGCGCAGCCGGCGGACCTGGATATCGAGGCGCGCCTGCTCTACCGCGACGGCCTGATGCTGGTGGTGGACAAGCCCGCGGGCCTGCCGGTCCATGGTGGGCCGGGTGGCGGCGACAATCTGGAACGGCATTTCGACGCCCTGCGCTTCGGCCTGCCGAAAGCGCCCGGCCTGGCGCACCGGCTGGACCGCGACACGTCCGGCTGCCTGGTGCTTGGCCGCCACCGCAAGGCGCTGGCCAAGCTGGGCAAGCTGTTCGCCGAGGGGCAGGTCGAAAAGGTCTATTGGGCGGTGGTGCAGGGCTCACCCGCCGCCGACGAGGGCCGCATCGAGGCGCCCCTGCTGAAGCAGAACAACCGCACCGGCGGCTGGCGCATGGTGGTCGATCCCGCAGGCCAAGCGGCGGTCACCGACTGGCGCATCTTGGGCCGCTCGGAAAAAACGACATGGATCGAATTCCGTCCGCGCACCGGACGCACGCACCAGATCAGGGTGCATGGCGCGGAACTGGCTTGTCCGCTGCTCGGAGATCCGCAATATGGCGGACCGGCAGGCCAGCTCCACTTGCACGCGCGCAGCATCACCGTACCGTTGTACAAGAACCGGGCGGCCATCGCGGTGACGGCGCCGGTGCCGGCACATATGCGCGACGCGCTTGTCGCGTGCGGATTCGACGGGACGTAGAACGAACGAGATGCAGGGAGACGAGATGTTCGATTTCACGGGCAAAACGATTGTGGTGACGGGCGCGGCGGGCGCGCTGGGTTTCGCGGTGGCGCGGCAGTTCGCGCGCGCCGGCGGCCGCCTCGTCATGGTCGATGTCGCCGCCGAGGCACTGGCGGTCCGGGCCCGGGAGCTGGGTGGCGATGCCCGCACCATCGCGGTCGACCTTCTGGATGGCGCCAGGGTCAAGGCAGCGCTTGGCGCACTCGATAACGTCGATGTCCTGTGCAACATCGCCGGCGGCTTCCGCATGGGCCCGCCGGTGCACGAGACGGGTCTCGACCTGTGGCGCACCATGATGGACATGAACGCCACCAGCCTGCTGAACGTGGTTGGCGCCACCGTTCCGGCAATGCAGAAGCGCGGCAGCGGCAAGATCATCAATATCGGCGCGCTCTCGGCGCTGTCGGGTAAGCCGAACATGGCCGCCTACACGGCATCGAAAAGCGCGGTGATCCGCCTGACCGAAAGCCTTGCGCTGGAACTGCGCGACCAGGGCATCAACGTGAACTGCGTCCTGCCCAGCATCATCGACACCCCCGCCAACCGCGCCGACATGCCAAAGGCCGATTTCGCGAAGTGGGTAACGCCCGATGCGCTGGCCGACGTGATCATGTTCCTGGCGTCGGACGCGGCGCGCGCGGTGCACGGCGCGGCAATACCCGTGCCGGGCCTCAGCTGACCAGGATCGCGCGGAAGTCGTTCACGTTGGTCCGCGTCGGCCCGGTCACCAGCAGGTCGCCGAGGCCGGCAAAGAAACCGTAAGCGTCGTTGTCGTCCAGCATGGCCTGGCCGTCCAGGCCCAGTGAGGCGGCGCGGCGCAACGTATCCGGACCCAAGAACGCGCCGGCATTGTCTTCGCTGCCATCGACGCCGTCCGTGTCGGCCGCCAATGCATGGACGCCAGCAAGGCCGTTCAGGGCGAGACCCAGCGCCAGCAGGTATTCGGCGTTGCGCCCGCCCCTGCCCCGCCCGCGCACCGTCACCGTGGTCTCGCCGCCGGAGAGGATGACTGCTGGCGCTGTGGTCTTCAGCACCAGTTGTGCGTGACGTGCCGCCACGTCGCGTGCCTCGCCCTCGACATCGGCGCCGAGGTCGATCACCGCAAACCCCTTTTGATTCGCCAGATGTGCGGCGGCATCCAGCGCATCCCGGGGCCGCGCAATCAGGTGGAACGATGATCGCGACAGATGCGGATCGCCCGCCTTCGGTGTTTCGGAGAGAAACGGCGTAGCGCCCGGCGCGTAGCGGTCGAGCAGCGCGCGGGCATCGGCCACTGTCATTGGATCAGGAACCGTTGGCCCCGAGGCGATCACCGAAGGGGCGTCGCCCGGCACATCGGAAATGGCGAGCGTAACGACCGGCGCGGGCCAGGCCGCAAGTGCCAGCCGCCCGCCCTTGATCGCGGATAGATGCTTGCGCACGCAGTTGATGTCGGAAATCGGCGCGCCAGCACGAAGCAACGTATCTGTCAGCGCCTGCTTGTCCGCCAGCGTGAGGCCAGGGGCTGGCAGGGCCAGCAGCGACGAGCCGCCACCGGAAAGCAGGCAGAGCACGAGGTCGTCGGGTCCGAGGCCCTGTACCAGCGCCAGGATGCGCGCCGCGGCGTCGCTTCCCGCGGCATCAGGCAGCGGATGCCCCGCCTCCACCACCGCGATCCGCTGGCACGGGGCACCGTGCCCATAGCGGGTGACGACGAGTCCACTGAGCGGCCCGGGCCAGTGCGCCTCTACGGCCGTGGCCATCGCTGCCGCGGCCTTGCCGGCGCCGACGACGATGGTGCGGCCGCGCGGCGGACACGGCAGGTGATGCGGCACCATGACCGCCGGATCGGCGGCACTGACGGCTGCATCGAACAGGTCACTGAGCAATTGGCGGGCCGGCATGGCCCGATTTCTATCACCGAATGGCGGTACGGCGCGGCCGGATGTGTGTAATGGATGCCGGCAGTCGTAGCGTGAAGCAGGTGCCCTGGCCCGGCTCACTCGCGACATGCACGCTGCCGCCCAGGTCGCGGACGGCCACCTGCACGGCATCGAGGCCGACGCCCCGCCCTGACAGGGTGGTTACCCGGCCGGCGGTGGAAACGCCTGGTGCAAAAACCTGGCGGCCGATATCCACGTCCTTCATGGCCACCCCGCCAGCGCCAACCTGCCGCCGCAGCGCCGGCAGGTCCAGCCCGCGTCCGTCGTCGGAAATCTCGACGACGACATGGTCGTCCTCGCGCCGGACCGACAGACCCAGCACCCCGCGCACGGGCTTGCCGGCCGTCTGCCGTGCCGCCGGCGTCTCGATGCCATGGTCAATGGCGTTGCGGATGATGTGGATCAGCGAATCCCGGGCGGCGATCAGCAGCGGCGCGTCCAGCGCGGCGACATCGCCGGAAATGCGCAGCTCGGTTTCCTTGCCAAGCCTGTGCGACAGTTCGTCGACGAGGCGCGGCAGATGCATCCAGATATCGGCAGCGCCGTCTCCGGCCTCGGCACCCAGCGCGGCGACGATCCCCCGCAGCGCGGCGGCAAAGCCATACAACCTGTCCAGCAGAATCGCGGAATCTTCCGCCCGGTTGCGGATCTGGACCAGCACCGTTTCCATGTCATGGGCCGTTTCTTCCAGCGACTGCAGTCCAAGGAAGCCGCACGTGCCCTTGATGCTGTGAACATGGCGGAAGATGGCGGCCAGCAGCCCGGTGTCCTCCGGCCTTTCGGTCAAGGCCTTCAGTTCTCCGTCCAGCTGCGCAACGCCTTGCGCCGTTTCCGCGAGAAAGTCGCTGTAAAGGTCCTGCATGGTGATCGCCGGCCGGATGCTATTCGGCCGCCGCGGCGGGCGTGTCATTCGGCGTGGCAGTGGCCGTCGCACGGGCGGCCTGGCGCTCTTTCGCAACGCCGAGCGCGGCGTCGATTTTCCGGCGCAGGGCCTCGCCGTTGAACGGCTTGATGATGTAGTTGTCGACGCCGGCTTCCTTGGCGGCAACGACATTGTCGATGTTCCGCTCAGCCGTAACCATGATGAAGGGGACATCCTGCGTGCGCAGATCGGCCCGCACCTTGCGCAACAGGTCGATGCCCGACATCGGCTCCATATGCAGGTCGGCGATGACCAGGCCGAACGGCGTCACCTGCAGTTTCTCCCACGCGGCATTACCATCTGGCGCCTCGTCACTGTCGGGAAAGCCGATCTGCTCAAGCAGATTGCGCAGGATGCGGCGCATCGTGCCGTAATCGTCGACGACCAGTACCGGCCCCCGGATCATGCCGCCGCCACCGGCGCGGCCATGCCCGCCTCTATGTGCCCCAAACGCGACATACCGCTTTCCGGACGAGTGGAACCGACCGGCAATGATCGCCGACAAGGGTAAAAAAAGGCTGAACAGTCTGCCAGTGAGGCAGCGTGCGGCTAGGCGGCGTGGCCTGTCTGCAGGGCGCCCGCGTAACGGCGCACATGGTGATCGATATTTCCGAACAGCGCATCGATCACGTTGATGCGCTTGAAATAATGGCCGATCACGTATTCCTCGGTCATGCCCATGCCGCCGTGCAGCTGGATGCCCTGGGCGCAGACGAAGCGCGCGGCGCGCAGCACCTGCGCCTTTGCCGCCGAAACGCCCAGCGAGCGTGTCACCGGATTGCTCTCCTGCAACGCGCCCAGCGCCCGCAGCAGCATCGAGCGCGCCATTTCGTGCTCGATCACCATGTCGGCCATGCGGTGCTGCAGCGCCTGGAATGTATTGAGGGTGACGCCGAACTGCTTGCGCGTCTTCAGATAGTCACGGGTAATCCAGATCGTGCGGTCCATGGCGCCGACCGCCTCGGCGCACAGCGCGACGATCATTTGCTCGACCGCAGATGCAATGGCCGGAAAGGCCTTACCCGGTTCGCCCAGGGCCGCTTCAGGCGCGACCTTGACGCCGTCGAGGCGAAGGTCGGATGCAGGACTGCCATCCAGCAGGCGCACATCCTGCCGCGTCAGGCCCCGCGCGTCGCGCTCGACCATGAACAGGCCAAGGCCGGTTTCATCGTCCGCCGCGCCCGAGAGGCGCGCACTCACCAGGATGCGGTCGGCCACCGGGGCGCCCTGCACCAGCACCTTGTGGCCTTCGATCATGTAGCTGCCATCGGGGGCGCGGCGGGCGCGTGTGGTCACGTGTTCGAGGCGGCCGCGGGCCGCGGGTTCCTCGTGCGCCAGGACGATGACGGCGTCGCCCGCTGCCAGCGCCGGCAGCCATTCATCCTTCTGCGCGTCGGTGGCGGCGGCGGCGATGGCGTGGGTGGCAAGGACGGCAACGGCCGCATAGGGTTCGACCACCAGCGAGCGGCCGAACTCCTCCATCACCAGGGCAGTATCGACGGCGGTACCGGCAAGGCCGCCCTGGGCCTCGGGCACGGCCAGCGCCAGCAGGCCGAGGTCGGCAATGGTCTTCCAGGTGTAGCGGCCGAAGCCGCTGCCCTTTTCGACCAGGCTGCGCCGCGCCTCGAAGGCGTAATCCTTGTCGAGGAAGCGGCGCAGGCTGTCCTTCAGCTGCTTCTGTTCGTCGGTGAGCGAGAAGTCCACGCGACGTCTGGATCAGGCGTGGACGGCCGAAGCCTTCCGCAACTCGTCCTTCAGGTCCTTGGCCGCGCAGGTCAGCTTCACATGGCCGCGCTCCATCACCATGGCGCGATCGGCCACGGGCAGGGCGATGTCGATGTGCTGCTCGACGATGACCACGGCGGTGCCGCGCTCGGCCCAGCCGCGCAGGAAGTTCAGGATCGGCGGCAGCAGCGCCTGGGCGAGGCCCAGCGACGGCTCGTCGCAGAGCAGAACCTTGGGCTGGGCCACGAAGGCCTGGCCCAGCGCCAGCATCTGCTGCTGGCCGCCGGACAGATCGCGGGCGGGCTGCTTCAGGCGCTCGCGCAGGATCGGGAACACGGTGAAGACTTCCTCGGCCGCCTTGTCGAACGCGGCCTTGTCCTTCTGCACCGCGCCGCCAAGGCGCAAATTGTCCCAAACGGTCAGTTCAGGGAATACCCGGTGACCGTCCAGCACGAGGCGCAGGCCCAGCACGGAAATGTCTTCCGCCGCCATGCCGCCGATCTCGGAGCCGGCATAGTTGATCGAGCCGCGCTCCGGCTTGATGAACCCGCCGATGGTGCGGAGCAGGGTCGACTTCCCGGCGCCGTTTTCACCGACGATCAGCAGGATCTCGCCCGCCTTGACGCTCAGGCTGACGTCGCGAAGGACCGGAACGTTGCCGTAGCCGGAATAGATGTTTTTTACATCAAGCATGAGTGGGCTCTATGAACAGCTTGCGAACGGAGGGATTTCCGGCGATCTCGGTGGGCGAACCCGACGCGACCATCTTGCCCGCTTCGAGCACGGTGATGCGGTCGGCCACGTCCCAGACGAGCTGGAGGTCGTGTTCGACGAGGACGATGGTCTTGCCCATCTCGTCGCGCAGGCGGCGCAGCAGGTTCTTGAACTCCTCGCGCTCGCCGGGCGACAGGCCGGCGGCGGGCTCGTCGAGGAAGAGTACGTCGGCGCCCATAAGGACGGCGCGCATCACCTCGATCATGCGGCGCTGGCCGTGCGGAACCAGGTCGACGCTCTGCTCGCCCATCGACGCCTTCATCGCGGCGAGCACATCGGCCGGGGCCACTGACTTGCCGGTATTGGCGTCGAGGCCGATCTCAAGGTTTTCCCAAAGCGACATGGCATTGAAAATGCGCGGGGTCTGGAACGTGCGGCCGATGCCGAGCTTGGCGATGCGGTTGGACGACAGCCTGGTGATGTCGGCGCCGTTGATGGTCACCGAACCGGCGTTCAGCCGGCTGAAGCCGTTGAACACGTTCAGCAGCGACGTCTTGCCCGAGCCATTGGCACCGACGAGGCCGTGGATCTCGGCGCGCATCACCTGCATGTCGACATCGTCGACCGCGATGACCGAACCGAAGGTCTTGCGGGCCTTCTTCACGTCGATGGCGACTTCCGTGCGCGGCGCACGCGCGCCGACCGTGCGGACCGGGCCAAGCAGGCCGTCGAGGTGGATGTTCACCCGCTGGGTCGACTGGTTGCGCCGCAGACGCCAGCGCTCGAACGAACCGATCAGGCCGTCCGAGAACAGCAGCATCACGACCAGGGCCAGGGTGCCGTAGGCGAGCAGGCGGAAGTTCACCAGCTCGACCAGCAGCACGTTCGGCAGCAGGTACAGGATCCAGACGCCGACAATCGGCCCCAGGATCTGGCCCCGGCCACCGACGATGACCGCAAGGAAGAACACGATGGAGATTTCGAGGTTGAACGCCGAGGGGCTGACGAAGCCGACGATCGGCGGATACAGCAGGCCGGCGACGCCGGTGCCTGCCGACACGATGGTAAACGCCAGGCAGCGCATCAGGCCCGTGTTGATGCCGAGCGACTGCGCGGCCTCGGGGCTTGCGGCGGCGATGCGCATGGCGCGGCCGAAACCGGTCGAGCGCAGCCAGACATGGAAGGCCAGCGACGCGCAGGTCACGCCGACGATCACCAGCGACAGCATCGACAGGCCGAAGACTTCCTTGTGCCAGGTCGGGAACGGGATCGAGATGCCGTTGATGCCGTTGGTGTACTTGTTCAGGGCGATCAGCAGCTCCGGGAACACCGTCGCCGCGCTGAGCGTCACGAAGCCCAGGTAATAGCCCTGCACGCGCAGCGCCGGGCCGGCGAACAGCAGGCCGCCGACCACCGAGGCCAGCACGCCGATGACCATGCCGATGCCGTAGTTCAGGCCGTGCATGCCGGTCGCGATGGCGGCCATGTAGGCCGACATGCCGAAGATGGCGCTCTGGCCGAACGAGGCCTGGCCGGCGTCATGCATCAGCAGGTTCTGGAACACCGCGGCGCAGATGAACAGGTTCACCAGCTGGAAGCTGTGTGTCCAGTACGGGTTGCCCGCGATGTCCGGAATGAAGGTCGTCGCGGCGACAACGATGACGCCGATGATCAACTGCGGAATGTCAGAGTTGAGGCGGGCGCCGCGATGACCGGTTTCGGCGGCGATTGCTTGGGTGGCCATGGACATGGTCTCCGTTATCCTTCAGTCGTCAGACGCGCCGCGCCGCCGTGCGGCCGAAGATACCTTCGGGACGCAGCAGCAGGACGCCGACGAGCAGCAGCAGCGAGACGAAAGTCTGGTACTGGCCGCCGATTTCGTAGGTGGCAACCATCGCGACAATGCCAACCAGCGGACCGCCGATCAGCGCGCCGAGGTTGTTGCCGAAACCGCCGACCACGGCGGCGATGAAGCCGTTGAGCACGTAGCGAATGCCGGTGTCGGATGCGATCGAGATGATCGGCGCGGCGATGAAGCCGGCCGAACCGACCACCAGGCCGCTGATCGTGAAGGACAGCAGCTGCAGCCGCTTGACCTTCAGGCCGGCGGCGCGCGCGGCCTCAAGATCCTGCGACAGGGCGCTGATGGCCAGGCCGGTCAGCGTCTTGCTGAGGAACCAGCGCAGGCCGAAGAACCAGACGAACATAAGGACGGAGATCGCGGCGTAGGGCGCCGGCGTGCGGACGCCGAACACCATGAAGGGCGGCAGCGGGCTGTTGACGGTCGAGACCCACGGGCCCTGGAAGATGAGCATCAGGGCGCCGATCATGATCGACACCGCCATGGTGGTGATTAGCCATGAATGCTGTTCGACCGAGTGTCGCAGCGGCAGGAGGGTAACCCAACCCTGCAGCGTCATGATCGCGGCGAGCACGACGCCGGCGACCGGGATCATGATGATCCACATCGGAATGCCGACCAAGATGTCGGCGATCAGGAAGGCGAGAAAGCCGCCGAGGACGAACATGTTGCCTTGGGCGAAATTGATGATGTGCGAGGCGTTGTAGGTGATGTTCATGCTCATCGCGACAAGCGCGAAAATGGAACCGAGGCCGAAGCCGCGCACCACGATGATCGCCAATTCATCAAGAACCATGTGTCGCTTCCCTGTCGAACGTGGCCCGCAGCGAAGCTAGCGGGCCGACGCGGATTGAACCTGGGCCGGCAAAGTGCCGGACCGGTGCGATGGAGTCTGGGAGTTGAGCGTGCACACATGAACGCAGCCCAAGGCCGCGTCTTCAGCCGAATCAAGCTGGTGCAATCGCTCGGACAGAACAAACCTCCCTGACGCCCTGTTTGGCCTTGCGAGCCGTATTTTTCTTATCGCGCAAGTTTGTGGATAAAGAACACGTCCGCCACTTTGGAGTCAACCGGCGCCCGCATTCCCGACGCGCGCCGTAACCTTCGCCGCGCGGGGCACTTCCGTACCCGACGATGCCCTTTAATTCAATAGCTAATCGCCCGGTGCGCGAGTTCCAATCGGAGACAGCGCCGCCGGGACGGTTCGGCTAGAATGACTGTGCCGGGGTACGGCAGACGAGACGGAGAAGGCTTCTTGACCAAGGCCGATATTACCGGCGAGCGGTTGCTGCGCATCGCGGCGAAACTGTTCCGTGAAAAAGGCTATGCCCAGACCACCGTCCGCGACATCGCCCGCGTCGCGCGGATGAAGCCCGGCAGCCTGTACTATCACTACCCCTCGAAAGAGAAGCTGCTGGAATCGGTCATCGACCGCGGGTTCAACACCATTCTCAACGCTGTCAGCGAGGCGGTTAACTCCCTGCCGCCCGACGCGCCGGCGAAACAACGCCTGCGGGCGGCTGTGGCCGCCCACCTGAGGGCGAATTTCGAGTACGGCGATTACGCGGTGCCGGGCAAACAATTGCTCGACCGGGTGCCAGCGGCGCTGCGCCGCAAGTACATGCGTGCCCGCGACCAGTACGACGCGCTGTGGCGCGACCTGTTCGAGGCGGCCAGCGCCGAGGGCGCCTTTCGTGCCGAATCCAGCGGCGGCATTGCCCGGATGTTTGTGCTGGGATCGCTGAACTGGACGGTCGAATGGGTCAATCCGGGCCGCAAGAGCTTCGAATCGCTGGCCGATGCCTTTGTCGACCTGGTCTATTTCGGCCTCGCGCCGCGCGAGGGCGAGCGCCAGGCCGCGTCGCCGCCCCTGGCCCGCCGCGCCTGACAGCCGCACGCTGGCCCCGCTCTCTGCGGGGTATTAATGTGTCGCCATGAATAGCGCCCTGAACATCGCCATCGTCGTCGCCATCGTTGCGACAACCCTTGTCCTCATCGCCGGCATCTGGTCGCTGTTCCGCGGCGGGCCCAATTCCGGCAACCGGTCGAACCGGTTGATGCGCTGGCGCGTCCTGCTGCAGGCCATCGCCGTGGCGCTCATCGCGCTTGCCTCGTTCATTATCGGCCGGCCGGGTTGAGGCCATGGTCAAGCTGACCAAGATCTATACACGCAGCGGCGACACGGGGCAGACCTCGCTGGTCGATGGCAACCGGCGCGCCAAGCATGACCCGCGCATCGATGCCTATGGCGTCGTCGACGAAGCCAATGCGGCCGTGGGCCTGGTGCGGCTGCACACGGCAGGCACCGACATGGACGCCATGCTGGCCCGCATCCAGAACGACCTCTTCGACCTCGGCGCCGACCTGGCCACACCGGAAGAAGAAAGCCCCAAGTACGAGCCCCTGCGCGTCGTGCAGGCGCAGGTCGACCGGCTGGAGCGCGAGATCGACGCCATGAACGCGGAGCTTACGCCGCTCAATTCGTTCGTGCTGCCGGGTGGCGGCGCGGCTGCCGCCTATCTGCACCTGGCGCGCACCATTTCCCGCCGGGCAGAGCGGGCCATGACCGCGCTGGCGGCGCGCGAGGCGGTCAATCCCGTTGCGATCAAGTACATCAACCGCCTGTCCGACCACCTGTTCGTGGCCAGCCGGTTCGTCAATGGCAAGGGCGCAGCCGATGTCCTGTGGGTGCCAGGCAAGAACCGCAGCTAGCGGGCGCCGGGGCACCAGCCCCGACTTATGTTGCACTGCGTTGACACTGCCGAAACGCCCGATTAGTGTGCGCTGCGAAATCCACCGGTTAACCCCGTAATTTCGGCGGAAAACCAAGGCATTTGGCCGACATCCCCCGCTGTCGGACCCGTCTACAAATCGGAGAAATCTGCCGTCATGAAGGTGCTTGTCGCGGTCAAGCGTGTGGTCGATTACAACGTCAAGGTTCGCGTGAAGGCCGATGGCACGGGCGTCGACTTGGCCAACGTCAAGATGTCGATGAACCCGTTCGACGAAATCGGTGTCGAGGAAGCCGTTCGCCTGAAGGAAGCGGGCAAGGCCACGGAAGTGATCGTGGTCTCGATCGGCCCGGCCCAGGCGCAGGAAACGCTCCGCACCGCGCTCGCCATGGGCGCCGACCGCGGCATCCTGATCAAGACCGACGCCGAAGTGCAGCCGCTGGCCGTCGCCAAGCTGCTCAAGGCCGTGTGCGACGCCGAACAGCCCGGCCTCGTCATCACCGGCAAGCAGGCCATCGACGACGACAGCAACCAGACCGGTCAGATGCTGGCCGCCCTGTGGGGCCGGCCGCAGGCGACCTTCGCCAACAAGCTGTTCATCGAGGGCGACAAGGCCAAGGTCGTACGCGAGATCGACGGCGGCCTGCAGACGGTCGAGATCGACTTGCCGGCGGTGCTGACCACCGACCTGCGCCTGAACGAGCCGCGCTACGCCAGCTTGCCCAACATCATGAAGGCGAAGAAGAAGCCGATCGACGAAAAGACGCCGGAATCGTTGGGCGTTGATATCGCCTCGCGCCTCAAGGTGCTGAAGGTGGCCGAGCCGCCGAAGCGCGTCGCGGGCGTAAAGGTGCCCGATGTCGCCACCCTGGTGCAGAAGCTCAAGACCGAAGCGGGAGTGATCTGAGATGAGCATTCTGGTCATTGCCGAGCACGACAACACCACCGTCAAGGGGCCGACGCTCAACACCGTCGCCGCCGCGCAGAAGCTGGGCGGCGAGATCCACGTCCTCGTTGCCGGCGCCGGCTGCGGCGCAGCCGCCCAGGCGGCGGCGCAGATCGAGGGCGTTGCCAAGGTGCTGGTTGCCGACGCACCGCAATATGCCAACCAGCTGGCCGAAGGCATGGCCGCACTGGTAAGTGGCCTGGCCAAGGGCTACGCCGCGGTGCTGGCGCCCGAGACCACGACCGCGAAGAATTTCATGCCGCGCGTGGCCGCCCTGCTCGACGTCGCGCAGATTTCCGGCATCACGTCGGTGGAGTCGGCCGACACGTTCATCCGTCCGATCTATGCCGGCAATGCCATGGCGACCGTGCAGTCGATCGACGCGATCAAGGTGATCACCGTTCGCGCCACCGGCTTCAAGGCCGTGGCGGCGACCGGCAGCTCGGCCCCGGTCGAGGCCGTGTCGGCAGCAACCGACCCGGGCACGTCGAAGTTCATCGACCAGCAGCTGCAGAAGTCCGACCGTCCTGAACTCACCGCCGCCAAGATCATCATTTCCGGTGGTCGCGGCATGCAGTCGGGCGAGAACTTCAAGCTGCTCGAGGCCGTGGCCGACAAGCTGGGCGCCGCCGTCGGCGCCAGCCGCGCCGCCGTCGATGCCGGCTTCGTGCCGAACGACTACCAGGTCGGCCAGACCGGCAAGATCGTCGCCCCCGACCTCTACATCGCGGTCGGCATTTCGGGCGCCATCCA